>CAZKXZ010000038.1:0-44281 GCA_964556695.1 uncultured Gemmatimonadales bacterium
GTGGCCTCGGTGCCACCGCAGGGTGGTCGCAAGCACCCGCAGCAGGAATACATCCAGATCAATACGAAGGATATCCTGTTCATCTGCGGCGGCGCCTTCGACGGCCTGGAAAAGATTATCGAAGCCCGCACCGGTCGCCGGCAGATTGGTTTCAGCAAGGAAGAGGTCGCGAGTGGCCGCGCTACGCTGATCGAGACCAGTCCATTCGATGAAACCGAGCCAGACGATCTGCTTCGCTACGGACTCATTCCGGAATTGGTGGGACGGCTACCTGTCTCGGTCGCGCTTCAGACGCTTGATGAAATCGCATTGGTTCGGATCCTCAAGGAGCCCAAGAACGCTCTCACGAAACAGTATGCCAAGCTCTTCGACCTCGAGAGCGTCAAGCTCACATTCGAGGAAGGCGCGCTCAAGGCGATCGCGAAGAAAGCCATCAAGCGCGGCACCGGTGCGCGCGGGCTGCGTGCCATAGTTGAAGAACTATTGTGCGACGTGATGTTTCAGCTTCCCAGTCAGGATGATGTGACGGAAGTGAAGGTCACCGAGGCGACTGTGATGAACGGAACTCCGCCGCTCCTCGAGATCTCGCCCAAACGCCAGAAGAAGGAAGCCTGAACAGGTTGACATCGCTCACCTTTTACAGGGATTCTGAAACCTTCGAGGTCGACGAGCGGCTACCGGTACTCCCGCTTCGCGACCTCGTTGTTTTTCCGCACGTTGTCATCCCACTTCTGGTGGGGCGGGCGGCGTCGCTCGCCGCAGTGGACGCTGCATCGGAAAGCCGCTTCATACTTCTGGTGGCACAGCGCAGCCCCGAGGTGCAGGACCCCGCATCGGCCGACCTTTATCGCGTCGGCGTCGTGGCGCGAATCCTTCAGGTGGTTCGGCAGTCCAGCGGTGCCACCAAGGTGCTTGTCGAAGGAGTCGCGCGCGCGCGGGTCACGAGATATGCGCCCTCCGCGGAACTGCTGCGCGCAGTTATTGAGCCTGCACCATTCGAACAAACCGATGAGGACAAGGAAGACCAGGCCCGCGTCCGCAATGTTCTCTCGCAGTTCGAGGAATACGTAGCGCTCTCGCGCAGGCTTCCGCCGGAAGTTGTGGGGCTGATCAATTCGCTGGAATCGCCGCAGCGCCAGGCGTTCGCGATTGCGGCGCACATTTCCCTCAAGCACGCAGTGCGCCAGCGACTGCTGGAGCTCGACGAAATCGGAGACCTGTTCGATCAGCTCGCGGAATCGCTCGCCAGCGAAATCGAGTTGATGCGCCTCGAGAAAAAGATAGATGACGATGTGCGTGGTTCACTTTTCCAGAACCAGCGCGAGTTCTATCTGCAGGAACAGCTCAAGGCGATTCACCGTGAGCTGGGCGAAGAAGATTCGGACGATTTCAGTGAGATGCAGAACCAGCTGGAGCGCAAGGCACTTCCGCCGGAGATTCACACTCGTGCCATGCGCGAATTGCGTAAGCTGCGGCGCACTTCCCCGCTCTCGCCCGAATCAACAGTAGGTCGGAATTTCGTCGACTGGATCATCGCACTGCCCTGGACAGAGCGAACCGATGACGTTGTCGACGTGGAGCATGCGCGCCAGGTTCTCGATGAGGATCACTATGGGCTGGAAGAAGTGAAGGATCGCATCCTTGATTTCATCGCGGTGCTGTCTCTAGTGGGAAGACTTGAAGGACCGCTGCTCTGCCTTGTGGGACCGCCCGGTGTGGGCAAGACATCGCTGGGACGCTCCATCGCCCGCGCCCTGGGGCGCAAGTTCGTGCGCATGTCACTCGGCGGTGTGCGCGACGAGGCGGAAATCAGGGGACACCGTCGTACCTATATAGGTTCGATGCCGGGACGGGTGATCCAGGCCATGCGCCGCGCCGAAGTTGTGAATCCCGTGATCCTCCTCGACGAGATCGACAAACTGGGAAGTGATTGGCGCGGCGATCCCGCGGCTGCCCTGCTGGAAGTTCTCGATCCGGAGCAGAACAAGGCCTTCAACGACCACTACCTCGAGGTCGACTATGATCTCTCGCAGGTGCTGTTCATCACCACGGCGAACACACTATCGGGAATACCCGAGGCTCTGAAGGACAGGCTGGAGATCATCCGCCTTGCCGGTTATCTGGAACAGGAGAAACTGGCAATCGCGCGGCGATTTCTCCTTCCCCGCCAGTTGCACTCCAACGGGCTCGCTCCAGAATCGGTCGTGGTAAATGTTGACGCGATGCAGGCGCTGGTGCGGCAGTACACGCGCGAGGCGGGAGTGCGCGAACTGGAACGCAGGCTCGCACGCCTGTCGCGCAAACTCGCGCGCAAACGTGCCGCGGAGGTTCCGGGAGAAACTTCACAGATAACAGTGAAAGTTGACGACCTGCGCCAGTACCTGGGCGTTCCTGCGTACGACGAGGACAGCGCGTCGCTCGAGGACAAGGTTGGGGTGGCGATGGGCCTTGCATATACGCAGGTTGGCGGAGAGGTCCTCGAGATTGAGGTCGCATCGGTGAACGGACGTGGACGCTTGCAGCTGACTGGAACGCTGGGCGATGTAATGAAGGAGTCAGCCAACGCAGCGCTCAGTTACGCGCGCATGCGGGCACGCACACTCGGGATCGATAAGGACTTCCATCGCAACCGCGACTTGCACGTGCACATTCCCGCGGGCGCGACGCCCAAGGATGGTCCCTCCGCAGGAATTGCCATTGCGACTGCGATCGTCAGCGCGCTCACCGGTCTGCCCATTCGTGGAGACATGGCGATGACCGGCGAGATCACTCTGCGGGGTCGAGTACTGGCAATTGGCGGCCTCAAGGAGAAAGCGGTGGCCGCGCATCGCAATGGAATTCTCCGTGTGATCATTCCCCACGGAAACGCGCGTGATATCGAGGAGCTTCCCGAGGAAGTCCAGAAAGAGCTGACCTTTCATCCGGTCAAAACGATGGATGAGGTGCTCGATATCGCACTGCGGCGCCCCGCGGCGTCCGCTCGCATTGATACCATCACGGAGCCGGCGCAACCGCTGACCCACTGATGCAGCGAGAGGCGGAACGCGACCCTCTTGTCGTGAAGAGCATTGAATTTCTCGGGGGACTTACCGCCGCTGGTGGCTTCAATCCCTCCGGAGACCTTCCCGAGGTTGCCTTCGCGGGAAGATCCAACTCGGGCAAATCGTCGCTCCTCAACAAGCTCGTGCGTCGCAGGAAGATCGCGAGAGTGAGCCGCACCCCTGGAAGGACTCGCGAGATTAACTTCTTCAGTGTAAACGAGAATTTCGTGCTGGTGGATCTTCCTGGTTACGGCTATGCACGCGTGTCAATGGAAGCGAAGAGCAGCTGGCGGCCGCTCATCGAGGGGTATGTTCGCAAGAGCAAGGCGCTGCGCGGCGTCGTTGTCCTGCTCGATGTGCGTCGTGATCCGTCGGATGATGATATGCACATGATCGGGTTTCTCGCCGATCTTGAACTTCCGGTGCTCATCGCTGTGACGAAAGTGGATAAGCTGTCCGCAAAGCGTGCCGCGGAACGGGTTGCCGCGATCGAGAAGTGGCTCGGACTTGATCCTGATCAGGTGGTGCCGTTCAGTGCTATTACCGGTGAGGGACGCGATGAACTGGCGGCCGCAGTGATGTCCCTTGTAGCACAACCGCCCCGAGTGCTGCCATGAGTGTCCCAATTGCGGTAGTTGCACTCATTTGCATCGCGGCGTGTGCTACCGGAACCGGCACTGTTCCCGCAACGACCGCAGCGCGAGACAGCACGCGCACGCAAGCATCGCTGGCGGGCAAAGGATCACTCAGACAGGATGCTATCTCCCTGCGCCTACAATTTCGCGGTGTCTCAGTCCGCATGTTTCCCCTCGACGAATCCGTGATTGAGCTGCTGGCTCCGGACTCGTACAAGAGCATGCGTGATGTACTGGCGGCGCACCGCGACCGCATCGAGCGCTTGCGCATGTCCACAGGGAGCGAGCGTTTCTCAATCTGGTATGTGTCTTTCAGCGCACTGGAGCCGGACGTCCGGTTCAGCCCTTCAGAGGTAGTGATAACGAGCTCCGGGCGCGACTTCCGCGCGGAAATAATTCCATTGACCCCGGGCTTCGGCGAGCAACGCATTCAACAGGGCCAGTCGCAGACGGCGCTCTTCCTGTTCGATGCGTCGGTGGATGTGAATCAGCCACTCGAAGTCAGCATGGAAGGCGTGCGCAACGCTGAGTGGGCCTCGATATTGCGCGTGCTTGAGAGGGAGAGATCGCGCTTGCGGAGTGGAAGAGTCGACACGCTGGCGGCTTTTGTCCATTTTCGTCATTCCGTCGAACAAACGTCACCCCGGCGAAGGCCGGGGCGGAATCCATTTTCCTTCTAACATGGATTCCGGCTTTCGCCGGAATGACGGCATCAACCCTTTTTCGGACAATCTTGTATGGTATTGAAACCGCTTAGAAAAATTCCCTCCCCCGTGGGGTCGATCGCGCAGGGGTGGCTGGATAACATCGCAACGCAACTGAACGATCCTTCATGCGACAGAGCCTTGTTGTGCCGCGATACCCTCGTGGAATTGACCTTCCCTCAATACAACAGGCATTGGGAGTCAGCGGTCAACGATCCCAGTATATCCTTAGGTACGCGCGTTGCACTTTTCTCATTGGATCCGCGCAATATCACCCTCGAGCCCGAGTACTACGCCGAATGTGATGACGAGAAGTTTCAGCGCGTGAAGCCATTGCTCTGGCTCTGGTATTCTTTCGACCGTACCGTGGCCGGCGGCCAGAACGTCGAACTCGGAGTTCAGCTGCGGCGCATTCTGGCCAAACACATCTTCCGGCGCTGCGGCGAGAACTTCAAGGCGTTCCAGTTCGTGGAAGTTTCGTTCGGATACAATCTCGAGGTGGGAGACAACGTAGTTGTGCACCGCCACGTGTTGCTCGATGATCGCGGCGGCATCGTGCTGGGAAATCGCGTGTCGCTTTCCGACTTTGCCAACATCTACAGCCATACGCACAGCATCATCGATCAGAAGGATGTGACCAACGCGGTGACAATACTGGATGACGACGTGCGCATCACCTACCACGCGACGATTCTCGCCGGCGTGCACGTGAATGTTCAGGGGATGGTGGGCGCGATGGCCCTGGCCACGAAGGACGTGCGGCCCTATCACGTGAATGTTGGGATTCCGGCGAAGAGCGTGCGGATAAAGTCCACTGCGCCGGGTTCCAATGATATTCTGTCTACGGCTCGGGACAAGGGGAAGTGATAGGCAGTAACGGCTAACTGCGAAACTCATCAACTGCGAAACTCATCAGCCGCGAAACTCATAAACTGCGAAACTCATCAACAGCGAAACACATTGACAGCGAGATACCTTAACGGCGAAGCACAAGCTGGGGCGAACGCCAAAAGCGGAACGCACCAAGCGCCCGTCGTTGTTGTCCCGCTGTTTTTGTGTTTCGCTGTTTTTGTATTTCGCTGTTAATGCGTTTCGCTGTTGGTGTGTTTCGCTGTTGATGTGTTTCGCACTTCGGCTGTTCGGCGCGGCTCAGAACACCCTCAACACATCCTCAACCGCTCCCGCGTCCCCCGCACCAACCAGCTTAACGATGTCGCGTAAAGCTGCAGCTTCCCTCGGCCACGCGAAACGTTGCATCGCTTCGCTCACGGAAAGCCAGGCAAACTCGCTGTGCTCCGCGCTCAACGTCATAGCAACGTCGTCAACGAACGCCGCGAATACGACGGACATTTGGACCGTTCCAATCGAGTGCAGGTAGAACGGCTGTACGGTCACGTTGTACAACCGCGCCACCGTCAGTCCGGTTTCCTCAAGCACTTCGCGCAGCGCTGCATTTTCGGGCCGCTCCGCGCCCTCGATGTGGCCGTGCACCGACTCCCACGCACCGGGACAACGTGTGTCCGCCGATCGCCGCAGCAGCAGCACACGCCATGTACTGGAGTCCGAGCCAGCAATCACATAGACGTCAACGACGCCAATTTTGAGCTCGGTCATATGTGATGGACCAGACCCGCCAGGGGATCAGCGACGAGAACGGCGACTGCGAACGAGTGCCTGAAGTCGAGCGCTCAATGCTCGGGGACGGAATGGCTTGGTGAGAAAATCGGTGGCCCCTTCTTCGAGTGCGCGCACCTCCGCTTCTTCATCACCTCGTGCCGTCAGCACAATCACTGGAAGGTCAGCCATCTGCGGCTTCGCGCGTATGTGCTGCAGAACTCCGAATCCGTCAAGTTGCGGAATGTTGAGATCAAGAAGAATCACATCAGGGTTGCCGCGATCGATTTCGTCCAGCGCCTGCACGCCGTTTGCCGCCTCCAGCACCCGGTATCCTTCTCTTTCCAGCAGATCGCGCAACACTTTTCGCAAAGAGTCTTCGTCTTCCACGAGCAGCACCGTCATGGGAGACTCATCGGAATCGCCAGTAATATCGTCGAGGAGCTGGAAGGCGTCGTCCTTCGTCATCACCGGCGTGAGTCTCAGCGCGCCGGGACGAGGCCTTTCCGGGGCATCATAACGCGAGGGCGCTGCCACAGGCGCGTCCGGGGTCGCACGGGAACGGCTCTGGCGTTGCTGCCCTCCTTCGCCGCCTCCCTCCTCCATGGGTACCTCGACGACGCGCAGCAATTCGTCGAGCGTAGTGTCGCCGCGCTTCACATGGCTGAGCCCTGAGTCCCACAATGACTTCGCGCCGCTCTCGCGCGCCGCATCGGCAATACTCTGAGAAGTCTCGTTCGCCGCTACGCGACGCTCCAGCTCCTTGTTCATCACCACAACTTCCGTGATGGCGAGTCGTCCGCGATAACCCGTCTGCGTGCAGTTCTCGCAACCCACAGCGCGATAAATCTGGGTTGCCTGCGGCAGGTAAGGAAGGATGCGACTGGGCACCGGCTCAGTGGAGACTTCCTTGCACTTGGGACAGAGTTTCCGGATAAGCCGCTGCGCAACAATTCCCTTCAGCGCAGCCGCAACCTTGTAACTCTCGATGCCGATATCGACGAGACGCGTTACAGAGCTGGCCGCGTCAATCGTGTGCAGAGTGGTAAGAACAAGGTGACCGGTGAGTGCCGCCTGCGCCGCGGTTGTGGCTGTCTCCTTGTCGCGAACTTCGCCGACGAGCACGACGTCAGGATCCTGACGCAGAATCGATCGTAGTGCGGCAGCGAAATCCAGTCCCGCCTTTTCGTTCACCTGCACCTGCACAATTCCCTGCAGGCGATACTCGACGGGATCTTCCACTGTCACGATGTTCACATTGCGCGCCTGTATCTGGCGCAACATCGAATACAGCGTCGTCGTTTTTCCGGATCCCGTGGGGCCCGTCACGAGAACGAGACCTTCTCGCAGTGCGATCAGCTGCTGTATGCGCTCGAGTTCCTCCGGATTGAAGCCGAGTGTTTCGAGTGACAGCACGGTGGCGCGCGCGTCGAGAATTCGAATTACAACCTTTTCGCCGTGCGATGCAGGGAGTGTCGAAACGCGCAGGTCCACCCGGCTGCCATTCACCGTTACGCGCGCGCGACCGTCCTGGGGTCGCATGCGGTCGGCAATGTCCATGTTGGACATGATCTTGATGCGCGACACCAGCGAAACCCCGATCGCCCGCGGCAACACCATCGCTTCGCGCAACACTCCGTCGATGCGATATCTGACCGCTACGCCACCCTCTTCCGGCTCGAGGTGGATGTCGCTGCCTCTGGAACTGATTCCTTCGGCAATGATGTGGTCCACCAGCCTGATAACGGGGCGCTCACCGGCCTTCGCCGCCGCGGCTTCGGCGTCAGCCTCTTCGACCGACGTCTCCTCAGCTGTGACATCGTATTTGTCACCCACACTCTGAAGAATTTTTTCAAAGACGTTTTCGGGGCGGTATACCTCTTCCAGCCGGCGCTCAATGACAGCAGGTGAAGCCAGCGACATCCTGACGCTGCGACCAGTGGCAAATGCGAGCGTCCGCTCGCAATCGAGATCGTGCGGGTTCGCAGTCGCAATGTCCAGAATCGAATCGGAAAGCGAGAGCGGCAGGATGTTGTACTTGCGAGCCAGCGCCTCAGGAATCTGTTCGCGAACTTCAGCGCTCACGCTGGCAACGTTGGCAATTTTCATTCTAAAGCGCGACGCCAGCGCCGTCAGAATCTCGTCATCGGTCAGCAGTCCCTTCTCGACTGCGCTCTCCCAATAACTCCGCCCTACCGGCTCAAGCGACTGGACGGCATCGGCAGAGACAAGCGTCTCGAGCGTAGGACGCAGCCAGGCATCTTTGATGGCGGAACCGGATGACATCGATTCAGTTCTTCGGTTGAAAGTCGGGTTGTATTAAACGCGCAAAACGGGGTCCGCGGGTGTCACGCCGGTCAAACTTAATGACGACCGTGGCGGGGACACGACACATCATCTAAGCCTCGGGAGCACCAAGGGTTTGCCCCACGAGTCGCACGCCTTGCCCGGTATTGCCGGGCCCCGGTAGACTCCAACCCTCCGAGCCCCCCACTTGTCGCCCCGGGGTTACGACCCTAAGCGTAGAAAACGTGAAATTCGAGACCTTCAGAGCGCTGGCATTCCGAGGTGGACTCGTCCCTGTATGGCGCGACGTCCTTCTCGATACCGATACCCCCGTCTCAGCCTTTCACAAGCTGAGACGGGGACCATTTGCCTTCCTCCTGGAGTCCGCGCCGGCGGGTGGTGAGACCTGGTCGCGATACACCTTCATGGGAACGGAACCACGCGCCGCATGGAGACTCCTCGACGGCGTCGTGGAATCGTGGACGGCCCACAAGGGATGGCATGGAGCGCGCACGCCCAGCGATCCACTCGACGATCTCAAGTCCCTCCTGTGTCAGCACCACCCCATCGAGGTCCCGGAGCTGGGCAGGTTCTGGAGCGGAGCCGTTGGCTATTTCTCCTACGACATCGCGCGCCTCATCGAGCGGTTGCCCAACGCCCCGCCTCGCGCGATCAAAGCGCCCGATGCGCTCTTCGTTTTCACCGGAGTTGTTGTGATAATCGACAACCTCCGCTCGCAGGCGCGCGCAGTGCTGGGCGTCCCCTTGCCTGCTGGCGCGAGTGAGAATGAAACTCGGGCCGCCTACGACGCTGCCCAGTTGGAGATTGCTGAAACCATCAACCGCCTGCGCGCTCCGGTTGCCTTACCCGCGCTCGACCTCGATGAAAACTCCGCGCCCGCGTCGGGAGAATCTTCATATGCGAAAGCCGACTACATGCGGGATGTGGAGCGGATTCGGAAATACATTTTTGCAGGCGACTGCTTCCAGGCACTGCTCGCGCGACGCATCGCGGTAAAGCACGATTTTTCCTCGGAAGCGCTATACCGCGCATTGCGCGCTCTGAATCCTTCACCCTACATGTATCATCTCGCGCTGGACGATGTGGAGCTCGTCGGCAGCTCCCCCGAATTGCTCGTGAGACTGCAGGACGGTCGCGTCATTGTCCGTCCCATCGCAGGCACACGTCCACGAGGGAAAAACGACGCCGAGGATGAACGACTGTCTGCAGAACTGCTGGCTGATGAGAAGGAACGCGCCGAACATGTGATGCTCGTTGACCTGGGTCGCAACGATGTTGGCAGGATTGCACGCTTCGGGACCGTTCAGGTCACGGAGCTCATGAAGGTGGAGAAGTATTCTCACGTTCTGCACATCGTCAGTCAGGTGGAAGGCGAATTGGTGGAGAATGCCTCGGCAATGGATGTCTTCCGTGCCACCTTCCCGGCTGGAACGACAACCGGGGCTCCCAAGGTGAGGGCGATGGAAATCCTCGATGAACTCGAGCCAGTGCGACGCGGACCCTATGCCGGGGCCGTGGGATACATCGCCGCAGGGGACCGCAGCATGGATCTCGCAATCACCATCCGAACCTGTGTAATTGCAGGTGGGGAGGCCTCAGTTCAGGTGGGAGCGGGGATCGTCGCCGACTCGGTGCCTGAGCGGGAATGGGAGGAGACTGAGAATAAGGCACGTGCCATTCTGACCGCTATTGGCAGAGTTAGGTCGCAAAGGTATCAGTCACCGCCCTGATTCGTCGTAAATCTGAGGGAATGTGCAGCCGTGAGAGGGGTTAATACCGCGAGCCAAGATCCAAAGTGATGGCATTCAGACTGGTCTCAGAAAGTAGCGGGCAGGTGTACTCGCTCCCGGATGGTGCGACGCTCGTTGTCGGTCGCGGCGCCGGTTGTGACCTCATGGTCCTCAACCCCAATATTTCCCGCCGTCACGCCCAGGTTCGTGTTGCAGGCAATTCCATCGAGCTGCGTGACCTCGGCTCCAGCAATGGTACTTTCGTCAATGGTGACCGTGCTCCTGAGGGTACGGCGAAGGCCGGCGATGTAATCACATTCGGCACCGCGGCGTTTCGCGTCGAAAAAGTTCAGCAACCGGATGTGGAGACCGGGATTAACTCCATGCCCTCCGGCGTCGCGAAGATCGCTGCTACCACCGGGCCGTCTGTACACACTCCCAGAAAGCTGGTGGGCACTCACATCCGTCCAGTGGACAGTCAGACGGATGTTGGCACCATTGTCACGCGACTTTCCGCATCGGCAGATCCTGTAGGCGCAGCGGATGATCTTTCACGCACCGCGCCGCGATCGCTGCGTCGCCAGCTCGATGCACTGCTGGCTCTGGCTTCGGAACTGCTGAAGGAGCGCGACGTATCTGGAATAATGCGGCGAGTTGCCGAACGGTCAATTGAACTGCTTCGTGCGGATCGCATGGCTGTGCTGCTGCTCGACAAATCGGGCGCGCTGATCCAGGCGGTATCGCGCAGTTCCGACGGTGGGGACGTGACGAAGATGGTTCCGCAATCAATTGCGCGTCGCGCCCTCGACGAGAAAGTTGCGATACTCACTGACGATGCGGGACAGGATGCGCGTTTTTCCGGTGAGTCTGTTCGCATGCAACTGGTGCGTTCAGCCATATGTGTGCCGCTGTTTTCTCAGAACACCGCGCTCGGCGTTCTGTACATCGATAGCATCACCGAGAGCAAGGCGTTCAGTGCTGATGATCTGGAACTCACACTCGCATTCGCGGGAATCGTTTCTGCAGCTGTGGAACGAGAAAGACTGAGCGAGCAACTGCGGCAGCAGGCGGTGATCCGGAGCAGCTTCGAGCGCTACTTTGCGCCGGCGCTGGCGGAGCGGATTGCCGGCGCGCCAGAAAATGTGAAGCTGGGCGGCGAGAGAACCATAGTGGCCGTTTTGTTCAGCGATATTCGCGGGTTTTCCGCCTGGTCGGAGAAACTCCCGGCGGAGGAGACTGCGAGGATTCTTTCAGAATATTTCGCCGAGATGGTGGAGTGTGTTTTCGCAACAGGTGGAACCCTGGATAAGTTCATCGGCGATGCGCTAATGGCTCAGTGGGGTGCGCCACTGAGTACCGGCGCCGATGCGTCCAAGGCTCTCGAGGCAGCGCGCCTGATGCACGAGCGCATTGCCGCGATAAATGGACGCTGGGCAGCGGAGAAACGCCCTGTTCTGGAAGTGGGAATTGGAATCGGTTACGGAGAGGTCTTTGCCGGCAACATCGGCTCATCGCGGCGCATGGAGTACACCGTCATCGGTGATGTAGTGAATGTCGCCAGCAGACTGGCCTCCCTTGCGGCCCCCGCGGAAGTGCTGATTTCGGAAGACGCCTGGAACGCCATGGGAAGTTCGGTGCCTGACGCCGAGGAGCTGGAGCAGCTCCAGGTTCGTGGCCGCACTCGAAACGTGCGGGTTTTCAGAGTACATCTCACCCGGCATGGGTGAGCGGATTCCAGGTGGATACAAGACACTAGAGCTGCCGTCGCTGACAGTCGTGGCGCGAGAGGATTTTCTTGCGGACATCGAATCAGCATTGGCGACCGGCACCCTTTACGATTTTGCGCGCGGCCGCCCTGATGTCCTTGCCTTCAAGGGCCGCGGCGATGCACTCGCGTTCAGAGCTCTCTCGAGCGGTGAGACGATTGTGGTGCGGCGATCACGTCATGGGGGTCTCCTCGCTCCGCTCACTGGCGAGATCTTTCTGAGGCCCGGCCGCGCCCCACACGAGTTGCGAACTGCTATTGCGCTTCAGGAGCGCGGGGTGGCCACGGCGCAAGTACTGGGTCACGTGCGCTACTGGACCGCCTGGGCTTTCTGCCGCACAGATGTGGTCACAAGATTCATTCCCGACGCACGTGACATGGCAACACTGCTGCGTGATGAGCGCAATCCTGAGTTCCGGATCGCCGCGCTACGCGCGACAGTCACGCTGATGTCGAAACTCGCGGGAGCGCGGGCGCTGCACCCCGATCTCAATCTTCGCAATGTGCTGATCAGCGGCGACGCGGCATCGGCGACCGCGTGGGTGCTTGATGTGGACCGCGTTGAACTCGACAGAGCATCGGGCCTCGAGGTATCGCGGGCGAATCGGAAACGCTTCATGCGCTCTGCAAACAAGCTGCAGCGACTGGAACAGAAAGTATTATTGAGCGCGGATGAGAGGGCTTTGCTGAACTCTGCGGCCCAGGCACGACCATGAGCGAGTTGCCACGCCGTCATTCCGGCGAAAGCCGGAATCCATTTTCCTTCAACATGGATTCCGGCTTTCGCCGGAATGACAAGAGGGGTGCGCTGCTGTGAAAGGTGAGACTAAGCTGGATGGCGCCAGCATTTGCATCGTAATGATGAGCGCGATCGGCGACACAGTTCATGTACTCCCACTGATTCACGCAATCAAGCGGAAGGCACCGACGGCTAAGGTAACGTGGGTGCTGGAAGCCGGCGGCGCCAGTCTGATGAGGGGGCATCCGCTCGTGGACGAGATCATTGTGCATGACAAGGGTTTCGACGGACTTCGGTTGCTGCGGAGAAAGATCGGCCGGCGCAAGTTTGATCTGCTCATCGATCTTCAGGTCGCAATGAAAGCGGGACTCGCGACCGCAGCAATTCCAGCGAAGATCAAACTCGGATTTGACCGCGCGCGCGCGCGTGATTTGAACTGGCTCTTCACAAATCGGCGCATTCCGCCCCACGAGGGACAACACGTTCAGGATCAGTACCTGGAATTCCTTGCGCACCTCGGCGTTCCGGCAGAGCCGCTGGAGTGGTCACTGGGCCCGTGGCCCGGTGAGGAAAACCAGCTCGCAGGGATGCTGCGAAAACTCGACCGCCGGACCGTTGCTTTGACCATCGCGTCCTCGGTTCTCGAGAGAGACTGGATGGTTGAGAGGTGGTCCGATCTCGCGGATGCGCTTTATGACAAACATGGCCTTCAGCCCGTGCTGATCGGCGGCAAAAGCGCCAAGGAGAGCGCGATTGCCGACGCAATCATGAAGCGCGTTCGCGCGCCGCTGATTTCAGCTCTCGGTTGTTCGCTTCGGGAGCTGGTGGGTGTTCTGCATGCGTCGGCGCTGGTGATTTCACCTGACACTGCGCCCGTGCATATGGCGGTTGCGCTGGATGTTCCGGTAATCGCTTTGAACGGGTACACGAATCCGCGCAGAACAGGGCCGTACAGAAAATTCCACGATTTATTGATCGACGCCTACTGGGATCCGGGAGAAACGCCCAGCGCGACTCAGGATTATCGCGCTGGGAGGATGGAGCGGATTACCGTGACGGATGTTCTTGCGAAAGTGCGCGTGTGGGAGAAGGTGTACATGTGACTAGCAGTGGCGGGGACAGTCCGGCCGTGCACTTTGGGGACACCAGCAAGGACGAATTTGCCAACCCACTATGGTCCCCAAAGTGCACGGCCGGGCTGTCCCCTATGTGCGTTTTCGAAATTGCGGATCGTTGTACATCTTGTACTGGCGATAGACCTTTGGAACTATCCGTCCTGAAACGATGTCGTCAAAGAGAATCGCCATCTCGCTCGTCAAATCGTCGCGTTGCTCGCGCATGACCGCAACACGCGCAAGACACTGCTCGCGGAACTCTACGGGCTTGTCCGTGCGCGCGGCCTGCTCCAGCATGTGATATATCTTGAGCTCAATAATGCTGATCTTGTCAGCCAGCCAGCCCACTGTTTCAGCCATTTCCCTTCCCATTCGCCGCTGCCGCGCGCATTACCGCCTCGTCAATGCGCTCGATGAGATCGTTGCGACGCTGGTTGAGTTTGTCCACGTTGCGCTTGGCTGCCGCGACCACGTGATCATCCTCCATCCGGGCTTTGTCCTCTTCGTGCCATAGCTCTATGTTGGTCTGTGCCAATTGAGCCATCAGTGTTCCGATGCTATCATTCACGCGCGCCAAATCCTCCGATTGCAATTGCCGGTCTCGCGGAACTCACGAGTCGGAAAAGATAACGTTTCCCACCCGCGGATGCCGTTGATCGAGACCCAGCTTGATCGCATTTGCATCGTCATGCTCGGCGCTGTTGGCGATGTGGTGCACACGCTGCCGGTTGTGGCCGCACTCAAGCGGCAGCATCCCAGCTGCAGAATCACCTGGATCCTGCAACCCGGTCCCGCTTCCCTGCTGCGCGGGCATCCGGACATCGATGAGGTGATCATTTTCAAACGCTCCGCGGGCTTGAGCGGATTCACGCAGCTGCGCGATGAACTGCGAACGCGCGAGTTTGATATCACACTCGCAATGCAGAGTTATCTCAAGGCGGGCCTCATCACGTTGATGACACGCTCCCGAGTGAAGCTCGGTTATGATCGCGCGAGAGCACGCGATATGACATGGATGTTCAACACCATTTCATTGCCGCATCGCGAGGAAAGGCATCATCAGGATCAGTTCCTCGAATTCCTCGAAGCGCTGGGAGTGCCTGCGGAACCACTCGAATGGAGACTGGGTCCCTGGCCCGATGAATTGCCGTGGCGCAATGAGTTCGTGGGGCGGTTCGACCGCCCCATCGCTGCCATTGTCGTTGGAGCAAGCAGGCCGGAACGGGAATGGATTCCCGAGCGTTGGGCGGAGGTGTGCGGCAAACTGTATTCCGACTTCGGAGTTGCACCGGTAATTGTTGGTGGGAAATCGCCACGGGAGCGGGGGACTGAGGCAATAATTCTGCGCGACGCGGGAGTGCCGATTGTGTCAACGCTTGGCGTTCCCTTTCGCCAGCTTGTTTCCATTCTGGATGCTTCCGCGCTTGTTGTGTCAATCAACACCGGGCCGATGCACCTAGCGGTGGCGCTCAACATGCCGACAATCAGCCTGCACGGATTCGGAAACCCAAAGCGCGTTGGTCCTTATCGCCGTTTTCACGACCTCATGATCGATGAGTACGGCGATCCCGGAGAGAACTATCCCATCACGCCGAGGAATCGTCCGGGGAGAATGCAGCGCATCACTGTCGCAGCTGTTCTGAACAAAGCGCAGATCTGGAAGGAGCGCTATGCGCCGTCGGTCCGTAGCACTTCGAAATCGTAGCGCACACCTACATCGGCCAGCAGGCGCACCGTTCGCACAAGCGACAGCCCCATGACGGCGAAATAGTCGCCGTCAATCCGTTCAACAATCGTTGCGCCAAACCCCTGAATTCCGTATGCGCCGGCTTTGTCCATGGGTTCCGCGGTGGCAACGTAGGATTGGATTTCAGTGTCAGACAGCTCGCGAAGTGTCACAGCGACCTCGTCGACAGCGGCAACTATTCTCGACTCGCGCCTCACCGCAACCGCGGTGTACACAGTGTGAGTGCGCCCCGACAGGATGCGAAGCATGCGGCACGCGTCTTCGCGTGAAACTGGTTTGCCGAGTATCACATCATCAATGACTACGATGGTATCCGCCGCGATTATCACGCGCTCGCTGCCTGCCGTCGCAACGGCGCTTGCCTTTGCCCGGGCCACGCGATCCGCGTACACCGCCGGCGCCTCACCGGGGCGCACGCTCTCATCCACGTTGGTGACAATCACCTCATGCTGGATGCCGACAAGCGAAAGCAGCTCACGCCGGCGCGGCGAAGCCGAGGCGAGTATCACCTTGACGGCAGTCACTTGTCGAGTATGAGAGTAACCGGCCCGTCGTTCACCAGCTCGACCTCCATCATTGCGCCGAAAACTCCCGTCTCTACCTTGAGGCCACTCTCGCGCAAGAGCGCCACAAAACTCTCGTAGAGAGGAACCGCATGTTCAGGCCTGGCTGCGTCGACGAAACTGGGACGGCGTCCCTTGCTGGCGTCGCCATAAAGCGTAAACTGGGATACAATCAGGATCCCGCCACCTACATCGGCAAGCGCAAGATTCATTTTGTCATCCGCATCGGAGAACACGCGCAGACCAAGGATCTTCTCGGCCATCCACGCAATCTGCTCCGGACCATCGGAATGTGTAATGCCGACCAGAAGCAGGAAGCCGCGGTTGATTGCCCCCGCTGCGACGCCTTCGATGCGAACGACCGCTCGCAAGACACGCTGTATTACAACACGCATCGATCTACGTCATTCCGGCGCAGGGCCTCTACGTCGTCATGCCGGCGAAGGCCGGCATCCATTTTTCAAAGAACATGGATTCCGGCCTTCGCCGGAATGACGATCTGATGGACTTTCGCCGGAATGACGGGATCCCGTTACTCAACCGTGACGGACTTTGCCAGGTTCCGAGGCTGGTCGACGTTGAGCTTCCTGCTGACCGCGATGTAGTACGCGAGAAGCTGCAGAGGAACGGCAGCGAGGACCGGGTTGAACATGTCGATCGTCTGCGGAATGCGGAACTCGTAGTCGATCAGTCCTTCCAATGCCGGTTCATCTGCACTGGTAATGGCGATCACTCTGCCACCACGCGCCTTCACCTCGTGCACATTGGAGCAGACCTTTTCGAAAACCGCATCGTGCGGTGCAATGAACACCACAGGCATGTTCTCATCGATGAGCGCAATGGGCCCGTGCTTCATTTCGGCCGCGGGATAACCTTCCGCGTGGATATAACTGATTTCCTTCAGCTTCAGCGCGCCTTCCAGCGCCGCTGGGAAGCTGTAGCCTCTTCCGAGATACAGAAAATTCGAGGTGCCCGAAAAAGCTTCGGCGATTTTCTCCACCTCGCTGGCGCGCTGCAGTATCTGCTCCACCTGGCCCGGAAGTGCGTCCATCGCGGCGGCAATCTCCTTGCCACGGGCAAACCCGGGGGCGCGAACAGCGGCGAAGCGCAGTGTGAGCAGCGCAAGCGCAACGACCTGGCAGGTGAACGCCTTTGTCGATGCGACTCCAATTTCGGGCCCTGCGTGGATGTACATGCCGCCATCTGACTCGCGTGCAATGGTCGAGCCCACAACGTTTACAATGCCGAGCGTGCGAGCGCCGCGGGCCTTCGCCTCACGCATAGCTGCCAGTGTATCGGCGGTTTCACCTGACTGCGAGATCACGATGCAAAGTGTCCTGTCGGTGACAATGGGATTGCGGTAGCGGAACTCGGACGCGTATTCCACTTCAACCGGAATGCGCGTGACGTCTTCGATCATGCTTTCGCCGATGAGAGCCGAGTGCCAGCTCGTCCCGCATGCGGTGATGATGATGTTGTCGATGGCCAGGAGCTGTTCATTGGTGAGGTTGATACCGCCAAGCCTGGCGGTTCCCTCTTCCACCCGCAGGCGGCCGCGCATGGTATTGGCGATTGTCGTGGGTTGCTCGAAGATCTCCTTCAGCATGAAGTGCTCGAAACCGCCGCGCTCAATCTGCGCCAGGTCCCAATCGATCTGGCTCACAACCTTTGACACCGGCTTGGCATGCATGTCCATGACTTTGTAACCGTCCGAGCAAATCACGGCGATGTCACCATCATCCAGATAAATCACCTGGCGCGTGTGTTCCAGAATTGCGGACGCATCGCTGGCTACGTAGAACTCATTCTCTCCCAGTCCCAGGAGCAGTGGACTTCCCTTGCGCGCCGCGACAATCTTTCCAGGATCCAGGCTGGATATGACCGCGATGCCGTAGGTTCCCTGCACCATGTGCAATACATCGCTCACGGCCTCTTCCAGGTTTCCGTCGAAGGCCGACTCGATCAGGTGCGCCAGTACTTCGGTGTCGGTCTCCGATGAAAAAGTATGACCGTGATCTTCCAGCCACTGGCGCAGCGGGTTGGCATTTTCAATGATGCCGTTGTGCACCACGGCGAAGGTGCTGTTTTCGTCGGTGTGCGGGTGTGCGTTGCGTTCCGTGGGAGCGCCGTGTGTGGCCCAGCGCGTGTGCGCGATGCCTGTGCTCCCGTGCAGCGGAGTCACTTCGAGAACTGACTCCAGGCGGCTGATCTTCCCGGCGGCCCTCCGTGTCTCGACCCCTTTGCCATTCAACACGGCGATGCCGGCGGAGTCATAGCCTCGATATTCGAGTCTTTTCAGTCCGTCAATCAACAGTGGCGTCGCAATTCGCGCGCCGACATAACCAACAATTCCGCACATCGTGGTCCTCTCTAGTCCAGCAACTCATTCAGTGGCGCCCTGCAGGCCGCGATGAGTTCGCGCGCCGTTGCTTCATCTGCCGCTTCTACGATAATTCGCACAATGGGCTCCGTTCCCGAAGGCCGCACGTGCACCCAACGGTCGCCCCACGACAGGCGCAGACCATCCTGCCGGTCCTGCTCACCGCCGGGGAGAGCCTCAATAATCTTATCATACACGCCGGAGAGGCTTCCTCCAGTCCTGTCCATCTTATCCTTGACGATCACGTATCGGGGGTAATCACCCGTCAGGGCCGACAGGGGCCGGCCCTCGTCCGCGAGCAGCTGCAGAATCAGCGCCGCGGCCAGAGGAGCGTCGCGCCCCAGATGCAGCTCTGGAAGGATCACCCCTCCATTCCCCTCACCACCGATAACCGCACCAACTTCACGCATTTTTACGGCCACGTTAACCTCGCCGACGGGCGCCCGAATAACCTTGGCTCCAAAGCCCGCAGCCACGTCATCCAAGACCCGACTGGTAGACAAATTGGTAACCACCAGCCTTGCCTCCGCGGAATCGCCACGCCGCCCGCTACCCTTTGCCTTCCCGCTTTTTCGTGTCAGAACGCTGCGTGTCGCCAGAGCCAATGTGTAATCTTCGCCAATCGCCTTGCCCTCCTCGGAAACGAGAGCAAGGCGGTCGACGTCGGGATCGACTGCCAGCCCCACCTGGCTACCAGAAGTCCTGACAAGCGCCTCCAGTTCCCCAAGGTTCTGAGCCACGGGCTCGGGCGACCTCGGAAAGCGTCCGTCGGCCTCCACGTTTATCGCCTGAACCTCGCATCCCAGAGCTTCAAGGAGAGGAAGCATGATCAGCGCTCCCGACCCTCGGCAGGGATCCAGTGCAACCTTAAATCGACGCCTCCGAATCTCGTGAACATCGATTACCGACAGCGCCAGTATGAGCTGGATGTGATGCTCGATTGCGTGAGGGTCCTGGGTGACGCTCCCCAGCCGATCCCACGTGGCGCGTGGGATGGGGCGCTCCAGGTTCTCGCGCATCGCGCGGGCCTGCTCTGCATCCAGAAAGAGCCCCGTGGGAGCGATGAACTTGAGGGCGTTCCACTCGACGGGATTGTGACTCGCCGTTATCGCCAACCCACCACTCGCTTTATGTGACTCCACGGCCAGTTGGATCGTGGGAGTTGTCGAGAGGCCCAGATCAATCACATGCATTCCAACCGATTCCAGAGCGCTGATAACCACGCGATGAAACATCGGTCCGGAGACGCGGCTGTCACGCCCGATAACGATGCTGGGGTGCGACGACGCGGATTGCGGCGCGGTCGCGGCATCGCGGGCCCAGACACCAAATGCAGCAGCAAAGGAGGCCACGATTTCCGGGGTAAGTCCGTCGCCAACCCGGCCTCGTACCCCCGAGACACTCACCATCAGTTTTTCCGGTATTTCCATTTGACTCTTTTGAAATCCACTGGACCCGCGGCCAGGATCGAATTTAGCAGACGAGCTGCCTCTTCACACGTTCGTCGTGTGGTCGTGACTGGGGTCACAGCAGGGAATCTCCCGGTGCGCTCCGAATGACAAGCATTGCGAATAACCGTTTCGTCCGCTTCGAGCTGAAGGTTGCGTCTCTGAGCGCCGCAGCAGTGCTGCTCACCCTTGTTGTCGTCGGATGGACATCCTATCTGCAGACTCGAACGCTCTCCTTTGCAAAAGAGGGCAAGACGCTGCGAGCTATCGCCAACAGCGCCGCCGTAGTCGTGTCGACCGACTCGATGAAAGTCTTCGATGCGCTGGTTGGAGACTCCACAAATGCATACCGCGACGCTCATCAAACGCTGCGCGAGTTCTGGACGAAAAATGGCGGCAACGCGAACCGTCCCACCGAAGGAATCACCGTCGCAAAGGTGTTACCAGGTGGCGGACTGCTCGCACTTGTGCGCTCCGCCGATTCCGTTGCTCCAGAGGCACGGACCTGGCGCGCTCCGGCAGCGCTCCTCGACAGCATTGCCAAAAACCAGGATGGTTTCACGATTACGGTAGACACGCTCGGCACGAACCTTCTGATGGGAGTTGAACCCATCCGTTTGCGGGGAGTGCTGGCCGGATATGCGATTACCTCGATCAGTACAGAGGGATTGGCCGAAGAACTGCGCTCCGGAATGGGCAAGCTCGCGATATTCGGAGCACTGGTGTTTCTGGCTCTCGTCTTCATATCGATCCAGGTCTCGCGGCGGTTGACGCGTGGCGTAAACGCGGTGTCTGATCACACGGCAACCATCGCCACCGGCAAATTGCGCAACGATCTGTCGTATCAGTCCAACGACGAGATAGGCGCGCTGGCCGACTCCGTGCGCTCCATGAGCGGCAGCTTGCGCTCGCTGCTGCGTGAGGTTGACACGGGGGCAAGCGAAGTCGCAGCCACAGCAGAGGAACTGGCCGCGAGTGCCCAGGAAATGAGCGCTTCCACACAGGAAGTGTCGAGCGCAGCGCAGTCGATTTCGAATTCCGCCGACAAGCAGACACATGGAATCAACGTCGTGGTAGCCGCGGCTGCGAAGAGCGCCGAGCGGGCACTGGACACCGCATCGCACGCGCGCAGCGCACAGGTCATCGCAGACAGCGTGGGCTCTTCCGCGAAGCAGGGGTCGATATCTGCGCATCTTGCGCTCGACAGCATGTCCAACATCGCCAACGTCACGCGCGATGCCGTGCCCGCGGTATCCGAACTGGGCGAGAAATCCGCTCGCATCGAAAAGCTGACCGAGACGATTGCCGCGATCGCACGGCAGACGAACCTGCTCTCGCTCAACGCGGCAATCGAAGCGGCGCGTGCGGGTGAACATGGGCGCGGCTTCGCCGTTGTAGCAGATGAAATTCGCAAGCTCGCCGCTGATACCGCAAAGGCGCTTGAGAGCATCCGGCAACTGACATCGGAAATCCGCGCCGCATCGGAACGCACCGGTGAACGCATCAACCAGGTGAGCGAGAGTGTCTCAAGGGGTGAGGCGGTCATTCGCGAGTCTTCCGAGTCGCTCGCCCAGATCGCGGCGGAGATCGATCGCAGCCGCGACGCAGTCATGCGGATTGTCGAGGCGGCGGAGGCTCAGCAGAAGGAAGCTGATTCGCTGGCGAAGGAGATTGAGAAGATTGCCACGGTTGCCAGCGACAATGCTGTCACCTCGCAGCAGGTCAGCGCTGTGGTGGAAGAGCAGACGTCTTCAATGACGCACATAACTGAATCCAGCCAGCATTTGGCGGAGATTGCTGCACGGCTTAAGAGCAGTATGACGCGGTTTGAGCTCTAAGTTGGAGCTACTCCGGAATTGTCAACTGTCCTAGCGGTGGTGTCTTCAACGATCCGTCTCTTTCAAGCTCCGGAAAATCGATCTTCCCAGCGCGCACACATTCCAGAAACGCATCCAGAACCGTAGGATCAAACTGCGTCTCCCGATTCCGTAGCATTTCGTCCAGAACCTCGCTGAGGCTCATCCGAACGCCGCGATACGGACGACCGCTGGTCATTGCGTCAAAGGCATCAGCCACCGCGGCGATGCGTGCTTCGAGAGGGATTGCAGTTCCAGCGACGTGATCGGGGATGCCGCGACCATCGTAGCGCTCGTGGTGCGATCGGACGATGTTGAGCGCAATCGGTGAGTCATCGAGCAACGGCGACAGAATGCGCCAGCCAACCACCGGGTGCGTCATGATG
Source organism: uncultured Gemmatimonadales bacterium (assembly GCA_964556695.1). GTDB lineage: Bacteria > Gemmatimonadota > Gemmatimonadetes > Gemmatimonadales > Gemmatimonadaceae > CAZKXZ01. The sequence goes on from CAZKXZ010000038.1 coordinate 22,031, forward strand.
TGCGCGTATTCTTCCGGCGTTAGCGGTCCCGGTTTGTTGAGCACCTCTTCCCGAACGCCAATCTTGCCGATGTCGTGCAGCTGACCGCCAAGTTCAATCTGCTGTGCCACTTCTTGGCTCAGTCCCAGCGCGTTGGAAATGACTGACGAAAAACGCGCCACCCGAATGGAATGACCGCGCGTGTATTTGTCCTTGGCTTCAAGCGCGACCGCGAATGCCTGAATGCTCGCCAGGAAAAGATTCTCGAGACGGCGCGCCTGCTGCGCTACCCGGGCCTCGAGTTGATGCTGATAGTTCCTGTTTTCGATAGTGAGCCGGCGTTTTTCCAGTGCCTGCCCCACCCTGGCGCGCACATCCTCCAGTGAGTTGAACGGCTTTATCAAATAATCCATCGCGCCGAGGTTGAGACAACTCACGGCGACATCTACATCCGACACACCGGTCGCCAGCACCATCGCAACGTCCGGATATCGGGCGCGCACCTGACGCAGCAACTCAATTCCGTCCATATGTGGCATGCGAAGGTCACTGAGCACCAGTGTGACGGGATGCGATTGCAACTGCGCAAGTGCTTCGACTCCGGAGCCCGCTTCGAGACAATCGAAGCCGTCGATCCGCATCAAGCGCACGAGAACCTGACGCAGCCGCGGTTCGTCGTCGACGATCAGGCAGATGCGGCGCTCGACCTCCTCCGCTGCGCTCCCATCCGACAGGGTAGTGGAGTTGATTACCGATTCTGCCACTGCTTCTCCCTGCTCTCCCGCATGCAGCTTATCTTCCCTGTCGGAGCAGTAATGACCCAGGACAGAGCAATTGAATGACACGGATATTTGACGAAGACAGGAGTGCGCGCTTTGGCACGCGCGCCATCCATGCGGGCCAGCGCCCCGATCCACTCGCCGGCGCGATCATGACCCCGGTCTACCTCACATCCACCTACGTACAGGAATCGCTCGGCGTCAACAAGGGGTACGAATACGCGCGCGGCAAGAACCCCACGCGCGAAGCGCTGGAGAGGAACATCGCCTCGCTCGAGGGAGGGCTGCACGGATTTGCATTCTCCAGCGGTTCCGGCTGCCTCGACTCTCTGATGAAACTGTTCAGAGCAGGCGATCATATCATTTGCGGCGAGAATGTGTACGGCGGGACATTTCGCCTTTTCGACCGCATTCTCAAGCACATGGGACTGTCCTTTTCATACGTCGATGCGCGTGACCCCCAGCTCATAGAGGATGCTTGCACCGCAAACACGGTCGCCATCCTGGTTGAGACACCCACCAACCCGCTCATGCGCATTACCGATATCGCCGCGACCGCGGAGATTTGCAAGAGGCATGATGCGCTGTTGATTGTCGACAATACATTCGCGACGCCTTACTTCCAGCGCCCCTTTGAGATGGGTGCAGATATCGTCTATCACTCGACGACCAAGTACCTTAACGGCCACAGCGATATGATAGGCGGCGTGGCCGTGGTAAATGACGATTCACTGGCCCAGCGTATTCAGTTCATTCAGAATGCCGCCGGGGCTGTTCCGGGCCCCTTTGATTCATGGCTGGCCCTGCGCGGTACCAAGACACTGCATCTGCGCATGCGGCAGCACGACTCCAATGGCCGCACAATAGCGGGCTGGCTGGCGCAAAGGTGGGGGCACGAGCGGGTAATCTTCCCCGGGCTCCGAACCCATCCGCAGCATGAGCTCGCTTGCCGCCAAATGGGTGGATTCGGTGGAATGATCTCGGTCGAGATGGGCAGCAAAGAGCTGGCAGCCAAGGTACTCGGCAAGGTTCGGGTATTTTCACTTGCCGAGTCGCTGGGAGGGGTGGAGAGCCTGATAAGTCACCCCGCCAGCATGACCCACGCCTCGGTGCCTGCTGAAGAAAGGGCTCGGCTGGGGATCACTGACGGGCTTATCAGACTGTCCTGTGGTGTTGAGGACGTGGAGGATCTGCAAGCTGATCTCGAAAACGCGTTCAGCGGCCTGTAGCAGGCATCTGTCGTCATTCCGGCGAAGGCCGGAATCCATTTTCCGCTACAACATGGATGCCGGCTTTCGCCGGAATGACGAAACGGTGCGGTCAATAACTGTCAAACTGGCTCAGCACCGGTTAGCCACCGCGTCAGCGCTGCTTCGGGGTCAGGAATGACACGCAGAAGCCCCATTCTCATAGTAGGGGGCGGCGCTCGTGAGCATGCCATCTGCTGGAAGCTCAAGGAAGACGATCCCAGCGTTGAGCTTCACGCAGCTCCAGGTAACCCGGGTATAGCGCAGTTAGCGGTTTGTTATCCAGTCGCTGCCGACGACTCTGGACCGATCATCAACCTTGCCGGCAATTTGGACGTCAGCCTTGTAGTTATTGGTCCGGAGGCACCACTTGCAGCTGGCCTGGCCGATCGACTCAGCGAAAGCGGACGCTGGGTTTTTGGGCCCTCCGCGGCAGCCGCCCGCATCGAGAGCTCCAAGAGTTTCGCGAAGGAGCTAATGCTCCGGCACCAGATACCTACCGCGCGGGCTTCTTCGCACACCTCACCCGAGTCTGCAAAACGAGCAGCACGCGCCCTGGAGGGTCCGGTTGTTGTAAAAGCATCAGGGCTGGCTGCGGGAAAGGGCGTCGTGATTTGCCCCAACCTCGACGACGCCGACGCAGCAATCGATGCGATGCTCACCACGGGAGCGTTAGGTGAATCTGGTACTGAAATACTGATCGAGGAATTCATGGAGGGCGAAGAGATATCCGTCTTCGCCGTGTGCGATGGGAAGAATTTCGTTCTTCTTGCGCCCAGCCAGGATCACAAGCGACTCCTCGAGGGCGATGTGGGACCCAACACCGGAGGGATGGGCGCCTACGCGCCAGTTTCCCTCGCGACAGACGCAATCCTCGCCCGGACATCAGACGAGATCATCCGACCGACTCTGGAGGCAATGTCGGAGTGTGGCGCCCCATTCACGGGACTGCTGTATGCAGGCTTGATGCTGACAGCGAGCGGTCCCAAAGTTGTGGAATTCAATTGCCGTTTCGGGGATCCGGAAACACAGGTGGTGCTCCCGCTCATGCTCGACGGACTCGCCGATCTGTTGACAAACGCATCACGTCCCGGTGGACTTGCGGGAGCGAGCCAGCCACGCTTCAGCAATCGCTCCGCGCTGACGACCGTGATGGCAGCGCGCGGCTATCCATCGAAACCGGAAACGGGCACCCGAATTTCAATGCCGTCTTCGACACCGCCGGACGCACTCATATTTCACGCCGGCACCAAAGAGGATGCGGAGGGCAAACTGATGACCGCCGGAGGGAGGGTGTTTTCCGTGACTGGCATCGGCGACACTCTCGAGGCCGCGCGCGAGCGCAGCCACGCCGCTGCCGCCACAATCGCGTTCGAAGGAAGCCAGTGGCGTCGCGACATAGGCAGGCGCGAATTGCCGCGGCTCAGGTAGACCACCCGCTGTGCCAGAACTTCCCGAAGTCGAAACGATCGCGAGGGATCTACAGGCCCGGATAGTCGGCGCCACAATCGCAGATGTGCAGGTGATCAGCCCGGACGTGCTGCGCGAAGTTGGACCGCGCGCCTTTCGCAAACGACTCACCGGCGAAAGAATCGAGCGCGTGTGGCGCAGAGCGAAGCACGCGGTAATTGACCTCACTTCCGGGAGTCGCATCTGCGTGCAACCGCGCTTTACCGGCGCATTGCTTGTTGAGGGTCCCGCGCGTCCACTGTCAGTGGAAGAACAGAAGTACAGCACTCTCAGCATAGCATTCACCGATGAGCGTCGGCTGCATTATTACGATGTGCGCCGGCTGGGAACCGTGACTCTCATGTCGCCGCAGCGCTTCGCGAAGCTTTCCGACTCAATAGGTGTTGAGCCACTTGCAAAAGAATTCACACCCGCCCTATTTTCGGTACTTCTTCGGGGCTCAAGCCAGGCGGTCAAGAAGTTCATCATGCACCAGTCCAAGGTGGCCGGGATCGGAAACATCTACGCCAACGAGGCGCTCTGGGAAGCGCGCATCGATCCCTCCAAGGCCGCCTGCGACGTGAACCCGGACGCCGTTCGCGCACTGCACCACTCCATTGTCGAGATACTGCGTAATGCAATAGATGCGCGCGGCACCAGCTTCCGTGACTATCGCGACGCCAACGGTGAACCGGGCGAGTTCTTTTCGAGCCTCAATGCCTACGGACGGGAAGGAGAACCGTGCAAGCGCTGTCGCCGCAAACTTGTCGGCACGCATGCAATTGACGGCAGGGCAACGGTGTTCTGCAGCAGTTGCCAGCAATGAGCGCAGGAGTCGCTTCCTTCTCAACAGCTTTGGCCAACTGCGGCGACGACGGAGCGCTACTCGCATTGAAACAACGGGTGCGGGATCAGGCACTCGATCGTCCCGGGATCTATCGCATGTTCTCGCCCGAGGGCGAAGTACTCTACGTCGGAAAATCCAAACAAATCAAATCCAGACTGCTCAGCTATTTCCGCTGCAGCTTTCCCGACGAGAAGGGCGCACGTCTCATTCGTGAGGCTCAAACGATAGAATGGGATTACGTACCCAGTGAGTTCGCGGCGCTTCTCGCGGAGCTGAGACAGATAAAGCGATTCCGCCCGCGATTCAATCACGCCATGAAGCGCGACGCTCGGCACTACGCCTTCATCAAACTGGTGCGCGGCAAAGCGCCGCGCCTTCAGGTAGTTCGCGGTGGTACCTACGAAGAAGGCGCGACCTACTACGGGCCCTTCGTCGGCGCGGCCAGCATGGAGGAAGCGATCCGGGAACTGAACGACCTACTGGGACTGCGCGACTGCGCGCTGGACCGCAGGATGTTTTACTCGGATCAGCAGAAGCTGTTCACGATTGGTGAACGCACGCCAGGTTGCGTGCGATACGAAATCGGAAAATGTCTGGGGCCCTGCATCGGCGCCTGTACTTCGCACGAATATCTGGCCAGCGTCCGGCGCGCCCGTGCCTTTCTCGATGGCACCGACGAGGAACCACTGGACCGCCTGCGCACGGAGATGCTCGAGTGCAGTGAGCGCATGGAATACGAGCGCGCCGGATCATTGCGGGACAAACTGGAACGGCTGGAGCTGTTGCACTCGCAGTTCCGGCGCCTGCGCTTCGCGGCGGAAACACTTTCGTTCCTGTACGCTGTTCCCGGTGTTGGTGGCGATGACAGGATCTATGTGATACGTCGCGGCCAGGTGCGCGCGGAATGTGCTCTGCCGCAGTCTCCGGAGGACACGCAGGTGTTCAGGGACTTATCGGAGAGCATCTACTCCCGCCCGGTGCACGCCGGAAGCGCGATCCCCACACACGAGATTGACGAACTGCTGCTGCTCTCCTTCTGGTTCAAGCAGAATCCGCGCGAGTTGCAGCGCACCGTCGCGCCTTCGGAAATGAAACCGCGGGGGCTGGCGCGATCGCTGCGAAAACTGCTCTCGGCAGCTTAGCCCCACGTAGGTCTGCAACTTCTGACCACTGAGCACTGACCACTGCCAACTGAGGTCATCCGGCCTGGATTCCGGTCGGATGACCTCAGTGTGCAGTGAACGGTGCTCAGTGTTCAGAAGTTGCACACCCGCGCTGTTAACATTGTCCATGGTTTAGCCGCCCTCAATGATGTTTACGGTGGCCAGCGCGCGAGTCCTTAACCCGTCGCCATCAGGGTCCACGCCGATCGCGAAAATCTGCACCGCAGCCTGCGAGGGTACACCGGGCGCGCTGAAGTTCACGGTCCATGTCCAGCGTCGCACTCCTCCCGCATTCGTAACTTCGGATGCAGAGGTCGAGCCGATGAGCCGTGTCAAACCAGAGGAGTCGACCCAGTAGAAATACACATTCGAAAACGGGTTGTTGAACGTTCCGTCAGGCCCGCTTGCTTCGGCGGAAATCTGAATTGTCTGCGGTACCGCCCCGCAAATTGTGCCGGAGCAAAGTGCAACCGGCACGACAGGAGCGCTGATCCTGAAGGCCTGAACACTTCTCAGCGTCGCGCTGCTCCCGGGCGGCACCGACCCACCACTGAAGAGTGCCGACTGACTGGCGCTATTCCCCGCCTGATCGGTAATGCGGAAGCGTGTTCCTTCAGTCGCCTGCAATGTCCCGGTCGGCACGTTGGCGGTTGTTGTTTGCTCAAGCGATCGCACAAAGGGAATGGATACAAACACGCTCTGGGCGGTGATTAGTGGCGCTCCGAAGGTGCTTAGTGCGGCAGGCGGCAAAAATGGCAACGATGCCAGTGGACCACTGGCGCCCGGGAAGTCGAGGCGATGCTCGGCGCTCTTGAGGTCCACATTGTCCGCCGCCGAAACAGAGAACTGTGTCAGGGTCGGTGCTGCGAACAACGGCGGAGCAAGCATGGCTGTCACCTGAGGGGCTTGCTGATCGAACAGAACCGATCGCGTGAGTGTTGGGCTCGCGTTCCCGGCCTGATCGCGCACGAAAGCCTCATAGGTGAAGTAGAATCCATCGACGGAAGCCACGCCGATAACAAATCCACCCAGCACCGGTGAACAATTGGGCCCTCCCAGGAAGCACAACGTGGTCGCGAAGTTTCCGAGAATCCTGTGAACCACCGGCAGTGGCGCGAAGCCACTCGCATCATCCACTGCGCTCGTCAGGAAAATGAGAGCTCCCGGGTTGACAGCTCCGTCGGCTACACTTCCTACCGCGAAGGAGAACGTTGGTGCAGACTTGTCAACGCCAAATGTGGTCGTGGGACTCAGTGTCGAGGGCGACAGCCTCACTAGGGAAATGTTTGCGACTCTGTCAGAGACACGGGCTACCACGGTATACGCATTGCTGAAAGTGGATGGCGCCAGTGTAGCGCTGCCTGTCACTGGGGAAGCGGCAACAATCTGCTCATTGGTGAGCGCCGGATTGCCCACATGATACGTCACGCCGGACGGACCAATACCAGCGCCGTCCAGACCTTCGCCGTCGCCCGGAGACGGGGCATGTCCGCTGGCAAACAAATAGCCATTGCCAACCCAACCGCCCGAGCAACACGCGGTGGCAGCGCTCTGACTGGTAAGCGTGAGAATTCCTGGATGCGGTGCGCGATTGTCGAGGCGCACAGCGACGGCGGCCGCGTTCGCAAGCTGCCCCGCTGGCCCCGCCGCGCCGTTGCTCAAAATTGAGCTGACGACAACTGGCGCGACCGCATCAACACCACCGTTATTGCTGTAGCCTCCCGAACCTCCATTCGCAACAAGAACAGAGCTGGACCAGGAAACAACTCCGTTTGCCCCGGCTGTTTTGTTCTGCAAGCCTGGATAGCTAATGATGGCTGCGGCCAGCGTGACTGTGCCGGCCGTATAGATAACAGGCCGCGCTGTCACAGTGAGGTCTCCTGAAACCCACATGCGTCCTGACGCATCCGATGCCTGCGCTCCGCTGCCGCTGACTAACGCAATCATCGCATTCGGATTTGAAAATGTGAGCGGCAAACCTGCCGTGGCTGTGACGCCGCCGATCGCCGATACACGCGCCGTGAGTGTGTGCGCCGCGTTGAGAAAAAGCGGGACCCCTGTTTGCGCATTGAACGCAGCGGTGCTGAAACTCAGGGTTGCTACGAAAGGCGCGCCAGAAATCGTGGGTGCGATAAGTGATGCAAAGGAAAAAGCAGGCGACTCGAAGCTCTGCGTTGCTACCACCACGTTATCAACGAGAAGGTCAATCCGGGTGAGGAGCTGATCGCCCGGCGAGACGTTGAGACGCACATCGATCATGCCGGTGACGGCGCTGGGATCCACGGGAAATGCGGTCCCGCTGCGGTTCACGGACTGGATGGCAACAGTGGCCGGCTCCCCCAGAACCACCGAAATGCTGGCCACATCCTTCTTGGCAGCGTCGAATGTAGACGTGGCTGTGATTGTTACATCGCCGAGCTGGTTGCCGGTGACAACACCGTCTTCCGAAACAAGCGCCACCGCTGCGTTGGAGGTGGACCACACGACTTCATCGCTGGCTCCACCGTCGACGCTCACCGTCGCCGTCACAGCCACAGTGCGACCCAGCAGCACGCTGGCATTCTTGGGTGACACAGACACACTGCGAACCGCTGGGACCGGAGTGACGGGGTCGTCTGTGCACGCAGCGGCAGCCAAAAGAACGGCCGCGCAAACGAACAGGCGCTGGCGAGCAAGCCTGATCATGCGGTAACCCAAAACACCTCTGGCGTGGGCACTAGCCCCTCCCCACGGCCAGGAGAAAGTCGAATGACTGGCCACTTAAGTGAAACTACTGCGCCACCTCCGAGCTAGACAAAGCCGGAAGGTGGCCGAGATATGCGCATGTTGCGGTCACGCCGCACAGCCAGCCCAGGTGACCGCCACAGCAGCCCCAGGCTGACTCCTCAGTACCGCTCTCTTAGCGAGTACTCGGCAGCTGCCTTCTTGTATGCATCGCGCCCGGTGCCAACCACCTTGCCGTCCACCACAACAATCGGAATGACCCCCTTGTTCGGGACGGTGTCTGCCAGGGTCCTACGCTCGTTTGCGGCGGAGTACCAGATGATCTCGATCATCTTCCCTTTCATCAGGTACTGGGCGGTGCGCCAGATGTTCGTGGTCGCGTCTGGGGCAGCCATGGGAGGGCCGCCTGCAATCGGCGACTGCAGCAGAGCAACGGCGGAATCACGGGAAATTCCAGGGATAATCAATTCTGTTCTCGCATCTGATCCCGAATCGCACGCGCTGATGAAAAGTACCGCAACCGGAAGCAGAAAATGTAAAGAAGAAAAGCGGGGCGACTTCAAGACGGTTCCTCCTCAAATCAGGGTTTGCGCAAATTCGCGGGGCATTAGCGATAGTCTAGTCAATTGACGCCTCTGGTGGAATCGCAACGAGTTGAATGCACGAGGAGTACCCAGTAGGCGAGCGATTGATCAAATACCAAAAACAACTAAGCCCCACCTTTCGGTGGGGCTTAGATGTTTCAGGTAAAGCTCTGAGCTTAGAAGATCGGGCTCAGTAGAGCACTGCCAGTCTTGACGCAAGCGGCCACGAACAGGCCCGTTGCGGCAGGCATACCCAGCGGAAGCGCCAACTGACCCGCCGCCGTTGTGTACGTGTAGAAGCGCTGGAAGCCGTTGTCAGAAAGCACAGGCGCACCAGCAATTGTTGCACGCCAACGCAGACCATCGCCGGCTGCATCACCGAGCGAGGCGTCGTTTGCGGTCATGACGTTTGCACCAGCCGGAGCCGCGCCACCAACATTGACTGCTTCGTAAATGTCAACGCGATCGCAGAACGGAACAGCCACTGATGACGGAGCTGCATCCCGAACCGTTACGACAAGGCCAGCACTGCCAACGATTCGGAAATCGAGCATCGTAATGTAGCCCGGCGCACCACCTGCACCGCCAAGGCGATCGGTAATCTGTGAGAAGAGAATTGGAGCAGCCAGCGGCACCGCCGCTTGCTGGTAAGCCACGTCACGAACGTTGGCAATTACGCCGGACTGAACTTCGCTCGACGTGAAGCCTGCGACGTTACCGCTCGGCGGCGTTGCTGGCGGGCCAGGAACGAACGGAGCGACGGTAGCTATGTCGTAACGAACGATATAGTAACCGAGCGTAAGAGAAGACGCGTTCAGGACGTTCGTGATCGTACCATCGAACGGTGTACCGAACGCCGCTGACGAGTAAGCCGCGGTTCCATACGGGAACGTCACACGGCCTATGGGGCCGAGGAACGCGACACCCGAGCCAGAAGCGCACGCAGCACCGCATGGTCCAGCAGCACCGAAGTAGTTCAGCGAGATCTGCCCATCCTTCAGCTCAAGATCATCATTGGCCGAGAAAGAGTAGGTCGCTGGCAGACCGCCGGAGTAGGTCGCCGGCACCGCCTGGAAGCCGATACCAGTGATGTTCGGAAGTGCGCCATCGATTGCGATCCAGATTGAATCCATGACGATTCCCGCACCTGCACCACGGACGGGCTTCTTGCGATTGTTAGCGCGGTCGGACACATGTCCAACCCACGTATAGTATCCGGGCCCTGCAACGCCAACGCCAGCAACGCAATCCATTACCGCTGTCGGAGCCGGGTTCTGGACATAGCTGTTAGGCTGAATGACGGTGAGCGGGTCACCACCAGCAGCGCTCAAATAGCAATTCACACTTCCAGCTGCCGAGAAGCGGCGAACTGCCTGGGAGAATGCCGCTGCGTTGTTGATACCAGAGCGTGAATCGATAGCATCAACGAAAATGCTTTCGGTTACGCCGTCGATCGGACCCCACAGCGCTGCCGGTGCTACGGCCACGCCGAGAGTTGTGAAGATTCCTGTGCCAAGAACTGCACTACCGTTCGCTCCCTGATAGCGCGCCACATTCGCGACGGCTGCTGGTACGGTCGTGTACAGACCGTCAGCGTAACGAGCATCGAGTACAATCAGGTCGACACCATAAGGACCGGTGTCGGCGCAACGGCTGGTTGAACCGGCTGGGAAACCACCGGCGCAAAGCGATGCCAAAGCAGTGCTCGTAGTAACACCCACGTTGCTGAGGATGTCGCCCACCGCATTACCGCGATTGGTGTACTCAGTCGGGGTAAGCGTTTCGGGCAGCGGAATTCCGGCCGGGGTCGAACCCGACGCGAATGTCAGCTGCGCAGCCACCGGAAGGGTGATCTGCGAGATGGTCGGAGCCGCAACCAAGCCGAAGCCGGCCACGTCACCACCAACACCGAAGTCGGTTGCGGTAACCGTGTATGAAGTCGGTGGGACCACGGTTGGGGCAACCAACAGGAAGCTCGGTGCCTGCGGAAGCAGCACACCTGCCGAACCGTTACCGGTCCAGAGGCCGCCACCAATCGCAAAGCCGGCCGCAACGAACAACGGAGTGTGCGTCCGCGGAGCAACATTGTCTTCAAAGGTAATGTTGGTCGCAAAAACCGGGCTGCCTGGAACGAATCCAGCTGAGGCAGCGGTCATGAAAGCAACCGGACTCGCTGTGAGCGTGTAGGCCGGGACGTAAATAATTGCGACCGCGGCGGCAATGGCCTGCGCAGTTTCTGCAGTGGCGCAAGTGAATGTCGCCACAAATGTCGGTCCTGCTGCAGCAACCGAGCCGCAAGCAGCAGCCGTACCGATTCCCGAGCCAGCAGCTACGGCCGACGTGTAGGTGATTGAAACCACGTTCGCCACGCCCGAATACAGAACCGGGTGCGCACGGAACGTGAATCCACCCTTCCACCAGGCATTCGCCGTACCAGTCGCCTGAACTGCGGTGTTACCAGTGTGGTTGAGACCAATAGCGCCAGCGGTTGTGCCAGGCGTCTGTTCGGCCACTGTCAGGTAGTACACGACGTCAGGATTCACAAGTGTGAACTGGATCGTGTTGGAAGCATCCGGGTTTGGTCCGCTTACTGGGAACAACCGTGCCTGAATACACTCGGGACCATTGATGAAGTCAGGAACGAAAGTGGCCGGATTGAATTTGGCCGTATTGATGCTCAGCGTAACAGGCGCGTTGGGCGCTCCGTTAACACCAAAGATTTGCCGCGCGGCTTCGACATACGTCACGCCGACGGTGCAGCTGCCAGCCACCGGGGGACCTATGAAGATTGCCACAGAGGCGATCTGCTGATTGCCCGAACTGATATTCATTGTGGCTTCGATCTGACCCAGCACGCCGGCCAGGACGACGGGACCAACCACGCACGGCGGGCCACCAAGACAGGTGGTCAGCGACGAGATTGAGACCGAGGAGGCCTGCACATTGACCTGCACGACTGCCGAAATGGAATTCGTGGCCAGTCCAGTGCCAGTACCAGTTGCTGTGATCGTGATCTGAGCAATGCCGTTACCCGTGGCAGTGATAACCGGGTTCGCGCCAGTTGCTGTCACTGTAGCGACCGCAGTGTTGCTGCTTACGTTCGCGAAGGTTACCGTCGCGCCCGTACTTGCAGTCGTTGAAGTCAGAACGGTCTGACAGGAAACAGTGTTCGTGCCAACAACGCAAGCCGGCGCGGTAGCAAGCGGCACCAGGTTGACCGAAGTCGGAAGAACCGTGAGGCTCAGCAGTGCGGTCGGCGAAGATGTAACGGTAACTGCAATCGTCTGTGCGATTGAATTGGTGATAAGACCAGTTCCCGATCCCGTTGCGGTAACGGTGATAACGCAGTTTCCAATGCCCTGGGCCGTGACGGTTGTAATCGTCTGGCTAGCGCCCGCGGCTGGAACGGTGCAACGCGGCGAGCTGCTGGACCACGCGAACGTGACCGTGCCGCCGACGGCATGCGTTTCAAGCGTCGAGGTTGATGCCGTCTGTCCCGAAACGATCGAGACAGCTGTCGGCGTTACCGAGAACGTCGTCAAAGCGTTCGACTGCACGGGAAGCCCGGTAACCGTGACGGCGATACTCGCGGAATAAGCGGTATTGGCCTTTGATGTCGCGGTGACCGTGGCATTACCGGCGGCCACGCCGGAAACGACACCGGCTGCGGTAACCTGAGCAATGCTGGTGTTGGACGACCCCCAGGTAACTCCCAGGTCGATCGTGCCGGTTCCACCATTCGTGCTGACCGTGGCGGACACCTGAGTCGTCTGCCCTTGCTGTACCGAGACAGCGGGCGGCGAGACGGTGATGTTGGTCACGGCTATCGTGTCTGGAGCAGCGGCGTCGTCCTTACAAGCGGTAAGGGTGAGAGCCGTCACGCCAAGCAGCAGCAGTGAACGTTTGAGGATGTGCATTCTGAAATTTCCTCCGAGTGTTTGACTACGTTGAATACAGGACTGACTGCGTTTGCATTTCCTTCCGCCCAAAACCTGCTTGGACGACGCACTCGACACTCGCACCAAGCGCAAAAAAAAGCGCCTAGCTTGAAGGGTCAAGTACGATTTTGAGATTCTGTCCGACAACAACTACTGCAGCGCGGGCATCAGCGGCCCCCATCAACACCACCGCGATCCCGCTTCTGACGCCGTAGTCTGGACGACGCCATTAACTGCTGCGTAACGTCTTGCGGCAAAGGAAGCTCGGTAAACTACAACGCCTCTTGTTCAACAGCAACGCAAGGTTTATCGAACACCGCGCACCTTTGCATCGATCAAAGCCAGTCGAGTCGCCCAGACCATCACTCGTCCGACCCTGCGCCGAGCCCGAACATCAGGCTCGCCCAACTGTGGATATGAACGCGCAGCAGAGACCGTTTCTGACGCTGCTGCATGCATCCATCAGGGTTTCTTTTTGGGCTCCACTTTCTCCAGCTTGCCATCTGCCAAACCCTTCACGTCGTAGAGGATGCCTGTTTCTGGCTTCACAACCACGGGGGGTCGGCCGCCTACCGATACTGAGACCTGCTTGACGAATGAGGGCAGGGTTACGATATAGGCCGGAGAGCTGGAAGTATCATTCTGGATAACGGGGCTTGGTCCGCTTATGAATTTGGCCGTACCAGTCGTTGCGATTGCCACTTCACTTGCGTCGTGACGGCGGAATACGAGTGTTCCGCCACCCACCTTCTCAAATGAAAAGGCAAAGAGAGTATCAGTCAGCGCTCGTGCGTATCCCGATGTGAGCAGGCTGCCGTCGTTGCTTGCATTCACGACGACCGGCGGCGCAACACTGGGAGCGACGGGTCTGACGAAGATCGTCCGCATCAGCGCTAGTCCTGGGCCGGCGAGCAAACTGCCGCCAACAATAATCACGGAAGCAGCAGCAAGCCTCGGCATCCAGGAAACAGGAACCGGACGACGCCGATCAACCTTTCTCGTCGCAGCCTTGATAGCAGTAAGAGCCTGGGCCCTTCGAATGTCTGAGACGGTCTGGGATCCGAGGGTCGCCATCGCCGCAGAAAAACTTCGGGCCTGAGCCTCGAGGAGGGACAATTCGCGCTGGCAGTGCTCACAATCCGTGAGATGGGCCGCCAGCTGCTCGTGCTCCATTGCAGACAAACTACGATCTGCAAAGCAAAGCAGCTCTCCCGCTTCTGGATGTCCTCCCAGCCAGCCCGTTGGTGCCATCATCGATTAATAAGCCTCAATGAGTCGTCGGTGTTACTGCAGGAGCTCCCGGTCTGCCGCCAGCTGCTCGGACAGTTTGCGGAAGGCCCGCACCAGCATCGTACCTACAGATTTGGTAGTCGTCCCCGTGGCCTTCGCCATCTCCTCGTGAGAGAAACCCTCTTCTCTCATGAGAAGCAGCGTCCTTTCTCTGAAGGACAGCTGGTCCAGCGCCCGCCGGACAATTCCACGCGTTTCTTCCGACTCCATTGCATCATCTGCAGCCACCGGCGCCTCCCCCATCGGAGCCTCATCCGGTGCTTCGGTAAGTAGAACGACCCGCCGGTTCCAGATTCGCACGTGGTCCCGGGCCAGGTTGGTTGCCACGGTAAATAGCCAGGCCCGGGGGTTGGTATTGTCGGGCACCCGCTCCACATAACGGATAAAGGCCTCCTGGGCGAGGTCGGCTGCCAGGTCGGAGTCGCGCGTGAACCGGGTCAGATACCTGACCAGCGCCTCGTAGTTGTCCGCAAAGAGCTTTTCTACGCTCAATGGCCACTCTCATCCGTCATTCCCGCGAAAGCGGGAACCCGCACTCTCCCCGTCATTCCCGCTAACGCGGGAATGACGGACATTGGGTGGATGGCCCTACTAGAAAACAATGCGGACACCTAGAAGCGGAAGGAGGGGAATTCCCGAGTCAAATCTATCAGTCACTCGCGGTGACACAGAGCACACTCCGTTGTCAAACTCGCCACTGCAGCTACCGGAGTAAGTGACCCTGTTGCCTCTGCTCAAGAGATTGCGGATCTGCATATATGCACCGACTGTGTGCGAGCCAACTGTGCGCGAATAGTCGAAGGACAAGTCCGCGCTCGCGTATGCCGGAGTTCGATTTGCATATGGGTCCTCAACTCTCAATGACTGCTCGCCCATGACGAAGCGCGTGTACGGAACTCCTGACGCATAGGAAAAGGCACTCGAAACACGCCACGTTGGGGACAAACGCCGGGACAGCGTTGCATCCATAGTATGCCGCACGTCCGCCGCGGACGGAAAGCTCAAACCGCTGGCTTCAACCCTCGAATTTGCATATGCATAGCCAATTGAACCGCTCCATGGACCCGACGTTTTTCTCAGCGAAAGCTCCACGCCCCGTGCCTTGTTCTCGGCAACCGCGAAGAGCGGACGGTCGCTGGCGATTTCTCCGGGCGTGGGATCCGGGATCGTCATCCCTGTCGATACCCTGTCGTATACACTGACGCCGACTACAACATCGTTCCATAACTGTCTTTCTATGCCAATGGTAGTTATCGTGGATTGCAGAGCCGGTACGCCACTCGATGCTAACTGCCAAATGTGTGTGAGGTGCAGCTGCGGACCCAGCGGACCGGCAGCCGCACCAACATCCTGCGCGTACTGAAAACTCCGCGACCAGCCCAGCGAGAGAAATGTCGAGGAATCCAGCGCCATGCCAGCACCAAATCGCGGCGCCAGTCGCACCCGGCCGACATTCGCCAGGTCAGCTCCCTGTTCGGCACGGAGCCCGAGATCAAAACGGAGACGGCTTCCTACATCAAACATCCCCTGAACCCATGCGGCTCTCGTGATCAGACTCGCCTGATACAAAAAGGGGATGCGGATCATCTGGTCGGGGTCTACACCTGGAATTCCTTCAGCAGTAAGTGAGAACGGACCATTATACTCCGCCTCCTGACTGGACCACTGCAAGCCGAAGGACCAATTGGGCCGCGAGCCACTGTGAGTTCTTGATGCTATCTCCAGTGTGCCAGAGACGTGAGTTAGCGCATTCTCGAGCGATGGAAGTGTCGGATCATCTTCGACAGTACCGACTTCACTGGTATCCTCGAGGAGCCTCGTTCCGAAGCGTGTGCCGCCAATGCTGAGTCGCGCCTCCAGGTTCCTGAACGGTGCAACCAGAGCTACCTGCCCAGCCCTGTTCCCCCATGCCGCTGTGTTGCGGCGGACGATTCCTGGGACATCTCCGGCAAGACGATCGCGCTCGTAAAGACCGCTGGCCTCGATCCGTGCGCCCAGAGGAAGATTCAAATCGACCCTGCTGATTGCATCCGAAAAATCGTAGGGAATATTGGCGGTCTTGCCGCCAACAGATCGCAGGGCAGCGGTGAACCAGTCGATGTATGTGCGCCGCACCGCGATCATCCAGTCGCCGCTGTTGCCTGGCAACACTCCATCGAGCGAGGCGCGCGCGCTCACGACCGACAGGTCGCCGGAGAACTGGAGGTTTTTTTCTGTACCGCCGCGCCTCGACTCGAGCATCAGCACACCAGCGGCGCCCTCGCTGATCCACGCTGGACGAAAGCCGGGCATGTAGGTTACCGAGCCGACTCCCTCTGGATTGATGGATCCCATGAGCCACGCCGCGTGCGTGGGATTGTACAGGGGAATTCCATCGAAGTACACGCGAGTTTGATCCCAGGTAGCGCCGCGGGTCCAGAGAGTTGCCGTGTAGTCGTCACGCGTGCCTACACCCGGAGTGCGCTGCAACGCGCGCATCACGTCCGGCTCAGCGAGCGGAATTGCCTCCTTCATATCGCGGGAATTCAGCTCGCGAGTATCCGATTGAAAA
The DNA here is from genome assembly GCA_964556695.1 of uncultured Gemmatimonadales bacterium. Lineage (GTDB taxonomy): Bacteria > Gemmatimonadota > Gemmatimonadetes > Gemmatimonadales > Gemmatimonadaceae > CAZKXZ01. The sequence continues at coordinate 38,582 of CAZKXZ010000038.1, forward strand.
AAGCTCAGCCGATGATCTCTTGCGAAGATGCCGCGCGCGCTGTCGGCAAAGGGTGAATCAGGCACTCTGTAGTTCTGCGGTGGGGTGGGGCTACCAATCACGCTGATGCCCTGGATTGCAAAGGGAGCTGCCGGCACGAGGTTAAAGGAAAGCGTGTAGTCATCGGCCCCCAGCGTGACACTGACTGTGTCGGACTTGAAGCCGAGCGCCATTCCAATGACTCGGTAGCTCCCCTTGGGAACCTTTGTGAACTCGTACGCTCCGAGCGAGTCAGCGGTGGCGGTAATCCTGTTTGGAGAGGCGAAGTGCGCGCGCGAAATAGCGCCCGGAGGTTCGACTTGATAGCTCCACGACAGAATGATTGTCGCACGTGACAGCGGGGCGCGGGTGCGTGCATCGGTCACCTGTCCGGAGATTTTCCACTCCGTACGCGTGTATCCCGAACCGGTGGCGCTCTGTGACAAGAGCGGCTGTGCGGTCGAGAGCAGGATCAGGAGAAACGAGACAACAAACAACGCCGAGCGCACTCCAGTGGGTGGCGACGCGCACGATACCATCAACAATCTGTTACCAGCTCTGGGAACATCGCTACCGACATGACGAGTGCATCCGCTCCCCGTTTCTGCGCTTTGCGAGGCGGCGGTGCGAGAATCGAAGCAATATCGAAGATGGGTGTGAAACGAGCAAGGCCTTGGAGGAATGCAGGATGCTGAACGTTGATTACTGAATTCAGAATGAGAATTGTGATTCTCCTTCCTTCCGGTCGCGTTCGCTCGGTCAGTTGTCCGGTAGCTCCACTATCTGTACTGACGGGCCGCTTGGGGAGATGGTCATTACCGCGACGCTCGCCGCGAGATTGAATCTGCGCGGGCCGGCTGCGCCCGGATTTACCACGACGCGCGTTCCTGAGTGGTGGACGAGTTGCTTGTGGGTGTGGCCATACACGATGATGTCGGCATCGTAGGCGCCGAGCAGTTTTTCCGGGGTGGGTGCGCCGAGTTCGTGGCCGTGGCTCACATGGATTCGAAACCCGCGCACTTCCAGTTCAACGCTGTCGCTCAGGCGAATGCTCTCGGGAAGGTCGGTGTTGCCGTAGACAGCTCGTACGGGTGCCAGCTCGCCCAGGTCATCGAGTATGCTGCTGTCCCCGAAGTCGCCCGCGTGCAAAATGAGATCAACACGCGCGAAGACATCCCACACCGCGGGCCTGAGAAGGCCATGGGTATCAGATATGAGCCCGATGAGTGTGGCTTCAGACAAGTCGAATCCCCCAAAAAGCGCTTTCCCTGAAGCGTTTTTCCTTTCAGCGCTTTTCCTGCGGCGCTGTTCCTTGCAGCGCTGTTCCTGCAGCGCTTCTCCTTGAAGCGCCCTTGACGACGCTTCAAAAACAGCGCTTCAAGGAGCTGCGCTGCGAGGAACTGCGCTGCGAGGAACTGCGCTACAATGACCTGCGCTACAATGACCTGCGCTTACCAGCCACTGCGCTTCTGAGAACTGCGCTGCTCTATCCTTTCCATCTACTGCCGAGTGCATGCTCTACTCCGAGCTGGTCAAGGGCACGGGCAACTATGAAATCAACCAGGTCCTGCACGCTGGTGGGTTTGTTGTAGAAGCCTGGCGCGGCGGGCATCACTACGGCGCCGGCACGGGCGAGTCGCAGCATGTTCTGCAGATGTATCGCGCTCAACGGACTTTCTCGCGTTACAAGCACCAGTTTGCGCCGCTCTTTGAGCGCAACGTCGGCGGCGCGTTCGATGAGCGAGCGTGAGGCGCCAACGCTGATGGCCGACAGAGTTCCCATCGAACACGGACAAACAATCATCCCGTCGGACAACGCCGAACCCGAAGCCGGTGTGGCACCGCGATCAGTTGCGTCGAACGTTTGGACGCATTCGTCCCAGCCGTTCGCGCCGACTGCGGCGCGCAGCTCCTGGCTGGAGGAGATGTTCATCTCGAGCTGCATGATTCTGAATCCGTGGGCCGAAACGATCAGCTGCACATTCCGGCGCGCCGCAACAAGAGCACGCAACATTGTCACCGCATACGCTGCGCCGGATGCGCCCGTGATTGCCATGACAATGGGCCGCTGCGCAACGCTCACAACAATCGCTCCAGCAGCACGAAGCAGAAAAAGAGAATGCTGATTATTCCGTTCATGCTGAAAAAGGCGGCGTCCAGCCGCGAATAGTCGCCGGGTTTTACGAGCGAATGTTCATAGAGCAGCAGCAGCGCGACAGCGAGCACTCCAACTGCATACAACCAGCCGGCATTCACGGACTGCCCCACAAGCGCGAGTGCAGCGACGCTAAGCACATGCAGCACCCGCGAGACGTCAAGCGCTCGCGTCTCGCCCAGCATCGCGGGGAGCGAATGCAGTTTTTCTCTGCGATCAAACTCGACATCCTGCAGCGAGTAGAGAATATCGAAACCACCTACCCATGCGGCGACCGCAAGACTGAGCGCGGGGAGGGTCCACCAGGGATTGCTCCACTCACCTGTGACCGCGAGGTATCCTCCCGATGGCGCGATACCAAGTCCCAGGCCGAGTATGAGATGCGACCAGCGTGTGAATAGCTTGGTGTAGCTGTAGAGCAGAACGCAGACGAGAGCGACTGGCGAGAGCGCGAAGCAGATGGGGTTGAGCTGCCACGCGGCGAAGAGGAAAAGCAGCGACGCCACAACAACGGCGATTGCGGCGTGCGTTACTCCCAGCGCGCCCCGCGGGATTTCGCGCGCTGCTGTGCGCGGATTTCGCGCGTCGATGTTTCTGTCGACAATTCTGTTGAAGCCCATGGCGGCGAATCGCGCCGCGGTAAAGGCAAGCACGACCCAGATCAACTGGCGCGCAGCTACAGGCGCGACGTAACTCGCCAGGACAACTCCCACGAGGGCGAACGGCAGCGCAAAAAGCGTGTGCGGCAATTTCACGAAATTGACATAGCGCACCAGCAGCGAATCGCCGGAGAAAGTCTGCCCCTCTCGGCCACTCACATTGGCCTCGCTGTCATTCCGGCGAAAGCCGGAACCCAAGTTCGCAGGAAAATGGGTTCCGGCTTTCGCCGGAATGACAATCTCGCCAATGCGTTCACTTCACTCCCAGCGATGGCCAGATCGAGTCCACGCGCTTCTTCGTCGCTGCGTCCATCTCGATCAGCGTTGGCCAGGCTCTCGTGAAGCCTTCCTCCGGCCATTTGCGCGTCGCGTCAATTCCCATCTTGGAGCCATAGGTGAATGCGCGACTGGAGTGATCCAGAACATCCATCGGCCCCATTGTGAAGCGGCAATCACGTTCCGGGTCGATGTTATTCAGCGCTATCCACCACGCCTCTTTGGGATCGCGAACGTTGACATCCTTGTCGAGCACGATGATGAGTTTCGCGAGCGACATGAGCCCCTGGCCCCACATGGCGTTCATCACTTTCTGAGCTTGTCCGGGGAACTGCTTGTCGATCGAGACAAATACCAGATTGTGAAAGATCCCCTCGGCGGGCATGTGATAGTCGACTATTTCCGGCACGGTGAGCTTGAGCAAAGGGAGAAAGATCCGCTCCGTGGCGTGGCCGAGATAAAAATCCTCCATGGGCGGCCGTCCCACGATTGTCGTTGCGTACACGGGCTTGTCGCGCATCGTGATCGCAGTGACATGCACCAGCGGGTATAGATCCGCTTCCGAGTAGAAGCCGGTGTGATCTCCGAACGGTCCCTCGGTAACCAGCGGTTCGGACGGATCTATATATCCCTCGATTACAAACTCCGATTCCGCGGGGACTTCGAGATCGCAGGTGACGGCGCGAGTGAGTTGAACCGGTTCACGCCTGAGAAAACCAGCGAAGAGGAACTCGTCAATCGTCGGTGGTAACGGCGCCGAAGCAGAATAGACAGATGCAGGATCAGCACCGATCGCAATGCACACTGGCATCTTTTCGCCGCGCTCAGCCATTTCTCGCCAATGCGCAGCTCCTACTTTGTGGCGCTGCCAATGCATGGCGAGGGTGTTGGGACCCAGCACCTGCACGCGATACATCCCGACATTACGGATGCCGCGTTTGGGATCACGCGACACGACCATGGGCAGCGTGATGTAGTTGCCTCCGTCCTCGGGCCAGCATTTGATAATCGGGAGCTTGCGCAGGTCGATCTGTGCATCACGCCACACCACTGACTGGCAGGCCGCTCCACTCTTCTGCGTGCGCGGCGGAAACTTTCCGATCTCGAGTAACTTGGGCAGGAGTGAGATTTTCGCCACCAGTCCACTCGGCACCTTGAGCTGCACCAATTCAGTAATGCGGGCGCCTATTGCATCCAGGTTACTGGCACCTAGCGCGAGCGACATCCTGCGCATGGAGCCGAAAAGATTGATTGCGACGGGAAATGCGGAGCGTTCACCCGACGGGAGCAGCACATGCTCGAAGAGAAGCGCGGGCCCGCCTCCGTCCATTTTCATGGCGCGATCGGCGATTTCGCAGATTTCCAGCTCGGTCGAAACGGGTTGCGATATTCTGCGCAGCTCACCGATGCCATCTATTGCGGCAATAAACTGTGAGAGACTGTCGAGGGACACTAGCGTTTCTCTCCAACATGAATGGCCGCAATTCCCATGGACAGCGAACGCCATTTGACTGCATCAAAACCGGCAGCGCGCATGCGCGCGGAGAGTTCGTTTTCTACAGGAAAGCGCGCCACTGACGCCGGCAGGTAGCGATAAGCAGTGCGATGGCCGCTGATGATGCGCCCGACAACCGGAAGGATGCGCGTGAAGTACATGAGGTAGAACAAGCGCACGACCGCAGACCGCGGCGTTGAGAATTCCAGAATTACAAAACGTGCTCCTGAATGCAGGACGCGAAAAACCTCGCGCAATCCAGCATCGAGATCGGACAGGTTGCGGGCGCCAAATGCCACGATCGCTCCACTGATCGAGTCATCGGCCAATGGCAGCATCAGTGCATCGCCGGCAACAGCATGAACCGGCTGGCCGACCGATTTGTGACTGCCGGCCCGGAGCATGGGCAGCGCAAAATCGGCCGCGACGACAGTTCCACGAAAGGCCCGCCGCCGCGTGAGAGCCAGGGCCACATCGAGTGTGCCCGCGCAAAGGTCGAGGAACACTCCGCCAGGGCTGGACTCCCAACCCAATTCTTGCAGAGCCCGAGCCCGCCAACGGCGGTCGATGTTGAAGCTGAGCAGGTGGTTGAGAAGGTCGTACCGGGGCGCGATCTCGGAAAAGATCTGCCTTACGTAAACCCCCTTTTGATCGCCGCCCGCGGCCGCTTCCTCGGCAATCTGCGTGTCAGTGCGGGTGTCTGGCATCCGAGGAAAGCTGAGATAGGCATGGCTTGTGGGCAAGGAGGAGTGACGAGCGGCGAGCGGCGAGTGACGAGACTTCAATCATGAGCCGTCGCTGATGACTCGCCGCTATCCGCTATCCGCTCGTCACTGCCTTAGCTTCCTGTCCCAAATGGCGCCACTTCCATCCCTGGATCTTGCGAACCTCCCCGACGCCGACATCGTCGCCCTTGCACAGAAGGGGCGAGAGGTGGGCTTTCGGGAGATTATCCGCCGCTACGAGCGCCCCGTTTTTTCGCTGATTTTTCGCATGGTGCACGACCGCGAGCTTTCTGAGGATCTCGCGCAGGACACCTTCATCAAGGTCCTCAATCACATCGATCGTTATCAGCCCGAGTTCAAACTTTCCAGCTG
>CAZKXZ010000039.1:0-44191 GCA_964556695.1 uncultured Gemmatimonadales bacterium
TGTCCCCGGCGGACCTGTCCCCGGCGGACCTGTCCCCGGCGGACCTGTCCCCGGCTAGCGCTTGGCGTAGAAGTAGTTCAGGGTGAAGGTTGGAATCTTTCCCACCAGTCGCTGCAGCTGGTCGGGAACCAGCAGCTTGCGTTTCCAGCCGAAGAAGCGGGAAAAGTCCTGCTCAACCTTGCCCGTAACCTTCCGCGCCGCGTAGTCGCCGCACCACGCCGCCCAGGGGAGACCGGCGCAACCCATTACATAGTGCACCGCTTCGTTCTCCGGATCGAAGTCGGCAAGCGGGAGGAGATCGCCAGTGATATCGATTCTGCCTGACCAGTAGTTGGTGAATTCGAGTTGGTCCAGAAATGCGAAACGTTGCTTGAATCCCGCGAGAACAGCGTTGATCACGCGCGGCGATCTGTCATGCCCCGGCAGAAAAGTTGTCAGCGCGGAGCCGCCACCAACCAGCAGCCGATTCTCACCGGCGAGGCGGTAGTAGGTGTAAATCATCTTGCTGTCCCAGCACTGCAACCTTCCCTCCGGAAAAAGTGCCGCTACCTCTCCCGGATCGAGCGGCTCACTGATCGCCAGCCAGGTTCGCGCATGGTAGTACTTGCGGTACGCTCTGCTGCTGAACTGCCGAGTCAACTTGTCGATGCAAACGAGCAGGTGATTGGCGGTAACGCTGCCGTTCGCAGTGATTGCGGTGCGATCGCGTAACGTGAGCACTTCACTGCGCTCATAGATTCGCACACCCTTGGAAAGCAGTACCGCCCGCAGTCCCTGGCAGTAGCTGAAGGGATCGATAGCGAATGTCCCCGGATAGCGAACTCCGGCCGCGTAGTTTCCCGCGTGCACCGACAGCAGTTCTTGCGAGTTGTAACTGGTGCTCGCGTATCCGAGGGAGTGGCGTGCCTCAGCCTCCGCGTCGACGCGCTCCGCACCGCCCCTATCGATCGCGACGAACAGGGAATCCTGCTCCTCAAATTCGCAATCGATCTTGTATTCAGCAGCGGCTGCTGCGATCAGATCGACACCTGCGACGGCTACTCCCCACAAAGCCGCCGCCTCATCGCTGCCGTAGCGTCGAATGAGTTGATGCAATGGCAATTCACTGTCGGGGGTAATGAATCCGGAGCTCAGTCCCGAAGAACTACCCCCGCAAAATGATTTCTCGAGAAGAACGACCTGCGCTCCCTGCAGAGCGAGTTGCAGCGCGGCGTGCAGTCCCGCAAATCCGCCGCCAATCACTGCGACGTCGCAGTTTGTGTTTCCTGAGAGCGGCTCGCCGGGCGCGACCGGTCGCCGTGCATACCACCACGGTTCCAGTTTCATGGCGACCCGACCGCGATCACGCTACCTCACGCCTGCCGGATATTTCTCCTTCATGTACCTCACCGACTCGGCCACCAGTTCCTCGAGAACTCCGGTATCGACATCTGTGAGACGCTTGATGTAGAGACATCCCTTCCCCGTCTTGTACTTGCCGAGTTTCTGCATGAGCGGTTTGAATGGCTGGAAGCCGGGCATGATGTAGACCGTCAACGCGGCCTTGCGTGGAGCGAACCCGGCGATACAGATGTCTCCTTCGTGACCACTGGCGTACTTGTAGTGGAACTTGCCGAAGCCGACAATGCTCGGCCCCCACATCTTCGGCGCGGCTCCCGTGACCTTCTTCATCATTTTGGCCAAGCTCTTGCATTCCGCTCTGCGTTGCGTGTCCTCGATGCCGTTCAGAAAGGACGCGACGCTAACGTCGGTCGGCTTTGTTTTCAGCTCTGCCATGTGCAATTCTCCAGTAATCGCATCCTGGGTGCGGTCGGCAACCAGACCCTTGCTGTGGCCGGCGCGCAGCCAGTGTGGTCGTGCCGCAACAAAATAGGGATCACCAGGGTAACCCGTAAGCTGGTAGACAGCGACGGCCATCCCGTCGCCCCTCCGATTGCGTATTGCGAATTCGGACCCTCTGCCATACAGTGTTGTGAGCCCTTTCCTACACGGAGATTTGTAATGAGAAGTACCCGACTTGCGGTAGTAGCACTCGCATTTGCAATCACCGCATGCGCCGACCTGTCGGCGCCGATAGCTGCACCCAGCGGACCGTCACTCAACCGTGCGCCAGGCAGGGCGATTCCCGGCCAGTACATCGTCGTTCTGCGGAGCGATGTCTCCGATGTGCGCGGCATGGCTCGCGGTCTCGCGAACATGCACGGCGGCGCACTTGGCTTCACATATGAGCACGCGCTCAAGGGATTCTCGGTGAGCATGCCGGAACAGGCGGCGATCGCTCTGGCGAACAATCCCAATGTGGCATACATCGAAGAAGATCAGGTTGCTACAGCGTCATTCGACAGCCCTCAGCCGAACCCAACCTGGGGCCTCGACAGGATCGACCAGAGGGGGGGCCTCGATCAAGTCTACAACTACAGCGCGACGGGCGATGGTGTAACGGTCTACATCATCGACACCGGGATCAGAACCACGCACAGTGAATTCCGCACGGAATTAGGCACGCGAGCATCGGTCGGATTCGACGCCATAGGCGATGGGCAGGATGGCCAAGACTGCAACGGACACGGAACACACGTGGCCGGGACAGTTGGCGGCACGACATATGGAGTTGCCAAGCTCGTCAATCTTGTTGCCGTGCGCGTACTCAGTTGCTCCGGCTCTGGATCATGGGCAGGAGTTATCGCAGGCATCGATTACGTAACAGAGGCACACGCTGCCGGGACTCCAGCTGTTGCCAACATGTCGCTTGGAGGGGGCGCGAGCAGCGCGGTTGATGAGGCAGTGCAGAGGTCGATCAATGACGGAGTGACTTACGCGATTGCGGCGGGCAATGGCAATCAGGCCGGCAGGGCGCAGGATGCGTGCAACTACTCGCCTGCGCGTGTTGAGGACGCGCTCACGGTTGGCGCGACAAACAGCAGCGATGTGAAGGCCTCGTGGTCGAATTACGGAAACTGCGTCGACCTTTTCGCGCCAGGTGTCAGCATCACTTCGGCGTGGAAAACGAACGACGACGCCACCGGCACGATAAGTGGAACGTCGATGGCCGCTCCGCATGTTGCTGGTGTGGCGGCTCTCTTTCTAGAGATCAACCGGGCAGCGGTGCCAGCCGCGGTCAATGAAGCAATACTCGCCGCAACGACCCCGGATATTGTCGGGTCCGCGAAATCGGCGAATGCTGATCTCCTGTACTCGCTGTTTGATGGTGGTGGTGATCCACCAAACCAACCGCCGACCGCGGCATTCGCTGCTCCTTCGTGTACAGAGCTCAACTGCACTTTCACCGACGGAAGCAGCGATCCGGAGGGCGCGATACAGTGGCTTTGGGAGTTTGGCGACGGGGCAACCTCGGACGCGCAGAGCCCGACTCACGACTACGCAAGCAGCGGCTTCTTCACGGTTACTCTTACGGTCACGGATCTTGACGGCGCGAGTGATGCTGTATCGCACGTCGTGTCCGTAGGGAATCCGCCGGCTCCTCTCGTTCTCAACGCTACTCCAGTCAAGTCGAAGGGAGTGAACAGTGTGATTCTTTCGTGGAGCGGAGCTACATCACCGGTGGACCTGGTCTACAACCCCTCCACAACGCTTCTCGACGACTCGTCACTAAGCGGCTACACTCACGAACTCAACACCCGCGGCGGTGGCTTGGCCTCGTACGAGCTGTGCGAGACAGGCGGGCTGGGACGCTGCATAACGGTGATAGTGTCCTGGTAGGATTTGGGGACAGGTCCACCGGGGACGTGTCGAAATGACGTGTCCCCGGTGGACCTGTCCCCGTTTTAGAGGCGCTGGGGCGGAGTAAGAGGAACCGATACCGCCGCGTGCGCGGCGACTTGTTCACTGAGCAGTTCTTCGCCCGGATTCACGAACAAGTCCTTCTCAAATCCGTACTGGCGGTCGTATAACTGCCGGTAGCGGCCGCCCAGTGTGATGAGCTCCGCGTGGGTCCCGCTCTCGACTATCTGCCCGTGCTCCAGCACCAGGATCTGGTCGGCGCTTTCGATAGTGGACAGCCGGTGCGCGATTACGAATGTCGTTCTTCCCGCGCGTAACCGTCGCAATCCGTCGCGAATAAGAGCTTCGCTTTCGCTGTCGAGGCTGGACGTCGCTTCGTCCAGAATGAGAATGCGCGGGTTGGCGAGAATTGCCCGCGCGATCGCGACGCGTTGCCGCTGGCCTCCCGACAATTTCACGCCGCGCTCGCCAACAATGGTATCGTACTTCTCGGGAAATCCCTCTACGAAATCATCGACGTGCGCGATCTTGCCGACCTCACGAATTTCCTCATCAGTCGCACTAGGCCGTGAAAACGCGATGTTCTCGCGGATGCTACCATCAAAGAGAAAGTTGTCCTGCATCACGACGCCGAGGTTGGTGCGATAGTCCAGGAGTCTCATGGAAGTAAGCTCCTCACCGTCGATCAGCACCCTTCCCTGCTGCGGGCGATTGAATGCCATCACGAGCCCGATCAAAGTGCTCTTCCCGGATCCGCTCGAGCCGACCAGCGCCGTCGTCGAACCCGCTCTCGCTTTGAACGAAACGCCGCGCAACACCGGCTGACCCGGATTGTACTCGAAATGCACATTCTCAAAGGCCACATCGCCGCGAATGTCGCGAACCGCGATGCGCGACGCATCAGCATCCAGCTCCGTGGGCATGTCGCGAATTTCGCGAACGCGATCGAGCCCGGCGAATGCTTCAGATATCTGCGTTCCGATCGAAGCGATTTGCACGAGCGGCGCCGCTACCAAGCCGATGAAAAGGATGTACTGAATGAAATCGCCCTGGGTCATCGATCCATCGAGCATCGCCTGCCCGCCAAATACGATGAGCAACACCCCGATGATCCCAATGATGATTGTTGAACCCGCGGACACCGCCGAAATCCCTGTAATCGTGCCGGCAACGTTGCGGAACAAACGGTCGACTCCCTCGGCAAATACCTTCTCCTCACGCGCCTCGGCAACATAGACCTTGAGCGTGCGGATACCGCCAATGCTTTCGCCAAGCCTTCCGGTAACCTCTGCGTTGATGACGGAACGTTTGCGAAAGAGAGGACGGAGACGACCAAATGCGATGGCCATCATCGCGCCGAACGCCGCGAGAATGACAAGAATCATCGACGTCAGCCGCCAATTCATGTAGAACAGCACAACCAGCGCGATTGAAGCAGTCAGCGCACCGCCTACAAGTTGCACGAGTCCCGTTCCCACGAGGTTTCTCACACCTTCGGCATCCGACATGATGCGCGAAATGAGAACGCCGCTCTTTGTGGAATCAAAGTACGACACCGGCAGCCGGAGGACGTGCGCTTCAACCGCCTTGCGCATGTCGGCGATCGCCTTTTGCGCCGCAATGCTCACGACCTGCGAAAGTCCAAATGATGTAACCGCCTGCACCAGCGATGCGACGGCTACGGCAATCGCGATTGTGGGGAGCAGCTCAACCTCGCGCTGCCCGATGACTCTATCGACCAATGGTTTGGAAGAAAACGGCAGCACAAATCCCGCGAGACGACTCACAACCATGAGGACGAAGCCGATCACCAGCGACTTGCGATGCTGCCAGACAAGTGCCCGCGCTTCGGTCCACGCGCGAGCATAGTTGATCTTCTTTTTGGCTTTGCTGTCTTCGTCGGCCATCTTCAGTCGACCGGAACTGCCGCGCTCGGAACCTTTGAAACGGTAGATGATTCGATCCCTCGGTAAAGCGGAAAGGCCAGAGCGAGCTCCCGCACTTCATCGCGAATTCGCCTGAGCACTGACTCATCGCCGGGCGACGCGAGCGCACTCTCGATGTGCGCGGCAATCACGCGCATCTCGCTCTCTCGCATTCCCCGCGTTGTCACGGCAGGGGTTCCAATTCTTATTCCGCTCGTGACGAACGGAGACTCAGTTTCGCGCGGCACTGTGTTCTTGTTGACGGTGATGCCGACCGCATCCAGCGTTTTCTCCGCCGCTCTGCCGGTCAAGCCACGATTCCTGAGATCAACGAGCAGGAGGTGGGTATCGGTTCCACCGGAGACGACATTGAAGCCGCGCTCCATAAGGGCGGTCGAAATCGCCCGTGCGTTGGCCACAACCTGGCGGCAATAGGTACCGAACCCGGGCCTCAGCGCCTCACCAAAAGCCACCGCCTTCGCTGCGATTACATGTACAAGCGGACCACCTTGCAACCCGGGGAAGACGCTCTTGTCTATTGCCTTGGCGTGCTCCGACCGGCAGAGGATCAATCCTCCACGAGGACCGCGCAATGTCTTGTGCGTCGTGGAAGTAACGGCATCTGCGTGTGGAACCGGTGACGGATGCACCCCCGCGGCGACCAATCCGGCAATATGTGCCATATCAACCATGAAGTAGGCGCCCACTTCTTTCGCGACCGACGCAAACGCGGCGAAATCGATCGTGCGCGCATACGCGCTGGCGCCAGCGATGATCATGCGTGGTTTGTGCCTCAGCGCCGATTCACGCATCGAGTCGATATCGATCGTGCCGTTGTCGTCGCGAACACCATAACTGGTCGCTTTGTAAAGCATCCCCGAGAAATTCACGGGGGAGCCGTGCGTCAGGTGGCCGCCGTGGGATAAATCCATTCCGAGGAAAGTGTCGCCCGGCTTGAGGAAGGTGAAATAAATTGTGGCGTTGGCCTGTGCTCCCGAATGCGGTTGCACGTTGGCATGATCAGCTCCGAAGAGTTGCTTGGCGCGATCGATGGCCAGTTGCTCCACAACGTCCGCGTATTCACAGCCACCATAATAGCGTTTTCCGGGATATCCCTCCGCGTATTTGTTGGTGAAGGGTGTTCCCATCGCCTCCATCACCGCGGGGGACACGAAGTTTTCGCTGGCGATCAGCTCCAGCCCTTCGGTCTGTCGCTTGAGTTCACCGGCCACCGCTGCGGCAACCTGCGGGTCAGCCTCGCGCAGCGCATCACCGGGGGGAAGTTGTCCCCACGCCGGCCAGTCCGCGCCACTCATTGTTTGTTGCTCACGTCGATTTTCTCCACTCGCCGTGCATGACGCCCACCTTCGAAATCAGTTGTGAGCCATGCATCCAGCATCGCTATTCCTTCCTCATCGGAAACAAATCTCGCCGGCACAACCAGGATATTGGAATCATTGTGCTGCCGGGATAATCTGGCGATATCCCTGTTCCACGCCAGCGCGGCACGCACCCCATGGTACCTGTTGGCTACGATGTCCATCCCGATTCCCGACCCGCACAGGAGCACGCCCCGCTTGGCTGATCCGCTGGCCACCTCTGAGGCAACGAGCCGCGCGAATTCCGGGTAGTCACTGGGTTCCTCGGTACGGGCGCCCTTGTCATCGACATCGAAACCCTTTTCCCGCAATGCCTGCACGAGCTTCTCCTTCATCTCGAAGCCCGCATGGTCGGATGCGATGGGAATGCGCTCGGCCCCCGCTCTGTCAGCTGGCGGCATATAGCTCTCTCGCGATGACAATCCGCTGAATTTCGGAAGTTCCCTCGTAAATCTCGGTTATCTTGGCGTCGCGAAACAGCCGTTCCACAGGATAATCCTTCATATACCCATATCCGCCAAAGATCTGAATTGCCTCGGTGGCCACCATCATCGCCGTCTCACTGGCGAATAGTTTGGCCATTGAGCTGAACTGCGTGATCGATTCGCCGCGATCCTTCGCAGCCGCGGCCGCGTACAGCAGCGCGCGCGAGGCAGTAACGCGCGTTGCCATGTCGGCCAGCTTGAACTGGATTGCCTGAAACTCCTTGAGTGGTTTGCCGAACTGTCGCCTCTCCGCGGCATAACGCGTAGCATGCTCGAGAGCGGATCGTGCGATCCCCACGGCCTGGCAAGCGATGCCCAACCTGCCGTGATCGAGCGCTTGCATGGCGTACACAAAACCGTGCGCGGGTTCGCCGAGCAGGTTGGCCGCGGGAACTCGCATATTGTCGAAGGAGAGTTGCACGGTCGGCGATCCGCGCAGTCCCATCTTCTGCTCTTTCTTCCCAACGCAAAAACCCGGCATGTCGGGGGTGACAATGAATGTTCCGATGCCGCGCGCGCCCTTTCTGTCACGCGGGTTGTCGGTTCTGGCCATCGTGACGATTACATCGGCGATGTTGCCATTGGAAACCCATGCCTTGGTGCCGTTGAGAATCCAATGATCACCATCGCGCACCGCTTGCGTTCGAAGGGCTGCCGCATCGGAACCGGCGTCCGGCTCAGAGAGCGCGAACGCTCCCAACATGTCGCCGCGCGCCATGGACCGCAGGAATCTGTCTTTCTGATCCGCCGTGCCGTAGCGCAGAATCATTTGCGACGGTAGCGAATTGTGCACGCTCATGAGCACGGCGGACGATGCATCGACCGCTGCTATTTCTTCCAGCGCGACAAGGTAGGTAACCGAATCAACGCCCAGCCCATCGTATTCTTCCGGGAGCATCATGCCCAGGAATCCGATTGCGCCCAGCTTTTTGATCAGCGCGGTGTCGAAGGTTTCGTTGCGGTCCCACTCATCCGCGTATGGCGCGATCTCGGCGATGGCGAATTCGCGAGCGACCTTCTGGATTTCACGCTGCTCTTCAGTGAGCGGGATGAGCGCCCAGCTCATTTCGGAGTCGCTCCGGCGGCTGCTGAATAGTTGTGAAATCCGCGCCCGGTTTTTCGCCCCAGCCAGCCGGCCGCGACGTATTTCCTGAGCAGAGGACAGGGCCGATACTTGGGATCGCCGAGTCCGTCGTGCAGGACTTCGAGAATGGAGAGACAGGTATCGAGTCCAATGAGATCGGCGAGCGCCAGTGGTCCCATCGGATGGTTCATTCCGAGCGTCATGACCTGGTCGATTGCGCCGGCTTCGGCGACACCCTCCATCAGGCAATAGATGGCCTCATTGATCATCGGCATCAACACGCGATTCGAAACGAACCCCGGGTAGTCGTTCACTGAGACTGGGATCTTGCCGAGCTGTTTGGAGAGATCGGTAATGTGCGCAGCGGTTTCGTCGGATGTTGCCAGTCCGCGAATGATTTCCACCAGCTTCATGACCGGCACGGGATTCATGAAGTGCATGCCAATCACTTTGTCCGCGCGTTTGGTGCGCGCGGCGATCTCAGTGATTGAGATGGAGCTGGTGTTGCTTGCGAGGATTGCAGCAGGGCGGGCGATGCGATCGAGGTCGGAGAAGATTTTGAACTTGAGATCGCGGTTTTCTGTTGCTGCTTCGACGATCAGCGCAGCGTCAGCGACCGCATCGAGGGAAGTATTGGTGGAGATGCGCGCGAGGGTCGCTGCTTTCTGCGCGGCGTCGATGGTTCCCTTCTTCACCTGCCGCTCAAGGTTGTTCTCTATAGTTGTGCGGCCGCGATCGACGGCCTCGGCCGCGACGTCGATCATTATGGGATTGAATCCGGACTGTGCGAACACGTGCGTGATTCCATTGCCCATCTGCCCTGCACCTATGACTGCCACGACCTTCGTCATGCGCGTTGCTGCCAGGATGCTGTTCGTGCGTGCGTCATTCGGTTCCGGTAGTGCGGTCGCGACGGCCGCTGAGGTAGGCTTGGAAAATACATCAGAACTAAGAGGCCAGATACTCCACTATCGCGCCGCGAAGCTTTTCGTATACCCACCGCATGCGTGTGTCATCGTCCTCGAGAAGGGTCACGCGAAAACCAAGAAGGTCGGAGCAGAACGACGAGATGGGCACGACGCAGATACCGGTCGCGGCCAGAACGTAATAAACGAAACGCCTGTCGAGCTCAACACCCTCAACCATGTTCGGGAGCAGTTTCGCGGCGGCCGGATTGGACACGGCCAGGGTTTGACTGGCAGTCAGCGTTCCCGCACGGAAAATGATTGACGAATAGAACGCGCCGCTGGTCTTGTTCACGATCAGTTCCGGGATACCGCAAAGCGTCTCGTACAACACCTCGCCCCGTTTCTGAATGTCCAGATTGAGTTGCGCGCGATGCTCGGCGAACTTGGGATGCCCCATCACTTTTGGAATCGCCATCTGCGGTAGGGTGGTCGAACAGACCTCCAGCATCTTGGCGTCCTCGATCGCCTTGACCAACTGAGTGAACTCGGCATCGCGCGATGTGTTGTAGAACTCCAGCCAGCCGCAGCGCGATCCTGGCCACGGGAGTTCCTTGGACACGCCCTTCATCGAAATGCCGCACACGTCATCGATAACTGTCGCCAGCGGAACCGCCTTGGCGCCGTTGTAGGTGATGTTCGTGTAGATCTCGTCGGCGATCAGAAAGAGATTGTATTCCTTGGCAAGAGCAACGATCTCGCGCAAGTAACTCTCCGGGTACACCATCCCCGTGGGGTTGTCGGGATTGATGATGAGTATTCCGACGATGCTGGGGTTGAACTTGATCCTGTTGTGCAACTCCTCCATGTCCGGATACCAGTTCTTTTCCGGAAGAAGGTTGTATGTGATGGGAGTCTGACTGGCGTGTCCCCCCTCGGCGGAGGAATGCGTCGAATACGCGGGCGAAGGTCCGATGATGCGCGCGTTGGGATCCAGATACTGGTACACCTTCGAGATTGCATCGCCAACGCCATTGCAAAAGAGGATGTCTTCAGCCGTGATTTGCACCCCGCCGAGTCTATTGTTGCGCTGTGCCAGGAACTCGCGGGTTTCCGGCACGCCCTTTGTTGCACAGTAGGCGTAGCTGCGCGGGTCATTGGCCAGACCGGCCACAATCTCACGCATCCATGAGGGAATTGGAGTGCCCTTGGCAACGGGGTCGCCGATGTTCTCCCAGAATATTTCCACACCAGCGCTCTCGAACTGGCGCGCCTTCTTTACTATCTCACGTATTTCGTATACCAGCTCAGTTGCGCCGGCGTGGAGGATTCTGCGTCTCATAGTGTGTCCGCCGGCTACGGGCGTTCAACGCTCAGCGCCACCGCATTTCCACCGCCGAGGCAGAGAGTTGCCAGGCCGCGATGCGCATTGCGCTCCTGCATCGCATAGAGCAGCGTGGTGAGGATTCGCGCGCCGCTTGCACCAATCGGGTGGCCCAGCGCCACTGCTCCGCCGTTCACGTTCACACGGGCCCAATCCCAGCCGAGTGCATTTCCGTCGGCGAGTGCCTGAACCGCGAATGCTTCATTGGCTTCGATCAGATCGTAGTCGCCGATGCTCATACCCGTTTTTTTCATCAAGCGCTGGACGGCGGCGATCGGCGCAAAGAAGAGATCCTGCGGTTCAGTACCAGCGCTCGTGTAACCGGTGATGCGCGCCATGATGTTGAGCCCGTGAGCAACCGCATACTCCTCTGATGTTACCACAAGAGCCGCACCGCCATCATTCAAACCAGGCGCGTTACCGGCTGTGACACTCAGTTGATCGGGAGCCATTCCCTTGGGTGCGTCCTTCGGAAACGCCGGCTTCAATTTGCTGAGTGCTTCGATGGAAGTGTCTTTGCGAGGCGCTTCGTCGGTATCGACAAATGTCGATCCTTTTCTCCCCACAATTTCCACCGGCACGATCTCAGCCTTGAACTTCCCGCCTTCAATCGCAGCAATTGCTTTTTGATGCGACTGGAAGGAAAACTCATCCTGCTGTTCTCGCGTGACCTGGGCTTTGCGTGCGGTGTGTTCAGCGTGGCCGCCCATGTGCACGTTGCAGAACGCGCACCAGAGTCCGTCACGAATGAGACCATCCACGAGTTGCGCATCGCCAAACTTCACACCGTTGCGCAATCCATACACGTAGTAGGGCGCGTTTGACATCGACTCCTGCCCACCAGCTACAACAACCTGCTGGTCTCCCGCGCGAATCGATTGTGCGGCGAGCATCACTGCTTTGAGTCCCGACCCGCAGACCTTGTTGATTGTCGCCGCAGGAATTGTCGCAGGGAGACCGGCCTTGATCGCCGCCTGTCGCGCGGGTGCCTGGCCGATTCCTCCCTGCACGACGTTTCCCATCAACACTTCTTCTATGTCACCGACGGGTACCTTCGACCGTTCGACCGCAGCGCGAATTGCGGCCGCGCCGAGTTCAGGCGCAGCAAGGGCGGCCAGTGAGCCGAGGAATTTGCCGATAGGTGTGCGCGCCGCTGCTACGATTACCGGTTGTGTGGATTTATTAGACATTAGTTGGGTTTGTTCTTACGATTAACGAAGGCGCCAGGCCTGTCGACAGATTGTTCATAAAGATAAGGGAACCTGCGGGCACAAAAGTTCGCAGTAGAGCGCTCAAGGCGGAGGCGACATGATGCGGAGCGATCGGGCAGGAACCATTGCAAGCGCGTGGCTGCTGCCATTAATGCTTGCGGCAGCGTTAACTCTGCCCCTGAAGGCCCAACCAGCAGCGACTCAAATCGTTGTCCCAAAGCCAACGGTGATAAGCGGGCCGGCTTGCGCGACGTGCAAGGTGACCGCGACGCGACATGCGCGCATCGGATCCGTCAGCGGGCCCGGGGCCATCATGGAGGCTCCGCTCCAGAACATTCATGTGGCGGGCAATGGTCGAGTCATCATCATCGGCGCCGATTTGCTGCCACAGCTCTGGTCGATGGATGGCCGGCTCCAGAAATCCATAGGTCGAATTGGTGATGGTCCGGGTGAGTTTAAGGAATTCCCGCGGTCGGTGATTGTCGGGCCAGGAGACTCGCTGTGGATGTTTCAGTCGGAGGTCGTTTCCGTCTTCACGGGAGATGGCCGCTTCGGGCGCAGGTTTCAGACGGACAAGCATGTCCGGCCCTTTTTCCTGAATGGAAATCGCTTTCTCGTGTACGGCATCCCATTCAGGAATATTCCAGACGCACCGCGACTGCACATAATGGATTGCAACGGGGCCTTTCTGTCCTCATTTGGCCGACCACAACCCGTGGCGCCCGGTTCGGATGTACCACTTGCATTTACACCTATACGGAGTGTCCTGCCAGGAGGCGTTTTCTGGACGCACGATGGGATCAACTATTCACTCTTCAAATGGCGCGCGGATGGGACAGTGTCGCGCTTCATTCAACGGGACGCTCCGCGGTACGCGACACGCTTGAATAGAGGCACCGAGACGCAACTCCCGATTTCTATTCTGTCGGCCGCACATGTCGATTCGAAAGGGCGCTTGTGGACGAAGGTTGCGTTCGGCGTGAAGTGATGTCGTCTGCAATGAAACGATGGCGCGTTTTGCTCGGATCGTCGCATCCTTGCCTACATGCCTGTCATTTCAGCCTTTCTCGGAATCGTTGTCCGGATGTTCTATCAAGAGCACGGACCGGCTCATTTCCACTCGGAGCATCAGGGCGACCATGCCACGTTCACCTTCGATGGACACTTGCTCGCCGGCGAAATCTGGTCCGCACGCGCACGGCGCCACGTTCAGGAGTGGACAAGCTTGCACCGACGCGAGCTTGAGGCGAACTGGGCTCGCATTGCACGCGGCCAACCACTTGAGCGAATCGCGCCGCTAAAGTAGCGTTGGATATGTCCTATCTCCCGAAAGTGATGTCCGCGTTCTACGTTGGTGGTTACCGAATCCGCGTCGTGTTCGACGATGGTACGGAGGGGGCGATCAGCTTTCGACGCTGGCTCAAAGGCCCGGTCTTCGAGCCGCTCAAGGATCTGGACTACTTCCGCCGCTTCTTCGTGGATGGAGGTACAGTTACGTGGCCCAACGGAGCCGATATCGCTCCGGAAACTTTACATGCGGCCGCGCGGCGATCGCGGCCGAACAAGCGTTTGAGTCCGCCAAAGCCGCGCGGAGCTCAGCGGGGCGGAAGGTGAGGATGCCTTGTAGCTGCTGCAATCGTCTCACGTGCGCTCGAGCCGGAATAGCCGCACCGCCTGAACATCAAGCGCGTCTTTCTCGATCGCGATGATGTAGTCCACGCCTATTTCCCGGATATCCCACGCAGTCGGCAACTGGATGTCCGTAAGCCACCGGCCACCTTTGTCAAAAACGGACCAGGCGGCACTGGTGACACCGTCAAGAACGTACTGCTGCACCCACAACATTCCCTCGTCGTCGACAACCATACGACGAAAGGCAGGGAGGCTGTCCTCGAACGGATGGATCTTGAGAGCCTCCTCCATCGGTGTGCGCATGGGCCCATCGGGGATTTCGGCAAACGTTTTTTGCCTGAAATCTTCCTTCTCTTTCTCCGTCACAGGCACGCGCTGGAAATCGCGCCGAATCAATTGACGCAACACTCCGCGACCGTCGTACGACGCAATTTCGTAACGATCGCTGAATCCATAATAGATTCGTCCGTCACCGCCTGCGCGTGCGAAACGCGGCGCGAATGCCGGCGTCAGTGGCAGGTTGCTGGCCGTGACCGCGCCCGGCAGCCGAACACTTACCGAGCGCGTGAAGGATGTAGCTCGCCATCCAAGTTCTGCTGCGATTCTCCCGTCGGCGCTTATAACGAGGAACATGTTGGAATCGCGATTCACGGTGCCGGCCGGCCCATAGACGCTGACACTCGGCGCCGACACCGTCGCCGCGTATCCTTCGCCCAGCGGAGCAAATATTTGTGGCACCCGAGGGCGCGGGGCAGTTGACGACTGCGATGATGGCTGCGACGCGGACTGCGCGGACGCCAGCGCGTATGACTCAACTTCGATGGTGCGCACGTACCGCGCGTCAGGACCAAAGATCAGCAACCGTCCGACCCGCATACTCGGCGACCACGCTGCAATGGTGTCTCCCGCAATTCTCCACATGTTCGAAAGAGAAACGGTGCCCTCCCCACCGATTGCAAACTCTCCTGGCCCATCCCCCGCGCGTCCAGCGCTCTGTAGCAGCTTGCCCGTGGTATCGTACCAGCGGATCGCCGGCGCACCGCGGTTTGCGATGACAACATGGCCGTCGCTCAATCGTGTCGCGCCAACAACGTCGTGCAGTATCTGCGATGAATCGTTCTGATTGGCGCCGATTTCGATCAGCGGCCGCAATTGCACCGACCAGGATCTATCGCCCATGAGAGCAGGCGCACGGTTATGCGTTATCGTGATCCCCGCACTGTCACTCGACACACTGGAGCTCACAGTATCTGCCGGTGGCGCGCATGTAATCATCGCCGCGGCGAGTACGAGCCAGGTCAACGATACCGCAGCCGGGACTCCCTGCGGTACACGAGCGGGTTGCAGATTCCGTCGAAAAGAGTCTCGCAAAGCCGTGTGAATAGCTCCCCGCTTGATGGGTTCGGCCGCAAGATAACATTTGTTGGTCGCATCCGTGCCTCAAGACGTGAACCAACGTTTTCCAGAAGTCGTTTTCCTGAGAACGCTTCCAAGGAACGTTGTCCGGGAATACGTGTTTTGAGAAAACGTTTCTTACCAACGTCTTCCAGAAGTCGTTTTCTTGAGTACGCTCCGATTCCGTGGGTCATTGTTTTCGGATTTCTGGTCGCTACATGCCCCCGCCGCTCGGAAGCCAGCTGTGGCGCACCCAGCGATCACAGCCCGCGATCTCAGGCCCGTGCGCTGCCAACGCTACCACCTAACCAACGTATCTCAGACAGTAGGCCCACGTTTTCCGAGAGTACGGCACAACCCCTGGTTGGCGTCCTCAACCGACAAGGTGTCGCAGCTTGTTTTTTACACACTTCTGGGACGATGCGTGATGATTTGTGCGACTGAATCAACTGCGGTGCGCATATTGTGCGCGGCTGCCCTGCTGGCTACTAGCGCCCTCGGAGTTGCTGCACAACCTCCGCAACCATTCACACCACTGCCAACTGTGGGTGATCTGCCACCGGCGCCCGATGCCGTCTATTTGCCAAACCCGCCGGGAATCAAGGTAGAAACCTTCGTATCCGGACTTCAGGTTGTCTGGTCACTGCAATTCGCGCAGGACGGCCGGCTTTTCCTGACTGAACGCACGGGCCGCGTTCGCGTTGTCAACAGAGAAGGACGACTTGATCCGGTGCCCTGGGCAACGCCGCCGTCGTATTCAACGGGAGGCGAAGGTGGATTGATGGGACTCGCGCTGCACCCGGATTTTCCGCGCGAGCCCTGGGTTTACCTGATGTATACGCATTTGCGTGCGGGGAGAATCATTAATCGCGTTGTTCGGATGCGTGAGGTGGATGGCCGCGGTGCGAATGAAGAAGTGATCCTCGACGATATTCCCGGAAACATCAATCACAACGGCGGGCGGCTCATATTCGGTCCCGATCGCATGTTGTACATCTCTGTGGGCGATGCATATCAGCCCACCATGTCGCAAAGCCTCGATTCACCACTCGGCTCAATCCTGAGAGTGACTCCTGAAGGTCGCATTCCGTCAGACAATCCATTTCCCGGCAACCGAATCTGGGCGTACGGTTTGCGCAATCCCAACGGGCTCGCATTCCGGCCCGGAAGCAACACACTGTTCGCGGGCGACCACGGCCCGTCGAGCGAATGGCGCAATCCACCACTGCGGGACCGCGATGAGCTGAACGTTATAAGAAAAGGACTGAACTATGGGTGGCCACTCGCAGTCGGGGCGCCAGCACTTCGCGGGTTGCAGGATCCGTTGCTCTCGTGGATTCCATCCACTCCACCGGGTGCCCTTCTCTTTTATGAATCTGCGCTGCTGCCGCAGTTGCGCGGTGATCTTTTCTACAGTTCACTCGCGGGGCAGGCATTGTTGAGGATCCGATTTCAGGATGCAACTGATCCGGAGCGTGTTACTGCAATTGAACGCTGGTTCAACACTGGTCCGCGTGGTGCCGCGATTTTTGGCAGGCTCCGCGCACTGACGGTAGGACCCGATGGCGCGATTTATGTCGGCACAAGCAACCACGACGGGCGCGGCCAGCCTTTCACCGCCGAGGACGATCGCATCCTGCGTATTAGTCCGGCGCCGCCAAGCGGAGAGTTCCGGTGATTCCGTTAAGCCGTGTGCAAGAAGGAGCAAGTTCGCTTGTAGCGTTGCGATTAAGTGCTGCCGATGGAAGAGTCGAAAGGGAATGGTTACTTGTGCGTAGCGATGGTACGGCCCCGGGTATGCTTATGCTTCCGAACAACGTCACCCTTCTGTCGGCAGTGGGCGATACTCTTGTTGCCGTCGCGCGAGACTCCCTGCAGGTGGAATCGTTACTGCTTTTGCGCGTACGCCGTTGAGTCGCCGATCAATCACGTGGGACGGGTCGATTGAAAGTACTATCCGTTATGCGTCATCGCGCTCTTCGCGCAGGGCCTCCAGCTCCGCGATTCGCTCGAGGTCCTTGGGGCGACCAGCGGCCCGCTTGAGATGGATCAGCGTCTCAAGATCGACGAACAGGCAGTGCATCCCCAGCACCTCCCGCATCTCCGACCGTGAGCGAAGCGCGTCGTACGTTCCCCCGCCGGTGGCCTCGCCGAGTAGATCGAGATCACCAGCGGCGGTGGACAGAGTGAAATTCAATCCGCGAGAGATCGTCGGTGGGTCGAACCGGAACGGCAGGCCTGCCGGCGCGCCGCGCAGGTAGGGTGAGAGTGGTTCGAGCGCGGTTGCCAGCCGCGCGATGTTGGCAGGCGTTCTCGCATAAACGACATCGAGATCAACCGTGACATGCGCGGACCCGTGTGCCGTGGCCGCGAATCCGCCTATCACTACAAACTCGACGCCGGCTCCTGTCAGAGCAGCCAGGAGCTGCCCGAAATCGGTCATGCCTGGCCGGGAATCGTTCGCGAATTACGCACCGCGTCGGCGAAATGCATGGCGGCGATCATTTTCTCGACCCGTTGCGACGTCGTGAGCCTCAGGTTCTCACGCAACAGCGTACGATCTACGTGGACCTTGTACGCATCGATCGTCGGGCTCGGGTCGAGAGAAACGGGCACCAGTACGTCACCGGGTTCCATGACCGGATAATACCATCGCCATCGATCAGACACCATTTGCACGACGACCTTATCCCTATGATTGCAGTTCCCTCCCTACGAGGTAGGCGAAGGGCCGGTCGCCGTAACTCCGAGCGAGCGCGACTCGATCTCCAAAACCACGCGATCGACAAACGCGTCGGCCGCACTGATCTCCTGCTTGGTGCCCGTGCCACGCGCGCGCACAGCAACGGTTCCCTGCTCCGCTTCGCGTTTTCCGATGACGCACATGTACGGCACCTTCTGCATTTCGGCTTCGCGAATTCTGTAGTTCAAAGTTTCGTTGCGGTCGTCGAGGTGAACTCTTATGCCGCGCGATTTCATTTTCGCCGCAAGAGCTTTCGCGTGCTCGGTGAAATCCAGTGCAATCGGCAACACACGCACTTGTTCGGGCGCAAGCCACACCGGGAACGCACCTGCGTAGTGTTCAATCAGCCCACCCACGAATCGCTCCATGGAGCCGACGAGCACACGATGTAACATCACGGGACGATGCGGTTGGTTGTCGGCACCCGTGTATTCCAGCTGGAAACGCTCGGGGAGATTGAAGTCGAGTTGCACTGTCGGCCCCTGCCACTTGCGACCGATGGCATGGAAGAGCTCGCGCGCCATCAAATCCTTGCAGGTTTGTCGCGCTACGCGAGAAGCGCGTGCACGAGAATCCCTTTCAGCAAGCCGAAGCCAGTTGCATGGTGTCTGATATGTCCTGGAGGAGCGCCGATATCGGCAGAACGGCCATGCGCGCTCCGTCAACCTGCGGACTTCACGCTCTCCAAGCGCATGGCAGTTCTGACATTGGCGCGACGGAAGGACATATCTGACAACATGCAGAGCGATGTGATCATCGATGGGTTCCCCGGAATTCCCCGATGAACCCAAAAAAAGCCCAGTTACTACGGCGTGCTAAAGAAATGACCGGTTCAAGATCGCGATCATTGCGAGAGTATTGGGCGTGGGACGAGCGAGTGCCTACAGAAAGTCTCAGCCGCGCAAGAAGCGATACACGCGTGCAGAGGATCGCATGGTCACGCCGCAGATCAGGAGCGTGAGCCGGACTCGTTCGAGTTACGGTGCAAAGCGTGTGCGTGCGCTGGTAAACCGCGAGTTTTCCACTACAACCTGAAACGCATTCGCAGGGCGATGAAGATCAATGGGTGGAAGTGGAGCATGTTGAAAGAGATCGTGATCTTACCGGAGAAGGAATTCATTTGTTGATTCGAGGTGCAGTCGCGAATCGCTTTGGATGCGTCAGAGGCCTGATGTACCAATTCAGTGGCTCAGTGATCACACATATGGTGACTGGCGCCCTGTAGTTCGCGAGGTCGCCAACAAATTCCTCGCGTGCGGTATCCTCGACCACGGCTTCGCCCGCGTGCGCTGGGACGCTTGCGCACACGAATATCTACTCCAATCCGATATATCTCTCCATCGGTGCTCTCCTGTCTGGAAGTGGAAACTCCGTTACTCGTAAAACAGAGGGTGTACACTTCCAGCGGAGAACGCCATTGCGCTTCAACTACCCACGGGGCAAACAAAAAAAGGGCGAACGCAGACGTCATGCCCCTATGATACCTATCCCTCAGATTGGGATAGGACTACCTTACACGCGTGGGTTTCATTGGCTGGCGGCTGGACTCTCGATCGAGAGGACGATGATGCGCTTTACCAGGCTTCCGGTCTCCATCCTGTTTCTCGCCGCAGCACTCGGGTGCGGTGGCGGTACCACCGCCCCGGATCTGGGATTCATCATTCAGGCCATCGGGAACGTTCCGACGACTGCGGTGGCCGGAAGCGCCATCCAGCTCACAGCCAAGGTTCTGCACCGGGAAAGCGGCGGGGCAACGACCCCCGCGAGCGGGAAGGTGGTCACACTGACCGTCACCTCGGTGGGGGCCACCATCAACGGCGCCACCACCACCACGGTGACGACCGCGGCTGACGGCAGCGCGAGCGCCACCTGGCTCCTTGGCACCACGATCGGACCGCAAACCCTGCGCGGCTCGGTGTCCGCCACCGAATTCCTCGATTTTACCATCAACGCGACCGCGCCCCCGGCCACTCAGCTCGCCCTGACCACGCCACCCTCCGCTACCGCCCAGAGCGGAGCGGCGCTGGCCCA
Organism: uncultured Gemmatimonadales bacterium; assembly: GCA_964556695.1. GTDB lineage: Bacteria > Gemmatimonadota > Gemmatimonadetes > Gemmatimonadales > Gemmatimonadaceae > CAZKXZ01. Next base: position 19,916 of record CAZKXZ010000039.1, read on the forward strand.
GCAGCCGAGGGTGCAGCTCAAGGACGCGAACGGCACCAACGTGGCGGAGGCCGGTGTGCCGGTCACAGTATCCATCGCGACCGGCGGCGGCACTCTCGGCGGAACTGCGACCGTCAACTCCGACGCGAGCGGTCTGGCGACCTTCAGCGGCCTCGTTCTGAGCGGCGTTACCGGCACCGTAACGCTCAGGTTCACGGCGACGCTTAACGGCAGCACCGTGACGGTCACCTCGCAAGGCGTGGCGGTGGCGCCGCCTCCGGCGCCCACCCAGTTCGTCATCGTCACCCAGCCGGCAACCAGCGCGTCCTCAGATGTGCTGCTGACCCGCCAGCCGACCATCCAGCTCAAAGACGTCAACGGGAACAACACCCCCCAAGCCGGGGTGCCGGTCACGGTCTCGATCGCCTCGGGCGGCGGTACGGTGGGCGGCACGCTCACCGTCAACTCCGACGCGACCGGACTGGCAACTTTCAGCGATCTGTCGGTGAGCGGCCCCGCCCGGACGGTGACGCTCAATTTCTCGGCGACGCTCAACGGGCAGAGCGCCAGTGTGGCGTCGTCCGGAATCAGCGTCGCCCTGTCTCAGGTAACAGCGGTGACGTTCGAAGGCGTCGCCCGAATGAAGGTGGGGCAGATCACCGGCTATGGGGTGGTTCTCCGGATTGCGAACGGGACCATCGTGCAGCGCACCGTGGCCTGGAGCATTCTGGTTCCGGCAACCGCCACGATCACCGGGACCGGCGTGGTCAATCCCTTGCAGGCGGGCACGATCAGCATCGTCGCCACGATCGACGGTGTGGCCTGGGTGAAGGCCGTCCCCAGTTACGATTGGGTCGCGGTTACTGGCGGGCCGACCACCAGTGTGGGGCTCACGAGTCAGGACCCCGTAACAAACTTTGCGGGCGCCGTGGAATTCCCGATCCTGAGCTTCGAGTGCACCAGCGGAGTCTTTTCGGTGAAGGTTTCGTTCACCGGGATTATCACCGCCAGCGGAGCGGTTACCTATACCTGGACCAACGCCGTACCCGTCAACGAAACCTGGCTCGACTCGGGTCCGGCCTTCCACGTCCTCACCTACCCGGGAGCCACCAACCTGGCCCGCAAGAACTTCGCGCTTGGGGTGGCTGCCAACTGGACGCAGTTCTTCAGCTTTGACTTCAGCTTCGGAGAGCTCTCGCACGGGTCCCACGCTACCGCGTGGAATCTGACCGGCATCAATGCCGCGCTCGCTCCCGTCATCGCGGCGTGTCCCGGGAACTAGGGTGGCCCCCGACCTTGCGCCTCAGGGCCTGAGCTGAAAATCCCCCGTTTGGTGACAACAAGTTCCTCGCATGCGGTATCCTCGACCACGGCTTCGCCCGTGTGCGCTGTGACGCTTGCGCGCACGAATATCTACTCGCCTTCTCCTGCACGTGCAGATACTTCTGCCCCAGTTGCCATGCCAAGCGCCTGGCGCTCTGGACACTCTGGCTCGAGGAAACCCTCTTCGCCGCGGTTCCCCAAAGACAGATAGTACTCACCATCCCCAAGCGCCTCCGCACCTGGTGCCTCTACCGCCGCAAGCTTCTCGGCGATATCGCGCGCATAGCAGCGAGGACTGTAACCGCCGCGGTGCGAGCACTCACCCGCGAGCCCGATCTATCGGTCGGTATTGTGGCCTGCATCCAGACCCATGGCTCGCTCGCCAACTGGCACCCCCACATACATATGATTGTGACCGACGGCGGCTTCCGCCCCGACGGCACCTTTGTCCACTGGCCCGCGCACGACACCGCGAGGCTTACCGAAGCTTTCCGGCGCGCTGTGCTCAGACTCTTCGTGCGGCGCGGGTACTTTGAGGAGGAAGAGGCTCGCTCCATGCTCAGTTGGCCCCACTCCGGTTTCAACGTGCATGACAGCGTGCTCGTGCCCGAGGGTGACAGCGATTTCGCAATGCGGTTGGCGCGCTATTGTGCCCGGAACCCCGTTGCGCTCGACCGCATGGAGTACACGCGCTAGTCGAAGCGGGTGACCTACCGGTCGGACAAAACCGAAGGCCCCACGGCTGGCACCGAGAAGCTGGACCCGCTCGAGTTCCTCGCTCGGCTCGTCACTCACATTCCGGACAAGCGCCAGGTGATGACGCGCTACTATGGTTGGTACGCCAACCGTGTGCGCGGCACGAGGAAGAAGCTGGCCGGGGAGGCCGCTGTTGCCGAGCAACCGATCGCGTTCGCAAAACGCGAGGACCTGACGCTCAGGGAATCGAAGCGGCGCTGGGCGGAGTTGTTGAGAAAAGTTTTCGAGGTCGACCCGCTCAAATGTGTGAACTGCGCCGCTACGATGAGGATCGTCGCATTCATCACGAAACAGGATGTCATCGATCAGATCTTGCATCACCTGAGAGGCAAACCCTCACGAGCGCCGCCGCGTGACATGGTACGAACGAGCAGCGGCGTTGCGCCAATGTTCGCCCAGCCCTAACCCAGCCAACTCTCGATTTGGTTCATCCCCAGGTACTCGATGGGGACTCTGGTTGTGCGCGCTGATGCGCTGGGATTTGTGCGCGTAACGGAACAAAGGCGCGCCCGTGAAAACTCCTGATTGCTGCACGATTCTACTCCGGCGCCGCACCCGAGCCACACCCTTGGGTCCAGTGGATCACTCGACAAGCCGCAATCTTCTGACGGGGATCGATTGAAAGTACTATCCCTATCCCTTTACATCCGGTTCCGCCGCCACTCATTTGACAGTCTGGCGCTGACACGTACATTGTCTCACGAGCCTCATCTGGGCTCGACCTGTGACGAATGCGCCGCGACGATTCCTTTCTCAGGGGATTCGGAAAGCTACATGTGCAGGAACTCCTACCTCGGGGACCATGCAATACTACATCAAGGCAATCAAGGACTACGCAAAGTTCGAGGGTCGAGCCCGCCGCAAGGAGTACTGGATGTTCCTCCTCTTCCAGTTCCTCTTCTTGTTAGTCGCGTTTCTCCTGGACGGAATGCTCGGATTGAGGATTGGCGGGATCGGCTATGGCTGGCTTTACATACTCTACTCTTTGTTCACCTTCCTTCCCGCACTTGCCGTTGGCGTGCGACGCCTGCACGATGTGGGCAAGAGCGGCTGGTTCATGCTGATCGTCCTGGTTCCGATCATTGGCGGTATCTGGCTAATCGTTCTTTACTGTACTGATGGCGTGAAGGGACCAAACCAGTACGGGCCGAATCCCAAAGAAACGGCGTAGGAAGGGTTTCGCCACCCGCATCAATCTTCAGCACCACGCCGCCGCGCTCGCGCAATAGCAGTGGCGTTGCACCAATGTTCGCCCAGCCCTAACCCAGACAACTCTCGATTTGGTTCATCCCCAAGTGCTCGATGGCTCTGGTTGTGCGCGCTGGTGCCGACGCTGGGATTTGTGCGCGTAACGGAACAAAGGCGCGCCCGTGAAAACTCCTGATTGCTGCACGATTCTACTCCGGCGCCGCACCCGAGCCACACCCTTGGGTCCAGTGGATCACTCGACAAGCCGCAATCTTCTGACGGGGGTCTATTGAAAGTACTATCCCTCAATCTTCTGACGGGGGTCGATTGAAAGTACTATCCCTCAATCTTCTGACGGGGGTCGATTGAAAGTACTATGCCTATCCCTATGGTTTCAGCGCGCCAATCGAGCGTAAGGCTTCTGCGGACTGCCTAGGATACGGCGGGTACGCTGTTGCTCAGCCGATCGTTGCGCAAGCGGCGCGGGAGGTGTGCACTCCCCCCAGCGAAAACAACAACGAGATGAACGACTGCGCTGTCAACGAGCCTTTGTTCGCTCGTCGGGAAGTCATTGGTTCGGTTGGGCTGCGTTTTTCTTTACGCGGGGACACGGTGGACGCGGGGAACGACAGATTACCGCTCCTCTGTCATCGATCTCCACAGCGCACTGCTCTCTATTGTTTCCATTTATCCGCGCTCCCCGCGTGATAGAACAACGGAGCCTGAAAATTCCAGACCCACTCGACGAGCGACGGTTGTGGGCATGGCTTTAAAGAACGTCTTGCGGGGCCGAGAGATGCTTGCCGCGTGGTGGCCGGCTATTCCTGTCTTCTCAGTCGGAACGAACATCCCTCGACGCAAAAGAAATGCACGACAAGGTTTTCCTCGCTGCGGTAAACCCCGATCGGCAGGGCTTCTCGCCGCTTGCCAGTGAACTCGCGGCGCCCGTAGAGGCTGAGAACGGTATCAGTTCTTATCAGCACCTCACCGGCAACCACAGCCGAAGGAACAGTGTCTGTTCGAATGTCGATGTCGTAGTATCGCGCACTGCCAAGATCATCAATATTGCTCGATACAGTGCCGTCGTTCCTGAAGGTCAGCACTTGAGCGGGCGTTGCCGGGATGGGAGTCACATAGAAAGTTGAACCATCCGAATCGCGGTACTCGAAGGCCACCCACGTCCCAAGATATTTCTCCACCACTCCGTGCTCTGGCGAGCAACAATCTGAATCGCAGGAGCCCAGGAAAAACAGCGCGGCGACAAACAGAATTCTCTTCATGTGTCAAACCTCCGTCTCAGGATGACAGGCTCGCGGACGTGACTGCCAATCATTGGACCCCCTCACTCCTGATTTCGTCATTCCCGCGAACGCGGGAATGACGACAATTACTCGGTACCGGAAGGGGTGGTGTCTGTCCCCGTAAGGCCGAGGGAGCGCGACTCGATCTCCGAAACCACTCGATCGATGAACGCATCGGCAGCGATGATCTCCTGTTTGTTGCCGGTACCTCGGGCACGAACTGCCACTGTGCCCTGCTCCGCTTCGCGTTTTCCGATCACAGCCATATACGGCACCTTCTGCATCTCCGACTCACGAATTCTGTAATTCAAAGTTTCGTTGCGATCGTCGAGATGCACCCTGATACCGCGCGCCTTCATTCGCGCGACCACAGCTTTTGCATGTTCCACGAAATCGAGCGCTATGGGCAGCACGCGAACCTGCTCGGGAGCAAGCCACACCGGGAACGCGCCAGCATAGTGTTCAATCAACCCGCCCACGAACCGCTCCATGGAACCAACAAGAACACGATGCAACATCACCGGACGATGCGGTTGGTTGTCGGCGCCGGTGTATTCGAGCTGGAAGCGCTCGGGAAGATTAAAATCGAGTTGCACGGTTGGCCCCTGCCAACTGCGGCCGATGGCATCGATGAGCTTGAAGTCCAGTTTGGGACCGTAGAACGCTCCGCCGCCCTCATCCATTTCAAAGGCCTGGCCGCGTGCGTTCAAAACTTTCGCCAGCGTCGCCTCGGCGCCACGCCACTGCTCCTCAGTACCGAGTGACTTGGCAGGCTTGGTACTCAGTTCGATTGAATATGGATAGCCGAACGCGCCGAGGATTTCGTGAACGAGATCGAGCAGCCGTGCTACTTCCTCCTCCACCTGCTCCGGGGTGCAAAAAACGTGGGCATCATCCTGGGTGAACCCGCGCACGCGCAGCATACCATGCAGCACGCCACTGCGTTCATATCGATAACACGTGCCGAATTCCGCGTAACGGATGGGGAGATCGCGATACGAACGACTGCGCGACTGATAGATGCAAATATGACCCGGGCAGTTCATCGGCTTGGGCCGGTAGTTGGCGCCCTCAACATCCATCGCGCCGAACATGCTCTCCTTGAAATTCTGGAGATGACCGGAGATCTCGAAGATCTTTTCGCTGAAAATGTGTGGCGTGTAAACGAGATCGTAGCCGTGCCGCAGAATGAGATTGCGCTCGAAATTCTCGATTTCATTGCGGATAATCGAACCGCGGGGATGCCAGAGTATCAGCCCCGGTCCGACGCGCTGATCCACTGAATAGAGATCCAGCTGCGCCGCAATGGTGCGATGATCGCGCCGCTTCGCCTCTTCCAGGCGATGCAGATGCGCGTCCAGCTCTTCCTTGGAAAAGAATGCCGTAGCGTAAATGCGCTGCAGCATCTGGCGCTTCTCATCACCACGCCAATAGGCACCAGCGGTGTGCAGAAGCTTGAAGTGCTTCAGATAGCTGGTGTCAGGCACATGCGGACCACGACACAGATCGATGAACGGACCATCCGTATATGTGGAGATCACCTCGTCGCTGGAGAACTCGGAGAGGCGTTCGAGTTTCAGCGGGTCGTCGGCAAACTTTCCTTGAGCAGCGTCGACAGTTACCTCTTCGCGCACAAATGGAAACTTTTCCGCCACGACTTTACGCATCTCCGACTCGAACTGCTCCAGATCTTCGGGCGTGAAGGGGTGCTCCACTTCAAAGTCGTAATAAAAACCGTCGTCAATGGCCGGGCCAAATCCGATTTTAGCTTCAGGGCGTAGCCGTCTCACAGCAGTGGCCAGGATGTGCGCACCGGAATGCCGCAAAACGGCAAGCGCGTCGGCGTCTTTCGCGGTGAGCACGCGAAAACTACCCGCGCTTCGGATGGGAGTCATAAGGTCCTGAATCTCTCCATCTATCATTACGGCGAGCGAATCGCGCAACAGTCGAGGGCCGATGGACGCCACCACATCGCGCGCTAATGTTCCTGCCGGCACCTCACGCTTGGACCCGTCGGGAAGTGTCAGCGATACGATTGGTGCCTCCGTCATGCAGCCCTCAAGTGGCCTAACCTGTGCATTTGTAATAGTGCTAGATTCCGGTTCCGATCAGCAGCGTAAGTTATCTACTGGGAAAATCTTCCGCCACAGGCATCGAGAGATGCGCCGTCGACGAATCATTCGCAAAGAGTCGCAGTCATCACTTCTTGGTAGCGCGCTGTTGGCCGCCCTTGCCGGCTTCGGCATCGGCGTTTTTCTGATGCACAAAACGGGTGGAATTGGCCCCGCCATCCAAAAGCTGCGCGACCGTCTCAATCTCAAGGATCCTGACAAAACGGACGATGACGGACCACCAGACTCGGTGTATCACATGAATCGGTTCGTGCACGATGACGGTGACTATGGGGTCATCGATGACGACATCACTACCGATCCGGACGAAGATGAAGCCGCTTCAGAAGTGGAAACGCGCGTGCTTGCTGCTTTCCTGAACGATCCCGTGCTTGCAACAGCGCCGGTGGAAATCAGCGGTGAGAGCGATGGTGTTGTGGAACTGCGCGGCTGGGTGGAGAATCGTCGCGAGTTGCAGCATGCAGCAACTATCGCCGGAGGTGTTCCGGGTGTGGTGGGCGTGGCCAACAACATTCGTGTGCGCCGTCCGAGCAGAAAACGCACCTCGTAGCCGGCCGTCCTCCGCTGAAAGCCTCATCTGATATGAACGACACGAACAGTGCCCTCCCTCCGGCGGCGTCCGGCGACGGACCAAGCATCCCACAGCTCGAGGCGGAGGCGTACGCTCGCTGGGAACGCGACGGCATTTTTGTCGGGCACGCAGAGAGGGTAAATCCGAAGGAGGGCAGGCCCTCGTTCGTGATTGCGATGCCGCCGCCCAATGTCACCGCCGTGCTGCACATGGGCCACGGGCTCAACAACACCGTACAGGATGTGGTGATCCGATGGCGGCGGATGTGTGGCGACGAGGCGCTCTGGGTTCCCGGTACCGATCACGCCGGTATTGCAACGCAGAACGTTGTCGAGAAGCTCATCGCCAAAGAGGGGCTTACCCGTTTTGACATTGGCAGAGAGGGCTTCGTCGAGCGCACGACCGCGTTCGTCAAGGAAACCGGCGGAATAATCCTCAAGCAGCTGCGAGCCATCGGCGCATCGGCCGACTGGACACGCACCGCATACACTCTCACTCCCGAACTCTCGCGCGCTGTGCGCGAAGCTTTCGTTCGCCTGTACGAGCGCGGCCTCGTTTATAAAGGCCATCGCGTTATCCATTGGTGTCCGCGCTGCCTCACGTCGCTCTCTGACGAAGAGGCCGAACATATGGAGGAGAACGGAAAGCTCTACCACATCCGTTACCGCGTTGTAGGCGACGCAGCCGGCATTACTGGTGGCGATCGCTATCTCACTGTGGCAACCACGCGACCCGAAACGATGCTGGGTGATGTTGCGGTCGCGGTGAATCCCGGGGACGAGCGCTACGCGGGGCTCGCCGGTGGCAAGGGACGGGTGCTCCTTCCGATTTCGGGAATCGAGATCCCGATCATCGCGGATGAATACGCCGATCCGGAGTTCGGAACTGGTGTCGTGAAGGTTACTCCTGCACACGACCCCAATGACTTCGAGGCCGGTGCGCGTCATTCCCTTCCCACTCCCATCATCATGACGGCGGAAGCCCGCATGGATGAAGTGACTGATGCAGAAGGACGAGTGCCGCAATTTCTCCGCGGTGTTGACCGCTTTGAAGCGAGACAACTGATCGTCGATCGGCTGACCGAGGAAGGATTGCTGGAACGCATAGAAGAGCATCGTCACAGCGTGCGACACTGCTACCGCTGCGATACGGTTGTCGAACCGCGACTCAGCGATCAGTGGTTCGTGCGCATGGAACCGCTGGCGCGTCCTGCGCTGCGCGCGGTGCGCGAGGGAGAAATCCGCGTCCTTCCAGAACGCTGGGAGGCTGTCTACATCAATTGGCTGGAGAACATCCGCGACTGGAATATCTCGCGCCAGCTCTGGTGGGGGCATCGCGTGCCGGTCTGGTATTGCGACAAATGCCCGCGCCTGATTGTGAGCCGCGAAGATGTGGTGACCTGCCCGGATTGCGGCGGCGCAGTGCACCAGGATGAAGATGTTCTCGATACCTGGTTCTCGTCCTGGCTCTGGCCTCTTTCCACGCTCGGCTGGCCGGACGAAAACCATCCCGACCTGCGCGCCTTCTACCCTACCGACCTGCTTGTCACCGCTCCGGAGATTCTTTTCTTCTGGGTGGCGCGCATGATATTCGCCGGCTACGAGTTCAGTGGCAAGGCGCCTTTCCATACCGTGTATCTGCATGGAACCGTGCGCGACACCAATCACATGAAGATGTCCAAGTCACTCGGGAACGGAATTGACCCGCTCGATGTGGTGGCGTTGTACGGCGCCGATGCGTTGCGTTACACGGTAATCGCGGGCATGGGAATGGGAGCCGACCTCATTCTCGATCCCAACGATCTGGAAAAATCCTTTTCGACGGGAAGGAATTTCGTCACCAAGCTGCAGAACATTGGACGCTTCATACTCAGTAATGTCGGCGATGACGTGGTGCTTCCTCTCCCGGAAATAAGTGAAGAACGGCTGACGCGCCCCGACCGATGGATACTGGGCCGCCTGAACTTTGCAATCGCTGAATGTGATGCGGCACTGGGGCCGGCACGCCCGAAAAATGGCCGCTGGAAAAAAGAGGAATTGCGACTGGGACTGAGGCTCAACGAATATGCCGAGTCGGCTCGGCGCTTTGTGTGGAATGAGCTTGCCGACTGGTATCTGGAATCGACCAAGGGACGCATGTCGGGCGCAGCAGACGATCGCGATGTTGCGCGAGCAGTGCTCGTCCACTGTTTCGATGCCGCGCTGCGGCTGCTTCAGCCCATAGTGCCCTTTGTAACCGAGCAAGTCTGGCAGAAACTTCCTGTTGCGCGTGCGCGCGGAAGCAGCGCAATCGCGGTCGCGCCGTGGCCGGTACAATCGCCAATTCCTGCTGGCGCCGAAGAGTTCGAGATGATCCGCGAGGCGATCGTGGCTGTGCGCCAGGTGCGCGCAGACTACAACATTCCCCCTTCGGCCACCCTCGACCTCTTCGTCGACACTTCGCGCGATAGGGACCCTCAGCGCGCCTCCGCGGTATTTGGTGATGAGGCCGCACTCATCGCGCGTCCACCGACCAGAGCGAACGTTCGCATGGATAAAGCGCCCGCCGGTAGCGCCGCGGCTCACGCGCTGCTGTCGGCTGGGACGGAGTTGGTCATTCCCCTCGGGGAGATTGTGGACGTCGCCAGGGAGTGTCGCCGCTTGAAGGATGAGCTGGAGCAACTCGAGGGTCAGCTTAAGAGTCTGCGTGGCCGCTTGAAAAATGAGGGATTCATATCACGTGCCCCGGCTCATGTGGTCGAGGCCGAACGAACCAGGGAAGCCGATTGGACCAAGCGTCGCGATCAGTTGGCAGAAAAGGTGAAAGCGCTGTGCGCCAGCTAGCACTAATGCTGTGCGCCGCTGTTTGCGGTTGCGCGAATCCATCGTTCCCCAGAGGGGCACCGCTGGACAGATTGGCGCCGCGGGTGGACAGCACCGTGCCGGAAGACGGCGCCGTGAACGCGACGCCGGATGAAGTGGACTTCGTATTTCCCGAAGTGGTGAGCGAGCGGCCTCAGGGCGCGCCCGATCTCGCCGGGATGTTCCTCATTTCGCCCAGCTCGGGTGCCCCGCGTGTCGTGTGGCGCAGGCAGAGGTTGTCAGTGCGTCCTCGAAATGGTTGGCTTCCCAACACCACTTACACGATAACCATGCTTCCGGGCGTGGTGGACCTTCAGAACAATGTGAGCAAGGAGGGCGCCAAACTGGTCTTTTCGACAGGTCCGAGAATCGACAGTGCGAAGATCTCAGGCATTTTGTTCGATTGGGTTGCCGAACGTCCTTTTCCGCGAGCGGTCGTTCGCGCACGACGACTACTGGCCGATTCCGCCGCGGCCCGGGGCCCAGCGCCGCGCGACACCGCAGTGTACTCGGCAGTCACAGATTCAACGGGACGGTTCACACTATCGAACCTCCCCAATGGCGTGTACGAGATTCGTGGATTCATAGACGGCAACGCCAATCGCGCGCTGGACAGTCTGGAGAGCTACGACTCAACGCGGGTCACACTGAACGACAGCGCGCGAGTGGAGTTGCTTGCCTTTGTCCATGACGTCAATCCGCCGCATATGCTCCCACCAGCTGTGCGCGACAGTTTCACATTTTCAGTGCAGTTCTCGCGCCCGATAGACCCAGCCCAGGTTCTGGACACAACATTGTTTCACCTCATCTCGCTGCCCGATTCAGCTCCCGTTGAGATTGTTCTTGTGAGACCCGAGCGAGTAACCGAACGTGTGATGTCGCGAGCTGACAGCGCGCGGCAAGATTCGACCCAGCGCGCCGACAGTTTGCGACGTGCACAGAACCCCGGTCTGCCTGCAACAGTCGTCATTGAAGCAGTGATGCCCAGCCGTCCCAAACCGCCGCTCACACTTCTCTTTCAGGTGGCGACGCCACTATCTCCCGGAAGGACCTACATACTGCGCGCGGGACCGGTGCGCGGTTTACTCGGCACATCGCTGCCGCACCAAACCTCGTTTACAATCCCGCCTCCAATTGGACGGGGCGGCTCGAGGACGCAACGGGAATGACGCCTGCTCGCCTGGCGGTGCTGGCATCGGGAGGAGGATCCAACCTCGAAGCGATCGCACGCTATCTCGACGCTGAGGGAACGAAAGCTCCCGTGCGTCTCGCCGTGGTGATAAGTAATCGCGCGTCTGCGCCGGCACTGGAGAAAGCACGCGCGCGTGGAATTCCCGCTGTGCATCTGCGAAATCCATCCGACTCTGCAGAACTGGAAGGGATCCTGAAACATCACAAGATCGACCTGATTGCCTTGGCAGGTTATCTGAAGCTGGTCCCGGTGCAGGTGGTGTGCGCATTTGCGGGAAAGATTCTCAATGTGCATCCGGCTTTGCTTCCGGCTCATGGTGGTGCCGGCATGTACGGATTGCGGGTGCATCAGGCTGTGCTGGACGCGGGCGAGACTCTTACAGGGGTGACCGTGCACCTCGTTGACAATGAGTACGATCACGGCGCGGTACTGGCGCAGTATGCAGTACCGGTCCTCAAGACTGATGCGGCCGCGACGCTGGCGGCCAGGGTGCTCCAGGCAGAGCATGCTTTCTATCCGAGGATCATCTGCGCCTTTGTGGCGGGCACAGTGAGCGCCACACATCCTCTCGAAGATTTTGAAGCGAAACAATACTTATGGGGAAAACAGATTCCGCAATGAAACGTCGCGCACTGATGTCGGTATCCGACAAATCCGGTCTCGTTGAATTTGCACGTGCTCTCGCCGCAATGGGTTGGGAACTCGTTTCGACCGGAGGAACGTCGAAGGCGCTTCGAGCCGCCGGACTCGCTCCACTCGACATAAGTGATGTGACAAAGTTTCCAGAGATGCTGGACGGACGGGTGAAAACGCTGCACCCTGCGGTGCACGGCGGGTTGCTCGCTCGGCGTGATCTTGATGATCATATGGAGGCGATCAAGAAACACGACATCGCGCCAATCGATCTTGTCGTGGTGAACCTGTATCCCTTTCGCGAAACGGCAGCGCGCGCCGGTGCCGAGCCGCACGAGGTAATCGAGCAGATTGACATCGGCGGTCCATCAATGCTGCGATCTGCCGCGAAGAATTTCGCCAGTGTCACAGTTGTGGTTGACCCTCGCGATTACGATTCCGTTCTGGCGGCATTGTCATCCGACACCGATTTCATTGCGCTGCGACGTGCGCTGGCGAAGAAAGTGTACGCGTACACCGCGGCGTACGATGCAGCAATAGCATCGTGGTTTGCGTCACAGGACAAGGAAACTTTCCCCGACCAGATCATCCTGCCACTCTCGCGAGCGGCAGCACTACGCTACGGCGAAAACCCGGGACAACTGGCTGCGTTCTACAGCGAACACAATGGCGCCGGCCTCGCCTCGCTCAAGCAGCGGGGTGGCAAGGAACTCTCGTTCAACAATTATCTGGATCTGGAGGGCGCGCTGCTGGCCACCGACGCTTTCGAGGGATCGATAGCTTGCGCGCTCGTCAAGCACACTACGCCATGCGGAATTGGAATCGCAGCCAATGCGCTCGATGCGTACAAGAAAGCGCTTGCCTGTGACCCGGTGTCGGCCTTCGGCTCGGTTATCTCGTTCAACGTGAACGTGGACGAACCCGTGGCGGAAGCCGTTTCCAATCTTTTTGTGGAATGCATCGTGGCGCCAAAGTTCACGGACGAAGCGGTCGAAATCCTGGTTCGCAAAAAGAATCTTCGCGTACTCGAGGGCAGCGCACATTGGAGCGACGCGGCGCTCGACTTCAAACGGGTGCGCGGCGGCTTTCTGGTGCAGCAGTGCGCCAGAACATCGCGCGGCCTGGAACAATGGAATGTGGTAACGAAGCGCGCGCCGTCGGAGACAGAGAGGGATGATCTGCAGTTTGCCTGGAACGCCGTGGCGAGTGTGAAGTCCAACGCGATCGTGCTCGCACGCGATGGGGCCACGATCGGAATCGGTGCCGGTCAGATGTCGAGGGTGGACGCGGCATTCCTCGCGGTGCACAAAGCACAGACCATCGGTCACGACACCAAGGGAACCGCATTGGGCTCCGATGCGTTTTTCCCCTTCCGCGATGGAATTGATCAGGCTGCGGAGGCGGGCGTCACTGCGATCATTCAGCCCGGGGGATCTGTGCGCGACGCCGAAGTCGTTGCAGCGGCGGACGAGCACGGCATGGCGATGGTGTTTACGGGCCGAAGGCAATTCCGGCACTGAGGAAATCTAGATTCATCACGGATTGCCGGTTGCAGAAAACTGCGGAGCGGGGACTGCGTGCTCGGGAACTACGGGTGCGAGGACGGCGGCGCGGGGACGGCGGAACGGTGACTGCGATCAGACGCGTGACCGCGTACGTACAGCATCATCGAGGACGGAGAGTTCTACCTGGCTCGCGAGAACATCCCCATCCACGCGACACGCACCACTACGGCGGCAAGCACGATCAGAACCGTGCGCGAATACAGCATGAGCTGCACCAGGCCGAGGGCAGCCGCAAGAATCCAAACGGCGATGGCCAGGGCATTGTCGGATATGGAGCTGGTAGCCCGGGGTGATCCCAGGAAAAGTCGCATCTGCCCGACCTCATCCAGCACGCCACGCTCATAGGATTGTTCAGCCATGGGACGAAGTTGATTAATTGCGATTGCGCCCGCAACTGCGGAGCGGGGACTGCGTTCACGGGAACTGCGGGTTCGGGAAAGGCGATTCGGGGACTGCGTTCACGGGAACTGCGGGTTCGGGAAAGGCGATTCGGGGACAGCGGTCGCGGGAACAGCGATCAATGCGCTGCTGATCGCAGTCCCGTATCCGCGGTCCCCCCGACCGCACTCCCCGGACCCGCAGTTCCCGTGAACGCGGTTCCCGCTCCGAGGTGGACGTTAAGCCGTGCGCGATAGCTATTGGCCTGCCCCGCCGCAGTGACCATTATTAGACTCCTTTGCCAACCACCCCTCACCCAACAATGGCACAAACCCCCAAGGCAGCAGTAGACGCGCGAACACGCGGTGCGGGCAGATCCGGAGGCGCAGAGGCCGTCGGCGCTGAGCTGGACTACCGGCCTTCGTATCTGGCAGCGACAATCGCGGGGCTGTGCGTGCTGGCGCTCTACATTTTCACGCTCGCACCAACCACGGCCATGTGGGACACGAGCGAATACATCGCTGCGGCCTACACCATGGGGCTCCCGCATCCGCCGGGCAATCCGTTTTTTATCCTGCTCGGCAGGGTTTTCACCATTCTGCCCATCGCGCCGAACGTTGCCATGCGCGTCAACATTCTCGCTGCACTCTCCGCTGCTGTCTCGGCAACGATGTGGTTCTTGATTACTGAAAGGGTGCTCGTCGGCTGGTTCGCGGAGCGCTGGCAGCGAATAGTCGGTGGTGCTCTTGCAGCACTTATTGGCGCTACTGCCTTCACCGTCTGGAGTCAGTCAGTAGTCAACGAGAAGGTGTACACAGTATCTCTCGCCGGCGTCGCCATCATCGCGTGGCTAACGGTCAGATGGTGCGACGAATCTGACTCGCGCAAAACGGACAAGCTCCTGATTTTGATTGCGTATCTGTTGGGACTGGGTTATGCGAATCACATGGCAGGATTCATCGCCGCGCCCGCGGTGGCGGTGGCGGTATTGCTGTGGCGTCCCGCGACGATTCTGCGGTGGCGACTCATCCTTGCCTGTGTCGGTGCGCTGATGCTGGGGTTCACGCCCTTCGCAACGCAGCCGATCCGCGCCGCGTACTTCCCCGCGGTGAATGAAGGTGAGCCAACGGGATGCCGCACCGAGTTTTCACTGAAGTGCACCTTCTCGAAAGCCACCGTCGACGCCTTCATGTACAATTTCAATCGCGGCCAGTATTCCAAACCGCCGATCACCGAGAGGCAGGCTCCATTTGCGGCGCAGGTGGAGATGTGGTGGCTGTATTTCAAGTGGCAGTGGGTGCGCGACCCCTACGGTCAATTCGCGCGCCCGCAGGCGATGATGGGCGCGGTGTTTCTCCTGCTTGGCCTGTTTGGCGGCTATGTGCACTGGCGCCGCGACAGACGATCGTTCGCGTTTTTTGCGCCGATGATGTTCTCCATGACATTGCTGCTCATCTTCTACCTGAACTTCAAGTACGGAGCAACACAGGGGGGCGAGCAATGTGATGTGACAATCCCCTGCGAGGTGCGCGACAGAGACTATTTCTTCCTCTGGAGCTTCTCCGCGTGGAGCGTGTGGGCTGCACTGGGACTGATATTCGTGTGGGAGTCACTCGCCGCGCTTGTGGGGTCCAGCAAGGTCAAAGTTGGAAAAGAAGTGGTCGACATACCGCACAAGGGAAGCTGGCTCAAGACATCTCCCGTGGTGCTTGTTGCGTTCGTCCCACTTTTCGCCAACTGGCATTCGTCATCGCGGCGCGGCGATACCGATACAAGAGACTTCGCGTACGATATGCTCAACTCGGTTGAGCCCTATGGCGTGCTGGTGACGGTCGGTGACAATGACACATTCCCCATCTGGTACGCTCAGGAAGTGGAGCATATCCGGCAGGATGTGATTCTGGTGAACACATCACTGTCGAACACCGACTGGTATCCGCGCCAGATAATCCGGCGAAAGGTTTTTGAATACGACAAGGAAAAAGGTCCGGCAATCTATCGGGACAGGGATTGGCCAAAGCCCCCCGGGCCGCCTCTTCACATGACACTCGATGAAATCGACCGGGTGGATCTGGTAAGAAGCATCACAACGCCAATGTTGTTCAAGGTGGAAGGGACGGATATTGCTGCAACGATCAGCAAGCCGGAATTCTGGAAAGCCGATTACATGGTTTTGAGAATGATCCAGGATTCGTACAAGGAGCGGCCCATTTATTTCAGCAGAACATCGGGGCCGTACGGCAAGGAGCTGGGACTGGATGCCCATCTCATGACGCAGGGACTCGCGCAGAAACTTTTGTACCACGTTCCGAAGGCGGCCGGTCGCGACACGCTTCTTCTCGAAGAGGGCTGGTTCGACCTGCGACGCACGATCGCTTTGTGGGACAGCGTGTACCAGGCACCGGCGTCATTGCTGCGCAAGAACAAATGGATCGATTTCCCATCGCAGGGAATTCCGTATCTGTACTTTGCAACCGGAGTGACGCTTGGTCACGCGTTGCAAGTCGCCGGCGATTCGGCACAAGCGCGCAAGGTGCTGCTCAAATCCGCCGACTTGTACGATGCTGTGAAACTTGGGTTCGGCATTGGGCAACCCGGAGTTTCCGAACAAGTCAGGGAGATGGCGCGCGGACCGGTCAAGACGGAAGCCGAGACCTCGCTACTGAAGCCCGTCACACCGCCACCGCCAACGGCGGGGAAAAAAGGCGGCGGCCAGTAGCGAAAATTGCGCGCGCTGCGGGAACGGGCGATTATTCGTCTGTACTGGAGGGCTAGTCCTAATTGGTAAGGCAGCAGTCTTGAAAACTGCCGCGCGTAAGCGCTTACAGGTTCGAGTCCTGTGCCCTCCGCTGAAGCAGCACAACGAGTTACGCCATCGCAGGCAGTCCACAGCGGCACCATCAAAAAAATCTTGGGTACGTCCTTGGGTACGAAAGGAGGATTCCCCGCCGAAATTCGAGCCCGTGCCCCGTGCCCCAGTAGCCACCATGGGAAGGTGCGGACGATCCAAAAACAATCGTCCGCAAATCATCCGCAATCGTCCGCAATCGTCCGCAAAGGGGTGTTTCCGTGACCAGCCCTTAAGCATCTTCTCGCCAGCCCCATCGGGCCGACTGCACTTTGTCATGCGATCTACGCCCCGGCTGCCTGTTGCCGCACCACAGGAGCATCCTCAACCAGTGATCGCAGGTCTTCCGGCAGGAAGCGGTAATAGCCAAGCGTCGTCTTGATGTCGCTGTGGCCCATCGCCCGTTGTACCAGCGCTGGACTCTTGCCTGCACTGAGCCACGTAGTCACGCGACGATGACGCAGGTCATGCTGCCGGAACTGGGTAGACAGCTTGGCCCGCTTGGCTGCGTTCTTGAACCCTTGGCGCAATGTGCCGATCCTGCCCGCCTGCTTGTGGTGTCGCTTCGTTGCCGGATGGTGCAGAACAAACTTGGACTGTGAAGCAAACCGGTAGGCAGCGAAGTGCTCTTTTAGCGCAGTGATGAGCCTTGGCGTCATCGGTACCTGACGAGACTCGCCGCTCTTGGTGCGATGCTTGTCCCTGCCGCTCACGACGGTAATAAATCCGGCTGTGAAGTCGATATCCCCCCAGTTGAGCCATAGCGCCTCAGACTCGCACCGGCAGCCGGTTTCACCCAGAAGCAGGACGAACATCTTGAGCATGGGACTGGAGCACGCAGTCAGCAGAGCTTCGTACTCGTCGCTGGTCAAGATGATTGGTTCAAACTCATCGACCTTCCACTTATCGACCTTCCTTACCGGGTTTCTGGGCACGCGTCCCAGCTTCTCAGCATCTTCGAACATGACATGGAGCACCGCGCGGTCTCGGTTGACGGAACGCGGCTTCAGGACTCCCCTGTCCGTCTTCCCGAGTCCAATTGAGCGATTGGTACTACGCCAGTGCAGATAGTCCGCAATGTGTTCCGGCTGGATCGTGTCAGCCATTGGGTCGCTGATGATCTTGGTGAAGTAGTGGCGGATGGGCTTGAGACTATCGGTGTAGGTCTCCTGCGTTCCAACCGTCAGCTTGGGCAACTCTTCACGTTCGAACCTGTCTATCATGTCGCTCATCTTCACCATGTCGGGGAGACCGGCCAGCCGTCGCCCGTTCTGGTGCAGCAGCTCATTGTATGTTTTTCGCGCAAACGCCTCAGCAACGCTCCGGGAAGGTGTTTTGATACTGAGCCGATGCCTTTTGCCTGCCACACTCAGTTGGACCCGGTAGGACTTCCCTCTCTTTTCGATACTGCCGGGGAATTTCTTTGCAGCGCTCATTTCGGCACCTCCCGTTTGTGCTTCTTTAGTAGCAAGACGATTGCATCATCCAACATTGTTTGGACGTCTTTTCCCTCGTCTATCGCGAGTTTCCGCAATTCCCGGTAGAGTCCTGCGTGTAACCGTGCGCCGATTTGCGTTCTCGCACCGAGTCCTTTGCTTGTCGCGCCGAGTCGTCTGCCTGCCATGCCCCCCCCCTTAGATAGTCTGCTACCAATCTAGCAGGTGTGCGCACCTTGGTGCTAGTAGCTCAGAGTGCGCCAGTCAGCGGCATGGACGGGTGGCTTGCGAACGCCATACCAGACCGCAATTGCGACGCTCAGCACCAAGTCGTCATGCGCACCCTCGCGCGCGTTGTAGGTCTCATTGCCGCTCGGTGTGCGGTGCGCCTCAAAGGAAAGCAATTCATCTCTGAGCACTTGGGCAAACTTCAAATCATTTGCGAATGCGAGTCGCCCGCTTTGCAGCAGTACCGCAAGATTGTCGACCAAATGAATCTTCGGCACAGTGTACCCGCGCCCGCTCACTGCAACAGTGTTGCCTGCAGTAATCGTTATCGGAATCGGCTTGAGCCCTTCCTTCACCATCATGTCAATAACAGCCAGACCGACGCCAGTGGCGTCAACTATCAGCTTTGCACTGCCGCGCAGAGGCGGTTTCCACATCAGTTCTTTGATGTGCTCCACCACGCCGGGGTAGCTCGTTCCCAGTGGCAGGCGATCAAGATGTACGCACTCGAAGTACATCGACCGCGCTCCTCCCTGCTTCGGCTGCCCTACTCGCGGCATCGCCTGACGTCGCAGATGTCCACTTAGCCAGCCTTCCAGATGCCGCTGTTGGTCCTGTTCGCTAACAACCTCCACTCTCTCACGAATGCGATGAACGCTGATGGCTGTGAAGTCATTTTGTTTGCCGAGGTCCAAGCCGATTAGATAGCCGTGTTCGATGCTTGCGTCCATTGTCATCCCCACAAAGGTCGGATTGAATCGCGGAAAGCCGCGTCGATGTATGCCGTGCCAAAAACATTTTCGATGTCAGCGAACGAACAGAGGTACTCGCTCGCGAAAACGTGCGCTGGCAAACTTGCCTTTTCCTCCGCCAGAAATGCCGGGGTGATGCGAGGACATTGCTCGGCAGTGATGCGAACGCGTCGCCAGTTCGCCCCGCCCTCGCTCCACTCGCGAAAGAAAAACCCGCGTCGCCCGTTTGGAGTGCTAAGCAGCACAATGCGCCCGCCTGACGTAGCGATAGTCGGTCTCAATGCATGGTAAAGGTCGTCGCTGCACCTGCTCGCTTCGTCGACAATGAACAGCGACACATTGCTCCACGACCGCGCCGATGTTTCGCTGCCCGGCAAGCAGACGACGCGCGCGCCAGTACTCAGCTCCAAACTCAACGCGGACACCTGAACAATCGGAGGTGCCACGGGGCCAAGAGCCGTCAGAATGTCAAGCGTCTTGCGCCGCAGTTCGCCCGCCTGCCTCAACGTAGGGCCACACAGCAGTACCAGCGCAGCGGGATCACTAAGCAATTCGAGCACAGCCAAGAATGCAGCAACAGTGCTCTTTCCTGACTGTCTGCTGCACAGCAGGATGATGTTCGATACCACGTCACGCAGTGCATCAGATTGCCACGGGTCCAGCACGATACCGACTAACTCCGCAATAGATGCCCGGTCAAGATCAACCGCCAGCCGTCGCTTAACGGTCAGCGTCTGCGACATGGTTTCCACTGGTGAGCAAGGCGCGGGCGATCTGTGTTCGCAGTTCCGGATGCGGCTGGAGAATCTGTAACAACGTCGCTCGCATCTGTTCGAATTCAGGAGTAAGGTGGATGGCTACCTGCGTGCTTCCCTCACTCAATTCGCCTTTCAACTTCGCAAGCAATTCAGCTAGAGTCGTAAATCTCTGGACAGCCAAAAGGCAAAGTTTCGCGTTGTCGCTGCTTTGGGCTTCACCAGCGATGGCAATGACGACGCGCAACATCCCCTCTCCTTCCTTAAGGATGTCCAGCGGATCATCAGGCATCGGATCACCGGGCACGGTTGCCTTTGCGCCGGGCAACCATCTCCTGCAGCGCGGTTGCCGTCTTGATGATGTCGTTGCTGATTAACCCCAGCATTTCGATACAACCGGGATCGGTGACGCCACGGAAATCCAGTCGCTCCAGCTGTTGTTTCAGACGACGGCTCAATTGCGAGAAGACTTCGACAGATAGTTCGTCGGTGCTTCTGAAAACGCGGTGACTCATTCCGCCACCTGCGTAAGCTGGCCGACCAGTTGAAGCAAACCCAATGCGCCGGGCATTTCGCGTTCCAGTCGTTGAACAATTTCGGTTTGGCCAGGGACTCGCTCGTAAGGGCCGTTCAGGCGACCGTCGAGTTGTTCTGCTTTGATCGCTGCGTTGATTGTCTCAGTCATGTCGGCACACGCCACAAGCAATGCTGAGTCCTGCGCAAACCTTTTGACTGCCGGAAGGAATCTTGCGCCTGCAGCGAGCGCCGCGTTGGCTGTGGCTTCCCTTGCTGTGCGTGCCTGTGCCGCTGCCGCACGGTTGACTTCTGTCCGTGCCTGCGCAATCTCCTTCTCCAGCTTTGGGAGCGAGTTACGTAGCATGTGAATCTCATGCATCTTGCGTTCAATGTCGGCGGACTCACTATCGTACGATACGCCATCAGCGGCAGCGCTCGCGCCTTTCTCACGCAGCGTACCGATGTCTGCTTCCAGCGATGCAATCTTGCCAGTCAAACTGTCGCGCCGGGCAGTCAGTTGCTTCACGGTCATTTCTCCTCCATTCCAAGTTTTCGCAAAAGTTCGCTGTTCCCTGTGTGCCCCAATTTGTCCAGCGCAGTTCTGGCGGCCGCACGCTCGGCAGCTTTGCGCGCATGCACGGCCTCTAACCTCGCTCGCAGAGCGTCGTAAAAGGCTTCGTCGGGTTGATTGTCACCCATTCTTCCTCCCCCTGTTGCTGCGTTTTAGTTGTCGGTAACTGCTCTCTGCAACGCTGTCGAACACTCCGGCTTGACCTACCATCGACATTTGGGAAATCCATGATCTCAGCTCGCCGACGATGAATTCCAATCTTCCCCGCTTGGCGTTCTCGCCCACGCGCCGAAATGGGATTAAGGGCAAGCCGGTAGCCTCTGAGGTGTGCTTATAAACCCACGACGCACTGCGTCCCAAAGCCTCAGCAGCTTGATGCACACCTATGCGAGTGCTGGATGGCACTTCCCAGAAACGTTCAGCCCACGAGCCACCAGCGCCCTCCTGCGGCGTCTCTGATTGCTCCAGTTCAAGCGCTTGATGTTCCAGTTCCGCCGCCCGCTTGCGGCAGTCCTCCGCCTGTGAACGCAGGATGTTGATTGCCTGCATTACCACGGCACACGCTCACTTTCCGGTTCGCTCGGTGACGGTGATTCAAGTTCCTCAGGCGTGAGCAACCGGAGACCAAGCACGCGAACATTTTTGCCACGACCTTTTTTATCGGTCTGAATTTCCTTCTCGGCGAGCTTGGTGGAAAACGCCCTTTTCGATATGGGTTCCGCAAGATTTTCAGCTGCCCAGACACGGTACGTCGCGAATAATTCGTTGAAGGGCACTACATAATGATGGTCCGTTGGCTGTGGTGCAGAACCCAACTCGGTCTGTATTTCGACGAAGGCTCCAAGCTCACATCTCTGTTCTAAGAATCCACCGATAACGTCTTCATCGTTGCGATATTTTTTCGTGGCAAGCAGCACCGTTTCCGGTGGACTGAGACCCACGCGTTTCCATGCCCTGAGACCTTCGAAGCACCACGCGAGGATGCCGGTTCCTTCGGCAATCAACTTTTCCTTTAAGTGCGGGTCACGCTCGGATGCCGGGATGGTGACAGCGAATGGAATTAGGATAATCCGCCGCCAGATGGCTTCGTCCTGTCCGTTCACCTTCGGCTTGTGATTCCCCGCGAAAAGGAGTTTGAATTGCGCTGGGAATTCGATGGAACTGACGTTCAAGTCTCGCGCTGCAATAGTGTCGGAGCCCGTCAATCGTTTGATGAGAGGTTCGTCCCATGCCTTGCCGGGGCCAAGCTCCACGCTTGTAACCGTGCGTGCCCCACGCAACCGCGCGATGCCTTCCGTGTGGGAACTGCCGCCGCCGTTGCGTTGCTGCATGAAAATCGCGGAATCACTTACGCACGCGTAATCGCCAAAAATTGCGCGCAGCACTTCGAGAAACACAGATTTTCCATTCGCGCCAGTTCCGTACAGAAAAAAGAAAACTTGTTCGGATGTCAGCCCTGTCATCAGGTAACCACACACGCGCTGCACAAAAGCGATTATCTGCTGATTCCCAGCGAAGATTTCATTCAGAAATTGCAGCCAGCGCGGACAGGTTGCGTCGGGGTCGTACGCGCAACCGGCAACCTTCGTGAGCACGTCAGCCCGGTCATGTGGCCGTAGCGTTTCTGTTTCAAGGTCCAGTGTGCCGCTGGTGGTGTTGAACAGCATTGGATGCTGGTCCAGTTCATCAGCTCGTGTTGCGATTGGGTCCATGTACTGAGCCAACGCGACGATTGCATTGATGCGCGCTCGCGATTCCGACGCCAGCGCCCACCTAGTCCAAGCTTTCCTTTCCTCGACTTCCTCATAGCCTTGGGCTCGCCCAATCATCTTGCGCACATGGTCCATCGCCCAACGCCACACCTGCGCATCATAGCCTTTAGCGAACCGGCAGCCGTCCCACACGAACCAACCGAGACCGGGGACAAAAATCAGGTCGCGACGGTACTCCTCTGCGAACCGTCGAGCGTTCCCCGCGTCGGTACGATGCTCATCTTCGGGTGGCAAGTCTCGCAAGCTGACTGGCCGCTCTGCCTCGCGTGCAGCCCTACGGCGCGCAGGGGACGGCATCTTCCTCCGCCTTCTGTGCGACGATGGCTTGTAGGCGATTCTCAGCCGCTAGCAACGCAACGCTGCGTATGTAGCCGCCGATGCTCAGATTCAGATTCGCAGCTGCGAGCCTCAATGTTTCCCGCTCGTCAGGCGTGCACCTCACCGCGATGGCCGCAGACTTCTTTACTCTCACCTCTCCACCTCCGTAAACGCAAAAAACCCACGAAACACAAAAGAGCCTTTCGCTCTTTGGGGTTCCGTGGGGTCTGTCCCTTGTCGACGTACACAGGGGCGTTACCCTGCGGGTGTCCGTGGCCAATTATCTCCAGCCCGGTCCTGACACACGATCGCACATCAAGGGGAAAAAGTCAACAGTGTGTCTACGTCGCGCCGTCACCGACAAGGCGAAGGTCACCGGTGCCCAAGTTATCGAAGGATGCGGGATGATGCGGATGATGAAAAAGATCGTCCGCACAATCGTCCGCAGGTACTTTCTGTGGCAAGAAAAAGGGCCTTTTCATAGGAGAAAACCGCTTTGCTCCTGTGAAATGAAAAGGCCGGATGCGGACGATTGGACGATTATTACCTATATAGCTGAAAAGAAAAAAGAAATTATATATATAGAGGGAATGTGTGAAAAATCGTCCAATCGTCCGCAATGCCCTCTTTTTTTCCACTGGGGCCATGCGCAATCCTGCACTGGAGTCACAAAAAATCTTGGGTACGTCCTTGGGTACGTCCGGCTGTTAAACTTTGCAAAAGGCGATTTTCTCTTTTTCCGGCCAGCCCTCTCATTGCCAAGCTAACGTATTGATTTTCCCTCTACCGCTCAGCG
Source organism: uncultured Gemmatimonadales bacterium (assembly GCA_964556695.1). GTDB lineage: Bacteria > Gemmatimonadota > Gemmatimonadetes > Gemmatimonadales > Gemmatimonadaceae > CAZKXZ01. The sequence goes on from CAZKXZ010000039.1 coordinate 43,766, forward strand.
GTAGATCACAAATGTGATGTAATTGTAAAACACTGAAAAACCGCTCTGGGAAACTTGAAAACTGCCGCGCGTAAGCGCTTACAGGTTCGAGTCCTGTGCCCTCCGTTCGACAAGTGTTGGTCGCTACCGATCACTGAACACCGTCCACTTCAAACTGATGGCATCCGACCGAAATCCCGGGCGGATGCCATCAGTCTTGCGTGGTCAGTGAACGGTGTGCAGAAGTTGCAGACCTGCCTCAGCGCGCCGCGCACCTAACGGCAGAACGAGTTGACGCTCGGCACAGCGGCAACTAAGATGCACTCGCGGGCCTACGGCACACCCACGAGTGCCTTCCCGTTCTCCCGACCCAAAGGGAGGGGTGGCCGAGTGGCTGAAGGCACCGGTTTGCTAAACCGGCATACGGGGTCAACCTGTATCGAGGGT
>CAZKXZ010000040.1:0-44183 GCA_964556695.1 uncultured Gemmatimonadales bacterium
CCTTCGGATCACCCATGAATTTCCCTGTACTTGATCGCTTTCGGTTCCGGTGCAGCCTCGTCCCTTTGGCTGATGCGCTCCGGTATCCCGGTGGTCAGCCGGGCATACTCGGTCTGTCGCGGGTGAATGACCACCACACCCTTGTCGGTGATGACATATTCGCGGATGTCCTTGCTGTGATTGCCACCGCGCATTTTTATGACGACGATCACCTTGCGAAGCTGGCCATCGATTTCCACATAACGCATCCGGATAATGTCATCGGTGAGAAACGAAATCGTGTAGTGACTGAACGACAGCGAGGTAAATGTATCCTCCACCTCCACCGTGCTTAGAATGGTGACACCGGCTCCCGTCAACGCCCCGATCATTCGATAGAGCGACTCACGAAAATCGGCGCGGAATCCAGGCGCCAGTGCCATCTCAAAACCGACCAGCGAATCGATCACCAACCGTTTCGCGCCGACCCGTTCGATGGCATTGAGAATCTCCTGCATCGTTTCATCCACTGAGAGATCCAGTGGACGAAGGTAGAGAATTTCGAGTTTTCCCTTTTGTTGCGGGTTGTCAGATTCAATCCAAAACTATTGGCGCGATCCGTGTATCCAGGCGGGCGCTCTTCAAAGATCGCCATGATGCCCGGTTCTCCGTTGCGCAGTCCTTCGGCAATGAATTGAGTGGCCAGCGCCGATTTCCCCGTCCCCGAAGGTCCCGCCACCAGGAGACTGTCGCCTTCGAGAATGCCCCCGCCCATCATCTTGTCCAACTCGGGAATGCCAACGGAAAGCCGCCGACCCGACGCCGGGTTCACCTTTCTGCCGACAAATCCCAGCGTGCGCGAAAACGCTTGCAATCCCTCATTGCTGATGCGGACCGTGTGTAGTCCCGGCACCGATGCCTGCCCGCGCGACTTCATGATTTGCAATTTGCGCACTACAGAATTTCTCTCCGTCAGTTGCGAAAGCCATAAGAGACCATCTGCAATGGTGAACAGCGGATTGTCGCGGATCTCCTCGGGACATATTCGCCGACCAGAAATGTCGTGGCTTCCCAACTGGTAAGAAACTGGGCGAGGCGCTGGATGAACGATTGCATCTCCAAGTCGCTCGCGCCGCCAACTGCTTTGCGCACTACGGTGCGAAAGGAATCCACCACCACAATGCCGGGGTTGGCCGCAGTGACCTGCTTTATGATTTCCGCCAGCACCGCGTTCAAATCCTGATCCAGCACCACATCGGACAGGTTGACAAAGCGGATTGCCTTGCCCAGCATGGATTCGTCGAAGAAAGAATACTGTTGCTGATAGCGCAACATTTTCATGGCGGGTTCGCCGAGGACAGTGAAATAGAGCGCCGGTTTCTTCGCTGTCGCGTTGGCGAAAACGATCTGATGCGCCAGCGTGGTTTTGCCACAACCCGGCGTACCCGCGATGATGTTGAAAGAAAACTCCGGGATGCCGCCGCCCAGAATGTCGTCGAGGCCGCGCACGCCGGACGGCAACGTGTGGATGGTAACTTTGCCCGGCTTGCTCACGACTTCGCTCTGCGGCCTGCCTTTGGCGGTGACATTTGGCTTTTTCATCATTAGCTCTTCATACCTGTATCCAAGTCATTGAGGGACAGTTTCGGCCACACCTCGCGCGTCAGGCGCAGCGTCATATCTTCGCCGATGAAAGCCACCAGCAGCCCGAGCAACTGGGCGAGCAGCACAACCTGGCCATTGGCAATCACCTCGGGGGCAGCTTGCGCTTCAAGTTCGCCCAACCTTTCCAGGGAGCCATCTGCTTTGACATGCACCGCGCGCAGCCATGGAACTTCCACGTTGGCCAGCACGAGGGCGCGCGAAAGCAGAGCGTGAAAACCGGTAATCCCCATGAGGGTCGCCAGATGTGGACGCAGCTTTTCACAGACGTCAAAGGCCGCCGGGGTCATTGTCGAGGAAGGTCCATTTCCCCTTGCCTCATGGTCAATAAGGCACTCGGCGACACTGCGCATTTGTGGAGTGGCACGACTCATTGGTTAACGCGCTCACAATCCAGTCTTTTGTGCGGTTGTAGCAGTGCCTCATGCATGCGCCAAAGATAGAGGATGCTCAGTGTGAAGCGAAGTCGTGTTCGGTGGCGTCCGGAGATCGCGCGCGCGTCGGCCCTGATCTAGCGAGCGAAGATCGCGACCTCGATGCGACGATTCTTCTGACGACCGGCGTCGGTACCGTTTGTCGCAAGCGGTTCCAGCTCTCCCCTGCCTGACGTGCGTATGCGGTTCTGGCTGACCGCCTGCGATACGAGATATCTGCTAGCAGAAGTCGCGCGTCGCACGGAGAGATCCTGGTTGTATGTCGCGGTTCCGACAGAGTCGGTGTGACCAACGATCAACAGGTCAGTATTCGAATATTTCTTAAGGCTCGTTGCCAGGAGTCTCAGACTAGCGAGCGCCTGCGGACGAACTACTTCAGAATTGGAATCGAACAATAGTCCTGATGAGAAGGTGACCCGGATTCCCTGGCCAATCCGCTCCACCGTGGCCCCTGGTATTTGCGGCCCAAGTTCCTTCGCCTGCTGATCCATCTGACGCCCAATGGCAGCGCCGGCAGCGCCGCCAACTTTCGCGCCCATGATGGCGTCGCGCGCAGTCGAGCGGCTGCTGGTCCCAGTCGCGTCCGGGCCTCTCCCGCTGTTTGCTGATGCACAAGCGCTACATGCGATTACAAGCGCGAGCTGAACAGAGCGCCGAAGCACGCTGGACAATCTCGCCGATGCACCAGGGGCCTGAATCTTCATGATCAACTGACGATCGCGCCCGCCCCCCGTATACTTTAAGGTGTACGCCACCCTTCTTTTTTTCGGGAAACCGACATGTTTGGCAGGCCCAGTGTCATAGCCGCAGTTGTGACGATCCCTGTGTTGCTGTCCCTGATAGCCGCAACACCCGCGCGCGCTGTCGCGCAGGCGGATTCGATCGCCCGCGCCGCAGCGAAGGCGGTGGAACTCGCCAAGTTCGATGACCCGCAGCCGCACATGGCGAGAACCGGTCCTGGTGGCACCGCATGGGACGCGCAGTACCGATGCTTCATTCAGACAGATGAAAACGCCATATCAAAGGGGCTCCCCACTCATGCAGCCGCATCAGCGCAAATCAAGACCGACGCAGCTCTGAGCAATGAGAATCTCCAGAAGCACAAAGGCTGGATTCTGTACATCAAGCATTTCAGCCAGGCGTATCGTCCCGACACTGCGACCGCGGATTTCAAATGGCTCTACAGCAATCTGGTTAACATGGAGTTTGGCGACAAAAGCAGCGCAGCGAGCGCGCCATCGTCAGCCCTCTCGTTCGCTGGTGATCCGCGCGTAAACATCCGTCGCGACGTCGTGTACGGCAACGATGACCGCGCAGCGCAACGGATGGATGCGTATCTGGTGAAATCGGCAGCCCCAGCACCGGTAATGGTGGAGTTTCACGGTGGCGGATGGCGGCGCGGCGCCAAGAGCGAGTTCAATGCTTACACCGGAGATTTGATAAGCAAGGCAATAGACGCCGGTATATCCATCATTTCCGTCGAATACCGCATGACGCCTGCCTATAGTATGCCGGCAATGACCGACGATGCGGCGCGCGCTGTGCAGTTCATCCGAACGAAGGCGAAGGAATGGAATATCGATCCGCGCCGCATAGTCGCCATCGGTGGATCGGCCGGCGCGCACCTCGCTGCGTGGGTTGCACTGCACGATGATCTTGCCAACGGCAACAGTCCCGATCCGGTGGCAAGACAATCTTCGCGACTCAGCGCGTTTGTCGATCTCTGGGGGCCGATGGACCTTACTCGTCCCAATCCGGTTGTGATGGCTACACTGCCTCTGCGCGGCGAAGACTTCGCCAACGCATTCACCGCCGCGTGCGGCTGTTCGGCGACAGACTATGTATACGAGGTGAGGGCGAGAGCGCGGCTGCGGGCAGCGTCGCCACTTTTCCTCGTGACCGCAGACGACCCTCCTGGAATCATTGTGCATCAAGGTCCGGAAATCACTGACAGGAATCATCCGGCGATTCCCGCGATGATCAACGATCCGCATTCATGGCAGCAGGGAGTATTGCTCGCGGATGCGATGGATGATGCCGGAGTGGAGGTGCTGCGCTACATCTCGCCGACTGCGGGCAAGGACCCGGAAAAAGACGTCGCGATGATTCTGGGATTCATCAGGAAACATCTGGGCCTGACTGCGCCGCGTTAACGGACCGTAACATTTGAACGTTCAGAGTCCCGTTGCTATTTATATATTACTATAATATATTATAGCTATGACTCTCGGCCAGTTCGCGACTGCGGTTGGTGCGGCGCCTCGCTGGGTGCAGAATGCGCGCGCGGTCCTGCGCCTCCGTGGGCCGTACACGGACGAAGGTGCCAGGCGGCTGGGACTGGCCCGCGCCCTCTCTGATGCGAGCGGGATGCCCCTCGTGAATTCCTACCCGATCGCGCGCACTGCGCTTGCCGCGTGGCCCCATGATCGAGAGTGGATACACGGCAATGCCGATGGTTCGGTTCGAGTCGTGATCGATCTCGAGAGATACCTTGCGGCTTTTGCCGTGCGGCTCTCGCTCGCACGCACGTCGTACGCGGAGCAAACGCGGGGGCGACGCCGCCTGCGCCCGCGCAATCCCATGGTCGCGGCACGCCAACACGGAGTGGATGTCACACTTTTCGACGAGAGCCTGAAACTCACGCCGGCTGAACGCCTGCGGCGAATGGATCAGATGTCGGAGTTCTTCCGCACCGCGCGCGTGGTTGGCGCCTGACACATCCATGATCTTCACCGACGTTATTACGGCGCTTGCGGCAGCCGGTGTGCGTTTCGTTGTAGTGGGGGGCGTTGCAGCAGGCATCCACGGTTCGACCCGCGCGACGTTCGATCTCGACATCTGTTATGATCCGGCACCCGAGAACACGGAGAAGCTCGCAGCTGTGCTTGTGACATGGCATGCGTACCTGCGAGGCGTCGAGCCCGGACTTCCCTTCATCATGGATGCAAAAGCGTTTCGCATCACTCCGATCATGACTCTCACGACGGACGTCGGGCCGCTCGACGTGATGGATTGCGTTGCGGGAGTCGGGGAGTTCGCTGCAGTACTCGCTAACTCAGTCGAAGTCGAGACGCCGGGTGTTCGATTTCGCGCGCTGGCACTTCCGTCCCTCGTTCAGGCAAAGCGCACGGTGCGACGACCGAAGGACCTGGAACAGCTGCCGGAGTTGGAAGCGCTCCTCGCACGCACGCGGCTCAGCAAGAGCCGCTGACAGATTGCAATCTGACCGGATCGACTCAAGTTTCTATCGATCAAATCCCTACCGATCTCTCTGGCGCGACATGAAACCCACGGACGACCGATTCCACGAAGTATTCAATACCGTCGAGCCGCTTATCGAACTACGATACGGCATTCCCGTTCACATCACGGACGTGACCAATCCTTTCACAGGAGACCTCGATGGCGCCACCATCCAGGTCGACCACGAGCAGGGAATCGAAGAGGCCGTGTTCATCCTCGTACACCTCTTTGGCCACACGGTACAGTGGAATATCAACGAGCGCTCGCGCGAAATCGGCAACGTAGTTCCTGGACAAGTATCGGCTGCAGAGTTGGCCGAGATAGACACCTATGAGCGCGACGCATGTGCATACGGCCTCCAGCTTTTTCACGAAGCCGGAGTACATGATCTGGACCAGTGGATCTCGGATTACGCTACGTGCGACTACGCGTATCTCAGGCACTACTACCGCACGGGCGAGACTTTGCCATTCAGGAGTTTTTGGTGCGACGGACAGCCTCTGGTGGCTCCGCTGGCGATTCCGCCTTTTCACCCGACGCAGTGGGTGTCGAGGTGGAAGGGAACCGTGATATAGTCGGGTGGGACAGGTCCGGTATAGGTTTTCCTTTTTTACCACAGAGGTCACAGAGGTCACAGAGAGTGTACTCTGTGACCTCTGTGACCTCTGTGACCTCTGTGGTAAAAAAGAAGACCTGTCCCCGACCCTGCATTCGCGGGAATGACGAGGTCTACCGATTCGTAATCCTCATCTTGTAGAACGACCGCCAGACGAAGTACATCGAGACGATGAAGAAGAACGCCGAGAGATAGAGCGCTGTCGAATGTTCGAGTTTGAGCGCCAGTTCGACGGCAAGCAATCCGAACAACGTCGTGAACTTGATGATCGGGTTCAGCGAAACCGAACTCGTATCCTTGAATGGATCACCGACCGTATCTCCCACCACCGTCGCTGCGTGCAGCGGTGTTCCCTTCTCCTTTAGATCCACCTCGACAAGCTTCTTGGCATTGTCCCAGGCGCCTCCGGCATTGGCCATGAAAATCGCCTGATACAATCCGAATATCGCGATTGAAATCAGATATCCGATAAAGAAGAAGGGATCCAGCAACGCGAACGCCAGCGTGGAACAGAAAACAACCAGGAAGATGTTGAACATTCCGTTCTGCGCGTATTTGGTACAGATCTCAACGACGCGTTTTGAGTCTTCAGTCGATGCTTTCGCACCGCCGTCGAGATCGATATTGGCTTTGATGAACTCAACCGCACGGTACGCACCGGCCACCACTGCCTGTGTGGAAGCGCCAGTGAACCAGTAGATCACCGCACCGCCGGTAATCAGGCCGAGCAGGAATGGCGGATTCAGTATCGAGAGATTTGCCATGGCCGCCTGGTTTTCCAACTTGTCAGTAAGAAGCACGATGATGGAGAAGATCATCGTCGTTGCTCCCACAACGGCTGTTCCGATCAGCACCGGCTTGGCTGTTGCCTTGAAAGTATTTCCGGCGCCGTCGTTCTCTTCGAGAAAGTGTTTCGCCGTTGCGAAATCGGGATCGAAGCCGTGCTGCGCCTTGATCTCCGCCGGCACGCCCGGCGTCTCGGCGATGAGCGAAAGCTCGAACACCGATTGTGCGTTGTCGGTTACCGGACCGTACGAGTCAACAGCGATCGTTACAGGACCCATGCCAAGGAAACCGAAGGCCACGAGACCGAAGGCAAACACCGCTTCGGCAATCATGATGTCGCTCAGTCCCTGACCGCTGACCAGGAATGCGGCACTCATAAGCGCCACGATCGCGATTCCCATCCAGTACGCGCTGAAGTTTCCGGCAGTAAGTCCCGAAAGGATGTTGAGGGACGCTCCACCTTCTCTAGACGAGGCGAGGACTTCCTTCACATGCGTCGAGTGCGTCGACGTGAAGATCTTCACCAGCTCGGGAATGATCGCACCCGCAATTGTTCCACAGCTGATGATCGTCGACAGCTTCCACCAGAGCGTTCCATCACCGAGGTCTGGAATCAGCAAACTCGACATCACGTAGGTCACCACGATTGAAACACCCGACGTCAGCCATACGAGCGACGTAAGAGGTGCCTCGAAATTCATCCTGTCCTTGTTGCTGAAGCGGCTATGCGCGATTGCCCCGTTGATCGTGTAAGAGGCCACGCTCACGATCACCATCATGATTCGCATCACGAACAACCAGACCAGCAGCTGCACCTGCACTTCGACGTTGGCCACGGCCAGTAGAATGAAGGTGATCAGCGCCACGCCCGTCACGCCGTATGTCTCAAACCCGTCCGCGCTCGGCCCGACCGAATCGCCGGCGTTGTCGCCGGTGCAGTCTGCAATCACACCAGGATTGCGTGCGTCGTCTTCTTTAATGTTGAACACAATCTTCATCAGATCGCTGCCGATATCGGCGATCTTGGTGAAGATTCCGCCCGCGATTCTCAGCGCCGAGGCGCCCAGCGATTCGCCGATAGCGAAACCGATGAAGCATGCCCCTGCGAGTTCGCCAGAGACATATAGCAGAATGCAAAGCATGATGAACAGCTCGACGCTGATCAGCATCGTGCCAATGCTCATGCCCGCGCTCAGCGGAATCTGATATGTAGGGTATGGTTTGCCGCGCAGGGCTGCAAACGCGCTGCGTGAATTGGCGAAGGTGTTGACCCGGATACCGAACCAGGCCACTCCCACACTGCCTGCGATTCCAATGAGGCTGAAGGCGAGAATTATCAGCACTCGCGTCAGTTCCATCTGCTGCAGCTGATAGTAGTAGTAGAAGATGATCGTGCCGATGAACAGTTCGAGTATCACAATGAACTTCATCTGAGTCCACAAATAAGTCTTGCAGGTTTCGTAAATGAGCTCCGAGACCTCGAGCATCGATTTATGAACGGGCAGGTTTTTGAGCCTGTTATAGATCAAGAGGCCGAAAAGGCCTCCAAGCACGCAAACGATCAAGCCGATTTGCAGCAGCGTCCTGCCGCCCATACCGAGAAAGGTCCCGCCCAGAGTGAGGTCGGGAAGCTGCAGGCTCGCCTCGCCTTGTGCCTGCAGTGGAGTTGCGAGGCGCAGTAATGCAAACATGGGGTCAAATCCCATTAAGGTCATTAACATCTCCTAAGTGTGTGGAAAGCGCGGGGGTAGAGCGTCCGGCGCGATAGAAATTGAGCCAGCAGGGCTGCTTTTTTCAACCGCGGGGCACCGTTGTTGTGGCCCATATGGTGTCATTCCCGCGAAAGCGGGAACCCAGTGAGGACGACACTGGATTCCCGCTTCGCGGGAATGACGAAATGGTGTGGATTACCGCTCCCCGCCTTCGCGGGGACAAGCTTCGCGGGAATGACGGACCTAACGAGTTGCTGCGTGAAATCAGGGTGCGTTATTAAGCTTGCTATGCCTGATGCTGTACCCGAAGTAAATCACCAAGCCGACTATCAGCCATACCAGCAGTCGCATCCAGTTTGTCCAGCCCAGCCCATAAATCATCGCGCCGCAAACCAAAATTCCGAGCGTTGCCACGACCGGAAGAGCCGGGACAGTAAAGCCTCTAACAAGGTCCGGCCGCCTCACGCGCATCAGCCAGACGCCAGCGCATACCAGCGAGAACGCAAAGAGCGTCCCGATGCTCGTCATTTCGCCCACTACGTCGCCCGGAATGAATGCCGCAAACACCGCGGTGAACACAAAGAACAACCAGTTGGACTTGTACGGCGTGTGGAACCTGGGATGAACCTTCGAGAACACCTTGGGAACCAGACCATCGCGACTCATCGAATAGAATACGCGCGACTGGCCCAGCAACATCACGAGAATCACTGACGAGAACCCAGCAAGAATGGCAATCGTGACAAATCTGGAGAGCCACTCGTAGCCTGGCATATACGTCGTGATTGCGAAGGCGACTGACGCTTCGCGGCCCACCGTCCTGAAGTCATTGACCGATGCCACGCCGCTCAACACGTACGAGAACAGCACGTACAACACGGTACAAATTGCGAGTGAACCCAAAATTCCGATCGGCATATCGCGCTTCGGGTTCTTGGCCTCCTGTGCTGCGGTAGACACCGCGTCGAACCCAATGAAGGCGAAGAACACCACGCCGGCGGCACCGAGGATTCCCATGATCCCGCCATAGTTGTGGGTAATCCCCTGTCCGTCGGTGTAAGTCGTAGCCTCAGGAATGAACGGAGTATGGTTCGCCGGATTGATATAGCCCCACCCAATGGCGATCACCGCAATGACGATGGCCACCTTGACGATGACGATCAGGTTGTTGACGAATGCGGATTCCCTTGTTCCTCGTACGAGCAAGGCCGACAAGAGGAAGAGAATCACCACCGCCGGTATGTTCATTATTCCCTGCACACCCTCCGCCGAGGTTTGGAAGGGCGAATGGCACCATTGATAGGGAACGTTCAATCCAATGTATTCAAGAGCCTTGTTGAGATACTCGCTCCACGCAATAGCCACAGTCGCGGCGCCCACGGCGTATTCAAGAACCAGATCCCAGCCGATGATCCAGGCTGTAAGTTCGCCCATGGTAGCGTACGAGTAGGTGTACGCGCTACCAGCAATCGGAATCATTGAGGCAAATTCAGCGTAGCAGAGTCCTGCGAAGGCGCAACCAACGCCTGCGACCAGGAACGCCAGCACGACTGATGGGCCAGCACGATCTGCGATCGCAGCTGCCGTTCGCACGAAAAGACCAGCGCCGATAATTGCACCGATGCCGAGGGCTACCAGCGCCCAGGGACCGAGGGTGCGCTTGAGACCAGCCTCGCCGCTCTCAACTCCATCTGACATGAGGCGATCAATCGACTTGGTCCGAAACAGTGAGCCAGCCACGATATGTACCCTCAGTTTTTTGAGTGCGCCCCGGCGGAATGCGAGGCAGTAAGTACGATGCTCTTGCGAAATAGCAGCGCGGGTGCGTGGTACCGGAATTCCTGCCCGGAGCGCCGTCGCGAATCTGCTCGATTGTAGAGGTTGTGTCAAGAAAGGCGAGCGAGTTTACTTCCTGCCAACCTTTCGCCCAGCGATTGCTCGTCCGCCATGAAGATCATTGAAGCCGCAGACGTCCACCGTGTCCTGAACTTTCCGGACCTGGTCAACGCCCTACGCGAGACCTTTGGCTCGCCGGCTGGAACGCCGCGGCGAACCGTCTTTCAGCTCAACGAAAACGATCCTTTCCACGATGCGTTCGCAGTACTTCCAGCGTGGAGCACCGAGGCCATCGGGGTGAAGGCATTCACTTACTTGCCGAGCAATGCGCCCAAGGGCAGGCAGATCCTTCATTCGCAGATACTGCTGTTCTCCCGCGAGACAGGTGCGCCGATGGCGCTTGTGGATGGCACCACCGTCACGTACTGGAGGACGGCGGCGATAGCAGCACTGGCAGCGGACTTTCTCGCGCGCCGCGATGCACAGCGGCTGCTTATCTGCGGGACGGGGAATCTTTCTTCCTATATGACGCAGGCTCATGCCGCTGTGCGAAAGTACAGCGACATCGCGATCTGGGGTCGGAACCCGGTGAATGCCAAAAAAGCGGTCGAAGCCATCAAAGCGAAACGCCCCGATCTCAATTGTCGGATGGCTGGCGACCTGGAGTCCGAGGTACGACAAGCGGATGTGATAAGCTGCGCGACCGCGGCCAAGCAACCGCTGATACTTGGGGCATGGGTGCGGCCCGGGACACACACGGATTTTTTTGGAAACCACGAACGCAAGAATCGCGAGTGCGACAGCGATCTGGTGGTAAAGGCGCGCGTTTACGTGGACAGTCGCGCCAACGTGATGAATGAGGCTGGGGAAATCCTGGTCCCGATAGAGGAAGGGCGGATTACCGACGCGCACGTGCTTGGCGAGATGGCGGAGTTGTGTTCCGGCGCGGTGAAGGGGCGCGGCGGCAGCGATGAGATCACCCTTTTCAAATCAGTCGGCACAGCGTTAAGCGATCTTGCGGCGGCGTTGCTCGTTACCCGTCGCGTTTGAACGGACATCTGCATACCATAATTCAATCCAATGACCACAAAAGTTGACAAGGCTCACGACTGGCACGGTGTATTCCCCGCGCTGCCGACACAGTTGCATAAGGACTTCTCCATCGACTTTGAATCCACCATGCAGCACGTGGGTCAGATGCTGGACGCGGGCGTGCACGGCCTGGTGATGATGGGAACCATCGGCGAGAACAACTCTTTGAGCGCCGAAGAAAAACGCCAGCTGCTGAGCGCGACGGTCAACAAGGTGGTCGGTCGCATTCCCGTTCTGACTGGGATTTCGGAATTCACAACCGCTGCGGCGTGCAAATACGCTGCGGATGCCGCGGACATCGGCGCCGATGGTGTGATGCTTCTCCCAGCCATGGTATACAAAGCTGATGGACGCGAAGCAGTCGCGCACTTCCGCGCTGTAGCAAAGGCAACACCGCTCCCCATCCTCTGCTATAACAATCCCAAGGGCTACGGAGTTGATCTCACTCCGGAGTTGTTCCTCGAGCTTCGGGATATCAACAATATTGTTGCGATCAAGGAAGCGTCAGGCGATCCGCGCCGCATCACCGACCTGGTGAACCTGCACGGCGACCGCTTCGTCCTCTTCGCCGGTCTCGATCCCATTGTCCTCGAAAGCGTGATGCTCGGCGCCGTCGCAACTGTTTTTGGATTGGTTGCCGGCTTCCCGAAAGAAACGATGCGCATGTGGGATTTGGCGGTGAACGGACAATGGGAAGAGGCGCGCGCGATTTATCGCTGGTACATGCCTCTGCTGCACCTCGACGATCACCCCAAGCTGGTGCAGTTCATGAAACTGGTGAGTCAGGAATGCGGCTACGGCACCGAGCTGACACGACCGCCGCGACTTCCGCTAGTGGGCGAGGAGCGCGATCGCGTGCTCAAGATCATACACTCCGCGATAAAGAATCGCCCGAAGCTCGACTAAGAGCAGTCTCGCCCAACGCAGGTCTGCAACTTCTGACCACCGAACACAGTTCACTTCAAACTGATGGCATCCGACCGGGATCCCAGGACGGATGCCATCAGTTTTGCGTGATCAGTGTTCAGTGCTCAGAAGTTGCAGACCTGCGCTTTGAAGACAATGATCAGCCGTGGTGCTTAACGCGGCAGCTGCTGCAACGGGTACACGAGTATCCGGTCGATGTCATCCTCATTGATGTCATGCGCAAGGACGTAGTCGCGGCCGATTTCCATTATCTCCACATCGCGCGGCATGCGAACGTTGCTGAGATAGCGGCCATTACGGTCAAATACATGGTAGATCGGTTCATCCATCTCGAGACCGAATTCCCTTGCCCAAATGCGCTGCTCGCTGTCCACAAGTAGCTGCGTGAAAGCCGGCTTCGTTCTCGGATACTGTACTCTGTCAGCTGCCTCGGCGAACATGCGCTTGTAGACTTCGCTGGCTCGCGGATTCTGTGCCGCGCGCCAACGATTGATTTCGGCAGGAGTTAGCGGCACCGGAGGTCTGCACCACCTGACTGTCGCCGCAAGTCGCCCCTGCGTATCGCGCTTCCGTATTTCGTATCGATCACCGGACGTTTCGTAAAAGCCTTCCGGTATCGCGGCGATGCTGCCAGTTGCTGCGAAGCGCAGCTCGACCACGGCATGGTCGCCGATTGGCGCGCCGTGGGGATAAAGCGCAAACCAAGGTTGGGTGGTGTACTTGCCCACGGTGTCAGTGCGTTGAGTGCGCGGATCGAGGTGATGCAGATACACCGAGGTCTGCCTCACATTGGGCGGCGGTGGAAGCGCTTCCCATTCAGTTGGCCTCGTTGTAGTCAGCAGGAATGATCCGTCACCAAACCTCGCAACGACCGCAATTTGTGCGAGCGTGACTGATCGAGACGGCGTGGACCGAGGGTTCATCGCGCGCGGGAGAGAAATGTTGGCCAGATCAACAACGCGAATCAAAGTTCCGTTCGGCCTGAAATAGGTGAGGCGTCTGCCCGGACTGTCGGCGACGATGAGCGTGTCGCCGGGCAAACGAATGAGCGACGATATTCTTTCGAATTCTCCGGGTCCCTGTCCCTTGCGCCCAATCTGACGCACGGTCTCGGACCTCGCATTGAAAACCACGAGGCTCAGTTCCGCGAGATCCGCGACTACAATGTTCCCATCTGAGAGACGAGTAGCGGGGCCGACCTTGGAGAAGAAATTCCTGTAGTTGTTCGGTCCCCCAATCGTGACCGACGGCTGCTGCGCGACGCGGAAGGATATTTGCGGAGCCGATAGCACAGCCGCACTCTCGACGATTCTGGCGCCGGCGCTGTCGCGCTCAACAAAATCGCGCCGCGTCGCATCAGGACTGCATACCGGATTCTGGAGCGCACTCGGCAGAACCACCACGTGACCAGGTGGCGTTCGCAGGAACCATAGCGGAATTCCCGCAACGATGAGTGCGGTGACGAGCAAGTTCGGTGTGTTCATGCCTATCGAGAACGTACGCGCACGACACGCTCATTGTCCAGCGAATCCCCGGACGGGCGAAGGTCTGCCCTGGGGGCAGAACCACATGCAGCGCAGCTTGCGTCCAGCGGCACATGTGGTTACAATGACCACATGGCAAAGAGAGTAGTCGGATCCCGCGAACTCAAGACCAGGCTCGGCACCTATCTCAATCGGGTGCGGACGGGCGAAACCATTATCGTTACTGATCGCGACGAGCCGGTTGCTGAGCTGCGCCCAATTGGGAGCGACGGCCAGCCGCGCAACATCGCGCTCGAAAAGCTGGTGGCAAAGGGACTGGTGAGTTTGCCCACGCAGCGTTCGCCAGCACGATTCACGGCGGTCCGTGCGCGAGGAGCATCGGCGGCATCCGCCGTTACGAGCGACAGACGCGATCGTGGTTGATGCGGTACTTTGACGCCAGTGCCCTTGTGAAGCGCTACGTTCGCGAACGAGGAACCACGCGCGTGCGTGCGCTGCTCAGCGGCACGGTGGCGGTGAGCCGGCTATCCGAGGTGGAGGTTGTTTCTGCATTTGCCAGGCTGGCTCGCGAACACGCGATCTCCGTCGCTCAACGCGATCGCGCGGCGAAGGCATTCGTCGCCGACATCGAGGCGTGGTACACCGTTGAGCTGACGCCAGATGTCGCGGCGACAGCACGCGGTCTATTGCTCCGACATCAGCTGCGCGCCGGCGACGCCATCCAGTTGGCTGCCGCTCTGGTTCTGCAGCAGGGGCTGGGTGAGTCACTTGAAATGTTCGTCGCGGCCGACCACCACCTCGTGCAGGCGGCGGAAGCCGAGGGCTTATCGCCGGTTGTCGCCTAGCTCATAGTTACCGAAAACGCACGCGCACCACGCGCTCGGTGTCCAGTGAATCCCTCGCGACCGCAAGACCAGTTCGCCCCAGAATCGCGGAGGAATAAACCAATAAGTTCAAGTCTGCGGGCCACTCAGCAATCGCGACGAACTTGCCGGCCCTGTCATAGATGTCCGCCTCGCGCGGCTGGCCCTGCGCGACATGTCGCTGCACCCACAGGTCACCGTCCAATGAGAACTGAATTGCGGAGAAGATTGGCTTTCTTGCTGGAACACGGAATGGAACATCCGCATCCAACAGCTTCATTGACCTCGCGGTCTGTTCAAGTGTCGTTTGCGCCTTGCTTTTCTCGTCAGCGGTGAGCGCGGGGCCTTCGATGGAACGCTGCAGCACGCGAGTGTTCGGCGCTGCGGCCGTATGCCAGGTGATTGCGTAGCGCGACGTGATGCCCTTGGCCCATTCGCCTCGCGGACCAAATGCCACGACGGACGTTGCGCCATATGGCTGATAGAAATAGCGCATCGCAGTCGTGGCTGAGTCGATCTTCATGGTAACAGTGCGCATGCCCAGACTGTCCACGGGGGTGGATGGGATAGTGTCAGTAGTTACAACATTGCCCTGAAGATTGAGAGTGTAAATGACATCTACCTGACCCTTCGCACTATTGGTCCGTTTGCGGTCGACAAGATTTCCTTTCGCATCGAATGTGATGGGTTGATGCGTGCCGATTGCGGACTGCGGAATTCGAACCAGTGTCTTGTACGTCGCGCTTGTAGCTCCCACGCTGAACGCTTCAAAGCGGCTGTTGCCTTCGTCGCGTGCCCACAGCATTCCATCGGGGCCGAATGCGATTGCAGCGAGTCCACTGAACTCTCCCGGTCCCGCGCCTTTGTTTCCGATGGAGAACTGGTACTTACCGTCGGCGCCATACACGCGGATCTGGTTGTCCTGACCGTCAGCGACGAAAATGCGACCGTCAGCGCCGAGTGTGAGGCCGCTGACGCTTCCGAACGTGTATTCCTTTGCGGCGTTGTCGGCACCGCCGATCGTGAGATCAATTGTCCCGCGAATGCGCGGTGGCGTCTGCTGAGTCAGCATCAGCATGGCGAGCGGGAGTGCGACCACGAACAGCATGGATGATCTACGCATCTTGATCCTTGAGACGGTTGCAGTAAATGGAAGGCAGTAATCCTTAGACGTCACCGCGGCTCTGAAAGTTGCAATAAAGCGCTGCAGGGAGGCGACTTGCGCGGTCGTCAGTCAACCTCATGCAATGGAATGATGTGACGCGCGGGAATATGATGACGCATCTGGCGGGCACATCATTTATCATGGCCCGTGGATACTTGCTATTCTCCTGCTGAGCCGAGCAAACTATGGGTATGCCAGCTGCCGAACGCCGTTGGACGCGCGAGGAAGTGCTCGAACTCATTGAGCAGAACCCGCTGTCGACACCTCGCTACGAGCTGGTGGACGGCGAGTTGTTCGTGACGCCCTCCCCGACTTTCGTGCACCAGCGTGCTGTTGGGGAGCTCTATTGGTTGCTCGTGGACTACTTGCGACGCGAGCCAGTGGCTGAGGCGCTTCTGTCGCCGTCTGATGTCGAGCCCGAGCCAGGCGTCACAGTGGGCCCTGACGTCTTTGTGGTTCCCACGGCAGAATCGACACGCTTGCTTAAGGCGCGGACTGCTCGTGCGCTGCTCCTTGCGGTTGAAGTGATTTCACCGGGAAGCGCTCGGGGCGATCGTGGACGTAAGCGACAGCTCTACCAGCGTACCACACCAGAATACTGGATCGTGGACACCAATCTCCGACATATTGAGTTGTGGCAGCCAGACTTCGCAGAGGCGTTAATTCTCCGCGATAGACTCGAGTGGCATCCGGCCGACGCAGCGACGACTTTCGTGCTCGATGTGCCGGCGTACTTCGCCAAAGTATTCCGCGAGTCGGTGTAACTATGAGCCTTACCATCGCTACGAGATGCGCTTTGCGGCTGCACCTCCAAAGCACAGCGCTGCTGTGCACGCTCGCCATTTCCAGCACGGCAGGTGCACAGACCTTTCGTGGTGTAGTGTTGGATGACTCCACCAAACGGCCCCTCGAAAGCGCCATGCTTACCCTGCTGGACAGCAAGGGAGTAGATATGGGCCGAGCCGCGGTGCGGAGTGACAGCGCCGGACGTTTTGTTCTGCACGCACCCGCCCCGGGAAAATATTCGCTGCGCGTAGCTCGAATCGGCTACGCACCGCTGAAGAGTGTCACCGTGTCGTTCCAGGGTGGCGAGGCTGTAACAATGAATCTCGCAATGAGCGCCGTCCTTCAGCGTCTCGGCACCGTTGTTGTTACCGACAGACGCCGTCTCAACGGAAATGAGTTGCTGTCAGATCTCGGATTTGAATTGCGGCGCAGCAAGGGAAACGGCCATTTCCTCGATACTCTGGATCTCGCGGTGTTCACGAAACATCCGCTTGATGAAACGCTCCAGCTTTATGGCGGACTGGGACTAACGAGCGGGCTCCAGATGATTAACGGGATTTCCGCGACGGGAAGGTTTCAAATCTGCCCGCCCGAGCTTTGGATAGACGGATTCGAAGCGCCCGACTGGAGACTCCTGGGCATACTGGCCGACGAAACATACGGAATAGAAGTATTCGGCCATCTCCAACTACCGCCGATCAGCATTGGCGGATGGCTCGGCGCGGGCCAGGCCGCAGTGTCGCGACGAAACCGCTGCGGACTGATCGTCGTGTGGACCAAGGCTTACATCAACGACCTGAAGAAAAAAGAGAAACGCTCACCATAGAACCCTTCATACGCATGGCTCACAAAACGGCCGGGTGGACTGTCGAGGATTTGGAGCGCCTACCTGACGACGGCAACAAGTACGAGGTGGTGCGAGGCGAGCTTTTCGTGACACCTGCTCCGTCAGTGGTGCATGAAACTTTCCTCATGGTTCGGCCAGGTGTTGTCGATGTCGTCAGCGATAGTGCAATCGAGTGACATCCGGGGTGCGCATCGCAGCCACTAAAGTTCGATGTGCGACAAATCTTTCGCGACGTGCTTGGCGAGTAACTCTGTCATTGCCGCGAAAGCGGCAACCCATGTTCCTGCCAAAATGGGTTGCCGCTTTCGCGGCAATGACAACGGTCCATGTTAAGAAAACGACACTGGGTTCCCGCGGAGCCTGCCGCGGCGAAAGCCGGGGCGGGAATGACGACTACCGATTCAATGCAACCTTGGTAATTGGCGGGCGGGAGCGCACCCAGTCTGCCAGCGCTGCGGCAGGTCGCGCGGGATTCTCTTTCGCAATTGCGATCACGCGCGAAATCGCGCGGCTCAGGTCTCCCAGTTCCAATTGCAGCACCGCATCAAATACCGGCAGGTCGGTCGCGTACACGCGTCTCCCGAGTAGCGCCGCGTTGTCCAGTCGTACCCTCTCCAGATACTGAATCGACACACCTCGCAACTCTTTCGACAGACTGTCGACCATCACCTTGCGCGCCGCCGCATACACCGAATCGCGCAAGCGCAGCCGCTCCACCTTGTCATCCGGATGCGCCTTGAAGGTGGAGTCGAGTTCGCGAAACAACTTCTCCCAGTACTTCCCCAGCACCTGCTGATCGTACCAGCGCTCATCCGCTTCTCTTGCAGAGATCGTGTCGCCACGGCTCCGAAAGAAAAAGGCTGAACCGCGCGCCCCCACAAAATTGGCGAAGGACTCGTTGAAGACGCCCTGGCCCCTGGCGAAAAAAGTGTTGTGCGTGAGTTCGTGGATTACGGTGTCGATCAAATCGACCGAGTCGGCTGCGAGCGTGGTAGACAGTACCGGGTCGTTGAACCAGCCCAGAGTACTGAACGCCGCGGCGGGACGCAGATTAACGTCATAGCCCGCGCTCGCCATCCGCTGCGCCTCCTGCTGCGCCTTGGCATAGTCGAAATACCCTTTATATGGTAGCCGCCCAACAACAGGGAACCACCAGGTGTATTGCGCCAGTTGATCCTTTGGAGCAGCAGACAAAACCAGAACGAGTGTATCGCGATCGAGTTGTGTGAATTGGGTGAAGCTCTTCCCCGCAGCCAAACCCAGTTCCTCCTGAGCAAAACGCCTCGCCTCCAACACCAGTTGCAACTTCCGCCGCGTCACAGCAGTCGTAGCAGAATCCGCCACCGCTTCCTCAATAGGCCGCCGAGCCAGGAGTATCTGAGCCTCAGCAATCCCAGCCCGCACCAAATACCTGCCCAGCGGAGTAAGCGCGAAAACAACGAGCGCCACCAACGCCGTCAGTGGAATCCAGATCAACAATAGTTTCACAACCTTCCATCGAACCTTCAGCGAGTCGATTCCCTCATTCGCGGTGTCTGAACAATCATGATGTTGCGGCACAGCGCTTCAAGGTAAAGCGCTTCGGGAAAAAGCGCTGCGAGAAGGCGCGCTGCGAGGTGAAGCGCTGCAGCGGAGCTGCGCTGCGGGGAACTGCGCTGCGAGGAAGCGCGCTTACCCTATGTAAACGCTTACCAAATATGTGCTTACATCTGCGAAGCGGACGCAAGCCTATTGCGCATCCACCTATCAGCGTATGTTACCGAATCCATGTCGTTCGTACACCTGCACTGCCATACAGAGTACTCGCTCCTCGATGGAGCCAATCGCATCGACGACCTGGTCGCGCGCGCTCGCGAATTCGAGCAGCCCGCGCTCGCCGTCACCGACCATGGCGTTCTGCACGCCGCGTGGGAGTTTCAGGAGAAAGCCAAGGCTGCCGGCATCAAGCCAATCATTGGAATGGAAGCCTACGTCGCCCCCGGCGACCGGCGAATAAAAAGCAGGTCGCTCAGTGGCGGCAAGCCATACTATCACCTCGTGCTGCTCGCTCGAGACAACGTCGGCTACAAGAACCTGATCAAGCTCTCTTCACTCGGATTTACCGAAGGATTCTATACTCGCCCACGTGTGGACCGTGAACTGCTCGCCAAATACGGCGAAGGGATCATCGTATCGTCGGCATGCATGGCCGGCGAAGTGGCGGTTCACCTTCTCAATAGCGACTTCGACGGCGCAAAAGCTGTGGCTCAATGGTACGCCGACGTGTTCCCCGATCGCTACTACCTCGAGGTTCAGGCGCACGAAGCGCCCAATCAGCAGCTGCTCAACGAGCGCATTTTCGCCCTCGCAAAGGAACTATCGCTGCCGGTCGTTGCAACCAATGATGCTCACTTCCTCCGCGCAGAGGATCACGACGCGCACGACGTCCTTCTTTGCATCGGACTTGGCAAGGACAGAAGCGATGCCAACCGGATGCGCTATGACCGGGGCCTGTTCTTCAAGAACGCAAACGAGATGCGGGACCGCTTCCCTTCCCGCCCCGACGTTCTCGAGAACACTCTCAAGATCGCTGATGAAGTGGACGTCACGTTCAACAAGGGATACAAGCTCCCCTCATTCCCACTTCCCAAGGGTGTAAGAACCGAGAACGAACTTCTGGTCGATCTTGCAGAGCGCGGTGCGAAGGATAGGTATGGCGACCCCATTCCCGCCAACGTGCGGGAGAGGCTCGACTACGAACTGGGCGTGATTACCAAGACAGGGTACGCGGGATATTTCCTCATAGTGCACGATTTCATCCGTGCAGCGCGCGAAATGGGAATTCCTGTGGGACCGGGACGAGGTTCCGCGGCAGGATCTCTGGTTGCCTACTCGCTGAGAATCACCGACGTCGATCCGCTGACATTCGACCTTCTCTTTGAGCGCTTTCTGAATCCGGAGCGCATATCGATGCCCGATATCGATATCGATTTCTGCTTCGAGCGCCGCGGTGAAGTGATCGAGTATGTACGCCAGAAGTACGGACGCGAATCAGTCGCGCAAATCATCACTTTCGGCACACTCAAGTCGCGCGCGGTCATCAAGGATGTAGGTCGCACGCTCGGCTTCACTCCGGCGGAAACCGATCAGCTGGCCAAGTTGATTCCCAACTTGCCCAACTATTCGCTCACGGTGAAGGAGGCAATCGAGAAAGTTCCGGAGGTGGAGCAGCTTTACGAGAATGAAGCCCGCTACCGGCAACTACTCGACTATGCAATCGCGCTCGAAGGGCTGGCGAGACATGCGGGCGTTCACGCCGCAGGCGTGGTAATAGCACCGGGCCCGGTGGACGAATACGTTCCCGTCTGCACGCAGAATGCGAAAGGCTCCGGCGGCGCTGATGGCGAATATGTCGTGGTCTCGCAGTACGACATGAATGCGCTCGACAAAGCCGGCCTGCTCAAGATGGATTTCCTCGGCCTAACCACCCTGACCGTTATTCACGACGCGCTGGTAAATATCAAGGCGCGTCACGGAACCGCGCCCGATCTGGCGACGCTCCCGCTCGAAGATCCTGAGACGTATCGGATGTTGCGTGCCGGACGCACCGCCGGCGTCTTCCAATTTGAATCGCCGCTGGCGACCGACATGTTGCGCAGCATGCGCGCCGACAGATTCGACGATCTCGTTGCATCAAACGCGCTCATGCGCCCAGGCCCGCTCGATGCCGGGATGCACCGCGTCTATTGTCAGCGCAAGCGCGGCGATGAACCTGTTTCCTACATCCTCCCCGAGCTGAAGGAAATACTCGAACCTACGTACGGTGTCATCACTTATCAGGAACAGGTGATGAGAATCGCGCAGGTGCTCGCCGGCATCTCACTTTCCGAAGCAGACGTGCTGCGCAAGGCAGTGGGAAAGAAAGATGCGGAGCTTATTCGCGGTGAGCTGGGCAAGTTCGTCGAGAAAGCAATCGGGCGCGGACACGAACGCGATGTGATCGAAGAAATCGCGCGGCAGATCGAGACATTCGGCCGCTACGGATTCAACAAGTCGCACTCCGTTGCCTATTCGATTCTGTCCTTCCACACCGCATGGCTCAAGCGTCATTACGCAGCCGAGTTCATGGCGTCGCTTCTCTCCTCGCAGATTGGCAATACCGACTCAGTTGTGAAGTACATCAATGAGGCGCGTGAAATCGGTCTCGAGGTGCTGCGTCCTGACGTGAACGAATCGGGGTACAAATTCACAGTCGTGGGCGAACGCAGCCTGCGCTTCGGACTGGGCGCAATCCGCAACGTCGGAAGAACCGCTATCGACTCCATCATCAACGCCAGGGAGAAAGCTCCATTCCAGACGCTCTTTGATATGTGCGAACGTGTGGACCTGCGTATGTGCAACAGGCGTGTATTCGAAGCGCTAATCGGCTCTGGAGCTCTCGACAGCCTCGAGGGTCATCGCGCCCAGCTTCTCGAAGCCCTGGACGTTGCCATGCGCGAGGCAACGCTCAAGCAGGAGGAGGCGCAAACCGGGCAGGGATTCCTCTTCGGTGGAGCGCTCGATTCCGCCGATTCGGAGAATTCGTCGGTCGCCCGCACTCTCCCGAACATCGCGCCGCACACCGAAGCCGAACGGCTTTCGAAGGAAAAAGAAATACTGGGCTTCTACATCTCGGGCCACCCGCTCGAACCATACCGCATGGATTGCGAAATCCACGCTACCCATACCGTCGCGCAATTGGGCAAGTGGCACGACCAGCCGATGTCACTTGGCGTTGTTGTCACGGCAATCAAGCGACAGATAAGTCGCCGCTCCGGTTCGGAATACGCGAGGCTGACCGTGGAAGATTTCTCCGGTTCAGCTGAGATACTGGTGTTTCCTGAAACATGGGCGCTGCTCGCCGAACGCATCAAACAGGATGTGCCCCTGCTGATAAAGGGTCGCTATTCACGACGTGACCAGGATGCTGAGAACGCATCCCTGAGCCTCGAGAGCGTAACTCGCTTCGAGGAATTGCGAGCCAGCGGTTCAATTGCCGTTTCAATTGAACTGCGCCGCGGCGCGCGATTACCTGCGAGCGTGCTTCACGATGTGAAAACCGTCGCAGAAGCACATCACGGCTCAACGCCAATCGAACTTCGTTGGAGCGATGGCAATGGTGCCGATGCCAGGCTTCGTTCGCGCACTCTGAAACTGGCGGCAACATCCGCTGCTCTTGCCAAGCTGCGTGCCTTGCTCGGCGACGAACAGGTGCGTCTGGTGCGTCGTGGCGCTGGCAGCAGCGGCAACAGTGGCAGTGGGAGCGCGAACTGAGATGGCCACCGCCGCCGGGATGGACTTCGAGAAACCGATCGCCGAGTTGGAACGGCAGATCGAAGAGTTGCGCAAGATGGCGGCGGAACGGAAGCAGGACGTTGATGAAACGGTAGCGCCGCTCGAAAAGAGACTGCGCGAGTTGAGAGCCCAGATATATGCGAATCTCACTCCACTCCAAATGGTGCAGGTGGCGCGCAACAGCAAGCGGCCGTTCACCGGTGATTATCTGCGGATCGCGTTCACCGATTTCATCGAGCTGCACGGTGACAGGTTATTTCGCGAGGACGCCGCGATTGTAGGAGGTTGGGCTCGTCTCGACGGCGAGACGGTGATGGTGATCGGGCATCAACGCGGTCGCGACACCAAGGAGAACCTGCGGCGCAACTTTGGAATGCCGCATCCCGAAGGCTATCGCAAGGCGCTAAGACTGATGAAGCTGGCGGAGAAATTCCACGTACCGATCATCACATTCATAGATACTCCCGGCGCGTGGGCGGGGCTCGGCGCCGAGGAACGCGGGCAGTCGGAGGCCATCGCGCGCAATCTGTTCGAGATGAGCAGGATCGAGGTGCCGATAATCGCTACAGTTATCGGCGAGGGCGGGTCAGGTGGAGCACTGGCACTCGGCGTCGCGGACAGGGTATTGATGCTGGCGAATTCCATCTATTCGGTGATCACAGTTGAGGGATGCGCCGCAATCCTGTGGAAGGACGGCAAGAGCCCCGCGATGAAGGAACGAGCCGCAACAGCACTCAGGATAACCGCGCACGATTTGTTCGAGCTGCGTGTGATCGAAGAGATCGTACCGGAGCCACCGGGTGGCGCTCACGCCGATCACGAAGCGGCCGCGAAATTCCTGCAGGAGGCGCTGGTCCGGAACCTGGAAGAGCTGCGGGGATTCAAGCCGGATAAGCTGGTCCGCAAGCGGCGCGAGAAGTACCTCGGCATGGGCCAGTTCTCTGAGTAGCTTGTCTTGATGGATGCAGACCACCCGGAGCACTGATTTGTCGTTGTTGATCGAAGTTGCCTTCAAGGGCAACCGGAAAGAATTCTTCCTTTGGGAATTGCCCCAGCCCCCCGCGCTCAGAGCCGCTGTCATCGTCGACGCGGACCGGGGGGAGGACCTTGGGCGCGTTCACTCCACGGGCGATGCGGCAAAGTTGCGCTGCGAGAAGTGCTCCCACGGACTGGGGAGCGAAATGCCGGCGCGGCGCGCACTGCGCACCGCAACCCCCGATGATGTTCGCCGCGAAAAAGAACTCCGCGTGCAGGACGAAGAAGCGCGACGCCGTGCAATGGAACATGTGAAGACGCATAACCTTGCGATGAAGCTCTCCGATGCCGAATGGCAGTGGGATGGACGCAAGCTCACATTCTATTTTACCGCGGAAAAACGTGTCGACTTCAGAAAACTCGTACGCGATCTGGCCTCGACATTCCGCGCGCGCATCGAACTGAAGCAGATCGGAGTGCGCGATGAGGCGAAACGACTGGATGGCGTGGGTCGCTGCGGCCGCCAATACTGCTCGGCATCGTGGCTCCCTGAACTCAGGCCTGTGAACCTTGGAGTAGCAAAGGATCAAAAACTTTCGCTCAATCCCTCGCAGATCTCGGGGGCGTGCGGAAGGCTCATGTGCTGTTTGCGCTACGAGCACGAATTCTACGCCCAGAGCAGGAAGCGATTTCCCAAGGAAGGAAAGGTGATCGTTGCGGCGCGCGGTGAGGAGAAAATCATTTACAACGACATCTTCCGCGATCGGGTATCGCTGAAAAATGCCGAGGGCGAGATGCGCGTGGTGGCATTGCTGGATCTCCGCGCCGAGATGGAACTGGCGCAACAGTCCGGCGGAGTCGCCACCGTGGCGACAACCGATTCAACGGTTGACGAGGACGACACCGAAGCAGAGGATGCAGCAGAGGTGGCGCTAGGCGATCGCGCAGATGTCGCGGCCGATGACTGGCGGCGGCTCAGTGGTCGTGTTCTTCCTCTAGCGCTTGGGAGTGTCACGGAAGAGGACGAACTCGCCGACGAGGATGAGAGGGTCGAACTGGTGGCGGAGTTCGACCCGGATTTGTCCGGGTCCGATGCGCAGGTTGGCGCAGAGACATCCGTTAGCGAGTCAACCGAACGCCCCAGAAGACGGCGTGGTCGACGAGGAGGACGGCGCGGCAAGAAGCGCCGAAGGGATGGTGAGGGAGGCGGTGGCGGTGGCGACGGGGGAGGAGGCGCCGACGGCAACTCTCCAGGCGGTGCACCGAACTCCAATCAGTGATGACCTTGTCCCGTTTTTACATCACAACAGCAATCGACTACTCCAACGGTGCTCCACATATAGGGCACGCGTTCGAAAAAATTGGCGCTGATGCCATCGCGCGTTATCATCGCGCGCTCGGAAAAGACGTGCACTTCCTCATCGGGATGGATGAGCACGGGCACAAAGTGGCGCAGTCGGCCGCGGAGCGCGGCATACCTCCGCGTCAACTCGTGGACGAACTGGCGGGGACGTTTCAGGCGTTGTGGAGCGCGCTCTCGGTTTCGTACGATCAGTTCATCCGAACTTCGGACGAGCATCACAAGGAAGGGGTGCGCGCGCTTCTGGAACGCATCTTCGAGCGCAATCCCGATGATTTCTACGAGAGATCGTACACAGGGCTCTACTGTGTAGGCTGTGAGTCGTTCAAGCAGCCCGCTGAGATCGAGAACGGGAAGTGTCTTCTGCACCCCACACGGACCCTGGAAACCGTGGAGGAACGTAACTGGTTCTTCCGACTATCACGCTATGAAGGGTTTCTTCGCGATCTGATCGAGAAGAACCGCGAGTTTGTCCAGCCCGAGAGCCGTCGCAACGAGATGCTCTCGCTGTTGCAAAGCGGGCTCGAAGATGTTTCGGCCAGTCGTGCGCGACTTGCATGGGCGGTGGAGTTCCCGAGGCCAATAAGCACGGGCGAAACGCAGGGGACCTACGTCTGGTTCGACGCGCTCCCGAACTATCTCACCGCGACCGGTTTCCCTGCGCCAGGGTTTGAGAAACGCTGGCCAGCTGATCTGCACGTAATAGGCAAGGACATCACGCGCTTCCATTGCCTTATCTGGCCCGCGATGCTGAAGGCAGCGGAGCTTCCCACTCCGAGGCGGGTTTGGGGGCACGGATTCGTCCTGCTCGGCGGCGACAGGTTCAGCAAATCGTCCGGTGTGCGCCTTGACCTCGACGAAGCGATTGGCCGCTATGGTCCAGATGCATTCCGCTATTTCCTGTTGCGCGAAGTTCCGTTCGATGGCGACGGCAGTTTTTCGTGGGAGCGATTTGAGGAGAGGTACAACTCCGACCTCGCCAACGCACTCGGCAATCTCGCCAGTCGCGCTATCTCGATGGTGGAGCGTTACCGCGAGGGCGTCACGCCGCGAGGAGTGGAAACAGATCTCGACAAATCTGATGCCGCAGATGCCGCGCTGTACCATGCGTGCATGAACGGCGAGCGAGGTTACCTGCTGAGCGAGGCCCTGCAGCACATTTGGAAAACCGTCGCGCGTGGAAACGAATATGTCGACCGCCAGGCTCCCTGGAAGCTCGCCAAAGATCCTGCGCAGGGGGCTGAGCTGGACCAGACACTTGCCGCACTCGTCCGTCAGTTGGCGCGCCACGCAGTGCACCTTCACCCCTTTCTCCCGGGTAAGATGGAGCAGCTCTGGGTTCAGCTGGGCGCTCCACAACCGCTGTCATCAGTTCGATTCAGCGACGCGTTCTCACTGGACGTAACCGGATGGAGGGTTGCCAAGGGTAATGCGCTTTTTCCGAAGGATCCAGTGGCGAAGTAGCGAGTTAGTGCCAGCGCTGGTGCTGGTGCTGATGATTGTAGCTCTGGGTGCTGGCGCACTGCGGGGTGCACGCGAATCGAACGGCACCGGCGCTGGCTCGATCAGCAGCGCGAGCAATATCGACTCGCTGATTCGTGATGCTAACTCTCTTTCAAAGTCCTTCGCCGAGATTTCCGATTCCATGGCGCGCCTTCTCGACAGGATCAGCACAAAGCCGGTTTCAATGCCGACCGCGGGGTGGCTCTCAAGCAGGTACGCAAATCGGCGTCTGCATCCCATAAGCAACAAGATGCTCCCGCATCACGGCATTGATGTGGCGGCACCAATGGGAACGCTGATCACCGCTCCCGGCGCGGGCCGGGTTGTGCGTGTTGTCCGTGCCGCCGGATACGGACTGATGGTTGAGATCGATCATGGCGATGCGATCATCACCCGATACGGACACTGTGCCAGAGTGATGGTGAAAGCAGGAATGCAGGTGCTGCGCGGCCAAATCATCGCGACGGTCGGGAATAGCGGGCTGTCCACCGGGCCGCATCTGCATTATGAGATTCTGTATAAGGGACGCGCTGTAGATCCGTTGACGTTCATAGACTGACCGCAACAAACGATCAATCGATCAATCGTCTGTTAATTTGATCTTCAACTGCCGCCCCCCATCTTCACCTTGGGCGCTTCCTTCATCTGCTCCGAAGTGACCGCGAAATACTTGCGCGGTTTCGCACCGGTAAGCTTCGCTGTTATCACAATGGGAAAACGCCGGATATACGCATTGTATGCCTGCGCCTGCTCCGTGTAGTCCGTGCGCGCGCGCGCGATACGGTTCTCTGTTCCCGCGAGCTCATCCTGCAGGCTCTGGAAGTTCTTATTCGCCTTGAGATCGGGATAGGCTTCCGCGATCGCAATCAGTCTCGACAGTGCACCAGTCATCTCACTGTTGGCAGCAGCCATCTTCTCCAGGTCCCCGCTCTGAATGGCTCCTCCAAGTTTGGAACGCGCTTCCGCCACCTTGGTGAAGATTGAGTCCTCGTGGGCCGCGTATCCCTTTACTACATCCACCAGGTTGGGTATGAGATCGGCGCGGCGCTGCAACTGCACTTCTATGAGGGTCTCCGACGCGGCGGCCGCCTCATCCATGCTCTGAATGCTGTTGTAACCGCATCCAGTAAGCATCACCATAGCCAGTAACAACGCGACTCTGCGAATCATTGTGTTGAATCTCCCGTTGATGCCTTCGCCATCGAGGCCGCGTAGGTACGCGCGCCGGGGCGAAAGGCATTGACATGTGAAACCAGTTTCTCCAGTGCAACAAGAGTTTGGCGCAGAACCAGATCGCTCTCTGCTTCGCTCAACCGAGCCCTTCCTGCTGCACTCTCCATTATTCGCTGCAGCGAACCGCCGTCCATTGAGGCCAGCTTCGCCGCACGATCTACTATCGCATTATTCTCGCCGGGAGGATGCTCGCCGTGCAATCTGATCACACCGCGAAGCACAACCAGTATTTTGCTCCACGCTCCTTCAAGCAACACGATCCTGGCGCGTCCGTCGGAGCCCGCCATCATCGCCCCCTGTCGTATTCCCAGAAGTTTGCCCATCGCCTCCTGCTCGAGCTGCAGCCGCAAATGCTCGAGGTCGACTCCATGTTCCGGGGGCGCGAGGGTGCCAAAGAGTACCCTGTGTGCCTCGATCACATCCGCGTATTCCATGGGAAATATGTCGCCCGACGCTTTCCACTCAGCTTCGGTGAAAGTGAGAGGAGGAGGGTTGCCGGACGTCGCCCAGATCCGCGCGGCCTCGGCCGCACGCTGAACCTGAGCGAGTTGCACGTCCTTGACGATGATCAACAGGTTGTGGTCTGATTTCTCGGGCAGATAGTCGCGCGATGCCGCCGATCCGTAGAGAACGATCGCGGTCAGGGACTCTCCGTATGCCGAGGAGATCGCAGCCACCATCTCGTCGAGTGAAATCTTTCTGCGGCTCACCAGCTTGACCCTCCACCACCACCGGAGAAACCACCACCGCCGCCGAAGCCTCCAAATCCACCGCCCCCGCCTCCACCACCAAATCCTCCACCACCACCCCATCCCCTACTGCGTCGACCCCGACCTGGCTGATTCATGCTTGCCAGAATCGCCCAGAGCAACGGATTGATATTCGCGCCGCGACGTGTGTTGACTGTGGAGCGTGACACCAGCCTGAACATCACAAAGACAATCGCAAGGGCAATGAAGAACGGCAATAAGCTTCCGCTGCCGTTGGACGTGGGGCCGCGCTGACTCGACGGTTCACGTCCTATGGTGATTGCCGGCACACGGACCGAGTCACTCAAAGCGAAGTTGAACTCGCCCGCGTACGCTGATGCGATGCCCTGCAGGATGAGTTCAATAGCGCCGGAATAATCGCGGCGCTGAAAGAACGGGATCGCGTCGCGGCACACCCTGCCCGTGATGCCGTCGGTAATGAATCCTTCTGCGCCGTTGGCCACCTCTATTCTGCAGCGACCCATTCCGCTGGAATTGGTTTCCTTCGGGACGATGAGAACTACGGTTCCGGTGTTCCTTGCCGGATCGCCAGGCTGAGCCGCCTTCCCCACCCTCCATTGCCGGCCAACCTGCAGCGCGACATCCGCGACGTCGCGGTCTCCGATATCGGCGAGGGTAACAACGGTGATTTCGCCCCCGGACTTCGTGCGCACTTCCTCGATGAGCCGCGTCATGCGAGCGCGGCTCTCCTCAGAAATGACGCTTGCAAAATCGTTCACGAACCCGACTGGGGCCGGGATCTGAATGCCCTGCTGCAGCACAACCAGCGCCATAGTTTGCAGTGCCACATGCGGTATGATTTTCTGTCTCCTGCTAGTGTCCAGTGAAGCCGTGAACGCAATATTGGTTCCGTCCGGAGCCGCGGACGTGAGTATCGAACTAGAACACGCGCGCGTTCCTTTTTTTACCACAGAGGTCACAGAGGTCACAGAGAGAGCTTTCTCTGTGACCTCTGTGACCTCTGTGGTAAAAAAAGAACGCCCGCGCGTCTTCTAATTCAATAGCCTATCAGGAGCCGCCGCCCCCTTTGCCCGGCGCGGCCTTTGTCGACTCTGCCTTGGTGGGCGCCGCTTTTGCCGATTCTGCCTTGGCTGGTGCCGCTTTCGATGCTGCCTTTGACCCCTCGGTCGGCGCCGCCTTCGGTAGTGGCTTCGGTGCCAAACTCATCTCATGCGACGTCACCACAAAGTATTTGCGCGGCGTTGCCCCGATCGCCTTCGCGGTGATCGCAGCTGGGAATTCGCGGATGTATGCATTGTACTTGTGCGCCTGCTGCGTGTAATCCACGCGCGCGCGCGCGATGCCGACATCCATTGCTGCGAGTTCACCCTGAAGCCTGACAAAGTTCTCATTAGCCTTGAGCGCTGAATCTCCGTCCGCGATCGCAATGAGTCTGGTCACCGCGCCGGTCATCTGGCTGTTCGCATAGACCATTTTCTCGAGGTCTCCGGTCTTGACCGCGACCGCCAGCTTGGCGCGTGAGTCAGCGACCTTGGTAAAGATTGTGTCCGCTTTCGCCCCAGATCCCTTGACCACGTCCACGAGATTGGGCACGAGATCAGCGCGGCGCTGCAAATGCGCTGTGAGAAGCGCCTCCGATGTTGCAGCTGCCGCATCCATCGTCTTGATGCTGCTGTAACCACACGCGGTGAGTATGAACAAGGCAGGATACAACGCGACTCTGCGGATCATTTGTTTGAATCTCCCGTAGATGCTTTCGCCATGTGGCCGCGCAGGTAAGCGAACCGGAGCGAATGGAATTTACATGCGCCCTGCCGCATTGCCGCAAGTATCCACCCATTGTCCCGGAACCTGGATTCCCGCTCCCGCCTTCGCGGGGACAAGCTTCGCGGGAACGACGAACCAACGCTATCTTACCCGAAATGATCTATTCGGTATTGCGCCCACCTCGCCTTGCGGTACTCGCCTTTGTACTACTCGCGTGCGGGGGTGGAGATCGAGACAGCACGTCCGGCGACGCCGCTCCGGCTGCAGCACCTCCAGTGCCAGACTCCGTAAGTTCGCTCACAGACTCTGTCCTGCGGATCGCCGATGCGTCGCGAATAAGAGGCGACACTGCTGCGAAAGTCTGGATCATCGAAATGAGCGACTTCCAGTGTCCCTATTGCCGCCAGTTCTTTGAGGAGACCTATCCCAGGATCAAAAAGGAATACCTGGATCGCGGCCTTGTCCGAATCGCATATGTGAACTTCTTTCCCAGCGTTCATACGCACTCGCGTACCACAGCGGAGCGCGCACTGTGCGCCGGACTGCAGGGAAAGTTCTGGCAATTCCACGATGCGCTTTTCTCCTCCCAGGAGGCGTGGAGCAATCTCCCTGCGGGCACGCCTTACTTCGATTCCCTCGCAATTAAGCTCAAGCTCAACATGAATGACATGGAGCTGTGCGTCTCATCGGGAATAATGAAAAAGCTGGTTGCGGCCGACGACATGCGCAGCAACGAAACAGGTGCCGATGGTTCGCCAGCGTTTGTTGTTGGAGGAGTCACTTTCAAGGGTGCCCAGCCCTTTGAAGTTTTCAAGACTCAGATCGATAAGGCGCTCGCGGCATCGCGTGGCGGCAATGGGGGCAAGTAACGAGACGGTGGAGCAGCGCACTTGAACATGTTCCTGCGCGGCGGTTACGATGGTGCTGTGAACCTCGCGCGTGCCGCAACTCTCGTTGCGCCGCCGGCAAAAAACAAGGTGATCCGGTCCTTCGCTGCACGACGAGGAGTGCGCGCCCGCTTTCAGACGTGGGCCGCACTCAACAGAGACCGGAGCAGACCGCTATTGTGGATGCACGCACCATCGGTGGGTGAAGGGTTGCAGGCGCGCGAGGTAATGAATCTTGTTCGCGAGCGCCGCCCCGAAGTGCAGCTCGTCTACACTTTCTATTCTCCCAGCGCCGAACAATTCGCGCGCGAAATTGGCGCCGATTACTGGGACTATCTCCCTTTCGATACAATGGGTGACGCTCGCGCCACGATTACCGCCATAGCCCCCACTGCTTTTGTATACAGCAAGCTGGATCTGTGGCCCAATTTCACCCGCGTTGCTTCGTTGCGCGGTATCAGACTGGGTATGATCAGCGCGACAGTGGCAGCAGGATCCAAACGGCGCGGCTGGATGGCACGGCAACTGCTGCGCGAGGCCTACTCGCGACTCGACGCTGTTGGCGCGATTTCAGAGGATGATGCCGCGCGCATCCTGGAACTGGGCGCTCGCCCCGAGGTTGTTTTTGTCACCGGTGACACCAGATACGATCAAGCCTGGACACGAGCGGTGCGAGTCAATCGCGATGGTGACCTGCTGGCGCGCCTCCGTAGTGATAGAGCCACGGTGGTAGCAGGATCAACGTGGCCCGCGGACGAGCGACATCTGCTTCCAGCGTTCGCCCGGCTGCGAGGAAAACATTCCAGCGCGCAGTTGATCATCGCGCCACACGAACCCACGGAGGATCATCTTCATCCCATTGAGAAGTGGGCTGCTGCGCAAGACATCTCGATAGCGCGATTGGGGGCATCCGATGCTCCTGGCGCTGCAATCGTACTCGTCGACAGAGTTGGCGTGCTCGGCGATCTGTATTCACTTGCCGATGTTGCATTCGTGGGAGGCGGCTTTCATGCGGCGGGACTGCATTCCGTGCTGGAACCCGCTGCATTCGGGGCACCAGTGCTTTTCGGAACAATGTTTCGCAACAGCCGAGATGCTCAGCTGCTGATCAAGGCCCGTGGAGGGTCGGCGGTCAAGGATGCTGATGAACTGTATGCATCTCTTGTATCACTGCTCGGCGATCCTGCCTTGATGCAGGAAGCAAGTGATAGCGCGCGCGGGCTGGTAGAGCGCGGACGGGGTGCGGCGGACAAGAGCTACGAGCTGGTTGATGCGTTGCTAACCAATTAGTTCAGCGACCTTCGAGATAATCCTCCTCCAGACACGTTGCCTGGGTGTCTCTGCCGAGGGGGAAGTAGCGGTGCCAGACACGTCTGCCCCTCAGCGGCCTGCCTTCCCATGCAGTGAGATGCAGACCTTCGTCGCTGGAGCATGTTCGAAAATTGAGCACGTCACCAAGCCCGCTTACCTTCACGCCGGCTATGTGCCCCACTCTGAAGAATGCGTTCATGGGCAGCAGTACCGCGAAATAGACATCGCCGACTCGCGGACTCTCGCGATTGACCATCACGGTGTAAACGGAATCACCCGGCAAGTAGAGTCCCGAACGAGGTGAATCGAGTACACATGGCTTGCTCCCGTTACCGGATACCCTCGCGTCGAGCACCGTGGAATACGGCAGCTTTGTGGAATCCGATGCAGCTGCCGGCACATATACGAGCGCAACACGCTGTCCCGGCTCAAGTGCCGTCTGGATTGCCACGCAGACAACGCCTGACGGACGTGCATTTGCCACTCCAATCACGGTTCTGAAATCAATGTCCGCGCGGGGTTGGGACGGCGTGGGCGCCGGCCGGCTCGGCGGCTCCGGTGTCTCATCCTTCGGTGAGCAACCCGCCAGCACCAGCAGAGCGATCGCTGCCGCAGCAATGCTGCCGACGCTGACAGTCCTTTGCCTCCGCATGTGCATCAAGTCTTCCAGCACTGCCGGGATCTCAGCACGCGCCACTTCGAGTTGTCGCGCACCACATCCCAGCCGCAGTAATGCCCTGTCACACGAACACCATTGCTGTCCTTCGCCTTGCAACCAACTGTGAGATGAACCGCGAGCGCCGTGCTGTCGATGCCCTGTCCCACGGACGCAGTCAGCACATAGCCAACCACGGCGTCACCCGCCGCAACACCGGCAACGTCAATTCCGGAACAGCCTATGAACCGCAATGGCGAAATCGAATCAACCGGAATCCCCGCGCGTCGAAGAAGGTTGAGTGATTCGCTGCTCGTTGCGAAATAGGACTGCGGGGGGCGTTGCGCTGAATCCCAAAGTGAATCTTTGACCAGCGCGCGAACCAGCGCGTGAAACGCGGTGTCCGTTGCTGGCACGGGCAGAGTCGCTTGCGCGCACAAGTCAGCAGACAAGCCTGCGATCAGAATGAATGCAGCCGTCACCGTCACTTTCATATCTAACATGATGCCCGCGCAGATAACGGTTTCGCAAGCGGCAGAGTAGCTTTGCACACCATGGCGACTACCACTCGGCGTGAGTTCATTGGCACCCTCGGAGCGGGCGCGGCGGCGCTGACTGGACGCCCAGTCTTCTCTCCTGCCCGACTGTTTGGTGATTTGCCCGAAGCGGCCGCGGACACAGACGTTCACCTCAACTACAACGAGAGCCCATACGGTCCGTCCCCCAGAGCGATCAAGGCCATAAGAGACTCCGCTGTGGGGCTCTACGGGCGCTACTTCCCCGAAGACACATACGAGACCCTCTGCAAGGCGCTGGCCGAACACCACAACCTGACCCCTGCACACATTCGCGTCGCGGTTGGGTCCACGGAAATCCTCAAGGTTTGCGACGATGTATTTCTAGGCCAGAAGCCACGACTCATAGTCGCCGAGCCGGCTTATGAAGCGGTCATTCAATACGCGGTCAACAGCAAGGCTGCCGCAACCAAGGTGCCGCTGACCGCGGAACACGCACACGATCTCGTTCGCATGGCCGCGGCAACCACGAGCGAAACAGGACTCGTGTACATCTGCAATCCCAATAACCCGACCGGCACGATCGTTCGAAAGGATGAACTCTCGCGGTTCATGGAGAGCATCCCCAACTCAGTCACGGTGGTGGTGGATGAGGCGTACAGCGAATTCGTGACTGATCCGCAGTACGAAAGCGCGCTGCGCTACGTGCGCGAGGGGCGCAACGTGATCGTCGCCAAGACATTCTCCAAAATCCACGGGCTCGCAGGGATGCGCGTTGGTTATGCGGTGGCGATGCCATCTGTTATCGAGAGGATCAAGCCGTTCACCGTGGACTTTGCTGTCACCGGAGTGGCCGCTAATGCGGCACTGGCGTCGCTGGGCGATACACAGCATGTGGCGAGTGTCGCCCGGCGCAACGCCGTGCAGCGGCAAACATTCATGGACGAGATGAAGGAATACAACTTCGTCTGTGCCGAATCGCAGGCCAACTTCGTCATGGTGAATGTGCGGCGCCCGGTTGTCGAGTTGATAGCGGAACTTGCCCGGCGGCGGGTTCTCGTGGGGCGTGAGTTCCCCGCGCTGCCCACATTCCTGCGCGTGACGCTGGGGACCGAGAGCGAAATGAAGAAGTTCTACGCTGCATTCCGCGAGGTGGTCAAGACGTAGGGTGCCCTTCTTGTCATTCCGGCGCCGAGCTGTGCAGGTTATGTTGGTATCGGGATGTGGTTGTGGTCGCTTTCGTCCTCGTGAGGTTTAATGGCGGGACTATCGTTTGTCGGGGAGTTTCTCTCGCGCTCCCTGGTAGCGCGGCTGGTGCTGTACTATCTGTTGTTGGGCGTGCTGCTTCTGCTCCTGTCGGTTGTGCTCCCCGCCGGTGCGCGGAATAGTATCGCTGAGGTCCTCGAATATCTCGGCGCCGTGGGTCAACCGATCGCCGGTCCGGCCGACCTGCTCACGCAATCACGCATCATGCTACCGGCGGGGCAGTCGGCGCTGGCAGCCGTCATAGCGGTGCTTGCCGCATTTCTGCTCGCACTGCCACTTGCCTGGACCTACACCTGGACGCGACGCACACGTGGGTTCCAGCAATCCGTTGTGCACAGTCTTGTTCTACTGCCGGTAGCGGTGGCGGGCGTTGTCGTGCTGGTGAAAAACAATATTGCGCTCGCATTCAGTCTCGCGGGAATCGTGGCAGCGGTGCGCTTTCGTAACACGCTGGACGACAGCAAGGATGCAGTGTTCATCTTTTTTGCCGCGGTACTGGGATTGGCCGCCGGCGTTCAGCTCGGAACGGCGGCTGTGCTTTCGATGCTTTTCATTGGGGTGTCGCTGTCCCTCTGGTACACGGATTTCGCGCGCACTCCACAGGGCTTTGAGGGTGAGCGGGCGCGCAAGCGTCTCGATCGCGCCACGTCGATGGCCAATCGAACGAGCCAGTTTGTGGCACAGTTGGACAAGGAGGTTCTCGACAACTTGGCGCCGGCGCAGCTGGATGCTCTTTCCAAACGTGTAGAGCGCCGTAGATTCGAGGCATCCGATGGCGCGCCTGAGGGGGGTCGCTACACTGTCAGGGTTGTTTTCGCCGTGTCAGATGAAGATGGCGCACGCGCAGGCATCGAGAGAGGCCTCGAG
Source organism: uncultured Gemmatimonadales bacterium (assembly GCA_964556695.1). Lineage (GTDB taxonomy): Bacteria > Gemmatimonadota > Gemmatimonadetes > Gemmatimonadales > Gemmatimonadaceae > CAZKXZ01. Next base: position 35,816 of record CAZKXZ010000040.1, read on the forward strand.
GAAGAATGCAAGTTGTGGAAATTCGACGCGCGGGAGAGTGGTCACGGGGGCGTGGTCACGCTGACTTACCTCGTTGTGCCACGCAAGAATCGGACGGCAGATGATGTCGCCCGCGGAGCAAAGACCCAGGGAGCACCATATGTGGCAAGTGCAGCGCACTCTATCATAGAAACTGCGTGAGGCTTCTTCCATGAATCACAAGCATCTGATCCCTTTGTTCGTCGCAAATATCGTGGGCGCATCCCTGGCAACCGCACAGGGGTCGTCGGCGCCTGGCGCCACTCAATTGACGGCATCATCACCCGATAGCGCCGCGGCTACGGTGAAGCGGCGATTCGATGCGGCCACCAGGCGCTCGGACAGATTGTTCGGACCCAGTGCACCGCTCGAATTCACGCTCATCGCGGACTACCGCACGATTTTCCGCGACAGAGACACAATGAGCACCAAGACGTTTCCCGCTCGCATGGCAGGGAAAGACTCGACCGGCAGGGAGTACAACTTCGATCTTCAGTTGAACACGCGCGGTCACTGGCGGCTGAAACCGGGGAACTGCGGATTCCCTCCGCTGAGAATGAATTTTGAAGTTGGTACCAGCGGCACGCCATTTCAGGGGCAGAAGGGGATCAAACTCGGCACCCACTGCAGGCCTGACAGCGAGGAGTACGCGGAGTATGTCATTCGCGAGTACCTGGCCTATCGCGTTTACAACACGATCACCGACCTGAGTCTCCGCGCTCGACTGGCGCGCGTCACTTATGTCGACAGTACCGCCCGCAACAAGCCTGTTACGACCTGGGGCCTGCTGATAGAGGACGAGGATGACGCCGCGCGGCGCAACATGGGCAACATTCTTGAGACGCGCGGTCTCACCTTCAACCATCTCGAACCGCTGCAGCTCGGGATCGTTGGTGTGTTCGAGTTTCTGATTGGCAACACCGATTGGTCGGTCCCCGCGCTGCACAACATCCGTGTGGTGCAGGGTCTCGACATGATTCCGCGACCTTTTGCCTACGATTTCGACTGGTCCGGGCTGGTGTCCACGCGGTACGCAACGCCGGATCCGCGCTTTGCAATCCGCAGTGTGAAGGATCGGCTGTATCGGGGACCGTGTTTGTCAACGACGGATCTGGTAAAGGTGCTGGATCTTTTCAGATCGAAACGCGCTGATATCATGAAGCTGTACGAGGATGCGAAGGCACTGGATGTCGCGTACTTCCAGTTTGTTCAGGGCTATCTCACGGATTTCTTCAGATCGATAGACAGTCCTGAGGTTGTGAAGTCGGCCATCGTCGCTCGCTGTCGGGACATCGGGGGATAGGACAGCGCGACGTTGTTACGAAGGTCTGCAACTTCTGACCACTGAACACTGACAACTGCAAACTGAGGTCATCCGTCCTGGATTCCGGTCGGATGACCTCAGTGTGCAGTGAACGGTGTTCAGTGTTCAGAAGTGCTCCTCCGCGCGACGAACCTCGCGTGAGCTGAGGGCGTTGCATGGGTGACGTCACCACGCCTCCACATTCCGTCCTGTTGTAGCTCCCATGCATCGCGGTCGGCGAGTTCGGCGTCCAGGATTGAGCCGAGTACCGCGCGTGCGCGGGAGCGGGTCACAGGGACGACGAACTCCACGCGGCGACGCAGATTGCGTGGACGCCAATCTGCGGAGCCGAGGAAGTACTCATCGTTGCCAGCTCCACCGTTGGCAAAATGGTATATGCGTGCATGCTCGAGATACGTTCCCACTCTGCTGACGATCCTGATGCGATCCGAAAGGCCATCCACACCGGGGCGCACCGTGCAGATTCCCCTCACGACCAACTGCACGTCGACTCCCGCTGACGATGCGCGATAGAGCGCCTCAACCAGTTCCGGATCTGACAGTCCATTCACCTTCGCGCGTATGAGCGCTGGGCGTCCCGCGCACGCGTGCGCTGTTTCGCGTTCGACACGTTGCAGCAGTGCAGGCAGCAACAGCGCTGGCGCAACAAGACAGCAGCTCAGACCAGGTGCACCAGCCTGATCGCCCGTCACCCAATCAAAGAAAGCCCGCACATCAGCTGTGATTTGAGGATCAGTTGTGAACATGCTCACGTCGGTGTAGGTGCGGGCGGTGCCTGCGTTGTAATTGCCGGTACCGACGTGCACAAATCGTGACGGTTCGTCACTTCCATCGCGCGGCGTGCGCTCAACCAGCGCGACCTTGGCGTGGCATTTCAAATCTCCCTTGCCGTAAGCAACGATGGCGCCGGATTTTTCCAGACGGCGCACCCACTTGAGATTTCTGCGCTCATCAAACCTGGCGGTCAGTTCGATGAAAACCGTCACGCGTTTGCCCTTCTTCACCGCGCGCATCAGCGCGTCGATGAGCGGAGAGTCTTCGCCTACCCTGTACAGCGTGGCGAAGATCGCGCTTACCCTGTCGTCGTCGGCGGCTGCTTCAAAAAAACGCTGCACTGTGAGGTCGAAGGAGTCGTATGGATGGTGCGCGACGACATCGTCGTTCGCTATTTTCTCAAAGAGAGTTTCACCCTCGGGCAATTCCATTCCAGAAAGGGCGGGTTGCATGGCTGCATCATTCGCTGCCTCCGCCGCAGCGCGCTCCAATTCCCTCACATCCGTCAGACCCAGCAATCCTCTCGAAGAGATCACGAGTTCACGTGCCGCAGGTGCCCGCGCTGGATTGGTCTGCCCAACGCCGGGCTCCGTTCGCAGGTCCGCAAGCAGCGCATCGAGCACGGGCTCGGGCATGTCTGCGGATGTTTCCATTCGCACGATAGCGTTGTAGCCGCGTCGCCGCGTTGCCTCCTCGACGCGCTCGAACAGATCGACTCCTGCATCAAGTGTGAGATCCGCGGAGCGCGTGATTCGGAACGGATAGTTGCGCGCTGTGCTGATGGCAGGATCAGATTCCGCCGCGAGTCCGCTGAGCACTTCCTCCGCGGCAGCGAAGCCTGATGAACCGGCGATCCGCTTGAACCTCGACTGGTCCCGTGGCCAATCGAATTGGTGAACGTTCCACGCGCCGTTGCGCTCATCACGCGCGACAGCCGCAACGGACAGACCCAGGTTGGGCAACCAGGGAAAGGCGTGGCCGGGAGATAACGTGATGGATGCGTCTCCCAATCCGCGCTGCATTCTGTCGCCGTACCACTCCCGCAACGCAGTTTTGCTTTTGTCGTTCAGCTCATCCCAGCGTATGAGCCGAACGCCAGCCGCGTTCAGCAACCTTTCGCACTCCTCGAAGCAGCGCAGCTGACGCCGGTGCATGGCCACGAGCCGCAGCCGTATGGCATCCACGCGCGCGGAGCGAATCATCCCATCGTGGTGCGATTCCTCGAGCAGAACATCGGGGGCGACGAGGAGCGCGGCGAAACGGACCATGACGAATTCATCGATGTTGGAGCAGGTGATTGCAAGAAACTTCAGGCGGTCACGCAACGACGAGGCGGTATTCTCCGCCATGCTCAGCACGCGCGCGTTGAAATCGAGGAAACTGATGTCGGCGTTGAGCATGGTTCCGGAGCTTGCCAGCGGCAACCCATCAAAAGTCTCAGCTGTGGCCGGCAACTCGAGCAGCGCGCGCCCAACCGGATGTGCGGCAAGCGCAGCAAGTACAGCAAGCGAGGGCCCATGCCCGAACGCTGGTGTACCGGCGCGATCGAGAAGTGCACTCAAACTCGTTCGGCACATTCCGGCGCTATTGCCCTCACGTGCAGCAACGGTCCAGACCTCGGTCAGGTCGTGCTCTGCATCCGCCGGCAGGCTAAGCAGCAGCGAAAGTGATTCTGGATCACCACCCAGTTGCGAAGCGAATTCGCGCAACGATTCGGAATCGCCGCTGCGCTGGAACGGCATGCGAAGCCCCTCCGCATCCGAGTGCAAGAGGATGCAGTCTCCATCTCGCACTACCAGCGCGGCACAGCACGACTTGCCGGTGCGCGATGCCTGAAGCCGATGTCGCAGGCGCCGAACATTCCGGCGAACACCAAAAATGCGGGCCTCCGTTGCTGGCACGAGTTTGTGATGCTCCTGCCACCACACTGCTATTTCTGCCGCTTCTGAATCGTCCTCGCCCGCGGTTATGCTGGCCTCGAAGATCTTCTCCTCCTCATCGTCAACATGCAGTGTGATGAGATCAAAGCAACACAAAGCCGTTTGGCTGGAAAACCACCCGCGGGAAACTGCGACGACCCGGCGATTTAGTGAAAGCTCGAATGCGGCGCGGAGCCTGACAGTTTCGACAATCAGGCGCAGTCGTTCTTCCGCCGTAGTACGCCCTCTGAAATCGGGCAACGCGCCTGAGACATTGATTTGGGCTGTCACCAGTTCGGTTGGGTGCAAAGGAGTAGCGCCAACGAGCGGGAAAAAGGCAAGGGAGAGATCGCCGGTCCTGACGCTGGTCTGCCGCACGCGGCAGCTCACTCCTCGTCGGCGCAAAAGCGCATCGGGCGTGTCGAAGTAGCGATCCTGCAGTGCGCTGTTCCTGATCGAGCCGACCTTCAGTCCGCGCGGCAATGCGTCACGGATGAGTCGATCGAAGTCATTCTCACTGGGTACGACAAATCGCATCGTTTTGGATTTGCCGTCCGGCTGCGCGCTCAACCTCCGCGCCCGCCCGCGGGAGTCACCTCGGGCAACGCTTTTCCATCCAGCTTTTCAGATGGAGTCAGCCCTAACAGAGCAGCAATCGTTGGGGCAATGTCGACCGATTCAACGCGACGGTCAACGCGGCGCGGCGACGCGCCGGGTATGATGAACGCGATCGGCACCCAAGCTGCCTCCTCATGGTAAGTGCCGTGGTCCGCGAGCACGCCGCTCGTGAAGATGTAGCCCGGTTTGGCGGCGGCAACAGCGAGCCATCCCAGGCCAGCCGGTATTTGCCTCTTCCAGAGAGTTGCCATGCTGTCGGTCGCTCGTGCAGAGCGCAACGTGACGGGCGAGTAAGCGCGAAGCACACCTTCCTGCCGCTCGATCAGTGCTGCCACAGCTCTGGCAAGACTGTCGACGTTGACGCGAAGTGATCGCAGCAAGTCCAGGTCTGCCAGAATCGAACCGTTATCGGCGCGCACACTTGCCGACTGGCCGTAACGCGCCTGCAGCTGCTGAGCAATGAGTCGCCCGATATCACCCATGGGAATGCGCCCGCCAGGCATGCGTCGCTCGCGCAGCGCTTGCGGATATGGGTTCACTCCATGGTCGCTGGTGAATACAAGAACCACGCGCTCTCGCGGCACGAGCTTCCACAAGGAATCCAGGAATGATCCCAGGTAACGATCGAGGCGAAGAACGTGGTCGTGAACCTCGCGTGAATCCGGACCATAGTCGTGACCGATTGCATCAAGCGTCGAGAACGAAACGGCCAGCAGATCCGTCGACTGGCGCCTGCCCAAACGCAACGCTTCCACGCCTCGCAGCGCAGTCGCGGCAACGATCGAATCCATCCAGGGCCACGCTGCCAGATTGCGCATGACAGTCAACGAATCCGTTGGAAGGATGTGAGGGAAAACCGTGCCGAGTACCCCCGCACCCTCGTACGCGTTGGAATCGCGCTCGGAATATGCGCTCTCGGGAAGAAGCAGCGACCATTGCTTTCCCTTCCAGTCATCGGGGCGCAGTTCCGAGTTGACTGCTCGAATCCACGCAGGAAGGGTGTCGCGGTAGAAAGTTGATGTGGTGAATTTTCCCGCGTTGTACCAGTAGACATCGCCACGTGTCGGACCAGCTGTGAGTATCGCTGCGCGATCCTTGCGTGAAACCGAAAGCACTCGCGATCCCGAGTCCGCGGCGTGCATCCAGTCAAACAGGGAACTCCCATTGAAGCCTGCGGGTGACATTCCCGGTGCTCCCGGAGCGTCGAGCACCGCGAATCTTGTGTCGACCGCGCCGAATGAGTTGGAAAAAATCCAGGTGTTCGCCGGATAACGTCCCGACAGAATGGTTGCGTGCCCGGGCGCCGTTTCCGGAATAGCGTGCGCCTGTCGCGCGGCTGCGAAATAAATGCTGCTGTCCCGGAGAAAACGCAGACCGCCTGTGAGCTGACTGGCGAAGCGATCCTGATAATCGCCGCGCATCTGATCAACTACGATGACAACAACAAGGGAGGTTGAACGCTGGCTGGTGTATGCGCTGCCCGGACGGGCGCCGGAAATAACACAGGCGCCGAGTACGGCGAGCGCCGCGCCTGGCGCCATCCACCGATCCCTGCGCCAAAAGTATTTCACTCAACTATCGTATCGCGGTTCTGCAGGCACAGCAAGTCTGCTTTCCGGTCATACGGAAAGCACCTACTGGCGTCTGACCCCCTGTGGCCTCCACGCCAGCGAAAACCCGATCGCATCCGCGTCGCCCAGTGCCGCGCTGAATCGCACTCCGAGGCGATTGTTCACCTCAAAGTTGGCGCCGATGTCGAAGTTGATGTTGAGATCCGAATTGCCGTTGAACATGTCAATGGAGATGCGGGGATGAACATACGGCGTGATTGCCATCTGCCCTTCGAGTAGGAATCGGTGCCCGAGCGACACTCCAAATGGAACGCTCATCGCACTGCGGTCGTCGGGCCCCATGCGCGTGAAAACACCGGCTGTGAAGAGAAGATCCAGCGGCGCGTCGCCGCCCGCGCGAACAATCTGATACGCGTACTGCCCGCCCAGCAGCAACATCAGATCCGAGTCGTCGCCCTCGATATCAGTGAACCCGACATCGAGAGACAGTTGCGAGCGCGTGGCAACTCCCTCACGCCACTGGAAAATAAGTGAAGTCGTTCTGCGCGCGTCGGCGATCGCGAAATTGAATTCGCGATCCACAACCTGCGGCACCTGAAACGACGGGTAGCCGATCTGCCCAGCAGCGACGCGCGGCGCCAGACTCGAGAAACACACCCCACCCAGCAGAACCCACGACAAAATATTGATTTTCATCGTCCCCCCTCCCTATTCGAAAAATTACACGCAGGTGTGCAACTTCTGATCACTGAACACTGTTCACTGCCAACTGATGTCATCCGACCGGGATCCCAGGACGGATGACCTCAGTGGGCGGTGGTCAGTATTCAGTGATCAGAAGTTGCAAACCTACGCCGACGTCCTACCTAGAATGAAGCGCTTCGCGTGCATATCGGGTGCCAAAAGCGGCGCTTCGTGGGCGCCGCTGTCATTCCCGCGAAAGCGGGAATGACAAGAATGCGTCACGCCGAAACAGCCGCCGCGTTTTCTGTGACCACGCGCACATGATCGTCGGCCACCTGAAGGAAACCGCCGGCCACCGAGAACTTGAGTTCTGCCGAAGCGCTTCCGGTGACGAGCCGCATCACACCGTTGCCGATGAGCGTCATTAGCGGCGCGTGGCCACGGAGAATTCCCACCTCCCCATCAAATGCGGGGACGACGACCGACTCGGCCTCGCCCTCGTACAGAACCTTCTCCGGTGAGATCACCGATACCTTGAGCACGTTCAGCTCCTCAGGAACGGGCCATCTGGTCTGCCTTTTCCGCTGCTTCCTCGATCGTTCCAACCATGTAGAACGCCTGCTCGGGAAGATGATCAAAGTCGCCGGACACGAGTCGCTCGAAGGATGAAATCGTCTCCTCCAGCTTCACATACTTGCCGGGAATACCAGTGAACTGTTCGGCCACTGCGAAAGGCTGCGACATGAAGCGCTGCACACGCCGCGCTCGTCCCACAACCTTCTTGTCGTCTTCCGACAGTTCGTCCATGCCGAGGATCGCGATGATGTCCTGCAGTTCCTTGTAGCGTTGCAGCACGCGCTGTACCGCGGTGGCTGCGGCGTAGTGCCGCTGTCCAATGAATTGCGGATCCAGAATTCGCGACGACGATGCCAGTGGGTCTACCGCGGGATAAATACCAAGCTCCGTGATTGCACGCGAGAGCACGACTGTGGCATCAAGGTGCGCAAATGCCGTCGCGGGTGCAGGATCTGTGATGTCGTCTGCAGGAACGTAAATGGCCTGCACCGAGGTGATCGATCCGTTCTTCGTTGAAGTGATGCGCTCCTGCAGATCGCCCATCTCGGTCGCAAGAGTGGGCTGATATCCAACCGCGCTCGGCATGCGGCCCAGAAGCGCTGACACTTCCGAACCCGCCTGTGTGAACCGGAAAATGTTGTCGATGAAAACGAGCACGTCGGCGTTTTCCATGTCGCGGAAATACTCTGCGACAGTCAGCCCCGAGAGACCAACGCGCAAGCGCGCACCGGGCGGCTCGTTCATCTGTCCGTAGATCAGCGCAACCTTGTCGAGAATTCCCGCTTCCTTGAATTCGAGATACAGATCGTTCCCTTCGCGCGTGCGCTCGCCCACGCCGCAGAACACCGACTTGCCACCGTGGCCCTTGGCGACGTTGTTGATCA
>CAZKXZ010000041.1:0-44126 GCA_964556695.1 uncultured Gemmatimonadales bacterium
ATCAGCCCGAGTTCAAACTTTCCAGCTGGTTGTTCAAGATCGCCCACAACGTCGCCATCGATCACCTCAGACGTCGCAAGATCCCCACTATCAGCATGTCGGGGTCGCCGCATGCGACCACGTCGGACGAAATCGAGGCATCCTCGTTCGACCTGGGTTCTCATGAGGAATCAGCGCTGGAAGAGCTCGAGTCGCGTGAACTCGGCAGTTCCATCGAACAAGCCATTGCTAAACTGCGCCCCGAATACCGCTCCTGCATTCTGCTGCGCCATGTGGAGGGCCGTTCCTACGAGGAAATCGCGGCAACACTCGACCTCCCTCTGGGCACGGTAAAGACCTACATCCACCGGGCGCGACATGAATTGCGTGAGAGCCTGGGGCACCTGAAAGAATGAAAGACACCGTCCTTCTGACCCCGTTTCATGGGGTATTAATGCGGAAACCCTTTGGTCCAGCTATGCGTATAGAAATCCGGAGGTTTTGTGAAAGGTGAGCACCTTGAATCGCATGAAATAGACGCCCTGCTTGATGGGGAGAATGGCCCGGAAGAGTCCGCCGCGCGGGCGCACATGGAGGTATGCAAGGCGTGCAATGCCGCATACTCCCTGGCGAGGCGCCAGCTCGGCGCCCTGGAGCTGCTCCCCTATCGCGCCCCTTCGACTGATTTTTCGTCGAGGGTGATGGCGCAGGTCAGGGTGTTCGAACCCTTGCACGTCACAATTCTTGATGCGGCGCAGCGCATGGTTCCGGCTGGCCGGTTCGCCCGCGTGGCTCTTGGAAGTGCCGCTGCGGTTATGGGGCTCGTGCTTACCAGCCTGCTCATTTGGGTAGCGGTTCGTGCGGACGCTTTTGCGGTTATTGCCAGCCTCACAATGGAGCGCGGGCGGGTCGCGTCGATGGGACTGGCACAGGACCTTTCGGTTGCGATCGTAGGCGAACAAACCGCCTCCGCACTCGGGCTACGCGGAATGCGGGGAGTATGGTTCGCACTCGCGCTGCTCGGCGCGAGCTTTTTGGTCTCCACGGTTGGTCTGAGAGTATTGGCGTCCGCGGCGCGACGCAGGAGAAGCTGACATGCGCGCCACAAGCTCACTGCCATTGGCCGCTGTGTTTCTCTTCGCGGGGCATCTATCCGCTCAAGTTGAGGCGCGAAGCGAGGCACCTGCAGACTCGATAGTGCGCGCATTGCGCGTGTTGCAAGACGAACTGGGGCTCACTTCCCTGCCAACGCGCGCAGCGTTTCACACTGGCAACCTGAACATCGCTGCAGGAACAACGGTCGACACAGTTGTAGGCGTTTACGCCGGAACGCTCACCGTGCATGGGCGAGTTGCAAAATCGGTCACCGTCATCGACGGTGATCTCGTTGTTGCCAAGGGCGGAATAATTGAGGGAGATGCGGTTACGGTGCGCGGCCGCATTCTGATGGAGGGCGGTGAGATCAGGGGTTCCGCAATCAATCTGGGCGGTGACCTGCGGGCGCCGGGCGTGGTCGCGCCTCCGCGCACTCGCATGCAACAAATGTGGCACGACGTCGGTATTTCGCTCGCAACTCTTGCACTCACAATTGCGCTCGGCATTGGCGTGTTGATCTTTGCGGGCAAGTATCTCGCAGGCACAGCAGATGTTCTTGCAGCGCAACCAGGAAAGAGTTTCCTCTTCGGTATTCTGGCGCAGTTCGCAATCCTGCCCGTGCTTGTGGTGCTGCTGATAGCGCTGGCGCTCACGGTCATTGGATTGTTGCTGATTCCGTTTGCAGTTGTCGCATTCTTCTTCGCCGCACTCGGAATCGGTGCGCTCGGCTTTCTGGCAAGCGCGGTGGTCGCGGGAACCGCGCTGTCGGGAGAGAAAGCGCGAGACCTTCCCGAGCGACGCGGACGCCTTCGCTCCTTGCTCCTCGGAATCCTGGCGATGGGAACGGTGTGGGTATTGGCCGCACTCTTTTCTCCCGTGCCAATCCTTGGCGGAGTGGTGCGCAGCTTCTCCGTTGTGATGACCTGGGTCGCAATCACCGCCGGACTGGGAGCTGCGGTTTTATCACGCGGCGGTCAACGCCGCCCCGAACCGTCGCCCGTGGAAGCAGAACCCGATCTCTCCTGGCAAACTCCAACGCCCGTGACTGGCGTAGCAGCAGCAAGACGCCCGGTCAGTGACACAGGAGTGCGCCCATGATGAGAACATCACTGCCCCTGTCATTCCGCCGGACAAACGTCACCCCGGCGAAAGCCGGGGCGGAATCCATGTTGAGGAAAGAAAAATGGATTCCGGCTTTCGCCGGAATGACGACGTTTGTGCTGTCACTCGCACTCGCACTCGCACTGGCACTTCCAGCGCAAGCCCAAGTCTGGCGATCACTGACAATCGACCGCGTCCTCCGTGACACCGCTCCACTCAATGTCAACGTTGTCTTCGGCGAAGGATCGTTCGACGTGCGCCGATCGGCAACAGAAATGGGATACTCGATGTTCCTGCAGTACGATGCAGAGCGCGATCGTCCCCGGTATCAGTTTGACAGTGTGTCGCGATCGCTGTCGCTGGGGACCGAGAAGACCGATGCGAAGTTCAGCTTTGGCGCAGCAAGCATGGGAGAGGCGCGACTGGAACTTCCCGCGGCTGTTCCGGCCAATGTTACGATTGATGTCGGTGCCGCATCGTCGACATTGGAACTGGGCGGACTTTCACTCAGGAAACTTCATTTCCGCACCGGTGCCAGTCAGACCGTTCTGCGTTTCAACGAGCCCAATCGCGTTACGATGGAGGAATTCGTAATCGATGGAAGCGCTGGGTCCGTGAAGGCAACCGGGCTTGGGAATGCACGCGCATCGAGAATAGACATCCAGGCGCAGGTCGGAACAGTCGACCTGGATTTCAGCGGCGAATGGACCGGTGACATGATCGTCGATCTCCGCATTGTGGTTGCCGCAGCAACGATCAGCGTGCCGCGCGATGTTCGAGTGCAGATCGAATCGTCGCGCGTATTGTCATCGTTCGCGCCCGCAGGCTTCGAGCGAACGGGTGACACCTATCGCTCCGACAACTGGGCAAGTGCAGGACGAACGCTCACGATCCGCGCGCATAGCATTCTGGGACGGATAGGAGTAGAAAGATCGGCGCCATCCAAGTAGTCGAACCTCCGCGCGCGCCAGTTTTGTCATTCCGGCGAAAGCCGGAATCCATGTGGGAAGAAAAATGGATTCCGGCCTTCGCCGGAATGACAAAAGTGGGGCCTATTGGCTCCACTCTATTCGATAGCGTCTGATCATGGGAAGGCCGTCGGCATCATTCGTTACCACCCATGGACGCATCAATCGTCAGCGACAAAGCGGACCTTCTCACCTCTACGGAGACCCAACTCGGCTGCCGCACTTCCCTCGCGAATTGCAATCTCCAGCAATCCGTTGCTTCCAGTGAGGGCCAGCGCTTCTCCCTGACCAACGTTCGCATACGTGCGTGCAATGGTAATGCGTCTGTTTCCAACCTGAAAGAATCCGCCGCGCGTTGAAATAATATTGGTTACCGCATTGCCAAAGCGATCGACGTGGATGATTTCTCCTTCGACGCTGCCGTCCGGCAGGCGGTGCGGCTCTGGTGTTCTCAGAACAACTGGACTCTCCGAGGGCTCTCCCAGCGTATCAATCGGAACCCCCGTTGCAATAGAGGCGGCCGCTGGCGCAAATACGTCGCGCCCGTGAAAGGTGTTCGAAGCCCCTGTTGGAATTGGAAGACTCACCACACGTGCGCTGGGCGCGAGGAGTGCGGGCGAAAGGATGCCGCTGTCGGGGCCAACGAGATAATATCCGTCGCTCTCAGCGGCAAGGGCGGCGCGATCTGATCCGACTGCGGGATCGACTACCGCAACGTGAATCGTGCCCTTGGGAAAGCGGCGCCAGTAGCGGGCCAGGGCCAGCCGTGCGCCATTTGTATCGTGTCGTTCGATGTCGTGTGTAATGTCGACGATGGATGCTGACGGTGCGGCAGACAACAACACGCCCTTGAGTTCCCCGACGTAGCCGTCGGCGGTGCCAAAGTCGGTGAGGAGTGTGATGATTCGGGTCATTTCTCGTGATTGGTTTTGTCATTCCGGCGAAAGCCGGAACCCATTTTCAGGTCAACATGGATTCCGGCTTTCGCCGGAATGACAACCCCTCAAACAGATCGGTGCTTCCAGTATCCTGCTTTCCAGAGCGCCATCATTGCAATTCCTCTCATTGCCGCTGTTAGCGCAATAGCCCACCAGATTCCGGCGATCCCTATTCGTGCCGAGAGCCAGATCGCAAGAGGTATGCGAGCGGCGGTCAGCGCTGTTGATGTCAACATTGGAGGTAAAGTCGATCCGGCGCCACCCATCGAGGCCTCGAGCACTACTTCCGAGCCGAGGAAGAGGTTGGAAATCACCGTGATTCGCAAATATCGGGCGCCTTCCGCAATGACAACGGGATCGCTCGTGAATAGTGCGGCGAGGTGTTCGGCGAATGCGAGTGAGATCACTGATAGAATGACGCCGAATATGACCGTGTAGCCGGCGCTCATCCATCCGGCCTTCTCCGCGCGATCAATTCTCCCCGCTCCAATATTCTGGCCCACGATCGCAGCAGCCGCGGCTCCAAATCCCACACTCGTCATCGAGAGCCAGCTTTCTACGCGATGGCCAATTCCGATTGCAGCGAGTGCGCTCGTTCCAAATGGCGTCGCAATGCGCGCGAGCCAGACGTAGATCAGGCTGAATGTTACTCCCCACGCCGCGAGGGGAAGCCCGATCTGCGTTATCCGCCCGACGGTCTGCATGCGGATCGGACCAAATGTCAGCAGGCCGCGCCGAATGAGAATCAAAACTCCGACCACGCATACAATAGCACGCGTTCCCACCATGCTGATTGCGGCGCCTTGCATTCCAAGTTCTGGAGCAATCCACAAGCCGAGAATCAAGATCGGATCGAGTGCCATCGTAACCATCACCGAGCCGGCAAGCAGCATTAGCGGCGTGCGTGTATCGCCGCTGGAGCGGAACGCGGCGTCGACTGCAAAGAAACCGAATATTAGAGGCGCGCCTATCATGTAGATGCGCAGGTAAGGAACACCGAGCTGCGTCACCTCTGTGCTGGCACCGAGCATCCGGAAGAGCGAGGGCGCCAGAACGCCGCCAATTGCGCCGAGTACCGCACCGAGTGCCACACCATACACGAGTGCCTCGGCGGCCACGCGCGACGCTTCCGCGTGACGGCCTTCGCCATGTCTGCGCGCAGCAATCGCGGTCAGGCCAACGCCGATCATTTCCGCGACGGAAATGAGCATCCAGACCCAGAACACAGATGACACGACGGCGGCAAGTCCCGCCGGGCCGATGCTGCGCCCGATCCAGAATGCATCCACCGACGCGAAGAGCGTCATGAGTAACATGGAAGCAACGGCGGGACCGGCGAGGCGCAGAATGGTGGGGCGCAGGGGACCGGTTACGAGCTGCTTCCCCTTCTGTTCACCGAGTATTTCTACGCCAGCAGCAGTCTCCTGACCCTCGAGCTGTACGGCTGCATGCGGGGTCTTCATCCTACGCCGGTCGTGGCGCTCCTCCTCCACCAGCGGCACCCCTCGCGGCAATCAAAGCAGCGATTTCACTGAGCGCTTTGGCGGCAGCGGATTCCGGTTCAGAGACAACTATTGGCACACCACTCTCCCCGCCGCGCAGCACAGGCGGATAAAGGGGAACTTCGCCAAGGAGTGGAAGGTTGAGTTCGAGCGCCAGCCGCGCACCGCCGCCTTCTCCGAACAGGTACTCCTTCGTACCGCACGTCTTGCACTGGAACCAACTCATGTTCTCGACGACTCCGAGCACAGGAACGCCGACGCGTTCGAACATCTTCGCGCCCCTCAGTGCATCACCGGTGGCGACATCCTGCGGCGTTGTCACAATCACCGCGCCGCTGACCATCGTCGCCTGTACCAGAGAGAGCTGCGCATCACCGGTACCGGGAGGCATGTCAACGAAAAGGAAATCCAGTTTGCCCCATTCCACATCGCGCAGAAACTGGGTGATGATTTTCATTACAATGGGTCCGCGCCAGATAGCGGGCTGATCACGCTCGACGAGAAAACCGAGGCTCATGATCTTCACGCCATGCGCCTGCAATGGAATGATCCTCTGGTTTTGTACAGGTGGCGGCGAGTTCACTCCCATCATGCGGGGAATGTTGGGTCCGTAGATGTCCGCATCCATGAGCCCGATGCTGAGCCCGCGTTTGGCAAGTGCGACCGCGATGTTTGTTGTGACGGTGCTCTTCCCTACACCTCCCTTCCCACTTGAAATGGCGATTACGCTGCCGAGTTTGGGATCGTGTTGCGGGGTGGGCGCCTGCGGACGCGGAGCGGCTGCACGCGGCGGCTCGATCACGTTGAGCGAGCGTCGCCCGCCACCTGGTGGTGCCGGCGGTTGTGGAGTGGGAGCCGGGGGCTTTGTCTGCGGCCTGTCGCGCTCGGAGGAATCTTTCACATCAACCCGCACATCAATTACCTCGTCAATAGTTTCAACTGCATGTCGTACGTCGCGCGCGAGCGCAGCATCATCATCCGCCGACAGGAAGAGGGTGAAGCGAACTTTACCTTCAACCGTCGTTGCGATGTCTGCGACCATACCAGCAGACAACACGTCCGTCTTGAGCCGCGCGTTCTGAATACCCGAGAGCGCGGCGCTGATCTGCTGCATGAGACTGGGTGTCATTGCTCAGCCGGGATGTGCGCCACTCGCTCGAATGTAATCGCGGGCGGCGCTTACAACCTTCGGAATCACATCGTCCAGCGATCCGGTGACCATGGCACCCGATGCGCGCATGTGCCCGCCCCCGCCAAACTGGTGAGCGAAACTGTTCACATCAACTTCGCCCGTGCTGCGAAATGAAATTTTCACCCGTCCGTGGCCAAGATCACGAAAGAAGAGCGCCATGCGCGTGCCCTTTATCGAACGGGCGTGTTCGACGAGTCCGTCCATGTCTTCCGATTTTATCTCGGAGCGCTCCACAGCATCGGCAGTCACCGACATCCATGTGAGGCCGCTAGCCTGATCCACCTGTAGCGACGTGAGTGCATCCCTCAGGAGGTGCAGCCTTCCCAACGGAACGGACGCATAGACCTGCAAATACATCTGCTCCGGATCCACACCCGCGGCGAGCAGCGCGCCAGCGATTGCGTGGCAACGCGGCGTGGTGTTGCTGAAGCGGAAACCGCCGGTGTCGGTGAGAAGAGCGGTGTAAAGACTTGTCGCGATCTCGCGTGTGAGCGGGATGTCGAGTTCGAGTGCGATGTCAAAGATCAATTCGCCGGTTGCACAGGCACGTGTATCGGCCAGCAACACTTCACCCGGCGGTTCCTTTGCAGGCTGGTGGTGGTCTATGCAGAGTTTCGGAATGGTGAGGGCGCGCACCTTGTCCGCCAGCACGCCGAGTCGCGATACATCGCTTATGTCCAGCACGAGCAGGAGATCAACGTTATCGAGCGCGCGAGCACCTGCCGCGGAGTGGTCGACTATGTCGCTGTCGAGCAGGAATGCAAAGTTGCGCGGCCATGGCGTTGGATTCACGATCACCGGTAACATGTGTCGCGACAAAAGCAGCCGCGCGAGCGCTACCTCCGAGCCACAGCCATCACCGTCGGCATTCACATGAGTTGAAATTGCGACGCGTTTGCCGGGGACCAGAAAGGTATCGAGGCGACGGATGGCCGCACGTCGCGCTTCTGGGATTTCGAGGAGGTTTTGTGGGCTGGAAGACATTGCGGCTGAAAGATACTCTGGGGAGTTGAGTTTATGCGTCTCGTGGAAAGCTTTGAACACGAAGATCGCGAAGGGAACGAAGGCACGAAGGCACCAGGTCACTACGGGCCGAAATGCAGTTGCATTGTCAACCCGTAGTGTCCCGGTGCCTTCGTGCCTTCGTTCCCTTCGCGTCCTTCGTGTTCAAAGCTTTCTGCGACCGCTCACCGAAGCCCGATTACAAGGAGTAATTCGGCGCCTCACGAGTGATCGTGACATCATGAGGATGCGATTCCCGCAGCCCGGCAGACGTAATCCGAACGAACTCACTCTGCGTTCTGAGTTCTTCGATATTCGCACAGCCTACATAGCCCATACCACTGCGTAGCCCGCCCACCATTTGATACAACACGTCGGCAACCGGTCCCTTATAGGGCACACGACCCTCGATACCCTCGGGGACAAGCTTGCTTGCGGAAAGCTCGCCTTCCTGGAAATAGCGGTCGGCGCTGCCGTCCTGCATTGCCGAAAGGCTGCCCATTCCGCGGATCATCTTGAAGCGACGACCTTCCATGAGGAGCGACTCGCCGGGGCTTTCCTCGGTTCCAGCGAGCATCGAACCCATCATCACACTCGATGCGCCCGCAGCGAGAGCCTTCACAATATCCCCCGAGTATTTGATTCCGCCGTCGGCGATGACGGGAATGTCACCCGCTCCTTCTACCGCATCGAATATCGCGGTGAGTTGCGGCAGGCCCACTCCTGTAACAATCCGGGTGGTGCAGATCGAACCCGGACCGACGCCGACCTTCACACCGTCGACGCCGCGTTCCACCAGAGCTGCCGCACCATCGCGAGTTGCAACGTTGCCAGCTATGAGCTGCACCGCGGGAAAACGTTCGCGCACCGCCGCAGTGGCGCTCAACACACCAGCGCTGTGGCCGTGTGCAGTATCAATCACAAGAACATCAACGCCCGCGTCGATAAGTGCAGCAGCGCGATCGAGGTAGTCACCGGTAGCGCCGACCGCTGCAGCCACGCGCAGCCGTCCATGGTGATCCTTGTTCGCATCGGGAAATTCGCGTCGCTTGTGTATGTCTTTGACCGTGATGAGACCGCGCAGGATGAAGTTGTCGTCCACCACGGGGAGCTTTTCAATTCTATGAGCACCCAGGATGCGTTCCGCCTGATCCAGATCTGTTCCAACGGGCGCGGTAATGAGATTGTTCTTCGTCATCGCGTCGCCCAGCAGCCGGTCCAGGTCCCGCTCGAACTTCACGTCGCGATTGGTGATGATTCCCACCAGCTTGCCTGCGGAATCCACCACCGGTACTCCCGAGATCCGGAAGCGCCGCATCAGCGCAACCGCTTCGCGGAGTGTGGCGCTGGGCGAGAGCGTGATGGGATTCATGATCATCCCGCTCTCCGATCTCTTCACCGTGTCCACCTCGGCTGACTGCTTGTCAATGGACATGTTCTTGTGGATGACCCCGATACCACCCGCTCGAGCCATTGCGATGGCCATTCCCGATTCCGTTACGGTGTCCATCGCCGCGGAAACGAGTGGCATTTGCAGTGATATCCCGCGCGTGAAGCGCGATGCGGTTTGTACTTCGCGCGGGTGGGTTACGGAGTAGCGCGGGACGAGGAGAACATCGTCGAAGGTAAGGGCCTGTTCGGCCCGAACGCGCTGCGGTGCGGACCAACCAAAGTCGTCAATGCGCGAAGACCCGGCTGCGGTGTTATCCGGAGCGGGTCGGCTGTTTGGAATAGTGGATGTCGCCATAGCGGAATGTAGAGTGTTCCCCAGTATTAGTCCACTCTAAGGCTTGGTAGTGGTCGTTTTCGCCATTCCGGCGGAGCAGGCACGTCTGCCACTTCTGACAACTGTCAACTGATCACTGCAACCTGATGGCATCCGCCCGAGATCCCAGGTCGGATGCCATCAGGTAACCATGGTCAGTGCTCCGTGGTCAGAAGTTGCAGACCTGCGTTGAGGCCGCGCTTGAACAACGGTCACATCCTGGCGGTCAGTCGCTCGCGAATTCGACGAGGGAGGAACGACGCCGCGGCCCGTATGATCTTCTCTATTCGCAAGCGCCGCAGGTCAGCGGGATCACCGTGCCAATACAGGAGCGCGCGTTTGAATCCGGCATTGCGAATCAGCCTGCGGATCGCCGCTGCGAGCAGGAAAATGTCGTCGACAAGCCCCATGAATGGCACAAGGTCAGGAACCAGATCGGCCGGCATGAAGAGGTATGCCAGCGCTCCCACCACCATGAGTTTGTCGACCAACGCTACACGTTTATCGCGCGCCAGTCCCAGCAGAAGACGGGCAAAAGATGGAATCTGTTTGATCGCGCCAAGCAGGACCAATCGATTTGCGCGCGATGAGCGGATGCGACGTTGCCGACGTCTTGCTTTGAGCAGACGCAGTTGAGAGCGGCGATCGGTCCCCGGGGCGGTCACTCGGGGGCCCGTTTCTCGGGCGGAGGCGCGTCGGGTATCGATGGGTGTGATCCGCTCTGGCCACTACTCGGAACACCATCCGCCTGAGCAAAAGGCGAATCCTGTCGTTCAAGAGGCGCTCCAAATTTCGACTCGCCGCGCTTCCCTTCCACTTGTGCAGCAGCGTCGCGCGTGATGTCGGACACGGTCTTACCCGCTTCCTTCGCAGTAGCGACGATGTCTGAAGCAACTGTTTTCCCCGCACTCGCCACACCATTGAGCACGCCCATAGCCTTGTTCATGAGATTCATGGACTCGGCGATCGCTGAGGTCGAAATCTTCCCCGCTCGCAATCCGTCTTCGACCGTATCGGCAAATTTGGTGAATACGTTTGCAGGATTCTTGCGCTCTGCGTACTTCGACTCGAGGAACTCTATGAAGTCGAGTATCTGGTAAGCGCGATCGTCGCCAAGGGTATCGAGCTTGCGGACAATTCTTTCGCGAAGGTGCTGGTTCATGGCGCGTCCTGGTGACGGACGGCTACTGCTCGCGCGGCTGTCAGCCGTCCCAACGTACTTTGGTACCGCGCGAGTCGATATGTACGTACGGCGAGCGGACATTGATTCCGGAATAGATGCCGAGTCCGCCAACCAGTTCTGGATGATACTTCTCCACTGAGTCAACAGCGGCACTGATCAGTTTCACATCCTTCGAGTTTATCCGTCCGTCGCCGTTCGCGTCGATCGAAAGGTCGACCGCATCACCATACGTGTGCCGACTCTCGCGCGCCCGGCTGTTCTGTCGATTGTACAGAGGAGTGCGAAACGCCGAATGAACGTCGACAACGAGTTGCGCGAGGACCGGGCCGCCGCGCAGCAATTCAACTTGCGCAATAACCAGTTCGAGTTTGTCGAGGATCAGCGGACTAACCGCCGAATAACGCGGCCAGCTCTGCTGATTGTCGTGTGTGATGAAATCCGCAACTCTGAAATGGCGACTCAGGGGGAGATCGAGATCGGTGGCTGCAACCTCAACAAATCCATCGGGCTGTTCTCGCGACTCGGCGCCTTTCTGTTCAGAGACGTAGGTGCCCATCTTGTAGCCATTGAGCGTAGTGCCGGTCTTCTCGGAGAAGGGCACCTTCACAGCAAGTGTGAGATCCTGCAGCACCCGAGCTTCGCTTCCCTTTGCCAGTGCCAGCCGGTAGAAACCCGGCTCCATCGGAACGTGTACTTCGGCGCCATGCAGAGGGCGGAGGGAATCCACCGGACTCATGTCGGTGAAACGCACCCACTGGTACATGAGGGACGTCGGATCGCCAAAGATTTCTAGCGGGAACTGAATGGTGTCGCCCGGCATGGAAAAGCGCATTGTGACACCACCGCTCTTGCCATATGCATCCGGTGCCGGCCTGGCGCTGGGTATGCCAGTGTCCGCATTCACGCGACCAAAGGGACCTGTGAGCAATGAGCTCGGCGGAGAGTAGAACTGGAGGAAAACGAGGGCGACGGTTCCGAAGAAAGCGAGGGGGAACCACGCCGACCCGCCGGCACGCCGGCGCGACCTTGTACCACGGGCGGAAGCCTGGTCAGGGGCTTCCATTAGCTGATTATCACTCCTACCAGTAAACCTGGCCGCAATGGCAGCTCCGTGAAATAAAGGACCGTCGCCAATTGTAAGCCCGCGACGGTCAAAGGACTAGCCTAATATCGCGGACGATCGTGTATGACGCAACCCAAACCCCTTGTCATTCCGGCGATCAACGTCACCCCGGCGAAAGCCGGGGCGGAATCCATGTTGAATTCAGCCCGGAAAATGGACCCCGGCTTTCGCCGGGGTGACGAATGCTCGGCCCGTCGACGAGCGCCGTGTCATCTCTTGCTTATCGATTCGACGTCAAGAATTGGTACCCCGACCGGGGCACTTCGTCCCACGCGCACCCGAGCGGTCACAACAATACGCGAAAGTGGCGTGATCGACTCCGCAGCGCTCTTGAGGTTTGGAGGCACCACCAGGTATGAAATTGCGTTCTCTGTGCCCGGGCCGCGCGCCAGTATATACCACTCATCCGCCTTCATGTCGCGGCGCAGTGGATCTGCGCGCAGCCATGAAATGAACTCGACGTCCCAGCGCACCAGCTTTCCCTTCATCCCCGCGGGATCAGCACGAATATCAGCCGCACTTGGCGACATTCGCAACGCGCTGTCGAGTGGCACCAATTGATCTTCGTTTATCCACCCTTCCATCCGCACGCGCACCCATCCGCGCTCGCGCGTGAGCGTTGCCAAAGTGGCCCCTGGCGATAGCCGCCCGAGTTCCTTTCCCTGCGGCGCATCGTGCATCGTGGCCGCTTTCGATGGGGTAAGGAAAGTCGCAGGCTGAGGCGCCGGCGCCTGAGAAATGTCAGCGCTGTCGCTGGGCCCGCGTGGCTCGCGATTATCGCGGGCAACTACTGCGGCCGATATCGCAACGGCACCAACTATCACTGCAGAAACAAGTCTCAGCATCGCTGGAATGGACTGAGTGGGAGGAATACATTTGTCGCTCCGCGACAATTCAACTTACATATACGGAACGATCCAACAAGATGTCCGCAACTCCCCCGCGCTCCGTGGTTCTGGTGGTACTCGATGGCTGGGGTTATCGCGAGCAGCGCGAGGGAAATGCTATCGCGCTCGCAAACGCACCAACATGGGGCAAGTTGTGGTCGCGCGCCCCGCGCACTCTTCTGCATGCCTCGGGCCTGGAGGTCGGCCTCCCCCAAGGTCAGATGGGAAACAGTGAAGTCGGGCACCTCAATCTCGGCGCCGGCCGCGTTGTTCCGCAGGACATCGTTCGGATATCAAAGGCAATCGGCGACGGTTCTTTCTTCGCGAATGAGGCGTTCACCGCGGCGAGCCAGCGTGCGAAGGAACGTGGCGCAGCGTTGCATCTGGTCGGGCTGATTGGGAACGGAGGCGTTCATGCACTCGACGAACATCTGTTCGCCCTGGTCGATCTTGCCCATCGCAACGGCGTGCCGCGAGTGTTCATCCACTGCCTCATGGATGGACGCGATACGTTGCCGAGTTCGGGATTGGCGTTCATGCGACAGTTGTTGGATCGCGTTAAGGGACGTGCCGAAGTTGCGACAATATGCGGACGCTACTTCGCAATGGACCGCGACCGTCGCTGGGACAGAACGGAGAAGTTCTATCGCGCTGCGGTTGAGAGTGTGGGCCGCAAGGAAGAAGACCCTGTCGCAGCCATCGCGCATGCCTACGAACGCGGCCAGACCGACGAGTTCATCGACCCGATTGTCATGCAAAAAGAAGCTCAGCGAGTAGCGCGCATCGGCGATGGCGACGAAGTGATTTGTTTCAACTTCCGCGCAGACCGCATGAGGCAGATAGTGCGTATGCTGACCGAAACAGGCTTCGACGGATTCAACGTGAGTGGCCGCCCGCGCGTGCAGGTCACTACGATGACATCTTATGATCGCACCTTCACAAATCCGGTGGCATTCGAGCCATTTTCAATGGCGAAGATCGTGGCGGAAATGGTTTCGGCTCATGGGATGACGATGTTTCGCACAGCCGAGACAGAGAAGTACGCGCACGTCACGTATTTCTTCAACGGTGGGCTGGAGACGCCATTCAAGGGAGAGGAACGCGTTCTCGTTCCCAGCCAGAAGGTTGCTACTTACGACCTCATGCCGGAAATGTCCGCGCAGGGAGTGACGGATACGCTCTGCGGCGCGATCGAGAATCGTAGTCACAACTTCATACTGTGCAATTATGCCAATGCCGACATGGTGGGTCACAGCGGATCGCTGCCGGCAACGATCAAGGCCGTCGAGACAGTGGACAGTTGCCTGTCACGCGTGATACACTCGGCAGAGACCGCGGGTGCGCGACTCCTGGTAACCGCTGATCACGGCAATGCGGAGTACATGATTGACGAGGAGACGGGTGGCCCACATACCGCGCACACCTGCGCGCCGGTGCCCTTTGTAGTTCTTGATCCCGATGGAAACAGGCCCCTGCGCGATGGTGGTGCGCTGTGCGATGTCGGTCCGACAATTCTTGCGATGCTCCGCGTGGAGAAGCCTTTGCAGATGACCGGGGTAGATTTACGCCGGAGCGGCACCGACCAGGAGAGACACGGGTGAGAGCACACATATTTGCAACATGCGCGCTACTGATTGCTGCTCCGTTGTACGCCCAGGTGGGTGTGCCGCCAGAGCAGAGTCCCTTCCGCGATATCGAAAACAGGATGGAAGTTTCATTCCTCTCCGGATTTCTTCACGCCGGAAAAGAGCCCGTTGGCGTAGCTCCCAAAAGTGGGCCTTACTTCGGCGCGCGTTGGGAGATGGGCTTTGGTTCGCTCGTTTCGCTGACGGGACGAGCGGCGCTTGTTGCCAGTGGCAGAACACTCATTGATCCCTCCCTGCCGGCGGGATCGCGAGTACTGGGTGAGGCGAACCACATGTTGTTCCTGGTCGACGCTGGGCTCGGCTTCAGTCTTACGGGAGGAAAGAGCTTCCACAATCTCGTTCCCGGGATTTCGCTGGGAATCGGATTAGCCTCGGACCTCCAGACGCCCGATGCAACAGGCTATGCGCTGGGAACGAGGTTTCTTTTCAGTTTGGGTGGTGGAGTGAAGTGGCTCGTGGCTCCGAACTGGCAAGTGCGTGCCGATGTTGTCGACAATCTTTTCGCGATTCACTATCCGTCCAATTACATGGAACCGGCGTCGGATGGAACGCGAGCGCGCGAGGGTGACGAAAAGATTCACACGCACAATGTTGCTCTCACCCTGGGATTGTCGTACCGCTTCTTCAGATAGCGAGATAGCGCGGATGCCCAGGACAACGCTCACCCGCAGCGTGGCATTCGCAGCGGCGCACCGCTATCACCGCGCTGACTGGTCAGAGGAGAAAAACACCGCGGTATTCGGTCCGTGCGCGCGCCCCAACTATCACGGCCACGGGTATCGCTGTGATGTGACGGTCACGGCGGAGCTGGATGGCGAGACCGGGTTCATCATCGATCTCGCTGAACTGGACAGGATTCTCGATCGCGAGGTCAAGATGCGTTTCGATCACCGGAATATCAATCTTGATGTTCCGGAGTTCGCCGAGGGAAAGCTGATTCCCACCGGCGAAAATCTGGCGCGATTCATTTTCGAACAAGTGCAGGCGGAGCTGGGGTCGCGGGCGATTGTAGAATCCGTGCGCGTCGCTGAAGATTCTACGCTGTCAGCGAGTTACCAGCGCTGACAAGCGCAGGTCTGCAACTTCTGAGAACTGACCACTGATCACTGCCCACTGAGGTCATCCGTCCTGGAATTCCGGTCGGATGACATCAGTTTGCAGTGAACTGTGTTCAGTGTTCAGAAGTTGCAGACCTTCGTGAAACATACGGTTACTTCCCTCCGGTCAGCTCTTTCACCAGTCGATCCGCGCCGTACACGCTCTTCAGCGCTTCAAGTATTCCGCGGGCATCGACGGCTACAGCTCGGGACCTCTGATCAAGATAGATGTAGTCGCCGGGCAGACTCTCGATGTTACCGTCGAAAATCAGACCGACCACTCGCAACTGTTTGTCCACAACCGGTGAGCCCGAATTGCCACCGATGATATCAGCGGTGGAAATAAAGTTTGCCGGCGTCGATAGCTTCACTGCGCTTGCCTTGTCGACCCAGCGCTTCGGAAGCGCCCACTCGCCACCGGCGGCACCACCAAAGCTGAAGTACCTGTCGTACAAACCGTGCATTGTCGTGTAGACCGGCGCGACCGTGCCATTGTACTCGTATCCCTTCACCAGGCCATCTGCGAGTCTGAGCGAGAATGTGGCATCGGGAGGAATCGCCACGCCGTGGACGGCGAAGCGCGCACTCCCGATTTCACGAGAAATGTTCTCCTCCTCGCCGGACAGCTGCGCCATGCGCTGCTGGTAAGGCCGCATGCGTTTGATGAGTTCACCCGCGACGCGAATTGCCGGATCTTCTGCTACCAGCGTTCCAGCGTCAATTGCTTTTGCTGTGCTTGCCGAGTCGGCCAGTGGTGAACGCAGCATTTCGGCGGCGAGAACTTCTGGCGAGCGGCCATCAAAAATTGCCCGCGCGTCCGTGCTTGAAGCTCCATAGCCCCAGGCGATGTCGCGCAATCTTCCCGCCAAAAGCGATTCCTGAAGATCCCTGGGCTGATTCCCAATCGCGAGCAAGGCAGCCTTCATCGCATCGAGCACCTGCGTTGGTGCGCCAGCGGTCTTGCCACTCAGGTATTGACCCGCGGAAATGGCACGGCGCAATATGGCCGCGTCGAGTGTTGGATGACCTAGCGCGGTGAACGACTTAACCTCGCGCTCCAGTGAACGCTTCTGTTCCTGCACGCGAGCCATGCGATCGTGCAGGGTGCCATACTTCTGTTGCAACTCTGGTTTGGCTCGAATGGTTTCCTGGAATGCGCGCTCGTCTGCGCGCCGGCGGGCGATGATGTAGGGATCGCGCAGCCCCGTCAGCATCCCCGTGTACGCCTTCTCTGCGTTGAGAAAGCCGAAGAGTTCATTGCGAAGTTCGTCGGGCGCATCTGGGTGGGCTTTTACATATGCCTGATACGCGTCGACCCGGTCGTTGAGGAGGCGCACGAGCGTTGCACTCTGCACATCGCGCCGGAATTCCAGCTCGGCTACGGTCTGCAAGCGTGAGGTCGACCCAGGATTGCCGATCACGAAGATGAGATCACCATCCTTCACACCTTCGGTTGACCATGTGAAGTGATCGGGAGTGGCGAGCGGCTTGCCGTCGGCGCCGTACAATCGGAAGAAAGTGAAATCGAGAGCGTAGCGCGGATAGGTGAAGTTGTCGGAGTCGCCGCCGAAATAACCGATCTGCAGTTCGGGGGTCATCACAAGTCGCACATCTTTGTAGCGCTTGAAAACGTACGCCGAGGTTTTGGCACCATTCCATAGCGAAATGATCTCGACCTCGGTGTCCTTTTCGCCATGTTGCTTGGTCAGGCGCGCGGTGATCGCTTCGCCGGCTTTTTCGCGTGCTGCGTTCGCAGCGGCAGGGTCGCTTTGCGCTGCCGCCGCCGAATCCACTTCCCTTGATACGTCTGCGATTGCTATCAGCTGGTCTGCATACATGCTCTCAGCTTTGCGCTCATCGCCGTCGGAGCGCGCAAAAAATCCGTTGTCCAGTATGTTCTCGTTGCTTTTTCTCACCTCGGTGGCGCCATCGCGGCCGCAGTGGTGATTGGTCATCACCAGGCCGCGGGCGGAAACGAGAGATGCTGAACAGCCGGGAATGCGCAGCGCGCCGAGCCTGGCCTTGCGGTACCAGGTGGTGTCGGGTGTGAAGTTGTAAGTCTGTCGCAGGTATTCGGTGGGCGGATATTCGAACGTCCACATCTTTCCATTGTCGAACTTGCCGGCCTTTACGGTGTCGGTGGCCTGCGTAACGACCTGCAGCGGCGTCATGACCTGTGCGCTGGCGGCTGGTGCGACGAGGATGAAGCCAGCCAGCAAGAGGGCGGCTGCGCGGAACAATGGATTGTGGGACACGGATCGCGGCATGAACTCCTTCCGGTTCGGATTGGGCAAGTGCTTCACGTAAGCCATAAGTACGTTGCCAATCAAGGCTCTGTTGGTAAGGCAGGTCTGCAACTTCTGAACACTGAGCACCGTTCACGGCAACCTGATGGCATCCGACCGGAATCCCAGGTCGGACGCCATCAGGTGGCAGTGTTGAGTGTACAGTGTTCAGAAGTTGCAGACCTACGTTGGCTTTACACTGTTTGGCGCCATTAATTCCCAACATGATACCTGGACTTAAGCCGGGCGCGTGCACGGGTGTAATCCTGGCTGGCGGGGGTGCCACGCGGTTCGGTGGTTCGCCGAAGGGCCTCAGGAGCGTTGGCGGTGTCCGCATTCTCGACCGCGTTGCGAGTGCGCTGCGCGCGAGTTGCGAGAGCCTGTTGCTGATAGCGAACGATCCATCGGCGTCAGGGTGGCTCGAGGTTGTGCCGACTCGGCCCGACGTGTACATCGGCGCAGCCGGTCTGGGCGGGATTCATGCGGCGCTTACCCATAGTGGGACTGATGTAATAGTTGTAGCGTGGGACATGCCGTTCGTACCAGCTTCCCTTCTGGTTGAGCTTCGTAAGGCGGGCGCAGACGCGGATGCGGTATTGCCCGCGAGCGGCTCAAAGCGGGGGCTGGAACCCTTGTGTGCGTTCTATTCGCAGGCTTGTCTGGCGCCTATCGAACAGGCACTCGCCAGCGGTGACAAGCGTCCCATCGCTTTCCACGCCAGTGTGCGCCTGCGGGTGCTCTCACACGCGGAAGTCTCGCCTCACGGCGATTCCGAGGTGATCTTCATGAATGTGAACACCGAAGAGGATTTGCTGCGCGCGGAGGAAATTGCGCGCACGCTACATGCTGCCGACGTTTCGCGGGAATGACGAAAAAGGAGAAACCCTTGTTGATGCGAAAGACAACTTGCGCCGCATTGCTCGCACTGGTCGCCAGTGCGTGCGCCACCGCTCCGCCACGCACTGGACCGGCCACACCTGCGCCAGCGCCCCCAGTTCCGCCGACTAGGGTTTACAGTCGCGCAGAGGTTGCGCGTACTATCGACTCGCTAGTTTTGCAGCCTGCGTTCAGAACGGCAAACTGGGGAGTGCTGGTCGTCAACCCACGCACCGGCGACACTCTGTTCTCGCACAACGCAGCCAAGTTGTTCGTCCCCGCTTCCAACACCAAGATCGTAACCGGCGCAACTGCACTGATAGCGCTCGGTCCTGACTTCAAGTGGAAGACTGTGATCGCGTCCCGTGGCGACATCAAGGATGGCGTGCTTACTGGTGACCTTGTCGTATTCGGTCGCGGTGATCCGACAATCAGCAGCCGCCTGCAGGGCGATGCGATGAATCCACTGAGGCGGATAGCGGATTCCCTCGTGGCGCGCGGGGTGAAGCGCGTGGCCGGCCGCGTGGTACAGGGAGGGAATGCATTCCCGGATTCGCGCTGGGGCGCCGGATGGCAGCTGGATTATCTGGACGCTGGGTACGCAGCCGGCGTTGACGCACTGTTCTTCAACGAAGGCACGGTTCGTCTGGTTGTTCGCGGCGCAGATGCAGCGGGTCGCCTTGCAACGGTGACGACAGCACCCGCGCGCACCTATCCCATTGTTCGCGTGGAGGCGTTGACACAGCCAACGACGGCGGGCGCGGGGAACCGGCCGCGCGTGACCGTGGAAATGGACAGCCTTTCGGGTGAAGTGTTCGTGCGGGGCTTCATTTCCCCGGGTGATAGCGTCGTTCAGACTCTCGTTCTCCGCGATCCCGCGACCGCGTACCTCTTCGCACTGCGCGAAGCACTCGCCGAAAAGGGGATTCTCGTTGACTCCATGGTTTCCGCTGGCGCGAGAGTGGGTGAGAACGAAGCAACTCATGCGCTGTTCACCGTTGAATCGGAACCACTGCGCAAGGTGCTGGGAGAAATGATGAAGCCGTCGCAGAATCAGATGGCTGAAATGTTTCTCAAGACAATCGGACTGGAAACGACCGGAGTTGGAAGTGCGGACAGCGGCCTCCGCACCGTGCGCTCCAGGATGCAGGAATGGGGTGTGGCCAATGACGGGTATGCCTTACGCGACGGCAGCGGTCTCACACGCAACAACTTCATCTCACCCGAGAGCATCACGCGCATCTTGAGCGCCATGAAGCAGCACGAACACTTTTCGGTGTTCTTCGACGCGCTCCCTATCGCCGCTGTGGATGGAACTCTGCGATCGCGCATGGCTGGCACACCGGCTGCAAACAATGTGCGCGGCAAGACGGGCACGCTGGCACGAGCGAGTGCGCTGAGCGGCTATGTGACCACGCTCGATGGAGAGCAACTGGTATTCAGCACCTTCTGCAACAACTTCACATCGAACGCCAATGCTGTCACAGGCATGCAGAATCAGATTGCCATCATGCTTGCATCGCTGGAATGGAAACGCTGAATTCTCGCCCCTGTCCGTCATTCCGGCGAACAAACGTCACCGCGGCGAAAGCCGGGGCGGAATCCATTTTCCTTCCAACATGGATTCCGGCTTTCGCCGGAATGACGAACCGATGAATCAACACATGCTTACTCCGGCACAGGCGGTGGAGAGTATCCTCCGCGAGATTGTGCCGCTGCCAGTCGAACGTGTGCCACTCGCAGATGCACTGGGACGGGTGCTCGCGGCAGCAATTGTTTCGCCGGTGACCCTGCCGCATTGGGACAACTCCGCGATGGACGGCTATGCTGTACGCTCGCAGGATGCGCGCGGAGCTACGCGGGATCGCGCGGTACAGTTGACCATAATCGAAACCATAGTCGCTGGCGGATTCCCTGGGCGCAGCGTTGGACAAGGGGAGGCCGCGAGAATCATGACGGGCGCTCCGATCCCGGAAGGCGCCGATTCTGTAGTGCGTGTCGAGGATACAGACGCGGGGACAACGAGCGTTCGCATCTTTGATGATCGCGATGTGGAACGCAACATTCGCCCGCGCGGCGAGGACATGCATGCGGGAGATGAAGTCCTGAGCGCGGGACAACCCATCGGCGCCGCGCAGATTGGTGTGCTCGCATCGGTAGGCGCCGCGATGGTCGATGTGTACCGCCGCCCGCGGGTGGCGATTGCAGGATCTGGGGATGAACTCGTCGATATCAATCGTTTCGACGAGGTGCTCGCGGGAAAAAAGATCGTAAGCTCCAACAGCTACACCATAAGCGCACTGGTGGCATTGTGTGGTGGCATTCCCGTGCCGCTCGGCAGCGCGCGCGACACGCTCGCCGACATGCTCGCCATCCTCGAGAAGGCGCGCGGCTGCGACATGATCGTCACATCCGCAGGCGTCTCCGTTGGCGAGCATGATTACACGCGCGTCGCTCTGGCCGAACTGGGTGCCGAGATGAAGTTCTGGCGCGTGAGAATGAGGCCGGGTGCACCAATCGGTTTTGGACTGCTGAACGGAGTGCCGTGGATCGGCCTCCCAGGGAATCCGGTATCCGCAATGGTCACCTTTGAACTCTTCGTGCGGCCAGCCCTGCTGCGCATGCAGGGGCACACGCGGCTCTTCCGTCAGCCCGTGAACGCGCGGATTGATGAAAGCATCACTATTGGTGCGAAGCTGACTCATTTTCTGCGCGCGGTTGTGCGTCCGGGTCCCGATGGTACCTACGCGGCCCGGCTCACCGGCCCGCAGGGATCGGGAATCCTCACGTCGATGGCGCGCGCCAACGCACTGCTGGTCGTTCCCGAGGACAAGACTGTAACGAACGCTGGTGAATTCCTCAGTGCGATTCTGCTCAGCGGAGATGCCTCGCTGTCGGAGAGTTTCATTCTGTGAGAGCCAGAGTAGACCCATGGTCACAAACCATGGAGACGGTGCTTTCACTCGGCGATCGAGAAGTCACGATCGTGCACCCGACGCGCTCCGACGATCTCATTAATGAAGAGGACTACGTACTCGACGAAAGGCTTCCCTACTGGGCCGACATCTGGCCGTCTTCGCGTGTTCTTGCGGACGTGCTGCTGAGCGAGAACGCGCCCAAGGGAAAAACGCTACTCGAACTTGGCTGCGGACTGGGGCTGGTGTCGCTCGCCGCAACGCTTGCGGGTTTTCGCGTTCTGGCAACGGACTACTATGATGCCGCTCTCTCTTTCGCGCGGCACAACGTGGAGCAGAACACCGCCAAAAGGACCAGACTGAAGACATTGTTACTCAACTGGCGCGAGGTACCAGCGGAGTTGAAGGAATTCGATTACATCGTCGCGTCGGATGTTCTGTATGAGAAGGAATACGGCGCGCTCGTAGCAGACATTTTTTCGCGACTACTCAAGCCGAGCGGAACAGCTCTGATGGCGGACCCTGGCCGAATCGCTGCAAGTGAGTTTCTTGGTCACTGCGAGGTGCTGGGACTGAACCTTGCCGCGCACGAGCGCGTACCGATTGTCGACTGTGAGCGTAATCAGACGATCGATGTATACAGGTTCGTGAAGCGCTAGTGGACAACAATGGGATTTGTCATTCCCGCGAAAGCGGGAACCCATTTTCCCCAGCATGGGTTCCCGCTTTCGCGGGAATGACAAACCTACTAACCGCTTTTTCGCGCTTCCTTTACTGCGGCAGTAAGCGCGGGAACCACCTCGAACACATCGCCGACTATTCCGTAGTCCGCAACCTTGAAAATGGGCGCCTCGCGGTCCTTGTTGATTGCCACGATTGTGCGCGAGTTACGCATTCCGGCTATGTGCTGAATTGCACCAGAGATTCCCACTGCCACGTACAAGTCGGGACTGACCGTGCGTCCCGTTTGCCCAATCTGATCGCTGTGCGGCCGCCAGCCGGCGTCACTCACTGCACGCGTGCAGCCTACTGCTGCATTACCAAATGCCGCGGCCAGATCCTCAACAAGAGAGAAGTTCTCCGGCGCTTTCAAGCCACGGCCTCCGCTCACGATCACCGGTGCCTCAGACAGATCTGTCTTTCCTCCGCTTGCCACCTCGCTCCGTGTAATTCTTATTCGGCTCGCGCCTGGGTCGACTGGACAGACCACAGGCTGAGTGCGAACGCTATGCGGATTCGTCGCTGCGGTGAACATGCTGGGACGCAGCGACAGAACGGCGGGTTTGCCTGAAAGTCGAACTGTTGCGATCACCTTTCCTGTGTTCACAGGATGCTTCGCGAATATGACACCATCCTTCACTTCGAACGCAGTCACGTCCGAAGCCATGCCCACACCCATGCGGGCGGCGGCGCGGGGCGCAGCATCGCGACCGTGGATGGACGCTGGCAACAACACAGCTGCGTATTCACTCTTCGTGACGATATCAGTTATCAGTGCCGCCAGCGCTTCCGGATTGTGCTCCTTGAACCCGGCATTCTCGCAAACAAGCAGCGCGTCGGCCCCATGTTCGCCCAGCGCCGCCGACAAATCAGTTGTACCTGGAGGAACCGCGACAACAGCGTGGGCTTCGCTGCCTGGACCCAGACTGTCGGCGAGTTGTCGTGCCGCGGTTGCAACTTCGAATGCCACCTTGCGCAGCGCGCCGTCGCGCGTCTCGGCAAGAAAAAGTACGTTGGGCATTAAAGTACCTTCGCCTCATTTTGCAGGAGCCGGATGAGTTCCGGTACCACTTCCGCGCCCTCACCAATTATCCGTCCCGGAGGACGTTCAGCGGGGAGTTCCATCCTCACGACAGAAACGGTTTCCGCACCCAATTGCGCCGGGACTGTTTCCAGCGGCTTTTTCTTTGCTGCCATGATTCCCTTGAGATTTGGCAATCGCGGCTGATTGAGTCCTTCATCAATCGTCAGCACAGCAGGCAATGAGAACTCGATCGTTTCCGCAGCGCTTTCGATTGGTCGTGTGGCTTTTCCGGTGGAGCCATTCAGCTCCAGGCCGGACACGGACGTCACGCATGCAACGCCGAGCAGCTCGGCAAGCATGGGACCGACCGATTCGTTCGCCGAGTCGATTGACTTCTTGCCGAGCAGTATGAGGTCGAAGCCGCGATCCTTCAGCGCAGCGGCGAGAGCGCGGGCAATTGCGAGCGAATCAAAGGGAATGCGTGGAGTATCAAGGTGCAGACCGGAATCAGCACCCATGCTGAGCGCTTTTCTTATCGTTTCCTGCGACGCCACAGGGCCGAGTGAAACTGCAACGACTTCGCCGGTGCCAGCCTGCTCCCTGAGTTTGAGCGCAGCTTCAATGGCGTAGAGGTCGAAATCATTGATGTCGTACTTGGCGCCAGTTTCGTCGACTGACGTTCCATCCGCCGCAATCCTGAAGCGCGCTTCCATATCGATCACGCGCTTTACGCATACTGCAATTTTCAACTGGAAGTCCTCTATGTTGAGACTGGCAGAAAAATAGCTGCGGCAGGGGGTGGTGGCATCGTTGGGGCCGGCAAAAAGCATGGAACCACAGAGGTCACAGAGGTCACAGAGGGGTTCTCTGTGACCTCTGTGACCTCTGTGGTTCAATGCTTTTTTCAGGATCAGAATTCAGTACCAAGCCACCCCGAGCTTCCAATCTTGAACCCACCCCCGATTCCAACGAGCTTTGACCGGTGCTGAAACAGACCCCCTTCCATTCGCGAACCGCGCCCCTCGTGCGCGCGCAGACGTGGCGAAGGTGGTCGGGATATCAGGTTGCCAGTAGCTACGAGCCGGCACACGATCGTGAGTATGCGGCGGTGCGTAACAGCGCCGCACTGATCGACGTTTCCCCGCTCTTCAAGTACATCATCTCGGGGCGTGACGCGGTGCGGCTTCTGGATCGTATGCTGACTCGTGATGTGACAAAGTGTGCGGTTGGCCGCGTTTTCTATACGACTTGGTGCGATGCGCACGGAAAAGTGATTGATGACGGCACGCTGTCGCGACTCGACGAGAATCGCTTTCGACTGACCAGTGCCGAGCCATCACTCCGATGGCTCCAGATGAACGGCGCTGGGATGGAAGTGCGCATCGAAGATGTATCTGAGCGCACAGCAGCGGTCGCGCTTCAGGGACCGCTTTCGCGCACCATTCTCCAACAAATATGTCCTGCTTCGCTCAGTGCACTGGGATATTTCCAACTGCTTCACACGGAGCTGAGCGGCACGCCAGTCACAATCTCTCGCACAGGCTACACAGGAGATCTTGGCTATGAAATCTGGGTGGACGCGGATCGTGCGGTGTCGCTTTGGGATACTCTCACCAGCAGTGGCGCGGACTACGGCATTACACCGGCGGGTATCTGGGCACTGGATGTTGCGCGCATCGAGGCGGGACTGATCATGCTGGGCGTGGATTACCACTCGGCGCACCACGCATTGATCGATGCACAATTCTCGTCGCCGTTTGAGCTCGGCCTGGGATGGTCGGTGAGCGCCACCAAGGGTCCCTTCAATGGCCGGCAGGCACTTCATGCCGAACGGCAGCGCGATGCGGCATGGATGTTCGTTGGGCTCGATATCGAATGGGAATCGCTCGAGAGACTGTACGCCGCGCACGGGCTGCCACCTTCGTTGCCAACAATCGCGTGGCGCACCAGCGCTCCCGTGTACGTCGATGGTGTGCAGATCGGATATGCATCGAGCGGCTGCTGGTCGCCGCTACTCAAGAAGTATCTGGCCCTGGCGCACATTCGCGCTCCGCACTTTGCACCCGGAACGCGCGTGGGATTTGAAGTCACCGTCGAACATGAACGGAAGCTGGCAGCTGCCACGATAACCAGGCTTCCTTTCCTCGACCTGCCCCGCAAACGCGAGTGACCACGAACAGGTACGATGTGATCGTGGTAGGCGGCGGACATAATGGACTGGTTGCCGCGGCATATCTTTCGCGCGCTGGAAAGAAGGTCGTCGTGCTGGAGCGACGCAGTGTTGTCGGTGGTGCCGCTGTAAGCGAAGAGATCTTTCCCGGGTTCAGATTCTCGGTTTTCTCGTATGTCGTGAGTCTGCTGCGCCCCGAAATCATCAGGGACCTCGAGTTGCCGCAGCACGGGTTACAGATACTTCCCCTCGAGAGCACGGTAACACCGCTCGACAACGGCGACTATCTCGCCTTTTGGCCCGACGCCGACGAAACACGCGAGGAGTTGCGCCGCCACTCTCCGCGAGACTCGGAAACAACCGCGATTTTCGGTCGGCTCATGCATCACATGGCCATGGCCGTGAAACCGATTCTCTCGATGGTTCCGCCCGATCCCACATCACTGTCGCCATCCGAGCTGCGAAAGATGCTCAACTTCGGCGGCTACATGCGCTCGCTCGGCGCCGAGCGTTTTCATGCGCTGCACAAACTCATGACGATGAGCAGCGCTGACTATCTCGATGAGTGGTTTGAGTTTGATCCATTGAAAGCAACCAAATCCGCAAGCGGAATCATTGGCACATTTCTCGGCCCGCGCTCACCCGGCTCCGCATATGTGCTCCTGCATCACTACATGGGAGAGATTGACGGCGCGTTCAGAGCGTGGGGCTTTCAGAAAGGCGGCACCGGCGGAATCAGCAACGCCATCGCAAGTTCGGCGCGCGCGTCCGGCGCCGAGATCAGAACCGATTCAGCTGTGGAGCGGGTTCTTGTGAAGAATGGCCGCAGTCGCGGAGTGGTACTCGGCAACGGGGATGAACTGTCGGCACCGCTCGTTGTGTCGTCGCTGGATCCGCGCCTCACATTCATGCGACTGCTCGATCCCCGTGAACTGCCCGATGATCTGGTGCAGGCGGTTTCGCGCTATCGTTTCCGCGGTTCATCGGGGAAAGTGAATCTCGCGCTCGATGGTTTGCCGCAGTTCACATGTCTTCCCAACACCACGCGGCATTTGCGTGGTGCCATTTCCATCAGCCCATCGCTCGATTATCTGGAGCGAGCGTATGATGACGCCAAGTACGGTGAGTTCTCGCGCAATCCGTACATGGACATCATTTTCCCCTCGATGATCGACCCTGGAATGGCGCCTCCGGGGAAGCATGTGATGAGTGTCTTCGTTCAGTATGCGCCATACCATTTGAATGGTGGCTGGACCGATGCGAAGCGCGCCGCATTCGGCGAGGCGGTGATCAGTACGCTGGAGCGCTATGCGCCAAACCTGCGATCGCTCATTCTGCACAAACAGGTGCTTACGCCGGCAGACATTGAACAGATCACCGGGCTTTCGGAGGGGAACATCTTTCAAGGTGAGCTGGCGCTGGAGCAACTGTTCTTTCTACGTCCGGCGCCCAAGTGGGCGGACTATCGAACACCTGTTGCAGGCTACTGGCAATGCGGATCGGGAACACATCCGGGCGGGGGCATCATGGGAGCATCGGGGCGGCTGGCGGCGCTGGAGATTTTGCGCAGGGAACGTTCGTGACGAAGCTATTCTTGTCATTCCGGCGCAGGCCGGAATCCATTTTCCTTCCAACATGGATCCCGGCTTTCGCCGGGATGACGACTCAATGAATCGCCCGGGCTTCGATGTAATTGTCATCGGCGCCGGATCCAACGGGCTCGCCGCGGCAGCTATTCTCGCGAGGTCGGGGAAACGTGTGCTCGTGATCGAACGAGCGGCTCACGCCGGCGGTCAGGCGCGCGTGGAGGAATTTGCCCCGGGGTTCAGAACATCGCTTCGCGTATTCGACAACGGCTGGGTGGCGCCATCGGTTATCAAGAGTTGCGGCATTGCACTGCCGCAACTTTCCGCAGCGCAACAAACATTCGGAGTCGCCGGGCAAGCAGGTGGAGACGGTGCTTTCAGCATTCCCGCCGATCCGGCGCAAGCCAGCCAATACATTGGTCGGCATTCAGTGGAAGATGGGAAAAGGTGGCTCGATTTCACGAAGATGTTGCGCTCGCAGGCGAGCATACTGGAACAGCTCTATCAACTCCCCGCCCCGCGCATCGATACAGCGTCAATCAATGACGCGCTCCCACTGCTCGGCATTGCGGCGGGGATCAGACGCAGCGGAGCAGATACCGTAGTCGATTTTCTGCGAACGCTCCCCATCTCGGTCGCAGATCTTGCGAACGACTGGTTCACCTGCGAGCCACTCAAAGCGGCGATCGCCGCAGGTGGAGTTCAGGGAATAAGACAGGGACCGCGATCCGGTGGAACAACGTTCGTACTGTTGCATCATCTGGTCGGTGCAAGTGCGGCGGGCATTAGAGGGCGTCCACATTTTCAGGCAGGGCCCGATGCATTTGTTTCCGCGCTCTTGCAGTTGTGCGTTGGAAGAGGCGTGCAGGTTCGCACAGCAACAACGGCGGAGCGCATTCTGATCACGAATAACAAGGTCAGCGGTGTCCGCTTCGAAAGCGGCGAGGAGATTCCGTGCAGTGCTGTCTTGTCCACCGCGGACCCCGTGCAAACGCTGCACTACCTGATCGACTCGGAATGGATTGACCCGGAGCAACGTCACACCGTGGGAAATATCAAACTTCGCGGGTGCACAGCGTTCGTGAACTATGCTGTCGCGTCGCTGCCGCCAACGCTGCAGCGCGGCTTTGCTGGTGATGCCCGAGCTGAAGTCATCTCGCTCACAGCGAGCGTCGCTGCGATGGAACACGCATATGACGCCGTGAAATACCGGACTCTCGCGCGCAATCCCCACATCGAGGTAACCGTCCCGACTCAGCGCTGGCCGCACTTTGCGCCAGCAGGTAAACATGTGCTTGTCGCACGCGTGCATTACGTCCCTCTGGACGTCAGTGCAAGTGAGTTTGGCGCGGCAGTGGACGGAGCAATCGAAATGGCGTTCCCCGGCTTTCTCGGCGGTGTCTCACATAGGACAGTGCTCACACCGCGACTTGTGGAGGAGCAATACTCGGTTTCTGAGGGGAGTCTCAGTCACGGTGAGTTGACGCTGGATCAGATCCTGTTCATGCGGCCCACGGCTGAGCTATCGACAAACAAGACACCCGTAGCAGGGCTCTTCCTCGGCGGTGCAGGATCGCATCCGGGTCCAGGAATCCTCGGCGGCGCGGGGACGCTTGCTGCGCGCGAACTGCTGCGAGGTTAGGCTGCCGTAGCCCCGCATGTGTGTGGGGACGGTCATATCCGTCTACTAGCGGACCAAGGTGCGAGAGTTAAACCCAGTCGCGATCGCGAATACGGCTGCACCCACCAGTACGAATGCCATCGTCAACGAGCCGTTCAGCGCATGGACCTCAATGGACCGAACATTCGAGAGAGCTATAGACGGAGACAAGGGGGGCAGAGTGCTGACGACGCTGTCGCCGCGGATCACCGCACCCCTGACAATCACAGTGTCGTCATTCACCAGTCTGACCCGCGCCAACCGCGTGGGCTTGGTGTGGCTGAGGGCCTGCTCGGGGACCGGTCGCGTGCGCCAGGTGCTGCAGCCAATGGTGGGCAGAGTCACCAGCATGGCAAAGGCAATTCCGCGAGCAGTTTCGTTTCGCAACCGTTTGAACATTGGATTCTCGACAGTTGGCATGCGTTTGTCCTCTGGCACGGTGGCCAATATGGTCACACCAACAGCGCAAGTGCTCAGGCAAGCAATGTATACGGTTGTGTCCAGAGCGTTTGCCGCAACCACCGTCGGGCGAACATTTTCTGGCCCGGTGCGTAGGAGAGGAGTACACTTAGTCGCAATCACACTCCGGGAGACGTTCGACCATGCCGTTGACAGTCCGCGCACGACCGTTGTTTCGCGCGCTTGGGGTTTTCGCCGTTGCTACGATCGCCTTCGCGCCACATGCCGCGACCGCTCCTGTTCAATCCATCCCCGAGCGGATCGCCGACTCAACTTTCTGGCGGATGTCGAGCGAGATGTCGGAGCCGGGGGGCTATTTCCGGTCGGACAACTTTGCATCCAACGAATGGACCTTTCAGTGGGTGATTCCTGAACTGCTCAGGACCACAAGACAGGGCGGTGTCTACCTCGGCGTGGGGCCGGACCAGAACTACACCTACATCGCCAACATGAAGCCGAGGATCGCATTCATTCTCGATATCCGGCGTCAGAACATGATGCTGCACCTGATGTACAAGGGGCTGATGGAGATGTCTCCAGACCGCGTCACCTTTGCCTCAAAGTTGTTTGGCCGCACGAAACCAGCCGGTGTCGATACAAATTCGTCGGCAAATGCGGTGCTCAACGCGGTGTTTCTTTCTCCGCGCGGAACCAACATGCACCAGCAAAACCTCGCGGCGCTTCTCGATCAACTCGCAAAGAAGCACGGTTTCAAGCTCTCCACGGAAGACAGCCTCAGCATCGGCTTTGTCTATGCGACCTTTGATGGCATCGGCCCTGGAATCAGTTATCAGGGTTCGGGTGGAACGCCCACGTACTGGGATCTGCAGGTTGCCAACGACGGAGCGATCGAACGCGGCTACATGGCCAGCGAAGCGAATTACAGAACGCTCAAGAACATGCACGAGAGGAATCTCATCGTTCCGGTAGTGGGCGATTTTGGCGGGCCCACGGCGTTGCGCGCCATAGGCAAGTACCTGAACCAGAACAGAGTCACGGTGACAGCTTTTTATCTGTCCAATGTGGAGCAGTATCTGTTTCAGAGCGATGCCTGGAGTTACTTCTACAGCAGTGTTAACACCCTGCCGCTCGACAGCGCCAGCACTTTCATCAGATCAGTGTTCAACAACCAGGGCGGCATGCGGATGGGTGGCAGCAGCCAGAGTCCGTTACAGTTACTCGGATCCATGCAGCAGCAGACAAAGTTGTTCATGGAAGGCCGCCTGAACAACTATGCGGCCGTCATCAATACATCTCGCTAAGCAGGACGCCAAGATGAGTCTTACCCGCCGGCGCGCGTTGCAGCGCATTCTCTTTGCATGCTTCATTGCCCTTGCGCCACAGCTCAGTGCTCAGGCTACTGTCGCCCAGGGGACCGTCGCGCAGGGCCTGCCTGCGAAGGTCAGCGATCAGGAATTCTGGCGCATGGTAACGCAGTTTTCCGAGCCGGGCGGGTATTTCCGATCTGAAAACTTCGTGGGAAATGAGACGTCATTGCAGGAAGTGCTTCCGGATCTTACCAAACGAGTCCGCACCGGTGGTGTGTACATCGGAGTGGCGCCGGACCAGAACTTCACTTTCCTTGTCGCGCTCAGGCCGAAGATCGCTTTCATTGTTGATATCAGGCGCCAGAACCTGATTCAGCATCTCGTCTACAAGGCAAGCATTGAATTGTCGCCAACGCGCGCGGACTTCCTCTCGAGGTTGTTCAGTCGCGCGAAACCCACGGGCCTTAGCCCAACGACTTCCATCGATACACTGCTTTCAGCGTTTTACGGTTCGCCGCCCAGCAGCACGCTGTTCGCGCAGAACCTCGCAGCGGTCAAAAACCACCTGACGAGGCAACACGGATTTGCACTCACAGCGCAGGACACTGTGATACTCGTGCATGTGATGGAATCCTTTTACAGGGCGGGGCCCGAAATTACGTACAACTATCCCAGCAGCAGCGGGGGTGGTGGGAGAGGTGGGTCTGGTGGCATGCCCACATACGCTACCATGGTGTCGGGATCAGACGGAAACGGCGCGCGCCGCAGCTATCTGGGCAGTGAACAGCTGTACGGGGTTCTGAGGACGATGCAGCTGAACAACCTCATCATTCCGCTCGTGGGCGACTTCGCTGGTCCCAGGACGCTGCGCACCGTCGGACAGTTCGTGCGCGAGAAAGGTGCGACCATCACGACGTTCTACACGTCGAATGTGGAGCAGTACCTGTTTCAGACACCCGATGACTGGTCGCGCTTCTACGGCAACATGTCGACCTGGCCTCTGGACTCCAGCAGCACCTTGATCCGTTCCGCCCCCATGGCAAACGCGCGCCAGGCCGGAGTAATAGGGTGGCCTGGAGCGCGTTCCACAATGTTGCTCTCTTACATGCGCGACATTGTCGCTTCGTTCAGGTCGGGACGGATTACCGCGTACGGGGACGTGCTGGCGCTATCGAAGCAATAGCGCTCGCAGTCCCCGTACACCGTATCTATAATGCCGGTGACCGACCCCGAATAAGGCGGAGCAGCACCATCACAATGGCGATCACGAGCAACACATGGATGAAACCACCCATTGTGTACGATGACACCATTCCCAGAACCCACATCACAATCAGAACAACCGCAATGAGTTCGAGCATTGTAATTCTCCTCCGCTAGCAGAGTCGCCAGACCTACTCAGCGACAGCATCACGCCTCTTCTGTCGCCGTTGAGCGATTTGTCGCTCACGTACGGTAAAAAAGGCAACAACTGTGCCCGAGGTTGGAGGAGTTGTGGTGCTTCAGGTCACATGCGGGAGTCGCATCGAACTCATCGACAGGATTGAACTCAAATTGGTGGCTTCTCCTTATTCCACACAAACCGTGTCAGGAATTTCTCGAAAGAATCCCAGATATTGAGCCAGCGACTCTCCAGCAACGTCTCGTGAACGTCATCCGGCAATACTATGACCTCGTGGTACACGCCGTGCGCGCGCAGCAACTGCACCAGCCCGACCGTCTGCGAAAAGTTCACATTGCGATCGTCGTCGCCGTGAATGAGCAGCACAGGTGACTTCCACTTTCCAATCTCTGAAATCGACGACGACTTGAACGACACCGAGTTGGACTCGATTGAACCGCCCTGCAGGTGCACTCCGGCAAGATCGACTCCCGCTATGAACATGTCGGAGTTGCGCGCCAAAGCCTGGGCGGTGAGCAATCCGCCGTACGACAATCCCCAGATTCCCACTCGAGTGGTGTCGACGTCAGGCCGACTCATCAGGTATTTCCCAGCCGCGAGAACATCCTGGTATTCGGAGTTGCCACGCCCGCCTGTCTGCGGCGCCTGGCGAAAATCTCTGCCGTAACCAATGCCGCTGCGGTAGTTCACCGAGATCACAATGTATCCCTGGCTCTGCAGCCACTGATTGATGCCGTAGAACAAATGATAAAAACTCATGTAGTGATAGCCGAGCAGCATCTGACGCGCCGGGCCTCCATGCACGAAGACCATCGCGGGACGCCTCTCGCCCGGCTTCAGGTCCTTCGGAATGAATATCTGGTTGTAGAACTCCATTCCGTCGGCGGCTTTGAGCGTTACTGCCTGCGGCACCACGTGAGCAGCGAGCGGGAATTCCTCGGGTAGCTGCGTGATGACCCGCGCCGCTCCTCCCGCGCTTGGCACAATTGCTGGGGCGATGGTTTGTGCGTGATCTGCATACAACACCGCGACGCCCTTCCCCGATGCAAGCGGCGCTGGATACGTCTCGATTCCCTGTCCAGTCGAAATCTGTTTGGGAGTTCCACCGGAAGTTGGTACCGCCCAGATATGTCTCCGGTCGATATCGCCGGCGTTGGTGCAATAGTAAAGCGTCTTGCCATCGGACGAGAGCGCTATCGACGTTGCGCCTTCGACCAGTCCGTTGGTTGTGATCAGCTGAACGGGAGCGCGGGTGGAGCCCGAGAGGCTGATCGAATACTGCCTCGGCGATTCGTCGCCTTGCAGCGTAATTGGGAACATCACATTGTCGCCGGCCCAGCGAATGTTGTTGATGTTCGAGTAGATCGGTTCGCTGTTCTTGTTGTTCCAGAATTCGCGCAGCTTTCCAGTTGCGATGTCCATCACCATCAGCGAGAGCGTGTGGCCGCCGGGCAGCGTTGCGGTGTACATGCCGGGGATGTTGCGCGTGGATGTGTTCGTCGTATCCGTCACTGCACCCGCGCCCGCTGCGCCTGCTCCACCTCCGCGCCCGCCACCACCACCGCCCCGGCCCGCTCCTCCTGCTCTGCCACCACCGCCACCACCGCCACCACCGGCGCGCGCTGCTGCGGCGTTCGCGTTTTCAGCAACGATCTGACTGAAGGTCGAACCCGGTCGACGTGTAAACGCCAACTGTTTTCCATCCGGCGACCATGTCGGGCTGGCATCGCGATCCACACTCGGCGAGACGTAGCTCACTGTTCTTGTCGCGACGTCATAGATGGCGATGAAGGAGTGATCCGTTCGATTGCTGACAAATGCGATCTTCCTGCCATCGGGCGACCAGCGCGGTCCGCTGTTCGTGCCCCATTCCTTTATGAAGGGAACTTCGCCTTTGTCCATCGGCGTGACGGGCTTCTTCGTTGTTGTACTTCCGCGATATATCTGACCGTCCCGCACGTACAAGACCCAGCGACCGTCTGGCGACACCTCGGGCGCTGCGCCTGCGGCCACGCGCCATGCATCGCCACCACTGCTGCGAGCGGCCCAGATGGCGCGCTCCTGTCCATCGGGATCCGCAGTGGCGTTGGCAACCCACCCCTGACCGTTGGGGCCGAGCCCGCGCACGAAGACGACTGTCGAGCCGTCATCGGAGATGCGCAGCTGCGTCATTTCTATACCATCATCGTCGCGGAATGGAGTTACGACTTTGGGACGGAAGTTGGGGCCCGTTGCGCTGTAAACATTGCGCACACCCTGGTCATAGGCGATCCACGCGATGCGATCAACGCTGCGCGCGGAGACCAGCTCAGTCGTAATCGCAGGGCTGATGAAATCCTTGAGCGACGGTTTCGATTGCGCCGCAATGGGCGACACAAGAGAAAGCGTGAGCGCTGCAGGAATGAGGAGAAAAACACGGAAAACGCGAATCATGGAGCACCTCGTTTTGTCGGTCATTAATGACGGGGGTTCGCCTGTTCTCATTATTGGTCAATTGCTATTGGAGCGCAAGTAATTCCCGCGCTGGGCCAGACGCAGCAGCATTACCGACAGCATGAAGACGAACGCGCCCAGCGTCGCTCTCAGAAATCGCGAGAGCTCCGAGGATATCGAAACCTCCGTCCACAAATCGCTGGAGTAGCCGACGCTCTTGAATGAGAACGCGCCCAGCCAGATGGTCAGCGCCAGGACGGTCACAATACCAGTCACCCACGCCGCAGGGAGTGGCTCTGCAAAGAGCCGCTCGGGCCGCGTGAACTGCCGGCGTGAGAGTATCACAATC
This sequence comes from uncultured Gemmatimonadales bacterium, assembly GCA_964556695.1. Taxonomy (GTDB): domain Bacteria; phylum Gemmatimonadota; class Gemmatimonadetes; order Gemmatimonadales; family Gemmatimonadaceae; genus CAZKXZ01. Next base: position 34,626 of record CAZKXZ010000041.1, read on the forward strand.
GCAAGCACTGCAGTGAGGAGGATGGCTACCTCCCAAACGAGGCCGCGCAGCAGTGTAGCGACTGCTGCGGCCGCGAGTACAAATGTTATCACGTCGTATGCTCTCTGCAGCCGCCGCTGAACAAAACCGGAGAGAACCATTAGTGCGGCGCCGAGTACGCTCGCGGTGAAGTGCGAGATTTCGATGATCAGCAAAGGAACGATCGTCTGCGATGCGGCCAGTCGCTCGGCGCTCGTAGGAACTCCACTCGACAGAAGCACCACAGCACCTGCGGAGAAAACAGAGGTCGCGAGCGCAGTGGGCATGGCAGCCGCAATCCATTTTGTCGCACGACCCGCGGCCATTGCAACGCGGGCGCCCTCCCGCCCTGCCTCATGGATGATCATGAGCGAAAGTCCCAGTACAAACGGCACGACGTAGTAGATGAGCCGGTACAGAATGAGTGATCCAACTACAGCCGGTGGTTCCAGATGTGGTTTCAGCATCGCAACGACCAACACCTCGAACACTCCAACGCCTCCGGGAACGTGCCCGATCGCGCCAACCAGCAGCGCAAAGAGGAACACTCCGATGAAGGGCAGCAAGCCTATACCATGCCCCCGCGGCAGCAGGACGTAAGCCACGCTTGCCGCCATCGCCCAGTCCGATGCCGCAATCAAAAGATGACCGAGCGCCAGTCTCACCTTCGGAATCATTAGTTCCGTTCCGAAAATCCTGATGGGTCTGCGCGCGAATCGCATCCAGACGAGGAATCCCACCACACCGGAAACCAGTATGGCACCCACCACTCGCAGCGATGTGGTTGGCAGGTGCAGTTGTTCCAGGGTTTCAGGGGGCTCGAAGAGCAACACGGCGCCACAGACCAGAATCATTCCGGACAAAAAGGATGAGCTGGCAAACCCCAGCGCTCGGGCAATATCGGCGTTCGGCAGTCCCCACGAACTCCAGAAGCGGTACCGGATGGATCCGGCTGTGATCATGTGAAAGCCAAGCGAATGGCTCATCGAATGCGCGACGAATGACCCCATCGCGATCCTGCGAAGCGGAAGCGAATGACCTACGTACGCCAGTGCCAGCGCATCATATCCGACGAGAACCGTGTATGCGCCTGTCGCAAGGAGCAGGGCAAGCGCAATTGAACTCGCCGGTGTCGAGTTCAGCTGAACCATGATATCGGAGTAGCTGTACGGCTCGAGCTGCCGTCGCAGCATCCATATCGAAACGCAGATGAGGGTAAAGCCGAGGGTTGGCCCAACCCATTTGGCTATACGAGCGATGGGAGCGAAGCGACTCACGTCGGGCCCATTCCCTACATCCTTCTGTATTTTGGTCCGCTGCCGCCTTCGCGTGGCGTCCAGCGCGGGCCCAGCACATCGGTCGCCTTGCAGTCGATGCAGTTGGGCGCGTTCACCACCAGCGTGTCACCGCTGCGCTCGTACACGCCGGCTGGACATACGTGCGAGTAAAAATCGGCGACCGCTGGCGGCACATCTGTGCCGACAATCAGGTGCGTTGGAATTGTATCGCGCGTGACGTTGCCCGATTTGAACACGGCCTCGAGTTTGCCGAAGGTGAGTTTGCCATCTGGTTTGAAAGGCACGCTGTCTGGGCGATGTTCGCGAGGTGTCTCCGCATCGGCCGGCACGGCTATTCGTGCGCCGAAGAGTTTACCCTTCGACACAGTCATTAGTGCCGCCTTCGCACCACCGATGAAAAAGCCACTCTCATGGAAGGAGAGTCGCATGTTCCTGCGCTCGTACAGATCGCGCGTGATGTAGCTGTCGTTTACCGCGCGATCGTAGCTGGAGAGTGCGGCGCCGCTCACATCGTCCTTCTTCAGTGCATCAAAGATCGCTCGTGCAGCCAGAATGCCCGAATGGATTGCGTAGTGAATCCCCTTGAGCGATGCCACCTCCACGAAACCAGCAGCGTCGCCTGCTATGAGCAGGCCATCACCACTGCGTCTTTCCGGAAGGGCGTAGTAGCCGCCCTCCGGAATTGTCTTCGCTCCCCACTCAACCAGTTCTCCGCCCTCCAGATACTGTCTGAACAATCGATGCTCCTTTGCGCGTTGAAGGAGCACATGAACATCGAGTCCTGCATCAGGACTGTCGAGCCCCACAACTATGCCGAGTGCCACCAGGTTGGGTTCGAACGGATACATGAACGTTCCACCGAATGCATCGGTGGGCACGGGCCAACCCAATGTGTGGATCACCGCGTGCAGCGGAGTTTTGGTTTCCCAGATTTCCTTCACGCCGAGTGCGAAGAGCTGCGGGTTGGCAGAACCGATGTTGTGCGCCTTTATGTACGCTTGCGAGAGTGGTCCGCGAGTGCCCTCGCTCAGCACTGTAACGCGTGCCGTGATATCTGTGGGAGGCGCGAATCCACTACCCGGTGTGCCGTCGCGGTTAAGTCCTGATGGAGTGGTGCGCACACCGACCACCGCACCGTTGTTCATCAGAAGTGAATCCGCGGGAAAGCCCGTGAAAAGATTCACCCCCAGCCCCTCAGCTTTTTCCCCAAGCCAGCGAACCAATTCGCAGATACTCGCGATGTAGTTGCCGTGGTTGCGCATTGTTGGCGGAGTGGGAAGCCGTGTTCCCCGTTTTTCGCCGAGCAGCCACACCTCTTCTTTTGTTACCGGTGCTCGAAAGGGGAAATCCGAGTCTTGCAGTTCCGGAAAGAGGGCCCTGAGTGATATCGGGTTAATCACCGCTCCGGAGAGATTGTGCTCACCGAGCGCTTCGGCTTTTTCGAGGACGCCGATCTGAAGTTCGCCAAGTGATCCGCCCGATTCGACGTCTTTCTTTACCAGGCGGGCGAGTTCAATTGCCCCTGCAAGTCCAGCTGGTCCAGCTCCGACGAATAGCACATCCATGGGGACGGCTTCGGCATCCGGCGGCGCATTCAGGATGAGTCGATCCACCGGTAGCTCGGGCTGGAAACGTGCCGGAGTGAAGGTCTTGCTGGCGGAGTGCGGTGAGGTCACTGGCTCCAGTCTGGTGAGGAGTAGGCCCAAGCTCACAAAAATAGTCGATTACGGTGGGGGCTGAATTGTTGCGGGGTGCCGCTCGTGACTCGAAAAAGCATTGAACGCGAAGGGCACGAAGAACTGGAAGGCACGAAGGGACGGATAAAGCTCACTGCATTTATCCGTCCCTTCGTGCCTTCCAGTTCTTCGTGCCCTTCGTGTTCAATGCTGTAAAGAGGCGCTCACAAACCCCCGGATTTCAGCACATTCTTTATGGCGTCTCGCACGTGCCCCACATCAAAGGGTTTCTCAATTCTGGGATTGGGAATCCTGTCCAGGAATGCGCGCGTCGCGTCTGTGAATGCGCCACCGGTCATGAAAATCATTTTCGCCGCTTGATCGGGGGCAAACTGTGTCACTTCCGCGTGCAGATCCACGCCGCTCATTTCCGGCATCATCAGATCGCAGAGGATTGCGTCGAAACGCTCACCGGCGCGCAAGCGATCTCTCACATCCGTACTGCTGTGCGAAACGAAGACCACGTGATCCTTCCCGATGAGGCGACTCAGAATGGCAGTGATCATCGGTTCATCGTCCACGATAAGGATGCGCGGGTGACCGTTCTGCTTCTGCTGCGCGCTCTGGGCAGCGGTTGGGGTCTTTCGCGGATTCCGTCGTGGCTCTGTCACATGCGCCTCCTCCTACAAAAGAACGTACATGTCGGCACTGTGGCAACTCCGAGGGAACGCCGACTCTGTCATTCGCACAAAAGCGGGAATGACGGCGAAATGGTTCAGCGAATCCTAGGTGACGGGTGCGGCCGACTTGCGGCTCCGCAGCCAGCTGATGATTCCCGGGAGAATTGACAAAAAGACAACGAGGAGGATGACCTTCTCGATGTGGTCGGTCACACCTGGCAGCTTCTTGCCAAGGATGTAACCGGTCAGCAGCATGCTCCAAACCCAGAGCAGCCCGCCAAAAATGTTGTATACCGCGAAGTCCCGGTATCTCATGTCAGCGACCCCGGCCACGACAGGGGCGAATGTGCGAACGATGGGGACGAAGCGGGCAAGGACGATTGTCTTTTTCCCATGCCGCTCGTAGAACTCGTGCGCCCGAATCAGGTGCTTCTTGTTGAAGAGAAGCGAATTCTCCCGGGTGAATATCCGCGGGCCGGTAGCCCTTCCAATGGAATAACCAACCGCATCTCCCACGATTGCCGCGATGGACAGAATGATTCCAAGTATGACGACGTTGAGATAGCCCTGCGAGGCGAGCAATCCCGCTGAAACGAGTAGCGAATCGCCCGGCAGGAAAAAGCCAATGAGAAGGCCGGTTTCCGCGAATACAATGGCGACAAGCCCGCCGTAGCCTGCCCATCGAATTAGTCCCTCAGGATCCAGGATCCGATGAACGAAGTCCATCAGCGAGTCGATCATCGGTTCCGATTCCCGTAGTCTGTCGGTATTGTCATTCCGGCGAAAGCCGGAATCCATTTTCCCTTCAACATGGATTCCGCCCCGGCCTGTGCCGGGGTGACGTTTGTTAGCCGGAATGACGAAAAAGGGGTGCTATTCAAAAGCACTGAATCCCGTAATCGCCTGACCAAGGACCAGGGTGTGAATGTCGTGCGTCCCCTCGTACGTGTACACGCTCTCGAGGTTTGCCATGTGCCGCATGGACGCGTATTCAGCGAGGATTCCGTTTGCACCAAGTAGCCTGCGCGCCTCGCGAGCGATGTCAGTTGCAATACTCACGTTGTTGCGTTTGGCCAGAGATACCTGTTGCGGAGTGAATGTGCCCGCATCTTTCAGACGACCCAGGTGCAGTGACAACAACTGGCCCTTGACAATTTCTGTCAGCATTTCGGCAAGCCTTGCCTGTTGAATCTGGAAAGCTCCGATGGGACGGCCGAACATGACGCGCGCCTTCGAGTACGATACCGCTTCGTCGTAACACGCGATGGCCGCTCCTATGGCGCCCCACGAAATCCCGTAGCGCGCCTGCGTGAGACACATGAGGGGGCTCTTGAGTCCACCAGACTTGGGAAGCAGTGCATCGGCCGGGAGATGCACATCCGACATCACAAGCTCGCTGGTGTCCGACGCGCGCAGAGACAGTTTTCCCTTCTGGTCCTTTGCGGAGAATCCCTTTGCATCTGTCGGCACGACAAAGCCGCGAATGGAGTCCGCGTCGGCTTCCGTTTTTGCCCACACGATTGCGACCTGCGCTGTGGACCCGTTGGTGATCCACATCTTGGCGCCGTTGAGTATCCAGCTGCCATCGCTCTGCTTGCGCGCAGTCGTGATCATCCCCGCAGGATTGGATCCGTAGTCAGGTTCGGTGAGTCCGAAGCAGCCGATGATTTCTCCGCTCGCCATCTTCGGCAGGAAATGCTTCTTCTGCTCCTCACTTCCGAATGCGTAGATCGGATACATGACGAGTGCGCCCTGAACGGAAGCGAATGATCTCACCCCCGAGTCACCGCGCTCCAGCTCCTGCATAATGAGCCCATACGCAACATTGTTGAGCCCCGCACAACCGTATTCTTCCGGAAGATTGGCGCCGAAGTAACCCAGGCGCGCCATCTCGGGAATGATTTCCTTGGGGAACCGTCCTTCCACGTAGCATTTGCCAATGATCGGGAGAACGCGGTCGTCCACAAAAGCCCGCACCGAGTCGCGCACAGCGCGTTCTTCTTCGGAGAGCGAGCCATCAATATTGAAAAAGTCGTCTTTCATCCGCTCAAAGATATGTCGCGAGGCCTTCGGGCGAAGGGTGCCGTGCCTACTTCGCGTGCCTTTTTGCGAAAATGTTTGCCGTGATCCAGCGGCAGGCCATTCTCGTCCTGCCATTGGTGCACCATCTCATGCAACAGGGTATCGAGCGCCCGTTTGAACCCATCGCGCCGGATGTGCCGCCGCGAAATCACGATTTCCGCTTCAGACCCGCTCTTTTCGTTGGCCGAGGAATAGTGACCGAGCCGGCTGCGCATGCGCCTTGAAACGTGAGGCTGCAACGACTTGAGCTGCCCTTCAAAGTGCCTCTCGTTCAGAAGGGCGTGACACTCGGCAAGTCTGTGCGCCATATCGGAATCGTCTGCCGCTGTTTTCCTCTGGCGGGGCGCTGATGGACCGATGACTGGCGCCGCATGTCCGATGATGATTGTGCGCGCCGCTCTTCTCGAGTAGCGGTCGCGCGACATGAAGAAGTCGACGATGGCGCGCAGTACCGGATACGGGGCATCGCAGAACGACTCGTGCACCCGCAGCGACGACCCGTACATGCTGACCATAGTGGAGCGATTGAGTGTGAGCACGCACCCTACGGCTCTGGTCAAACCAAGATGCTGCAGTCGCGCCAGCAGTTTCGCGGCGCGTTCGGCAGGAGTATCGAGTTCTCGCGTCGGTTGCACGTGGTTGACTGCGCGATCTAACACGACCACGAACATCGCAAGAATCGCCTGGCAGTTCAATGAGCAATTGCAGTCGCTGAGTATTCATTCCCGTCGCGCGGCGACGGAGGCCCTCCAACCTATCGGGCCGGTCGTGCACCTATCGAGAAGGTGCGTTTGCAAATGGCCATCGTCATCGACTCACCCGACCGGCTATCCGAAAGGATAGCTTCATTCAAGTCACTCGCAGAGAGACGGCGTCCCAGATTCTCTGCAACTGCTCCAAACGAGCTGGCTTGACCAGGTGATGATTGAATCCCGCCTCCATTGCGCGCTGCCTGTCGGCCTCCTGACCATAACCGGTCAAGGCGACCTGCACGACGTTGTTGAGGGCGGGTTCCTGCCGGAGCCGTTTGGCAACCACATAGCCGTTGAGGCCCGGCAAGCCGATGTCCATTAACACCGCGTCCGGTCGGTAATCGAGGGCCACTTCCACTGCTGTCGGCCCGTCGTGAGCCGTCCGGACATCATGCCCCGAAGCCTCCAGCAGCATCGAGATGCTCAACACCGTATCACTGTTGTCATCCACCACCAGCACGCGCAAGGGTCGTGTGGGCGCCTTGCCCGTTTCCGGGACCAGCGACATCTGGTGCGCTGTGTGAGTTGGAACCACCGGCAGATGCACTACAAACTCGCTCCCTTGTCCCGGGGTACTGTGAGCCTCGACTCCTCCCCCGTGCAGTTCCGTAAGCCTTTGCACCAAAGCCAAGCCTATCCCCAGTCCGCCTTGTGAGCGTTCCAAAGATCGTTCCGACTGCGTGAACAGGTCGAAGACGTGCGGGAGGAGCGCCGGTGAGATGCCTACGCCTGTGTCTCGCACACGGATTATGCACTCACCACGAGTCGCAAGCCCATGCTCGACGGTCAGCCAGACGTGACCGCCTTCATCGGTGTATTTGGCGGCGTTGGTGAGCAGGTTTACCAGCACCTGCTCCAGCCGCGCAGCGTCAGCGTGCAACCAGATCGGTTCGGCCGGCAGCGACACCGTGAGTTCATGCCGGCGTTGCTCGACCAGCGGCCGAATGGCCTCTACCGAACGCTCGACGACTTGGCTCAAGACGACCCGTTCTCTCCGCAGCTGAACACGGTTAGTGGTGATGCGGGAGACTTCGAGCAGGTCATCGACGAGATGTTGAAGTTGTCCCAACTGACGTTCAATGATGCCATAGGCTTGCTGCTGGATCGGGCTCTCGCTCCCCTGCTGAAGACCGAGCAGCTGCACCGCGTGGGTGATGGGAGCCAGCGGGCTGCGAAGCTCATGACTGAGCATCGCAAGGAACTCGTCTTTGCGGCGGTGCAGGTCAGATAACTCGACCGCCTGCTCCCGCAACAGCGCTTCCATGCGGCGGCGATCTGTTATGTCCCGAATGTTGAACTGGATGACGCTTTGTTGGTCCTCTCGATGGACGTTGGCGACAACCTCGACCTCGACCCGCCGCCCATGGTTGGATTCGAGAGGTAGGTTTTCGTAGCGAAGATAGCCTTTCTCTCGCAGTTCCCGCACGGCAGCTTCGTTGGCCGCCTTGTCGGCGAACAGGCCAATCTCCCACAGTTCCTTGCCGGAGAAATCACTGCGCGAGTAGCCCAGCAAGTCGCTCATGAACGGGTTGGCGTCGATGATTCTCCCGGTATTGTTGTCGAGGATCAGGATGCCGTCTTTGGCCGACTCGAACAGGCGCCGGTAGTGAACTTCCGACACATGCAGCTGTTGCTCGGCCTGCTGCGCCTGCTCGGTCAATTCGTGCTGGCGGACCGAGGAGACCAGCAGTGCTTCATTCATGTCGCGCAGGACTTGCGCGTGCTCCTGGCGCTTGTGGCCCTGCTCTGTGAGCGCCTGCGTTTGCTCCGCAGATTGGTGAGCGGCCGAGGCGAACATGCCCAGGCTCACGAGCATCCGCAGGTCTTCGTTGTCAAACCTGCGACGACCATCATGCGCAATCGCCCAGATCGTCCCGACAGCTCTCCCCTCGACATGGAACGGAACCAGCAGGCATTCTTCAATCGGAGGCGTCACCAGCTGCAAGTAGGTGTAGCGCCGCTCGGGGTGATTGAATAACAGTGGACAATTACAATCGAGCACGTCACCGCACGGGCCGAAGTCACGCGGAGTGCCGCCGCCGATGTGGGGCTTCCACACACCGGCGATCGCCGGCCAATGGAAACTCTCTCCATCCTCTGTCAAGAGGCTGATGCCGGCCGAGTCGGCCCGGAACACCTCAAGGATTGTATCGGCTAATGTCTGAAGAATTGTGTGCGGCGAGTCGGCCAGCGCGTGTGCCAGCCGGACCAACGCGCGGCTCTCACTCTCATGGTCCGGCGGGCGCGACGGCCTCCGGCTCAACTCCTCGGTGCAGAGAACCGATTCCAGCGACGGAACGGTTGTCGGAGTGCTGCTCATCGCACCTTGGCTTTCCGCTTTTTGGGAATTCCGGCCTTCGGAGGCGTCGAGCGTGCCGGGGCTTTGACTCTCGCTTGCGCGGTGCGCTCGGACTCCGCCGACCACGGGCTGGGAATGCCGCTGGTCAGGGCGCGGTAGCCTCGCATCGGCTCGCCGATCGCCAGGCCTTTGGAGGTGACCTCGTAGGCGCACATGTCGATGCTGTGTTTGCTGCGGCGCATTTTCACCACCATCATGACTTTGCGCAGTTGCCCGTTGATCGAGGCGTAACGCAGGCGCACGATGTCATCAGCCAGGAATGAGATGGTGAAGTTGCTCAGGCCCATTGAGGTGAAGTTCTCCTCGACCTCGACGGTGCTTATGATGGTCACGCCTAGCCGTGTCAGCGCCCCAATCATCCTGTAAAGCGATTCCCGAAAATCGGTGCGGAAGTCGGGGGCCAGCGCCATCTCGAAACCGACCAGCGAGTCGATGACCAGGCGCTTGCAGCCGATCTCTTTGACGGTGCTGACGATTTCGTGCACCGTCTCATCCACCGAGAGGTCCAGAGGCCTCAGGTAAACGAGCTTGAGCGAGCCGTCCTTTATATGCTTATCGAGGGCGAAGCCGAACGAGTTGGCCCGCTGCATGAACTCGTTGGGAAGCTCTTCGAACATGGCGACGATGCCCGGCTCG
>CAZKXZ010000042.1:0-43537 GCA_964556695.1 uncultured Gemmatimonadales bacterium
CCGGACTTCCAAATTGACCCCACCCGCGTCGTTGTGCGCGCTAAACTATGTTCGTGTTTCGAATCGCGCAAGTGCACGATTCAAGCACACGAAATATTGAGCCCACTCTGCAACTACAAAACGGTGTGACGATGCGTAGCGCTGGCAGCTGTCGATTTCTCATGATCCAAGGCACCGCATCACACGCGGGAAAGTCGACTCTCGTGGCCGCGCTCTGCCGCATCCTGGCGAGACGGGGCGTGCGCGTGGCGCCATTCAAGGCGCAGAACATGTCGCTCAACTCTGCCGCAACATCCGATGGCGGTGAGATCGGGCGCGCACAGATGCTTCAGGCGGCGGCAGCGCGCACGCTTGCGACCGTGCACATGAATCCCGTACTTCTCAAGCCGCAGGGGCATTCCACATCGCAGATCATTGTGCACGGAGATGTGCTCTGTATATCGGAGGCGCGCGACTACTACCGTCGCTCCCTGGAGCTCTGGCCCCGGGTAGTGGAGTCGCTTGACGTGTTGCGCGAAGAGTATGAGGTAGTGATTGTAGAGGGCGCGGGGAGTCCAGCAGAGATCAACATGCGCGACCGCGATATCGCGAACATGCGCGTCGCGCTGCATTTGCAGGCGCCTGTACTGCTTGCCGGTGACATTGAGCGCGGCGGAGTCTTCGCGTCGTTGTATGGAACTGTTGCGCTTCTGAGAGAAGATGAGCGGGCGCTCGTGCGAGGGTTTGTGATCAACAAATTCCGCGGCGATCCTTCTCTGCTCGCTGACGGCCCACGCATGCTGCGCGATCTGACGGGGATTGAGACACTGGGCGTGATTCCGTTCATCTCGGACATACGCCTGCCTGAAGAGGATTCGCTGGGAATAAAGGATGGTGCGGCTGAGGTGCGCGATGGCGCACTTGATGTCGCGGTGATACGATTGCCACACATTGCCAATTTTGATGACTTTGATCCGTTGCGCCAGTTCCCGCGAGTGCGGCTACGCTTTGTTTCGGATGCTAGTGAGTTTGGATCGCCTCATCTGATGATAATTCCTGGTTCCAAATCGACCGTCGCGGACCTTGGGTGGATGCGGCGGAGCGGGGTCGCGGATCGATTGCTCCGTGCGAGAGACCGCGGAACGCCTGTCGTTGGGATCTGTGGGGGCTATCAGATGCTAGGAATGACGATCATCGATGAACGGCGTGTGGAATCCACTGATGCCGTAACTCTCGGACTGGGCTTGCTGCCTGTTACCACTTATTTCGCGAGTGATAAACGCGTCGTACAGGTTGCAGCGCAGGTTGTTGGCGATTGTGGACTGTTGCGCGGGTGCGCGGGCGAACGCATTACAGGATACGAGATCCATCACGGGCAGACGCGTTTTGAAGATATCAACGACCGCAATGCCATAACGCGTCCCGCAGAGACGGGAGACTCAATGCCAGTGACTCTCGGCGTTCTCGACGAGACTGGACGAGTACTCGGCACCTACATGCACGGGATGTTTCATAACCAAGCGTTGTGCTGCCGTCTCCTGGCGAACGTCGCGGAAATGTACGGCCTCCCGATGCCTCAGTTGACTCATGAGTCCAGTCTGGATGCGGAGCTGGATCGCCTGGCCAATCATGTAGAACAGCATCTGAACATGGATTACGTTGACGCGCTGATTGGGTTGGGAACGATTCCTCGACGTGACAATGAATCCGCCGCGGTCACCCCAACGCTCATCGCTGAGTCATCTACCCAATGAAACAGCTGATTCTGATCCTGGGCGGCTCGCGCTCAGGCAAGAGCGACTTCGCCGAGCAGTTAGCCGCCAGAATTGCTGGACCGAAAGTGGTGTTCTGCGCGACGGCGGAGGGACTGGACGATGATATGAGGGAACGCATCGCCCGCCACCGCAGCAAGCGGCCCGCAGAATGGCGTACGATTGAGGAGCCGTTGTCTGTCTGTACGGCAATCGCTGACCTGGAAAGAAAAGCCGATCTACGCGAGCATGTGGTAGTGCTGGATTGTCTGACCCTTTGGGTCAGCAACATCATGCTGCGCAACGGCAACGAGATAATGGATGCAGCAGCAATTGATGTTGCGGGCGGGCAGCTGCTCGACACATTTGCCAACGGAACGGCAACGTGGATCGTCGTATCCAACGAGGTGGGCCAGGGATTGATGCCACCGAATGCAATGGCACGTCGCTACAGCGAGCTACTCGGACGAGCAAACCGGCGAATTGCAGCGGTTGCGGATTGTGTTTATCTGATGGTCGCCGGAGTCGCCGTGGATGTGAAGCAGCTCTCCCATGAGGTCGTCGGAGCCGGGCCGCGGTTCTTGTCATAAATCGCCGACAAGCTGTTTTTTGTGACAGGAACCCATCGTGTGTAACAAGAGAGCACCTCGCGACAACAAAAGAGTTTCGTTTCCGTCCCGGCGTGACAGCATCCGAAGGATTCATTCCACATCTTAGCACCTACTGAAGATGCCGGACCCGGTACGCATGTCCGTCTCGGCGCGCAGGCAGTCTGCTCGAGACACTGATCTTTATGAACGCCTCAACAAGCGAGAAGTTGCTGGAGCCTCGAGAAAAGGCAGGGGCGAAACGCGCTGAATCCAAACCTTCGCTGAAGTACCCGGGGCCGGGTGCACCGCGCCAACGCCTTTCCTTCTGAATGGCAATGGCCGAACCGTTCGACATCATGCCGCACCTTGCGCGGCACTTCGACAGATGTAATATTACGCGCGTAGAAGTTTCAATCCATGGCACGCGAAATGACCGATCTGCAACTCACCGATCTCCAGCTCCATATCCTCGACGTCCTCTGGACCCGGCCCGAAGCAACAGTGCTCGATGTGCAGGAAGCACTTCGTTCCGAGCGACGGCTGGCGCCGTCCACCGTCGCAACACTGCTCTCACGCTTGGAACGCAAGAAGCTCATCACGCACCGAACCGAGGGGCGACAGTTCCTTTATCGCGCACTGGTTGACGCGTCAGCTGTGCGGCAATCAGTTGCCAAAGAACTTTCCTCACTCACCGACCGGCTCTTTGGTGGTGATGTTGCCGAACTGGTAAGTCACCTTCTCGCCAAGAGCGACGTTGGCCACGATGATCTGGACCGTGTCCGGAAGATGATCGAGGAGAAGGAGCGCTCATTGGGGAAAAAGAAGGGAGGACGCAGGTAAGTGCCGGTGCTCTCCCGCGTCGCACTGGAAACAATTGCGTGGCTGCTGACTTTTGTCCTGCACAGCACGGCACTGCTCCTGGTCGCACTCCTGCTTGCGCGGCTCGTCCGACACGACGCGACACGCGCCGTCCTGTGGAAGACCGCCCTGTTCGGCGCCCTCGGAACCACCCTGATTCAAATGCTGGCGGGCTTCGACCCTGTCGCAGGCAGACTGCTTGTCGCGGAGCGGATCACCGTGCCGCCGGTCGCTCAACACGATACTCCACTAACGGACCGGCATGTCGCCGTCACGTCGCCGGCGCGCAGCGCCAGCGTTTCGCACGAAGACCGGGACAAGCACACGATTGTATCGAACTCAGTGACCGCGCGGCCTTCCGCGTTGGGTGTTCCCCTCGAGCAGGATGGAGCGGCGCTCGTGGTATCCTCGAGCGACGCATCATCAGTGGGCCGAGCGCTACGCACCACAGTGCCCGGAGCAGCGCGCTGGAGCACTGCGATCCTTATCGCGTGGCTGTGCATGGCAGGTCTGCTCCTTCTTCGGCTCGCCCGCCGATTCCGCCGGCTCAACGTCCTTTTGAGCGATCGCAAGCCGGTTACAGACGCATGCGTGATTGCACAGCTCGACCAACTTGTTCGTGCGGCACGGTTGCGCAGGTCACCGTCACTAACGATGTCGGACAACTGCGTGAGCCCGATAGTGCTTCGTGTGAACGAGATATGCGTGCCAGCGCGCTTTCTTGGTGAACTCGATCATGAGCAGCGAGAGGTGGCACTTGCACACGAGGTGGCACACATCGCTCGGCGCGACGCTGGCTGGTCATTGGTCGCTGCGATACTGAATGCAATTTTCTTCTTTCATCCGTTGTATGCGATTGCGCGCTCACGGCTGCGTGCGGCCAGCGAGGTTCTAGCGGACGATTGGGCGGTACAACAAACAGGATCCCGCATTGCACTTGCGCGATGTCTCATCAGGGTCGCCGAGTGGATTGATGCTGACGGACCGTTTTCGACACCGGCAATCGCCATGGCGGACAGCGATTCGCCTCTCTTCGTTCGCGTCGAACGACTTCTTGGTGAGCCGAAGCGTCAGAGGGCACCGTCGCGTCGGAGTGCGGTACTTGTCGCGGCACTCATGCTGTTTCTTGTTGCCTGGACTGCACCAAGAGTCGCGTGCGACTGCAGCACTGTCAGTCTTCAGTCGTTCATGGGCAGCGCTCCGAGTCCTGCGCCGGGGCCTGCGAAGGAGAGCCGCAGCGATTCCGTTTTCGAGTCTTCGCGAATTGCGAACACCTCGGCACCTGTTACATCACCTTCGCAAGATCCGCTGGAGGAAAACCGTAATATGAACTCCAACATTGTTCCTTGCGCCGCGCTCGTCGCGGCAGCGATCCTCACGGGCTGTTCTGACGCGCCGCAAGGATCGAGTTCAATCGGCGCTCGCGACTCCTCTGGAGTCGCTATCATCGAAAACCGTGGGAATCCCTGGGCGACCGAACCGCTCTGGCGACTCTCCGTTGAACCCGTCCTCCGCATCGGCACAGCCACTGGCGATTCCATGATGCTGTTCGACGAGATCGAAGGGATCGCCATACTGACCGACGGTCGCATTGTAGTATCGAACCAGGGGACGAGCTCTATCCGATGGTTTGATGCCCAGGGAAGATTTCTCTTTGAGCGCGGTCGCGCTGGCGCTGGTCCGGGGGAGTTCAGCAGTCTGCAGGACGTAATGCGGATAGCAGCTGACTCAATAGTTGCCGTCGATGGCTCGGGACGACGCATGACACTTTTTTCAAAGGATGGATCCCTCGGTCCGACGATTAGAGTCGTCGGACTCCCTGCTTCTGCGTCCTCGGTGCACCGCTTGAGCGCGGGATCGTGGATAGTCGCGACGAGCGGGATGAGTTCGAGGCAGTTGGGACCGGAGCGAAAACCAGGCATCTTCAGGCTCGACTCGCCAATCCTCAAGATTTCTCCGGATGGTTCTGTCATTGACACCCTTGGAATATTTCCACAGCACGAAATCGAAATCAAGGAAAGTTCATGGGGCCCAGCGTACTACGGCAAGAGAACGACCAGCGCGGTATTCGGAGACCAGATCTTTGTCGGCACTGGTGAGCGCCTCGAGGTCGACGTTTATACGCCCGATGGCAAGCGGGTTCGCTCGATCCGTGCTCCCGATGTGAATCTGTTCATGACACCGGAACGCGACGCCGAGTTCAGGAACTTCATGCGATCGCGGAATGCGAATGACCCGCCGGACCGGAAAGCCGAGGCGGAGCGGAGAGTCTTGGCGATGAATTTGCCGACCATGATTCCGGGCTACAAGCTGATCATGACCGATGACTCCGGGAACCTCTGGCTGGCTGAGTACAGATTCGATCTCACGTCGCCGCGCCGCTTTCTGGTCTTCGGTCCAGATGGACGATTCATTTCCGTCGTCGCCGTTCCTGAGCGGTTCACGCCGTTGACGATCACGCGCGATCACATTTGGGGCCGCGCAACTGATTCGCTCGATGTCGAATACGTGGTCGGTTATGCAATTGCGCGAGGCAAGTAGGTCCCGGGTCTTCGAGCAATACATCAATTCGTTAGCCAAACACAACTGAATCGGAGGTGGTAGATCTCACAGTTCACGTGGCGAGTCGCGTGCTTTGACGTAGACGGCACTCTTGTCCCCGGGACTTCGGTGTCTCAACACCTGGCCGACCGCTTTGGCTGGGGCCGGGCAGTTCGTGAATTGGAAGGAGAGTTCGCCGCGGGAAGGATAACCAATCGCGTGTTTGCAGAACGCGAAGTCCCGTTGTACGCCGGTCGCTCTCTTGCGGAGGTCACTAGAGCGTTGGACGACCTCCCCCTACTGGCAGGGATCGAACGGACTACGGCCGAACTAAAAGCACGCGGGGTCCACATTCTCCTCACAACGCTGGCGTCGACGCTTGCGGCACGCGTGATCGCTCGGCGCTTCGGTTTCGATGGTTGGAGCGGATGCGCGATGCAGGAGAGCGACGATGTGCTGACAGGTGCCATTCATCAGCACTTCACACCGCACGACAAGCCAACATTTGTTGAGCGCTACTGTACCCAACACGGTATAGCGATGGCAGATGTCCTTGCCGTCGGCGATTCACGATCCGACATTGCGCTGTTCCATGCGGTTGGCTACTCGATAGCGATCAACGCAACTGCCGAAGCGCGGCAAGCGGCGAGGTGTGCGATCGATACCGATGACTTCTCCGATATTCTGACGGTGATCCCCGGATTTGCGGATCGCGTGAGCGCTCGCTAACCGAGCGTTGCTGCTGCCGAACGCGGTCCGGCCTGAAGCGCCTCGCGAGTCTCTCCGCCGCTCCCCTGCGTTGCAACAGCTATCACGTGTCCGGACCATCCTGGTGGGTCAGGGGTTGCACAATGCGCGCGTTTCAGAACGCGCACGCTGTGAGTCAGTGCCAGACGATGCGATAGCGTTTCACAAACTCGACATCATTGCTATCGCGAAACGTTCCCCACACATGCTCACCGCGCATGACCATCAGCGTCACCATCGGAGGAGCCTGTACAGCGCCTATGAACCGGCCGTCGGGCTCGAAGACATCGAAGAGCGTGGGTTTCGCAGCGAATGGCTCGTCGGGCGACGGACCTGTGGAGGCTGATCCGCCCGTTCGTCCAGTTGACGGCGCACGTGGCTGCGGCAGCGGAGTGATGTCGCGCGTTAGCCAGATGCGTCCGTCCTGACCGACATCTATTTCTGTATAGAGCGGCTTGACCCGGGGCACATCGCGCCCATTCCAGGACCACCCCGGATCAACCTCGCGCATGCGGGTCTCGATCCGGTCTCGGGTCGCGGCGTGTTCGGCCGCACTCACCGGCGGCGGCGCAACATCGCGCCGGACGCTGATGATCCTGCGCGATGAAATCACCAACTCGAAAGCATACCGATCCGGCAGGCCGGTGACGGCGTAGCCAATCGGGCTGATTGTCATCAGTCGCGGTGGCGTGAATGGCATCCCCATCTGGCGCCACCCCCTCGCATTTGTCGCGCGGAACGGTTCAGGGTACGCGGGCCACTCAGGCTCGCGAATAGTGTCAACGACGGCGCCATCGCTCACGCGCAGGCGCAGCCATAACTCAAGTGAGTGGTACGGCGGCTGGCCCGCGACTCGCTGCTCCGGCGGAATGAGTGTCGTTTCGTTCCTCTTGGCGTAGACGAAGCCGGCGGTGTCGACAGCAAAGCCCCGTCGATGCCCAATGGATCCGCCGGCGGGTGGAAGCCGCAACTGAAGAACGTTGGCACCAGTCGCGGAGTAGATGTTGACGCGTTTCAGTTGCGAGTCATGCAATGCCAACTGGCCGTTGGGGAGCACGGCCATGCCCGACGGAGCCTCGACCTCACCAGGTCCCTGACCACGGCGGCCAAATGTGCCGAGGGATTTGCCCGCGGCATCATATCCGCGAATGGCGCCGATCGACCTGTCGTACACATAGATCGATCCATCTTTCGCGACGGTCATGTCGAAGATGCGGCCGAACATGTATTCATCTGCGCCGTTCAGAACTCCGATGTTCAGCTCTTCCACAAGCGTTGCTCTTCCGGGATGTCGCGGCGGTCCAGCCATTCGGACGACTGTGTCGGGGCGTTGCGCCAGCAAGCTGCGGAGCCTTCCATAACCGTCGCCGGCTACGAAGAGCAGCATGGCCGCCGCGATAGCACTGAGGATGAACAGCGGCCTGCGAAGTCTGTCGCTCGGAGGATGCAGCAATCCGTTGCGACGCAATGCTGCTACGGTTCGCTCTTCGGCGATGTCGTCGCCATCCATGGTCCGCGGCAGCGAAGCCAATCGTGTTTCTGCCTCTGCGCTGAGTTCTTCTGCAGGATCGTAGTGACTCATTCAGGTATCCTCTCATATGATTCGAGCATCGCGCGCAATGCCCGGCGCGCGCGAAAGAGATGTGATTTCGAAGTTCCCTCGGCAACGCCGAGCTGCCGCGCGATTTCGTCGTGGGTATAGCCTTCGACATCATGCAGCACCACCACGATGCGTTGCGCATCCGGAAGCCTGCTCAACGCTTGATCGAGATCGACTCGTTCGAGCGAATCGGGCGGAGAGGTTTGAGGTTCCTCCAGCATTGCGGTCATGACGCCGGGGCGACGCCGCCTGATCAGTTCCCACGCGACATTGATCGAGATTCCGCTCAACCAGGTGATCAGTGTCGAGTCGCCGGACCGAGTTGCGAGTTTGCCGATGGCGCGCACCCACGTTTCCTGTAGGACATCGTCCGTGTCAGCGAGGTGACCGCCGAGCATGCGACTGGCGAGTGCGCGCAAGCGAGGAGTGTGGCGGCGATACAGCGTGCGGAACGCGGCCTCCTCGCCGTCAGCTACACGGTGGAGGAGATCGTCATCCGATTTGGCGACCGTGTCAGGATCGAGACTCTTCACAGGAGTTAGTGATCTTCGGGATGCCAATCGTTGCAGCGAAATGCGGTTCGTCGCCAGCGGAGCGCACGCGACGCACGGGTTACCGCCAGAGAATGCGAACCGCACTCACCGACATGGACTTCAGCTCCGACCGCGGACGAAGCCGCGAAAGAGATCGCTGGGGCAGCAAAACAGGCCCATGGCGAAGAAGCCAGCGTTGATGACCCAAGCGATACAGTAGGTGCCGCACCCGCTTCCGAGCTCGAAACCGGCGATGATCATCTCGCCCCGAGAAAAGACGTTGTCGTAGCCAGCGATCACATGGTTGATGTGGTGGTAGAACACCGCGCTTCGGCGCGCTGGAGGGTTCGGCAACCCAAACGTCACGGGCCCGATGCGAACCGTGAAGGTCGACTGGCCCGCACCACCGTCTGGAGGGAGTCCTAGTCGATCGTAGTCGCGAGCGAGCGGCGTGGCGAGGGGCTGATCGTCGGACGAGGCGGTCATTCGCGTTCGGCCTGTAGGAATTGACGATGAGCATGAACTCCACGGACCAATTCCTCAATTCATCTGAGGACACTTCGTAGCGCGGTGATTTACTGGACGATGCTCTACCGTCTTACAACGCGATACCTCATCACGCTCGGTACGTCGTCGCTATTCGGCTCCGTCGTCCAGACGCTGCTCAAATCAGCAGCTCGCACAGCAGCACCAGCCGGGAGGATAACTCGACCATACGGGTCACCTCGTGCATCGAGAACAAGATGCAGTCGCTCCCCCGCCGTCGGATAGAAAGCGAGCCACACACTTCCGTCGTGACCTGCGAGAATTGCGGTAAGAGGAGGATAGACTGGCGGAGCGTTCGTGTGTTTTCTCACCTCCGACATATCGCCTGCCACTTTTCTTGACATGCTCTTCCGCTACAATCGCCTTTCCGCAAAATCCGCAGGAGACGAGACCGGAGAACGCGAAGTCATGCTTCTTCAGCAGTGCTCTCGCAGGTCTATGAAGAATCGATTGAACTCTTTCGTAGTCGGCAAGGGTGACCATCGGCCGGTGCTTGCCTTCCAAAAGATTTCCCTCATACCGAATAAAGCCGGCATAAAAGGGATTATCGAGCATATTGTAGAAGCCCGTACGGCTCAGACGTCCCCCTCCCTTTCGCTTTCGGGCCTTAGTTCGAAGACCCCATTCGTCATTCGCGATTCGCAGCATTGCCAGCGGCGAAGTTGTCTCGGCCAGCACTCCACGCCACAAACGGCGCAGCAGGTCAAACCGCTCAGGATCTTCAATGATGGTCTTGGTCTGCCGGTCGTTCAGATATCCCATCGGTGCGCAGCCCGGCAGCCAACCGTTTGCGCGCTTCTTGCGGTTGCCGCGTCGCACGTCCTCCGACAACTTGTCGACGTTGTACTTCGAATAGCCGAAAATAATCGAGAGCATGAATTTGCCCTGGGGCGAGTTCTCGTAACTGTATGTGGCGAACTTTAAGTCCCTCAAGTGACCGAGATCGAGGTAGTAGATCACTTCGCCGCCGTCCTTCGAATTGCGCGCGAGACGGTCAGGATGCCACGCGATCAACCCCTGTGCATCGCCTTTGGCGATACGCTTAAGCATCGCATTGAAGACCGGTCGGCCCGGCGTTTTTGCACTCCTCGATTCCTCGAAAATGTCGACGACTTCGACGTCGGCCCAATGCGCAATGTGCTTGGCGAGTTCTTCTCGTTGCGATTCAAGCGAAAGGACTTGGCGGTCTTCGCTTTCTTGTGATTTGCGACAGTAAATGAAGTACTTCATTGTCTTGTTGCGCGGTTGTCGCTGGCGCCTTCGCGTTCTGACGGAAGTCGCTCTGACATCTTGAGAAAAAGATCGAGTACGACTGAGGCGCGGGTTCTTGCTTGATCAGCCGACAATGTCACGCCGAACTCCTCCTTCCATAGCACGACCAACTCGTCAATGTCTTTATCCGGGATGTCCATACCAGACAGGTTACGGATTCCATGGAAAGGCGCGAGACTGGCAACCTTGCCGCGCGCGGCAACTCGGCCGTCCTTGGCAATGCATCGGCATCGTAGCATCGCTATTGGAAATGTCGATGGACTTGCCGCGCACGGCAGGTTTGCCACTCATGCCTTGTTTAGGCCGAGCTGATATCCTGCCCACATGCAGCGATCAAACAGCGACAAGAAGGTCACCACGCGAGTGTCGGCAATCCTTCCCGACGGTAGCATCGTCGAAACGATCCTCGATCACTCGGCGGCTCGCACCGCGTTTATCCTTTCAAAGGATGGAAATCTCACCGAGATGGATTCGTTCGACATCGACAGTGGTTGCCGAGCGGTGCCCTTCGCCGCAACAAATAATCTCCTGGCTCACGGGGTTGTTGTTCTGCCTTCTGGCGTCGATGCCTATGAGACACAAACGCAGTTACTCAGTGACCTGCGAACCTTCGTACGCCGATATTGCGATCTCGACACCGACTGCGAGGACGTCGCTCTGCATTACGTCCTTCTCAGCTGGATCTACGACTCCTTCAATGAAGTCCCATACCTGCGGGTCCGCGGCGACTACGGGAGCGGAAAAACGCGCTTTTTACAAACGATTGGTTCGCTCTGTTACAAGGCAATATTCGCGAGTGGCGCCTCAACGGTGTCGCCGATCTTTCGTACCCTTGACGCGTTCCAGGGCACCCTCATACTCGATGAGGGTGATTTTCGACAATCTGATGCGAGGTCGGAAATTACGAAGATCCTGAACAACGGCCACGCTCGCGGCTTTCCCGTTCTTCGAAGCGAGCAAACTCGCGAGAAGGTGTACAATCCCGTTGCGTTCCACGTATTTGGCCCGAAAATCATCGCAACGCGAAATGTATTTTCCGATCGCGCTTTGGAGAGCCGCTGCATAACCTTTGATCTTCCCTCCAGACTGCCTCGTCCTGGCATTCCTCTGAACCTACCGACGGTTTTCCATGAAGAGGCAGCCAGCATTCGCAACAAGTTGCTGCAGTTTCGCTTCAACGAGCGTCTGCGGCCGCGCGATCTTGCGTCCGCGACAACGGCTGCAGTCGAGGCTCGCATCTCCCAGGTTTTTGCTCCGCTCATTGCAATCGCAGAGGATGACAACGTGGCAGGTCAGTTGCGCGCCATTGCCGCGCGATCAAGTGCGATGCTCGCCGCTGACCGAGCAATGAGCATCGAGGCGCAGCTCCTGGACGTTATCTCTCGTCTTCAAGCTGAAGAGCGGCCACTGACTATCAAAGCAATTGCTGGACGCTTCGAGGATGAATACTTCGCGGACTATCGTCGCTCAATAACACCACGTTGGATCGGAGGCGTCTTGCGCAACCGGCTTCACCTGACAGCAACAAAAACTCGCGGCAACTTCACGATACCGGTCACAGAGTTGCCTCGGTTGCAATCGTTGTTCGCGCGATATGGAATTGGTTCAGAGAGCGTGGATTGAGTTCGCGACCGGTGGATCGACGCTCGACTGCCCACAGATCGGCGCTTGTGAGCCCGCGCAATCTGACATCCCCGACGTCCCTACATCCATTTCGGTGCTCGTCTGCTCCGAACGAGCTTCGGCCCTCAGGTCAGGCAGCTTCCTGCTTCATCCCACCACGCTTCCGGGATGAGCCCATCGCTTGGGGAAGCTCCGCGGTGCCCAGGACGTGACGCACTTAGTGGGATGAGGGCCGCTTATTTTACAAGCCGCTGAGCGACGAACGCCCGGATCTACGACAGGTAGCACTTTCGACGTGCGCTCGGCCTGCAAGCGAACTCACCCCTAAAAACAGGTCCTCACGATGTCGCTTTCAAGTGGGAAGACGTTTCTGGCAGTGCAGATACTTGGGCGGGACGGGGTATATCCACGGTTCGCAATCCGGGGTGCTCGCCACCGGTTCGAGGCCTCCGACGACCTCGTGTGGATGGCTGTCCTGCAGGGTCCCATGGATCTGAGAGGATTTGAGCTCCCAGAACATTCGACTCTGATCCCGGAGGAGATTCGCCTTCAAGCGGCGCTTACACTGTCCACCCGCGATCCATTTGACGCAGGGCATCCAAGAATCACGCTTGGCAGTTCGCGCTATGAGAAAATCATCGAAGGCCGACTGAACCTGAGCTCTGAGCAGGGGCAACAGAGTATTCAGAAGGGTCTTCTGCAACTCCTGACGGAATCAGGCAAGGGAATAAAGCTATCCGCGGCGGAGCGCTCCTACTATGTCGACACCCGAGGTAGTGAGGCAGATGCGCGGTCAATCCTAAGACGCTGTGACGCCAAGGACAACCTACTGATGGCAGGCCTATCGAACATGCTGGCAGCGATCCGCATGAGTGAACTAGAAGTGTCCGCGCTCTGCATGTTCGTTTCGATGAGTTCCGCATTGGAGTTCATACGCCAGCGTCTCGACGCTGCCCGCGGGCTCGACAATACACCTTTTGCCGAAGTCAATTCTTACCTGACTAGTGTTTATCCCGCTGGATCCGAGATATCCGCGTACATGGAGGAGGTCTACAAACAACGAATCATCGCAACACATCCTTCTAGTCGGTATGGCGACTATTGGGCTGTGCCACTGATGGTGGGGGATATTTACCATCTTCGTAAGCACCTGATCCTAATCTACCGGCACATTCTACTCGGTGAGAGGCCGCTGCAGCCGGACCCTTAGATTTCTTCTTATCAGCGCCGTTTGAGTTCTCTCAGCATAGCAGGCAAGTCAATCACAAGCGGCCCTACTTCGTATTTCTTGACGGATACAACGCCGGGTACGAGTTCCTCCTCCTCCTTTTTTGCCGACGCAAGTATTTCCGTATCGAGATCACCTAGGCCGCGGGAGATCACCTGTCGATACCGATAGTTTGAAATGGAGAGAGCCTCGATCGTAGCGTCTTTTGCCTGCAGAATCGCCTTCGCGTACTCCACTTGGTTCGTTAGATGCATGATCTGAAGTCGGAGCTCTGTTCCTGCCGGGTCGGTTCGCTGAGTCAGGGCTGACTCTGCAATCGGCGACCGTGGGATCTCCAGAAACACGTCGAGGGCGCGGCGAACACGCTCCAGCGCGTCGTTGCCATCGAGCGGTGTCACAGAAAACAGCGTGCTAGCTGCCTTTTCCCTCAGATCGAAGGTTGCACGAATTCCGAGGTCTCCAAGAAACCGTGCGAAATAGAGAAGATACTGTTGCGCAGCGACCCTGATCGCCGTTGGAAAAGTAAAGTGTGTGACAAGAGTGTCTGCACGGATCCGAGCGAGAAGGTTTGCCTCCGCAAGTTCTATTACTGTCTGGATCACGGGCTCGTAATAGTGAATGGCGTCTGCGACTGTAGAGCAGTCGGTAGGCCAAATCAGCTCTAATGCGTCACCATGGTCGCCCTTGATCATCTTGAGAGCCGGGCCGCGTTCATGTTCTGGGACGACGCGCCTTGTCTCGGCAAGAAATTCAAGGTATGTGTAGGGTCGGTTCCATTCGTGCGTGTTCTCGTTCCACTGGAAAGCAATGCCAGTTGTCCTCGTTTGATCGCGCACTACGTAAACATCAAATATCCGGCTCGGCTGATCGAGCTGTGCACTCAAACAGATAGAGGACAGGTCTTGCAGTAGCTGGCCAATGGGAATGTCCAGCAGGCGTGCCGACTCTTCCTTGCTATAAACGACTCCCCAATACTCCCGCGGTGAATCTCCAGCGAGGACCACGGTGTCGGGAAGAATCTCCCCGTCAAGCATCAGTGACGTGCGGGTACCTCGGATGATGAGGCGAATTCGCTTCTTGCGTGGCATTAGCTCTGTAGCTCGAAGTCATCGCCTGGCAGTGAAACGATGTCGTTGGTCTGCCGCGCGACTACTTGCTCACTATGTTCCGCGTTTCCACGCGGGAACCGTTCGGATTCGTACATGCCTTGAAACTCCGTGCAGAGTGTCGCGACCTCTTATCCTCAATG
This sequence comes from uncultured Gemmatimonadales bacterium, assembly GCA_964556695.1. Lineage (GTDB taxonomy): Bacteria > Gemmatimonadota > Gemmatimonadetes > Gemmatimonadales > Gemmatimonadaceae > CAZKXZ01. Next base: position 14,518 of record CAZKXZ010000042.1, read on the forward strand.
GCAGGTGCGGCAACTCTCTTCCGTCCTGTCCGTCACAGCCTGCTACGACCAACGATCTGCCACTATTTTCGTCTTTTCAGGCGTCGAACTATTTCTGGGAGCTTCCACACAAGCGGACCAGTTTCGATCTCCTTCAGGGCAACAACGCCGCCGACTAGTTCTTCCTGCTCGGATGAGTCTCTTCCACCGGGTGTCAGTCTTCGAACTTCCGTGTGTTCAATGAGTTGTCTCTGCAACTGGTACTGTGAAAGTTGCAATGACTGGATTGTCGCCGATTTGGTTTCTATAATGGCGTTTGCAAGCGTCACCTGCGCCTGAAGATGCATTAGGTTTGCTTGAAGTTGCATTGTCGCGATATCGGCGGTCTCGTTTGCAAGCTTAGCGGCAGTTTCGCTGCCAGGCAGCCCGAGGAAGACGTCTAGCGCTTCGCGAATTCGGGATAGCGCATCTCGCCCTTCCGTCGGAGTTACCGAGAAGAGAATGCCGTGAGCGTGTTCACGGATTTCTGCGGTGGCATCGATACCAAGATCCGCGAGGAACTGCACGAAATAGAGGAGGTATTGCTGAGCTGCGGTTCGGATATGTGATGGGAAAGAAAATCTTTCCGTCACTGCACCAGCATCATCAGCCATCGCTCTCTTCTCAGCCGCGATGACAATGTCCTCAGCCATCGCGATGTTCTCACGCACCGCCAACCCAATATTAGAGCACGAGTCCGGCCAATCGGTCTCGATTGCACATCCGCCGCTCTCGTATGATCCGGTTGCAGTGCCTAGCCGCGCTCGCACACCCCGGCGATCAGCCTCGACGTGAAGTGCAGCAGCGAAGGCCTCATATGAAAAGCCTCTACTCCACGTCTCGAGATTACTGTAAACGATAAAATTCAGCTTCCGAGAAACCGTCTCAGCATCAGTGAATGCCTCGGCGTGCCACTCGAAGCCTCCCACGTTTGTGCCCAACGCAACTGCGATCGAGCTGAATTTCCTCCACAGCAGTGCTACATCCAAGTCGAGAAGGATTTCGGATTCCTGCGGCGTGCGACACCACAACGCAGGGTTGCCACGAACGCGGTCCTTGATAACTGTTCGATTCATTTTGTAACCGTCGATCTCGACTGAGTAGTGACCTCCCGTCTCAGATTTCTCCTCGAACAGCCTGATCCGATCAAGAACGATGGGATTGTCTGGTTCCCAATACAAAACCTTGTGGTCGAAATCGTGTTGACAGTATCGACCTGGGATCAAACCCTCCGGAGAGGAGGCGTGCGTTTCTCCAAGAACCAGCAAGGTTCCGTCGCACTGAAGTCTTTCTAGCTTCGCGTGCTTCTCTCCACCCACGTAGCGAAACCATTGCGCGTGGGACTCACCGGACGGATGATCGCCGCCGCAGGGCAGCAGGGCAACCGACACGGCGTATTGATGCGCCACCGACAGGGTATGCAGAACGGAATCTGTCACCCACGGCTTTCTCGAAAGGTGGAATTCCCAGCCACGCCACGTATCCATCGAGTTGCCGCCCTCAACTCCATCGCGGACGATGCTGTCGAGTTCAATCCGATACGTCATGCCGAGCGGATCAGCTTTGTTACAGCAGGCACCGTGCGCCAGGAACGTCAATGGCAGTTCCCTCAGCCGATTGGGAGGTTTGTTGATGATCACATAATCGCTGAGGGAGGCGATCGCCTGACCACAGATCTCGCAAGCCTTGAAAGTCACAGTCTCTGTATCGGCCATGGAGGGAAAATCTACGCAATGCAGGCGGCGATGTTTCGCTGGTGCCAGGTGCTGCATCTTCACTCGGAGTACCTGTTCTCTCGCTAGGCGCCGTTCACGCGATACACGACCACGAGCGTGAAACACGGAAACAGCTTCGCAACCATCTTCAGTTTGAGCTGCGCCTTCTCCCGGACTACCGGAATCGTGCCCTTCGTTCCTTTCACCTCGTGGATAGCCATGCAGCCGGACAGCAGCTGTACCACGAAGTCAGGTCGATAGTGAGTGTGATCCGCGAGCTTGATTGAGAACGGCTCGAGTTAGGAGACCTAGCGATCCGCGCGCGCGTGCATTTGCAACGCCAGGTGTTCAGCGTACGCGGTTCCGTCTTGTTCACGGGCTACCGTCGGCCAGGGCACGATTTAGCAGATGCACAGCTGCAGGTCCTTCGCCATTGAAACCTGTTACGATGAATAGATAGCTGGACTGCCCAAATACACGGCGCGATGATCTGCCGCGCTGTGTTTGAAACGATCGCAGCACTGATCATTCCGCAGACCACTTGCCGCGCGCGGCAAGTTTGCCACTCATGACCGTTTGCCATGGTTCGCTACACTGGCTGCATGCTTCACAATCGACACATTTCACGAATGGATAGTTATATCCGTTCACATCGGAAGAAGGCCTGTCTCTCGCAAGACGACATCGCCTTTTTGCTCGATCGACGGTCCGGAGCCGGAATCTCGCGTCATGAAACCGACCGGCGCATGCCGCTGCTCGATATGGCACTGGCCTACGAGATAATACTCGGCAAGCCAGTTAGCGAATTGTATCGCAAGTTTTTCCGACAGCTTCGCAAAGACGTATCCATGCGCGCGTTCAAGCTGCTACGACGTGCGGCTCCTCCGGGATGCCTCAACAAAGTGTCGGGCACGCGGCGCCTCAATGAACTGCGGCGAATAGCTGGTGCTTCGGACTTACCCAGGAAGCGAAACACAGGAGATGACCAGTGATACCCGCTTTCGCATACTCGGCATCGATCCGCACGCTCACGGCTTCGGCTTTGCCGTGTTCGAGGATCATGAGTTTCTCGTCGAATGGGGCACTGCGCGTGTCTGGGGAAAAGAGAGCGCCGCTTTTGTCGCGCGCGTTGAAACCATGATCGCTCGCTTCAAACCGACTGCAGTGGCATTTCCAGCGCCACCCAGCATCCGTCCCCGCAAGAAGCTTCGAAGACTCGCGTCGGCACTGGTGCATGCGAGCGGGGACAGCGGTGTCCCGGTTCTGCTCATAACCCAACAAGCCGTTCAGTCGGTGTTCCCCGCCGACGTCACGACAAAATACCAACGCGCGACGCACCTGATCTCCATATTCCCTGAGCTTGAGCTGATCATGCCGCCTCCACGCAAACCATGGCTGCCGCAGGATGAACGGCTTACAATGTTCACAGCCTTGGCTCTGTGCATCGCATCCATGTACAGGGTCCCGTAATGCGTACGTAGGCCTTGAATCTGACTTGCGGGAGTGGATTCCGCGGCGAACAAGGTGTCAATCGCTGGCCGCTGCTAGCGGCGGCGGATCCGACGCGTATTATTGACTCGTTCGCCGCTTAGCACAGGCGTCGGTTTGCCACGCAACCACGTTTACAAGGGAGGGCGCCATGCCCAACATCGGCTACGGGGAGTTGTTGATGCTTGCCGTGCTCATTCTGATCGCGGTGATTTTCGGCTGGCTCGCCTTGAAGGGCCGCGAGCAACCGCGCGCGGCGTCCGGCAGCACACGTTCGCACGGACACATTCGTTACTACTACCAGAAAAGCGGCAGATTGATAGGCCCGTTCGACCGCGACCGGCTTCGAGAATGCCTGAGTAGAAAAAGCATCGAAGCGGACACTCCGGTTAGTCCTGACTCTGGACCGGGCAGTGACCCAACCAACCGAACTTGGCTACCACTTCGTGTTGCACTTCCGCAACTCGTAAATGGCGTGGGTACTGAAGCAGTCGTCCCAACAACAGAGAGCGTGACAACGGATCGGAGTCACAACACCCTGGCGTTCCGTCCGAACGCGTCGAAACCAGTGCTCTACTGCGCCATCGGCCTGCTGGCAGCCTTCTTTATGCCGTGGGTTCAGCTCTTCGGCTTGGGCCTATCAGGCTATAGCCTTGGTAAGCTCGGTTCCTACGGGAATTATGCTTGGGTAATCCCCATCCTCGCGGGAGCTACCATCTGGACCAGTTTCAGCGGAGCTAACAACCGAGCCGTCGGCATTCTCACCGGCATCGTGCCGCTTGTCGCAATATTCTACGGACTCGTCCGAATCGGTGGAGAAGGTGGACCCGAGGCCACCGATGGCATTCTCAACTTGGCAGGGCACGTTCTGGCAATCGGAGCATGGCTTACGATCGCCCTGAGTGTCGCCATAATACTGGCCGCACTCACTCCCCCTAATGCTGCTACTGAAGCGCGTCCCGAGCTCGCAGCGAGGTTGCACGCTACCAATGCGTCAAGGCCCGTATCCCATTCGAGCGGGCCACCCGACAGACCAACTGATGGGATCAGCGCTGAGGTGGCCCGGCTTGCCAAGCTTCACGCGGATGGCGTTCTTAGTCCCGAGGAGTTCAAGTCAGCCAAGGCAAAACTGCTGGCATAGAATTGTCGCGCGAGTGCCGAGTGGACATCATGGCAAGCGCAATACACCAAAAGCTCGACGTGGCAGCGTCGAGCTTTTTTTCTAGTGGAGGTAGCTATTTGCAGCTTGGTCGGAGGCGACTTGATTGCTCGAAATGAAGAGGCCTTCGAGCAAGTGCATTCTATGACGATGCGGATCGATCAACTGCGACACATATCTGGGCAGCATCCTCATTCCAGAGTAGCGATAGCGGAACGCACTGAGAGTGAGACCCAGTGCCTGCCTCACATGGCGGGCAAAACACTGCGGCGACGAGTATTGCAGACGCGCGGAGACGCTTGCGACTGACATACCGGAGTCCTCCAGCATGGCAGCGGCGAAAAGGAGCCGCGTGTCAGCGAGATACCGCTTTGGCGATGGCAATCCCATTCGAAGGAATCGCGATGACAGCGTTGACGCACAGTATCCGAACTGCGCGGACAACTGCTTTGCCGTTTTCACCTTTGGTGCAAGCCAGACGAGTGAGTCAAAAAATCTCCCTGCATCACGAGGCAGATCCTGCACCGCTTCGGCAATGCCCCTTCGAATCGCGGGCGCTGGCGCTGTCGTTGCTTCGGCGAGGTACGAGCGAAGCGAACTCCAGCCATCGCGACTGTGGACATTGACAACGTGTCGAAGACCACAGGCACCCAACCGAAGCAATAGGTTGCTCTCAACTGGATTCTCATCGGTAAGCAGCATGGAAAATCCGTTCCGTCCTCCGACTGCGAGGTCGCGTACAAGTATCGGATCTGCAGCCGCAATTGTGCCCGCGTACAGCACAGTGGCCGACACATCATTCTGGTAAGCGTACGCAATCGCCTCGTCCAGAGTCGAGACGTGAATCGAACGAACGAAATGGCCGGTCGCAAGATCAAATTTCGGTCGCACTTCTCGTTGAAGTACCGTTACTACTGTCGTTGAGATCGCGCGCACCGAGTGCTCTTGATTCGCCTGCATTTGAACTGACCTCCCCGCTGTCGAGCGGAAAAAGTGACGCCGCAGACACGAGAGCATTCGCCCGTCGTGAGCTGCGGCGTACTGATTGAAAGAACCAGAGCGTTCGGCCAATGGCCGCCGCCTCTGGAGGTCAGCGTATCAGGTGGTGCGAAGCGGCAAAGAGTGGCAAAGTTGCCGCGCGCGGCAAGTTTAACAGTCTGGCACGGCAGCTGAAGCGTGCAACGATTAACGCCATGTCTTCACACTCGCCAGACGAGATCTCATTCATCGGTCGGACAACATTCCGCCTGCGCGGCATTCCCTTTGGCGTGCGCCAGCGCGATCGATTGACACACATGTACGTGATCGGGAAGACAGGCACCGGCAAATCCACGCTGATCCGCAATCTCGTGCTGCAGGATATCGAAGCGGGACGCGGAGTGGCGCTGTTTGACCCGCACGGCGACATGGTCAACAACGTGATTGCAAACATGCGTGCACATCAATTGCGCGACGCGATCTATCTGAACGTTCCCGATCCCGACTTGTTGTGGAGCTTCAACCCGTTTGAAAACCTTGTGCCTGGTCGTGAGGCACTTGCAGCGGCTTCGTTGATCGACGTCTTCAAGAAGATGTGGCCCGATGAGTGGGGGCCTCGGCTCGAGCACCTTCTTCGCAATGTTGTGTTCACTCTGCTCGAGTCACCCGGCGCTACGCTGGCTGACATACCCGGCCTTCTTTCCGACAAGGATCATCGCAAGAAACTCGTCAGCACGCTCACCAATGAAGTGGTTCGCGATTACTGGAGCAATGAATTCGAGAAATATTCTCAGCCTTTTCGCTCAGTCGTTGTCGCGCCTCTGCAAAATAAAATCGGTGCTCTCCTCACTGATCCGACCCTGATGCGTATCCTCACGGGGCGCGATAACACCATCGATCTTCGCCGCGTCCTCGATGAGGGAAGGGTCCTCCTGGTGAATCTCGACAAAGGGCGTATTGGAGAGGGACCGGCCATGGCGCTGGGATCATTTCTGGTCTCTCACCTCGCACTGGCCGGTTTGGCACGGAGCGACACTTCTGAGCACAAGCGCAAGGATTTCTTCATCTATCTCGACGAGTTCCACACTTTTGCGACCCTATCCCTCACAACCATGCTGTCCGAGCTGCGCAAGTACCGGGTGGGATTGGTCTTAGCGCACCAGTACCTTGGTCAATTGGAGCTTGATATTCGGGATGCCGTCTTCGGGAATGTGGGCAGCCTCCTGTCCTTCCGCGTGGGTGCGCACGATGCCATGTTCATCGCCCACGAGTTCGCTCCAAAGTTCGCTGCTGAGGATTTGATTCGATTGCCGCGATTTCACATGTATTTGCGGCTGATGATTGACGGTCAGACTTCCGAGCCATTTTCCGCTGAAACAGTCGCAAGCATCGACGAGCTGCATGGCAGAAATACGCGTGTGCATTCCGCATAGGTCTGGTCTAGTTCACGAGCGCGGAGCAATGCGAATCGATCGCTAAAAGAGCGTTCGCGGATGCATGAGAGCGCCTATTGAACCCGTAAGCTCTTCCGAGTGACTACAGAAGCTCGTCCCTCGGCTCTTACAAGAAGTTCAATTGTGTACAAGCCCGGCGCCATCGACCGAAAGATTAGCCCGACAGAATGGGCGGTTTCTCCGAACGTGCCGACGCTCCCAGGGTGAATTGACTCCCGCCAACGTATCAGCGACGTCCCACGGTCGCGCGAGAGCCCGATACTCCGCCCAATTGACTGGAACAATCCCGGAGAACGAATACTCACGACGAGAATCTCAAACTCCGGTGCCTCGCCAACTCGCAGACCGCGAAGCTCCCAAAAGAGTCCTACTGCATCGACCTTATTCACCGTTGAAATCGGAAGCATGCGCTTGAACGCCGAATCGACTGTGGTAGGACGGTCGCCGCCGGTGGCGTCGTAAAGCAAGAGATCTGAGACTGCAATACCGCTGGCTGTAGCTCGTGGCGGAGCGCGTATCGCAAATCGATGGCGCGCAGCCAAGCCCCAGAAATCGTCGCGAGCTTCAATACTGACGATGGCGCTATCTGCAGACGTGAATGTCTCTAGCCGGACGGGCCCCAGAGGCTGCTTGTCCAATGTGATGATGTCGGGAACATCAGGCGCCCCCTCTGAAATCGCGACTCCTACTCGCAGCTGCGCATTGCTGGCAAAGTTCACCTTCCTCCATGCCTCCGCACGCCCACCTGCCGGACTTCCAGGGCGAATGCCATGAGAGCTTTCCGGATAACCAGTGACGTTGCGCGGATCGAATGCGACGAACAACCGCCCACCTCCGTTCCTCGGGAAGAGCGCGAATTGCGCGTCGGTAATAATGTTGACTGGTCCAAACCTGGATTGATAGAGCTCCCCGTACTGACTCTGCTTGTCCCGGAATTCCCGACTTCGCCGTGGGACCGATATGTCCGATGCGAAGGCATTCGATGCCAAGGCAGGTTCTAAATCAAAGTCATGCATGCCGAGGAGAAACGTACCTGTCGCTGCGCGCATGTTAGGAATGAACCGGTCTGGATGATTCGGGACTCCGATGAATGATCGCTGGCAGTTCCCCTGACCGATCCCATCATCGCACCCGGTGAGGAGGCCCATTCCGTCGGCCCATAGCAAATCATTCACACGAAGGATTGCGCTTAGCGCCGGGTGGACGATGTCTGTCCTGAACGCTGGCCCTGCAAGTACCTCCGCCTGAATTCGAAGAATCTCGGCCGATACCCACCGAGAATAGTGTTCGGTTCGACGCTCGTTGCCTCGTTCAATCCAAAGCGGTTGCGCGAGCCACCAAACCCGTTCCGTGACATCGGCGCGGCCCTCGCATGTCAGAACGGAATAGTGATCAGCGAACTCACGACTGTTCATGATTTGCGAAACGTCGTCCCACAAGCAACGCTTCTCGCGGGACATTCCACCGAGTGCCCGGCGGAATTGCAGCTCTGCATCGGCAAAGCGACCGTCGTTATGGCTAATAAAGCCCAATAGTGCGTCGCACCACCACTGCTCGCCCCTACACGTCTCGCGTACAACTCTCTCGGCGCCCTTCCGATCTCCTGCCACAACCTTGGCGTAAGCGCGCAACGCCATGACTTTGCCGGTACCGGGACTCAGAGTAGAGGCGCTGTCCAGTCTCTCGATCAGCGCAAGAGCATTCTTACGAGCTTCGACAAGGCTGTTCCGAGATATCGGCGGCGTAGATGGAAACGTTTCCACAAACCGGAGGTAGTCGCGAAGCGCGCTCCGGGCGGAGGCAACGGCGCGGAGGGAGTCCGACAAAGGCAAAGTGCCTTGTGAAATCGCGACTGGCGGTTCTGTTGCGATGAAAATGGCAACTGCTCCTAACGCAACAAAACGAGGAGTCATCTGTGAAATCCCCGACTACGCCAGTGGAAGGAATTCAGAGCATTGACCATAAAAACAATCTCGTACGGGAAAGCGAGCGGCGCAATCGCTCCCGGGCGAAGGGCCTCGTCATTCAGAGTCTCTTTCGCTGACAACGTCTACGCGACTATCGCGCAGGCGAGTACGTGTACCGTAGGACATGGAGGACTTCGAGGCCGTCCCCACCCATTTCAGTCGCAATAACGCGATCGCTTCCAATCCATTGAACATCGTATTTCGCAGGCGTTATAGCGCGTCCGAGGAGAAGGCCTGCCGGTGAGAAAACTGCCCAAGTAGTCTGCTGCTCTCCGGGCATTGGATACTGTTCGATCCACAGTCGACCAGTGTCGTCCACCTTGATGTTGCGAAAGGCTGGGGCACGACTTGGATACGAGTATGCAGTCAACGCTGCAGAGTGGCCATCTCGTACGGCTCCTGTCAGCTTACGCGTAACATCCGCTTCAAAGCGTCGACGCATGGCAGGAGTAATTGGCACTTCCTCTGCACTGGCACGAATAAGCTGAGTGAGTGCTCCGCCGACGCTAAACACGCTGATTTCGTACTTGGTTCCGTCGCCAACGACAAAGCCCTGGCCAAATACGGCGACACTGGTAGTCCGACCGAACGGCGCAGAAAGAGTAAACACGGATGTCGCCCCACGTGCGTTGTCGACCCGCATAGCGCTCTGCACCGGCACCGAAAGGATAGGATCATTTCCAAGAACATGTGCGAGCGTGTCGGCCGCAGGAATCCCCGCTACGAGGCGAAAGCCGACAACTGCAAAACGGCGACGAGTCGGCGACATTGCCCCTGACGATGATCTGTCGGGGACCAATCCAATGAACGATCCATTGCGCAGGCAACAGCCTCGTGGAGTTGGGGCCGTTCTGAACTCAGCAATAAACTCACCGACGGAACTCACCATCGCAACACGAAGGCGCGAGCCATCCGTGAGAAGGAGCGTGTCACCTGAGAAACGACCGACCCCAGTTATCTGCGAAAACTCACCCGGGCCATTGCCCTTACGACCGATTGCTCGAACAAACCGTCCGGCACTATCGAACACTCGCACCTGAGCGTCACGCGCAAGGCCGACAGCAATCTGTTTGTTTGGTAGGAGCGTCGCGCCCGATACGCGGTCCAGTTGGTAGTTCGGGTCGGAACTCGATCGACCAATTGTCACCCTCGGAACCGTGTCCACACTAAACGTCACGCGAACGCTCGCGGGACTCACGTTTTCGACAATGCGGATGCCTAAGCTATCCCTCAAAACACCCTGTGCCTCGGCCAGCTGCACGGACGGGAGAGCAAAAAGTAGTAACAAGCATGCAGCGAGTATCACTTGCTGACGCTGCTTAGCACTAAGCGGTTTGCAAACCAGACTGGAATGGCCAAGTCCCACTCGCATAGTGCTCCACTTGTTCCACCACACCGCTCAACGGCTCCTGACCAGCTTGCCAACGATCGCGTCCAACGAATCAAACGGCACCGACCCCTTGACCCGGATTCCGTTGCATTCCGCATCTCGGTGATCGTGTTGAGCACTACGAGTTGGCCGCGGATACGAGGCGCGACGGAACTGGTCGTGCAGGCGGTCGAGCGTGCCTCCACCGACCGTTTCACCGAAGTGCCGATCCCTTAAGCGCTGCGCGTGGCTGCAACTTGGGACCTCACGGGGAGCCTCATTTACGGTCGGTACTAACGACTGAGCCGCGCAGCGGCGCTGCGGCAACCACAAACATCCCAACCAGAGCATGTCGAACAGTAAACATTATTCGTTCCTCCTATTGTGGTGGTTTGACTAAACTCATGGTTCTAATGCTGTAGCTCATGAATATCGCTTCGGGATCCAGTGGCGTGTAAATAGCGAGCATGTCAGGAGCGTTCTTCATGAGTAGGGCTCCCGTTCGAGGGAAGCGCGTGGTGGCTATGACCTTCATCGTTCGTGTATCGAGTGCTTCGATCACTAGATCATTCTGAGCCAATATTTCCCGGTCTGTAGGGGGATACAGTGAATCCGGTTTACGATATGAATCGTTAAAAACAGTATAGACCAGCCACGCTACTCCTGGTTGTTTCGATTGCACCACCTTTGGAAGCGCAAGCCCCTTGAACTCACCTACGCCAGGCCGTTTCAGACTCGCCTCGCGGTACCAACCGTCCATTGCATGTCGTGCCTGATCTAACATGCGGCCATCGAAATCGTAGCGCTCGAGCAGAAACTTCCAGTTGCTAAATACCCAAAAGCTGTTGTCATCTGCACGCTCGTACCTGCGGGATTGATACGAGCTGACGTCCTCGCCGTTCGCTCGGAGTGTGCGCGGATCAAGGACAGGATTGGCGATTCCGAACGAGACACCCAACTCGCCATCCGGACGGAGAATGTGGAGCGGATACCCCGCACGATCAGGAGTGCCAATTCGCTCAGCGATAAGGAGCTTACCCGTGGGGCCGACGAGTCCATTGAAGACTAATCGCGACGTGCGCTCCGTTCTGACCCAACGAGCGTCCGGACTAAGTACATGCTTTCGTGGACCATCAAAAATCCAAATGCTGTCGCGTGGCGCAATTGCGACGCCCTCGGGTTGCTCGAACTCTCCAGGTCCTTCTCCCCTACGTCCAAGCAGATGGCTGAACTTTCCCGTCTTTGTCATCACCGCAGGTACAGGCGTCTCGTTCATACCAGTTATGATAAACCGTCCGTCCGGTAGTCGAGTAATTGCCGAAAGACTGCCCCGATTAAACGAGAGCGACTCGGAAGGAAGCAGCAATAGCGCCGATTCTACGAGCTCGATCTTGCACGCCGCACAGGTGGGAGTTGAGCTGATGCTCCTCATAGGAGGCTGTTGAATCCCAAACGCCGCACCAATGGGCAGCAGTTGCATCGCCAGCGCACAGAAAACAGAACGGAACAATCGCTGCGGGATGAGCCGCCCCGCGCTTGTTGTACGAGAGGAGAAAGTACGAACAACCACGTCTACCTCCAGTGACTTGTCTGAAATCCGAGTTTGCGGGACTGGTCTCGGAACGTTTTTGAGGTGCACCTGCAAGTTAAACACTAAGGCTCGTTACATCGTTGCTACGGTGCATTTTCGGCGATTAGCCAGGTCATCGGCTGATCCGGCACCCGCACGCCGCTCCAATGTGTAAGTTGCCAACGCGACGGCATCCTAAATGGTGTGCGCCCGCGACGTGTGCTGGCGAGAACCCGACAATCCCGAGACGAGTGAGCAACATGCGAATGTTTCATTGGCTCATCACCGCCGCCTCGCGCGGCGATTTGGGGCCTCGGCTATCTCGGCGGCGATGCAGCAGTCGCGCCACTGCTCCACTTAGCGTGCAACGGAACTACTTCCTGAAGCTGCGCACGCAGCTTCGCGGCGCGCAGGAGAACACACATGGCAATCGACTTCGTGAATTCTAAGATTTTTTCTGCGACAACTCTGGCGATCGCGCTCGTGGCGTCGGTGAGCGAGGCAGGAGCACAATCAGCGAGCGCTCGCGCGAACGTCATGCCCGCGCAAGCTCCGAACCTTGTCCTGGTCGAAGCCGCGCGAGCGCGAACGACATTGCACGAGACCTACGACGGTTCCGCCTATCCCATGGGCGATGTGCCGAGCGACAGAGGCGTCTGTACCGATCTGATTGTTCGAGCCTATCGGGCCCTGGGAATCGACCTGCAAGTGCTCGTGCATGAAGACATGCGCGAACACTTCGAGCTATATCCCAAATCGTGGGGGCTGCGGAAACCGGACAGGAACATCGATCACCGTCGCGTGCCGAATCTGCAAAGGTTCCTTGAACGCGCTGGGGCGAGCAAGCGCGTGACAAACGTACCCGAGGACTATGCGGCCGGAGATCTGGTTACGTGGATGCTGCCAGGGAACCTGCCACACATCGGTATTGTGTCCGACAAGAAGATGAGCGATGGCCGTCGACCAAGGATTATTCACAACATTGGCGCCGGGCCAGTTGAGGACGACATCCTGTTTGCTTATCCGATTACCGGGCACTACAGGCTTCTCGCTGTGCCGCCAACAACCGGTGTAACAAGCCTCTTCTAGCAGGTGCGACTCGCACTGTTCTCTACCAGACAAATTCGGAGAATATCCGGATGCAAAAGATTATCGGCGTCTCTCCAAACTGTATAAGCCAGTTCGTTGGAAAGCCAGAATAGTTCACCACTTTCAATTCTGGTGTGAGCGAGTATGCGACGAGTTGCTGGATCAATAACGTCAACCGTCGACACCAGTTTTCTGGCGTCGCCATTGATGTAGGCGCGCTCTGTTTCGTTGATACCCATTCCGGGATAAAGAATCCCTGCTCCCTGACTGGTAATTGTGCCAGACACCGGTCCACTGTACGGCTTCCAGTTCGCGTTGGGGACTGAGCCGGCGATCCATAATCGTCCAGTCGAGTCCTCATGGACATGGTGGATTACGGTTCGCGGCGGTTGGGCGAGTGCATTGCTGGTTTGAACCGCTGCGCCCCATTCCTTGAACCAGGGCGATCCTGTCACGGAAAAAACCTTCTCCCGTGTGCCTTCCGCTCTCCATTGTGTGACTTCATAGCGGTTCGACGGGGTGACCCAGACGGTGTTCGCGTCTTTGCCGGCGGTTAGTACGAAGTAGTCGCATGTGCTGCATCGTGCTGGCGCGCTGCGCAATGAGTCCGAGGCGCCGAAGGTGGTAAGTATCGTTCCCGTTGTACTGGTTATCATCGCCGGCATCACACCTGGTCCACGCGGATCGGGTGCAGCACGGAAGACGAGATGTCCGTCCCGCAGCGCAGCCTTCAGTTCATGACCAGAGGGTATTGGAAACTCACGAACAAAGACGCGCTGGGGACTGAAAACCGACACTTGTGTTAGCGACGATTGCACAAACACGGTGTCGGCGCGACCAACAACCAATCCGCGAATCGACCTGAATTCGCCAGGGCCCTGTCCTGCACGCCCCATTGTCGTGACAAAACTTCCCTTCGCATCATAGACAGCGATTTGCATCAACCGTGCAACAATCGCGTAGAATTCTCCCCGACTGTTGCGTGCAATGATGGAGGCGCCAATGTCCACCGGATCGTTCGCGCTGCCGAGCGTCGCAACCTTCGTGACCACGATCCTGCACGAACTGCACGCGACCGTCCCAGGAATTGCTATCGGTTGTGAACTGACTGCGCCGACTACCGCGCCGGCAATCAGCAGGCCTCGAATGGATCTCAACGCACTCATATATCGCCCGTCGCACAGTTTTGAGCATCGTGGCAATAATACGGTTCGGTGAAAGTCACCGCGAGTTACATGGGTTCCGGCCTTCACCGGAATGACAAGGTTCGTTACTCAACTCTTGCCTGGTCTGGCGTTACTCCATTCGATATGGAAACCCTTCACCCTTTGCACACCGTCGGCGTCTTGCTGAATGGCCCAAACTCGATCTCCTCGGGTCGCAATGATGCGCACGTCGCGAACGCGGACGCGCCCGAGCAGAGTTCCGTCAGGCTCATAGACATCGTAGGCAACCGGATCACTCCACCGAACGATTCCCGTAATCCTCTCAAGTGCCGTCTCGGGCTGAGTGGGCTCATACGGCTCGGATGCCAGCGCTATCTGCACAAAGATCCTCCCGTCCTGTCCCATGAACATCGCTGACCACGCCGGCTTGACGGCGGGCACGCGTGCGCCAGCGGGACCGACCTGATACTCCTTAGGCCACCTACTGATGTACCGATCATAGGAGTCCTGGCGCTGACTGCGTTCCTCCTCTGCCACGCGCACAGGGGACGCATTCCATCGAACGCTGACGACTGGGTCTCCGGCGCGCCATGATTGCGCACCCCGCGGAGGAACGCGCAGGTCGAAGGAGTTGCGATTGGTAAAGCCCGTGATCCAGAAACCCAGAGGATTCCACTCGATGATGGTTTTTGGAGAATACGCAAAGTAAGGTGTTATTAGACTGATCCCCCCGCTGGGCATCTTACGGTAGTAGACGACATGCTCGATGGACACATCCGGAAGTTCCGTTGTGCTAATCGTATCCCTAATCGCTCCGTTCGTACCCAGTACCTGTATGTAACGCGGTCCGGTGATTGGCCACCGGCCTGGGCGGAAGCGATCCCGCTGCGGAAGGTAGAGATTAAGGTAGAGATTACCATCGTGTGCGGCCACAAACGCGTCAGCACGCGGATTCTGTATCGACGTCGGCAGCCTCCAGACGTCGAGGAACTGGCCTTGTTCGGAGTACGTGTTGATACTGCGGGACCGATAACTCCAAACCGCGAGCCGCCCGTCCGTGAGTTGCGCAATGCTGGTGGGCTGTTGAAACTCGCCGGGTCCATGACCTTGCCGACCAAGAGAGCGGATGTAACGGCCCGAAGAGTCGTATTGCCGTACGCTCCCACCGGAGTTTCCCATCGTGCCGCTTTGATCGAGCAGCCATACGGTACCGTCGCGCGCCGCCACTGCGGCAGCTATAGAAGTGAAGAGGTATTCCGCAGGCCCATCGCGCTCGCCGATCGATACGTCCTCGACGAGGACGCCGCCGGCCGGATGGCGTGGGGTGACCATTTTGACCAGTGTGTCCCTGCTTCCACCCGACCTTGCTGTCGCCGCTCGTGTGGTCGAGTCGGCGCAGGCTGCAGAGCTCAGAAGAAGTGCTGCCCACAATACCGGCACGCCCGACATTCCGTCAGACCGGCGGAGACCGGGAAACGTCTTTGTCGGCGCCGAAGCCTTTTTGCGCATTGGGATTGCTGAAGATAGAGTGACGTGTGGCTCAGGTTGAGGCTCGACGTTGACTCTTTCAGGGAAGAATGAGCGGAATCGACTGCCGACCGTTCTTGCGATAGGTCCGAAAGTCACTGTCGGTTGTAAAGACCACTGAACCGTCATGCAGCTCCGCCATTCTAACCATGCAGGCATCCGCAAAGCTCATTGGCGTGTCATCATAGCGGCGCAAGAGGCGCAAAGTCTCCTGACGCTGGTCGGGGAAGGAGAAGTCTGCGACAATTATTCCTCGATCTAATATCGCAGCCAGCCGATCTTTTCCCTCAGGCGCACGCTCCAGAAGAAAGAAACTTTCCGATAACACCGCTTCGCACGTCAGGCACGGGTCGCGCAGCGCCTCGAGTTGCGATCTGGCCCAGTTGTGGTGCTGATCGCGCCTGCGCAGCGCCGCCACGATGGCGCCGCTATCGATCAGAACTGTTCTTGCCATAGCCTTTCATGTGCGCTTTGCTGGATGAGAGATCTGTCGCGGCAGAGTCCCGCTCAATCACAAGATCTTCCATCCGGCTCCACAACGAAGTGCTGGACTTCCCAGCCACTGCGAGCCGTTCACGCACAATTGCCGACTTGGAAATCCTGCGCTCCCTTGCGGAGGTGGTGATTTCCGCGAAAAGCGGGTCAGGAAGTTTTACGGTGAGCGTCTTCATGCCGGAAAAATGTAATACCACTACAGCAGTTTCGCAATACCAACGTCTGGCGCAAACTCGTCCCGATGGTAGCCCGCCGCATTGAAGACCCCACAAGACATGGTTCAAGCTGGCATTTCTGGCCGGTCCAGTCAAACGTCGGCATTTGAGGCCAACTTGTACTATTCCTCAGGTGATGGCAGCGGGATTGAAGGAGCGATCGCTGCGTTCCTCTGGGATCTCGTTGATGGTGCGAATGAAACGCACGACGTGACGGAGTACCCCCTGAAGTACGTTCTCAGCATCGTTGACACTTGCAAACGAAATGGTTTCTTTGGTGGCTGGATGAGCAACTTTACGGTCGCCAACAACGTCTACTGTTTCGAGAAGACGGTCGACACGTGGGTGCGAGCGAACTTTTTCCCCACTGACTACCAAACGGCTCAGCAAGAATCGGCCACGGAGCCCGGATCGTGGAGCCAAATGGACATCCGGGCCGTGTGGTTGATGAACCTTTACGGACAGTAGGGTGCTATGATTCACTCGCGATCGACCCGTATGCCGTCTGCGAGACGATATATCCTGGCAGCCATAGCGGTTGCTGGGCTTTCGGTGAGTGGGTGCAGAACGGGAACTGAAGCGGATAATTGGACGTGGACGGCTGTTTTTGCGGATATTCAGGTCACTGATCAAAGCGACGTTCCGGTGCCGGGAGCGGCAGTGGACTTTCGTGTGTTCACCGGCGCGTGCGCGGCGCCAGCGACGGCCGCCACGTTGTCCTTCGCAACAAGTGACGCTGTGGGACGGGTAAAGATGCGCGTTAACTCCTTACCGCAGGGGGAGTTCTTGGCATGCGTGACACTTACCATTCGCCCGCCCTCGGGATTACGTGACACACTCGTGAGCGACCTGATCGCAACCTTTCGTCAGCCGTCAACGGGCGCTCTTGATACTCTCCGTAGGCAGGTAAGGCTTAGTCGGTGAGGACCGTGCTCGTCGCTCAGGACGGCTGCGTCGGTTCCTTAGTTTAGGCCGCGTTCCACCGCGCCGTCTCCAGTGCTATCACTGCCGTGCGCTTCTTCGCCTCGTTCTGTGCGACAATCCATTCATACACCTTGTCGACAACGGCACGAAACGTTCGAGGTATGTCCCGATCAAGGTCTGTCAGCAGCGCACCAACCTTGTTCTGAAGCGGCGCAATAACGACAGCACGAAAGGCGTGCGAAATCGGGACGGCGGGATTTGAACCCGCGACCCCCTGAACCCCATTGAGAAACTATTACCTTCCCGCTGATAGCACTATGAGCTAAGTCGTTGCGGCAGCGCAAGAATGAAGAATGAAAGCATTCCCAGGAATTGACCGAAATGGATTGACGGTGATTACCCGGTGATTACTTTTCAATTCTGTCAACTTCCGGCAATGTCGATCAATGCCACATATCCGCATTACAAAACGCTCCGTCGACTCGCTCAAACCGACCGACAAATACTATATAATGTGGGATGAAGACCTGAGAGGATTCGGCATCCGCGTCTATCCCTCCGGCCAGAAAACGTACGTGGTTCAGTATCGACTCCCGGGCCGCGGACGACGGACGTTCGCTCGCCGAATCACAATCGGGGACCACGGCGAGCTGACACCGGAGCAAGCGCGCACGAATGCCAAACGCGAACTCGGCCAAGTGGCTGGCGGAGCTGATCCTGCAGGAACGCGCGCGGAGCGTCGACAGGCCGCATCCATAAAAGAGCTAGGTGCTGACTACTTCGAGGAAATCGAATCACGGCACAAGAAGAGCACCGTAATCGAATATCGCCGACTATGGAAGAAACACGTCCTGCCGAAAATCGGGACCAAGCCAGTCGCCGAAGTCACGGACACAGACATGCGCCGGCTTCATCGGGGACTGTCGGAAACCCCTTACCTGGCAAACCGCGTCGCCGCAATGCTTGGCGGATTCTTCACATATGCGCAGAAGGAACGGGTGCGTCCTCGCGGCGACAATCCCGCCCATGCGGTGGAATTCTTTGATGAAAAACCGCATGAGCGCTTTTTGACGCAGGCTGAATTTCGAAAACTCGGTGATGCGTTGTCGCGCGCAGAGACGATGGGTCTCCCCCCTGCCCCGCGGGATCGACGTAAGCCGCCGGATGCAAAGACCGCGAAGCATCGACCGAAGATTGCTGATCGCCCAATTCCTGCGAACCCATTCGGAGTAGCCGCCATCCGGCTTCTCGCTCTCACCGGCTGCCGTGAGAATGAGATCCTCTCCCTTCCCTGGGCTGCCGTTGATTTTGAACGCGGCTATTTGCGTTTGAGCGATACCAAGACAGGCAAGAGCAACAGACCTCTTTCACAAAGCGCAGCAGCGGTCCTTCACGCACTGCCAAAGTTTGAGAACAATCCGTTCGTTCTTCCGGGCGCTAAGCCGGGAGAACATCTGAAGGAGATCAAGCGGTTGTGGAATGCCGTGCGACACGCGGCCAAACTTGACGGTGTGCGCTTGCACGACCTTCGCCATTCATTTGCCTCCGTTCCGGCGGCGACGGGAGAATCCCTGCTGGTTGTGCGATCGTTGCTCGGGCACAAACGCGTCGCGACCACAGAGCGTTATGCACACCTTGGTGATGATCCAGTGCGGCGTGCTGCAGAACGCGCCGCGGGAAACATCGCAGGATGGATGTCTGGTGCAAACACTATGGAAGAATGAGCCGCCAGTTTCAATGACGCGACCGCACCGGAGTTAAGGCGAAAAGCTATTCGAATTGATTCTCGGTGGCGCGTTTCGGCGCCGCAATCCAGTCTCATCGCCAAGGAACATGATCCCGTATCACCGCGCGAGCACCGCACGTGATTCGCGACTCTCCCGCAACTCCTCAATCACTCTCGCAGCCCTTATCCTCGCTGCACGACGGGAGCTTCACCATCCTCCATACTTCCTAACCGAGACTCTTCCATTTCATCCTCTCGCAGTCAATGACAACCGGAGAGGAAAATCGCTACATCAACCAATCACGAAAACATGCAGCGACCGGCCGAATACAGAGTTCGCACGTTATCCAGTTACGGTGTACCAGGAGGCCACGGATGCCGCCTAACATGCGGAATGCCGTCAGCGTCACTAAGTGTTGTATACACCGAGCGCACTCCGAAGCCAAGGAGCGACTCACCCACGGCGAGTTTCACACGGATGCGATCGCCCACACGGGCAACGACGTCATATACCGGATATGGGACTGCGGCGGTCGGCGTGGTCAGGATCACAAGGCGCCCCTGAGCGTCGCAAAGCGGCTCGGAGTTCGCAACCGGAGGAATCTCCAGTGGCCAGTCCTTGATCGAGCTAGCTGGTTGCGGTTGTTGGCCGCCAGCAATCCGCGCCATGTAAGCATCCTCTCTTGAGAGGTTGCCCTTGTCGCGGTATACGATAGGGGAGCCATGCGTTGCCAGGAACCGGTAGGGGAGCGCCACTCGACGCGGTATGGGTTTAGGCGGACGAGTCCAAGCCACCCGTTTTCACACAGGACGGCTCGCTCCTGAACGGACCAAGGCGGACGGATCGTGCGAACTCCTGACACCTCGCCAGAGGAGTTACGCAAGGCCTCGCGGCGAATGGGCGCCATGAGAACATGCGTCACCGTGTCCGCCCGACCGGACCGGCGTGAGAGTAACGCGACCGCCAGTGAATCAGCTGGACCAATTTCATAGGGCACGGGGCGATCAACGTCGAGAGGCATCACGAGTGCGTTGCCAAAAACATCAAGGCTGAGTACCACTGCATTGCTGCGCGCCACAGCAGTGAGCAGCGACAAGCTGTCGAAGGCTCTGCTAAGACTCGCGATTGCAGAATCGCCCACAAAAGTGATCCAACGTCTTTGAATTGGATCAACAAGGATCGTAGTATCTCCGCCAACACCGAAAATCGAATGCGTAGTGCGGTATTCCCCTGGCCCCTGCCCGCTCCGAGAGACCTGACGCACGGTGTTTCGACGGCGATCGGCAACAACTATTTGTAAGGCACGCCGATCAGCTATTAGGACACGGCCGTCCGGAAGTTCTCGGACTGCAACTGGGGTGCGAAACTCATGATTGATAACCCAGTCGGGTGCAGCAAGTGTCCTGGTAGGTGGCTGAGTATGAGTGGCCAACAGCGCAGTTCCCTCTACCGACGCGTGTAAACCGTCAGAATAGAGGGACAAATTCGCATCTATGTCCCAGGCAGCGAGCCACGCTGTTGCAACCGGCAGGAATACTCCGTCCACATCGTCCGCAGCGAGTTGATACGACTCGATTGCGCGCGCAAAATCCTGGCGGCGATCGATCGTAGGCCAGATGGAATAGAGCCCTGCACGCCCGCCAGCGCCGACAATTGCAGCGCTGAACATTCTAGTCAGCAACCGAAGACTGTCCCGGCTGTTGCAGCACGACGAGATCGCAACCGCCAATGTTAATTGAATCGAGCGCTTCGCCGTTGTTCCAATGATCAACAAGGGCAAAATTCGGGGCGACTACAGATTCTACCTCGATGTAGCCCTGGCCCGCAGAATCCGCCAGCGACTGAATCATGCCAGGCAGATCATTCACATACGTGAGACTGTTTCCGATGAATAGGATGCGCCCGGTAGTGTCATCCGTCTGTGTTGTTCCCAGAGCACATCCGCCGATCACCAGAGCGGCTGACAGTGCAGCCAGTTGTCGCCTCACTGTCATCTGGTGATCAACGTCTCTCAAGACTCGCGCCCGAAGAAGCTCTCGACAAGAAGTATTTTGACTTCCCTCCAAAATTGGATCGTTGTGCTTCGTGCTAGGACCGCCAATGGGAAACGGACGGTGCTCATCTCGTTCTACTTGCTAATCCCTGCTATGGGCGCGCGATTCGGAATCGCACCATCCACGGAACATCATCAGCATCGGTTGCAACAGTCCAGAGAACGTCCCCGCTGGACCACTCGATTCGGTAGTTACGAGGAAAGTCGACAAATCCGCGCGGCAATCCCTGCGCGTCGAGCAACATCCACCGACTATTTGTCTTATCATCGCCATCTCGGCGCAGCCATATCGAACCGTCTTCGCCAACTGAAATCCGGTCCACGGGAACCAAAAATGGTGGATATTTCATGTGTGAGCGAACCACGGCAGCAGCCGCAGCCGGGTTGGCAAACGACGTATTTGTCTGTTGTATTCCGTTGACAACTGTGACCAGTCCTCCCGGCATCTTGACGCTTTGATTAGCAATTGAATCCAGCACTTCGTTCGCGTAGCGAACGGGAGTATATGAAAGGAGACGGCTAAAGACTGTGTCGCCGGTTAGCCGTGTGCGGGATATTCTAATGGTAGACTGTGCCGCGGTGCTCGGCGCGCGACGGTCAACTACGATACGTCCATCGATAACTGCCGCCGTGAGAGGTGGGTCTGCCCGCGCGACTGGAACGGGATGTCGGCGGCCTTCGATCGTAAGGAATTCCTGGGGCACTCGCTCGATGGGCGGCACGAGATACCAGCCCAGCGTATCGACGACAGCACCCTGGGAGTCAAAAAGCACGCGGGGGACACGCGCTGTGTCAGTGGATGAAGGTCGCACGGGGACATTGGCATCTCTCGCACCAAAGCAATTCACATCGCCGGAAACGGCTCGGCCATCCACTCGCAGCCAGCGGGGCGATACGACTCCGATGTTGTTCTGGATCACGACTCGTTGGCCCTGATACTGCAGCGTGCGTATAAAGGTGCCGTTGCGATGGAAGAGGGTAATCTTCGTTCCACATCCACCTCTATTTGCCCCTATTCGTTCACTAACCCACAGTGTGTCTCCCACCAATCCAACCCATGCCAAGTCAGTAAGTTCGCCGGGCCCTGCGCCCTTTCGCCCGATCGTACGCAGGAACTTGCCGGCGGGGCTGTATACTCGCACGTGCGCTTCTTGCAACTCGGGCACGTAGAGATTCCCGTCGCGATCCACCGCCGGAGACCCTACTCTGGTAAACCCAATTGAGGGATCGCTTGCGCTGCCGATACGCAC
Organism: uncultured Gemmatimonadales bacterium; assembly: GCA_964556695.1. Taxonomy (GTDB): domain Bacteria; phylum Gemmatimonadota; class Gemmatimonadetes; order Gemmatimonadales; family Gemmatimonadaceae; genus CAZKXZ01. Next base: position 36,682 of record CAZKXZ010000042.1, read on the forward strand.
TTCCTCTATGAGCCGCAATCGCGGAGCGCGTTCCAAGTTCAATGCTTGCGCATCTATCGCCGTGGCAGGGGCAAGAGACAAAATAATGGTAAGAACGAACAGTGCGCTGAGCCAAGTGGGTTGCATCTGTACCCCCATTTTTGGGTCTTTTAGGAAGAAGCAGCTATCCCAACATTAGCTAATGTCGGCCCTTGCACAACGGTGTGGCGTCGTTCGAAACGTTGTTGGAATCACGGTTGACATGGCATCCCAGCCACGCGGGGAACCGGACTAGTTGAAAGTTTGGAGGCCGGGTCGGTGCGCTGGCTATCCTTCTCCTCATCTTACCCGCGACACACCGGATTGGGCAACGAAGCACCCCGCCGGCTCCGACACACGAAGCAGGCGGGGCTAATTGCAAAACTTCTCGACCTGTCAACGGACTTAGTGCCGAGACAAGCAGAGCTCAAAACGCGTCCTCACGGAGGAATCGTTCCTGTGCAGGAGCTATCCCTGTGAACGCCCCAACAGTTGTATCTCCAAAGGCCGCCCGGCGGTATTTGTTCAACGCAATTAAAACATATCCGGCAATTCGTTATGATTTCCTGCGGTGCACTTGCAATACACGAGGCGCTAATGGTATCGTCCGTGGGACATTCAGGATAGTTTTCGACGAAGATTGACCATTCATCGCACTCAAGCGGTGTCGCTGCTGCGATCGTTGCCTGAGGCATGAACAGCATGACCATGAGCGCGGATAAGGCAGCGAGCATTCTAACGAGCGGCATTACATCCTCCATTGTGACGCTGTAATTGCGGCAGGATCGCTGCCGCGCGGTCCCCACCAACCAAACAACACAGCGCCAAACAGGATGTCACAATGCGCCCGGCAGGGACGAAAAACGCGTTGTGAACACCTCGCACGCAAATGACGCTATTCACTTGTCGCGCTTCGTGATGAGCGATGCGACATATGCAGAGTCAACACCACGTCGCTTGAGCACGCCGTTTACGATAACCGTGGGTGTACCTGTGCCACCCGCGGCGTGTGCATCCCGAATGGCATCTTCAACAACTTGTAGCTGCATCTTATTGCTAGTACATGCCTCGAACCTTGCCAGATCTGCGACGCCAGCCCGAGTCGCAAATTCACTGAACTGCAACAATCCCAGCGAGTCTGCCTTCGAATAAAGGAGGTTGTGAATTTCCCAGAAGCGATCTTGGGCGGCCGCACATTCCGCTGCGCGTGCGGCAGGATACGCGAATCGATGCATTTTCAGCGGCCAGTGCCTATAGACCAGCCGAACCTGCGTCGGGTATGCAGCCAATATGTTGTCAACCTTGCGCGCGAATTGCGCGCAGAACGGACACTCATAGTCGCCGAATTCAAGAATCGTAATTGGAGCTGTTGCTGGCCCTCGGCTATGCCCTCCTACGAGGTACTTTTCCCATCCGGGAACCAATGATGAGTCAGCCACGGCGGGGACACGTGCTGGTGAAGCTGGACGCAACGGTGAAAGAGTGACCGTTAGCAAACAAATGGCGACGACCACTGTGGATATGTTCGCGGCGCGACCAAAATCGAAAGCCATATGGTAGAGCTCCTTTTAGAGGCGTTCGTGAAAAAGAGAGTGTGCATTCGAAAAGTGCTCACAGGAGTGCTCTCACCACAGCGCATCCGCCGCCTGCCTGTCTGGCTACAATTGCTGGCCCAACAATGGCCTGCCCAAGCACTCGTTATTCATGCCTAACTAAGAGGACGTGGCGACGGGATTATGTGGACGTCACAAGTCGGACGGCTCAGGAGCAGGAGCCACAAGCTTGACTTCGCGCCGCAGTTTCTGGATCGCTCGTCGCCGCAGGCCGCGAACGCTGGTTTCAGACAGTCCATGTTCTCGGGCGATTTCGCGGTCGCTCCTTCCATCCATCGTTCGGTATTCCAACGCCACACGTTCGCCAGGCGAGAGTTTCTCCAACAAGAGCTCCTCCCACGACCAGAGCCTAATCCGATGCTCAGCGCTGTCAGCCGCGGTTGTAGCAAATAGCTCAAACCCATCCTCCCAGTGCATTTCCCGGATCGCGCGACGCGATGCTCGGCGAACTGCAGAACAATGCGTACGCAGGACGTCGTGAATGGCCTCCACTACCTGAACGGCATCGGTCGAGAGACGTACGTTCATGAACGCATCCGTGAGCGCCGACTCGTAGACCTCCCGTTTGTCGTCCCGGCTCACACGCAGGTGCGACAGCGCTGCGCGGATGCGAGCACCGTATCGTACTTCAAACGCGCGAAAATCATCGTCTGGAGACATGGCTTCGGCCCGTCTGGTGTCTCGCCGCAAATCGCCTGTCCCACAGGTATATGTATACAATGGCCATGGCATCGATTGGCCCTTCGGTCGGGTTGCCGTATTCCGTTAGCAGTTCATACTTGTGGTCCCGAAAGACCGGCACACCCGCATCGCTCGTCCACGTTTCCATTTCCGCCACCCCTCGGCGCCCTTTATAGTCCGCGGAATTGATTGAGACAATGACCTTGCCAGAGGTCTTGTCTAAGAGCGAGACTGTCCGCGCATATGGATGCAGGTGCGCCGTGGCGAAATGAATGCTCGTATTTTCCTCCAGCTCCAACTGGTCCGTCACATCTGTTCTGCTCTCGAACACCCCCGGGGCAACAAGCCAATGAATTGTCCGCGACTCATCTCCCAGAAGGGGAACGGGCCAGCGTGTTGCTGCGCCAACACCATGTGCTGATTTTGACGATTGCATCGTCGCATCAGTGTGGTGGACGTGTGCAGCACGCGAGTCAACGGACTCGTGCCCGTACAGTGAGCGCCTGAAGAGCGGCCGCAGGCCGTCGGTGGAGCTGAGCGCGGACTGCGGCGTGAACGAGATCGTGGTGCGGAAGCGCACGGGGGCTTGCTGCTCCTTCTCGTTCAGATTCAACGCCATCGTGAAGTGATCGAATGTCTCATCTGAATAGACTGGTATGCCAAAACCGGTAGGGAGCGCCAGCTCGAGGCGACCCGGAATGAGCGTAACCAATCGACCATCTGGCACCGGCGTGAACTCAGATGCGACGCCGTTGCGCCGCGCATCGCGGCCGCTGAACAGGAGATTGCTGTGACAAAAAAACTCCGGTGACATTTCCGTTACACCGTCCAATCCGACAACCTTCGTCTCAACCTTTGTGAGCCAAAGGAGTTTCGGAGGGCCGCCATGGTCGAGTAGTCGAAGTCCGGACTGCAAACTCCCCGGGCCAGTCATCGATTCATAGATCATTTCGATATGGTACACGCTCGACAGCAACGCGACGGTCATGGCGCCACTTGATGCAGTCGAGCGACCCACGACTCCGTCATCGTTGCCACGCGCAGCTTGTGCGCAACCCAGGGAACCAAGCAACGCACCGGAAATACAGAGCAGGCCCACTGCTGCATATCGGTCGCCATCAGTCATTTATCGTGTCCGAGGAAGGAGGCTCAAGTTGCACCGGATCCAATGACGATTAGACAAGGTTACACGCGGCAGTGTAAGGTACCGCGCCGATTTCAGCAATAGAGGAAAAACGCGATACTTCTTGTGATTTCGCAAAGTCGCGGAGCATATTGGATCGGCAAGAGCGGCAACCGATCGCGCCGCGCCACCAAGCGATGCGGGAGAGTCAGGTAGCAGACCGCGGATACAGCGCAGTTATCGCGAGCGACTGCGGGTGTCCACAACAAGCGAGTAACCCACGCCGACGGTGCATCGGATATGAATATCGGGGCCAAGCTCGTCAAGCTTCTTCCTGGCTTTGCTGATGTGCGTGTGGCAATTGGCGACGGTCTCCGGCAGGGCATTGTCGAATAACTGAAGGCACAGCTCATTGATCCCCACCAATCGCTCGTTGCTCGCCGCGAGAATCCAAGTGATGCCGAACTGAATTGGAGTCAATGTTGTGCGGCGATTATCGTACGTGGCGGAACAGGTTGCCGGATCCAATCGAAAATGACCATCGTTACGCCAAAGGAATCGCATTGATCGGCTTCGGCGCATTACAGCTCGAATGCGAGCCTGAACATCCTTAATTTCAAACGGCTTCACGATGAAGTCATCCGCTCCCTCCGCAAACAGTTCTAGCCGCACAAATATGTCGTCAATCGCGCTAATAACAATCACCGGCGCGTCACCACCGCGTTCACGGTACTGCTTGAGAACCTTCTTGCCAGATCGGTCGGGCAATCGCAAATCGAGGAGGATGAGATCAGGTTCCTCCTCAGCAATTAATTGATCGGCCGCGTCAGCGGAGGCAGCACGCCGACATCGAAAACCACACTCCTCAGCCAAAACCTGAAGGAGGTCGCCAACGGAGCGCTCGTCTTCTACAATAATGGCATTGAGGTGCATGGAGCGCTCCCCAGCGCAGTCTGCAACGGCACCGATTCCGTCGTGCTCACGAGCCATGCTCGGCACCGAGCTACTTCAACAGTCGATTCGCCTGTGGCCTCTGACCCTTACGTACGATCGGTCGCGGTCCGCAAGAACGCAAGTAGCGTCCTGTCGCTGTAACACTCGCGTAACGCGCGGGCGCGGGCAGATCCTCCGCGATCACGCGCGGCGCAATGTTGACCGTGCTGCAGGAACCATTGATCGAATCCAGTCGGAATCTCTTCAACCGAATCGTTGCATTTCGTCACACAACGAAACATCGTCGCGCGTCGGGCTGAAAACGCAAATAGAGCGGACGAGCGCGACTTACGTCCGAGCCGACCTAGCGAAATCGCAAGGAGCATCGCGTTTTTCCTCCATGGCGTAAGTCCCGTAGTGTCCCTACCGTAGTTGCCTGTCGAGGGCGCAAGAGAATTCCGCTCACCTCTGTTAGAGGTAGGTCGGAGCGCCAAGGAGTTTCATGTCCCCGAAATTGCGACGGAACCTCGCTCTCGATGTGTTCACCCTTTTGTGAAGGCCGATGGACTGTTTTTCCGACAAACGAGCAGTTTCGCTCGCGCTTCGCGTTTTTGACGGCGCCGCAGTGGCCGGGAACGTGGTCACAGATTTGCTTACAAACGCAAGCATCTCAATTGCCCTGCGATCCGCGCTGGACTGCGCAGGAGATTGGGCACAAATGGCGGTGTCGGATGGCCCGTTGCAAGGTATAGGAACCGTTGGCAGTAAGTTGGTCGTGGGAATCCCAGGCATAGGGACCGTCACGGTTGCAAATGATGTAAGAGCCCTCATTTTCTGCCTCGCTTTCTTTCAGTTTGAAATGATTCGTGCGGGGTTTTTTGTAGGTGGTGCAATCGAGATTCCGAAAGGAGCGCGTTCCTTTAGCGCTTCATTTGCGCGCAGTGGCGGCGAGGGCGCTGCAGTAGGGCGAGGTCAGAGGCGGCTTCCTCGATTAAGCCTCAACTCGTCCGTGACCAGTTTGTTTCCTGTTGTTGCACACGGTCGGAGCTGTTTCGAGAGGGGGAGAGACCTTGGGGTACTTGCGAGCGACGCTCACGGTGACCTGTTCGTCGACTACCTTGCCCCTACAATTTTCGCGGTTGGAAAGAATGCTGGTCCCTTCGTTCAGGAAATGCGCATGCATCGCGATGCGGTCGCCGCGAAGCTCGATCTATTCGCGGCCGCTCCCAAGATGCGTTCAATTTATGAGTGGCTCGCGCTCTATCACAATGATTTTTGCGACGCTTGCGTACGGGGATTCGGCCTTCGGATTCCTGATAGTAGGTTGCAAAGCGAAACTCGTGCGCGATTCCATCTTGTTGCGCTACCATGACCGTGTAAAGCTCAGACTTGTCGGCGCCGGGGAGGCATGCCCGCCTGGCTTGTGGACTAGTGGAACCACCTACCTGAGGGACGATGCGCGTTGGCAACGGCTACAGCAGTGTTGACAAAATCGAACAGTGGCAAATCCCCCATTCCGTCGCCGACGGCCGTTGCAAACCCACCGTCTGTGAAGCCGATGGAATCTTACGCCAGTCGCCTTTGTGAACCGGTTGATTATTTCGCGCGACGCTGCCGCCAACGTTGGGCTCGCGCCACAAACACTGGTCCCAATTGCGTGTCACACGTGGCTCTCCTCAGTACTACAAAATCGGCCGACAAGTTGTCTTACGATCAGACTGACCTTGACGCTTGGCTGCCATTACGCCCTCGTGCAACGGAACGTCGCCGACTTCGCCGACGATGGTGGCAGCAACCACCGACGCTTCCTAGCGAAAGCAGTGTCGGAATTCCGTGACTGTTGAAACGCGCGATGGTAGAATGGATACCGATTGAATCGCAACGGCGCGCGAGACCGCTTGGCATACCGTCTACCCGCCCGGTCTCGACAACGTCTTTCCATGCAGTCAGATCTACGGACAACCTTCTTCTTGATTTTTGTCGCGACAATAATCGTGACACGGGTTCTTCTGTACGTCCGACCCATTGATAGTCCGACGGTATGGGGCTTTCGTGTCCACCACTACATGTACGGCATCATCGGACTGCCGGTCGCACTGCTTTCTAATTCGCTCGCCATGTTCGCAATCGCACTCGGACTCTTTGTTGACGAACTCACGTGGCTCGCGCTCCGTGGCAAGAATCACGCGGACAACTATTCGACCACTTCCCTTTTGGGGACTGCGACACTGGTTGTCCTCATCTATTTCTTGGCAAACTACTTGACACAGCCATTCGCAACCTGAGGGACAGACGCTGCCCGTGCTCCTCTATTGACGTCAGAGTAAGATTTCCCAGTTCTCGCGCTCTGTCGGCGAGCTCTCGCACCTGTGCGCACACGCGTCGATTGCGAGGCGGTCGCTAGACGTCAGCGCGTGCTGAGAAGCGTGGCCACCGGGCGCCTGCTCAAGGCATATTTCGCAGCGTTGTCAGATAACTAGGAATTATG
>CAZKXZ010000043.1:0-42267 GCA_964556695.1 uncultured Gemmatimonadales bacterium
AGAGCGGCGCGCGCCCCTCACCGTGAACGTTAGACCTCGCTGCTATCCCCGGCCCCGACCGCTGGAGACGGCGATGAGCGACATTTCGCACACGAGCCATAGGAACATCGTCATTACAGTGGCGTTCATCGTTTCTGGAGCCGGCTCAAGCGCTTCAGTCTTTTCTCGCCTTCTATTCGAAGGATCTCGTCCTCGCTGGGGACGGGAAGATCGCCGGAGGATTCGATGAATGGAGTCGACAGCTGAAGGGCTTCATCGACGCGCGACAGAAGATGCTTTCTTGGGAGTGGCACGACGTACGAATAAGTGTCCTCTCGAAAACCGCCGCCACCACGACCTTTGAATTCGAACACAGCGAGCAACTCAAAACGGGCGACACGCTCAGCGTCAGGGGCGCTTGGACGTACGTCTTCAAGAACGAAAATGGGAAGTGGAGAATCATTCAATGCAACGGTACCCATGTGCCGGCGTAGTCCCCGCCGCCAGCTGTCTCTGCTGCGCGCGCGTGCGGCAATTTGTTTTGCAAGGCGCCACAGCAGAATTGCGGACGTTATGCTGGTCGATCGAGGGTCGTCGATGCTACTACTTCCGCGTAGTGAACTCGCCCGTATCATTGTGATGGTGCGCGAACATGAGACCGCGCTACTAAGGAGCTGGAATGACTACTTCGCCGATTGAACACTGGCCGGCCGTGGCGCAGGAGGTCCGTGTGTCCGCCGATACTCTGAACGTCGACCTCGCCGACGGGCGTAGCATTGCCGTACCTGTGGAGTGGTATCCGCGCTTGGCGAACGGCACCGCTGCGGAGCGGAACAACTGGCGGTTCATCGGTCGCGGTGAGGGGATCCACTGGCCGGACCTCGATGAGGATATCAGCGTCGAGAATCTGTTGAGCGGAGCGCGCTCGGGCGAGAGTCAGCAATCATTCAAGCGGTGGCTGGCTTCTCGCTCGCCTGCCGCATGACAAGGCCTTGCTGCTGACGGCGTACTGGTCCAGCGCGGGCGGGGCGCTACAAGGACTTGTTGTATTGGCTGGAAGCGCCCCGCACAACCATCCGTGTGTCACGCCGCAGCAGAATGCCAGTCCGTTAGACGCTCGGACCTCAGCCATTCAATAGGGACTGGCAGTGTGGCGCTCCGTACGCTAGTATGTACGTCATAGCGTATCTATCAGGAGTAGCCCATGTCCCGGTTGCGACCTTCGCAGGATATTCGACCCGTCACGGAGTTCCGCGCCAACGCGGCCGCCATGCTCGCGCATGTGCAATCGACGGGCCGGCCAGTGGTGCTCACCCAGCATGGCCGCAGCGCCGCCGTCTTACTCGACGTAACCGCGTACGAGTTGCTCGTCGACGAGCTGGCGCTCCTGCGCGACGTTAGGACGGCGGAGGCGCAGATCGCCAAGGGCAAGGGGGTCCCCCATGCGACGGCTACGAAAAAGCTGCGCGCCAAGCTGCTCAAGTGAAGGTCGTTTGGGCTCCGCTCGCGCTCGAGCGCGTCGCGGAAGCCTTCGCGTACATTGCCGCTGATCGACCGTCGGCCGCGGAGAAGTGGTTGGACAGGGTAATCGCGCGCGTGGCCAAGCTGGCGCAATTTCCTGACCTCGGACACATGGTACCTGAAGTGCGCCGTCCCGAGATTCGCGAAGTACCGGTGCGTCCGTATCGAGTCATCTATCGCCGCGATCCGGCGCTGGTGGTTATTCTTACGCTGCGCCACATGCGACAGGACTGGGATCCGCGCGAGATCAGTGCGGTCTAACAACGCGTTGTTGCTGACGTCACCTTCGGCCCCCTCTATTGAATCACGCTTCGCGCGCTGAGCGCTGGCGTTTTCCGCAGATGCTGTCCACCTTAATCTCAGCGCAAGAATCCTCACCCCCGCCCAACAACCTCCCGGGAGAAACTGCATGTCGTCACGCGTCCCAACCGTTTCCGCCGCTCTGCTGATGTTGACCGTCGTCGCTTGCGCACCCGATGGATCGCCGGTGGAGGTGAAGGGAAGCTGCGCTGAAGTCTTCAAGGCGGAGGTGTGCACGTGGGCCAAAACCAGCGGAAAGAACCTGGTGGAAGCTGGCGCAACCGTGCCTCTGACAACTATCGGGAATGCCCCAACCGAACATTCCATGGTGTGGCCCCCAGTCGCTGCTGCCGTCATCGACATGCCGGAACACGCCCGGCAGCTGAGTAGCCTCACGCAACTCACGATATTCTGGGAAGCAGGTGGACATCCGCCGGGCGCATTCATGACGCCGCACTTCGACTTTCACTACTACACAGTCCCGGCCTCTCAGCGGATGGCGATGGACTGCAAGGATTTGCGCAAACCGGACAGTCTCCCGGTCGCCTACAGCCTTCCCGACATCCCATTGCCGCCGGACATGGCCGCGATGATGGGCGTGACTGCGCTCGTTGGCCTTTGCGTTCCGCAGATGGGGATGCATGCGCTTCTCGCCTCCGAGATCGAGCGTACGGACCCGTTCAGCGGCAGCATGGTAATAGGGTACTACGCGGGACGGCCGATCTTCATTGAACCTATGCTCACGAAAGCGAAGCTGATGCAAAAGCAGTCGTTTGACCTCGCCATCCCGGCTATTCCCGGGATGACCGGTACGCGCCCGACAAAATTCCGAGCTGACTTCGACTCTACAAAGCAGGCATACCGGTTCATATTCTCCGAATTCACACCAGGCAGCTGAGCCGCAACGTGAGAGAAATGCGGAAGCGCGTGAGGCGTCGTTCAACCAGAATCGTTACCGGGCTAATGGTTGTGGCTGTAGCGTGCGACTCGCCCACCGCGCCGCAACCTGACTTCAATGCCGCGGAGTGGCCATATCTCGTGACCTCGCGCGGGGTGCGGGCATTTGGTACGTCGCGCGTTTTGATTGTCGCTGCGCGATTCCTCGACGGCGCACCCGAGCCACTCAGCACCGCCAGCATGCGGGGACAGTTCTTCGGTGGAGCGAATGGCGGTCCGATGGCTGAATCATTCGCGCTCGCATCTGAAGGCGGGTTCACGCTCCGAGGTCACGTTACGGCGTGGGTTACGACATCGGTGACCGTTGCCGCATCGCTGCTGCCCGGTGTGACTGCGCCGAGTGGGCTCGAGGACTATGTCATAGAGGCGTTGCAACGTGTAGAGGATGAAGTGGACTTCGGGTTGTACGACAACGACGGAGCGGACGGATTTCCCAATAGCGGCGATGATGACGGTATGGTCGATGGCGGTGTCGCGATTATCAATTCGGAAAAGAACAAGTATTGCAACGTCGGCACCGGACTGGGCCCGCATCCATTCGCGCGCTCTGGCTGGCGTATCAACGGTGAGCGATACAAAACGCTGGATGCATCCATGAACGGCGGAGTGATCGAGATAGGAGCATTCACCGCCATGTCTGCCACAGGATGCGGCGGTCAAACGGTTGCCGCACACATCCTCTCGCACGAGCTGGGACACCTCTTCCTCGGGCTTCCCGATCTGTATCACCAGCTCGGCGGGGTAGGTGAGGTATGGGCTACGCGGCGCTGGGTGGTTGGGTGCTGGGAGCTCATGGCTGCAGCCGCCTGGGGGTGCACCCCTGGCCCTCCAGGTACTGACTACAAGTTCAACACTCTGGGTGCGTGGACCCGCATGATGGTCGGCTGGGCCACTCCGCACATCGTGGACATAGCAAAAGACTCGACCTACGACCTGTTCCCTATGGGAAGAGGCGGGACCGTGCTTCGCGTTCCAATTACCACGACCGAGTATCTGCTGCTCGACTACCGCGAATCAACCGTCGGCGACATCCGGCTCCCAGCGAATGGTGTCCTGATCCACCACATAGCGGACACGCGGCCGTTGCATCCGTCTAGCGGAGCCTATCGTGTCAGCTTGATTGAAGCAGACGATGATTCACTGCTGCTGCGCACCGAGCTGCAGGGCGGCAATCGCGGCCAGGCAGGCGATGCCTTCGGTATCAGCCGAACGACCTTTCGAAACGGGGAACACTCACGCGCCAAAGCCGTGGACGGCTCGCCGTTGCCGTTTGCGATAAGTGAGATTTCCATCAGCACCGCGATGCATCGGGCGCGAGTGCGTATTGCTCCGGTGAGCTTGACATTGTCCGGCTTTCGCCGGAACTAATTTGCGGAGCGGGGACGGCGTTCACGGGAACTGCGGGTGCGGGGACAGCGGCTCGAGAACTGCGGAACTGGAACGGCGATAAACGTCGTTGAACGCTGTTCCCTTATCCGCGGTTCCGCTCCGCCGTTCCCGAACCCGCCGTTCCCGTGAACGCAGTCCCCGCTCCGCAGTGGCTTTTTCTCCAACCACAACCCCGGTATATTGGTGAGCGTGCTAACGCAAACCAGACCTACCGGTTAGACCGTTGGCGACGCTCGCGGTTATTCCGGCTCGCCTCGCGGCCACGCGCCTTCCGCGCAAGCCACTTCGCCTCCTCGCCGGCGAGCCCATCATTGTCCGCGTCTGGCAAAGGGTCATGGCTCTGGACCTCGCCGACCAATGCGTTGTAGCCACCGACAGTCGTGAGGTGCTCGAAGCCTGCACTGCAGCCGGCGCGCGGGTCGTTCTCACCTCGGCCAGCCATCCTTCCGGCACGGATCGCGTCGCGGAGGTTGCGAGTGCACCCGAATTCCGTGCCTTCGACACAATTGTCAATGTGCAGGGTGACGAGCCCTTCGTCGCGGAGGAGGCTGTCCGCGGAGCCACGGCGCTGGTCGCTAACGGCGCATTTGAAGTGGGTACAGCTGCTGTCAAGGGTGAACAAAGCGATCTGGCCGCACCCGATGTCGTAAAAGTTGTCGTGGCTGACGATGGCCGAGCGCTCTACTTTTCGCGGGCGCCCATCCCATGGCTGCGGTCGCCCGAAGACGTCCCTCTGCGGGCGAACCTCATTCGACGTCATATCGGAGTGTACGTGTACAGCCGAACTGCCTTGCTGCGGTGGGTTTCGCTGCCGCAGCACGCTCTCGAGCGCTCGGAACGGCTGGAGCAACTTCGCCCCCTTGCCGCCGGAATCCCGATTGGCGTCGCGATTGTCAATGCACGCCACTATCCCGGCATCGATACAGAAAATGATCTCGCGTTTGCGAATGAACACTGGAACGCTTTCACTTCGGGAACCCTGTAAATGCCAAACCCCAATATGAATCAGACCACCAAATACATCTTCGTGACCGGCGGCGTGGTCTCATCGCTCGGCAAGGGTATTGCCTCGGCTTCCCTTGGCCGGTTGCTCACTGAGCGCGGCCTGCGAACTACAGTGTTGAAGTTCGATCCCTATCTCAACGTCGATCCGGGAACGATGTCGCCGTTCCAGCATGGTGAAGTATTTGTCACCGACGATGGCGCAGAAACGGATCTGGACCTGGGTCACTACGAACGCTTCATAGATAGATCGCTATCACAGGCCAACAACATCACCACAGGGCGCATCTATTCGAACGTCATCACGAAGGAGCGCCGCGGGGAATACCTCGGCTCCACAGTCCAGGTGATTCCGCATGTTACCGACGAAATCCGCGCTGCCATCAAGCGACTCTCGCCGGAAAATGATGTCGTCATTGTCGAAATCGGCGGTACGGTCGGTGACATCGAATCACTGCCATTTCTCGAAGCAATCCGTCAGCACCGCCAGGAAGTGGGGCGCGAGAACTCGTTGTTCATTCATCTCACTCTGGTGCCATTCATCGCGGCGTCGGGTGAGGTCAAAACCAAACCGACGCAGCACTCAGTACGAGAGCTCATGCAGATAGGAATTCAGCCGGACATTCTCATCTGCCGCAGTGATCGCGCTCTGAGTGAAGACGTAAAGCGCAAGATCGCCCTCTTCTGCAACGTGGACTTTGGTGCCGTCATCGAGAGTCGCGATGTGCCCAGCATCTATCAGATTCCGCTTCTCTTTCACGATCAGGGACTGGACGAGCGTGTAATGGAGCGACTGGGGCTCGAGGGAGAAGAACCCGACCTTTCCCCGTGGCACGCCATGGTGCAGACAATACTCGCCCCGCGCGAGCGCATTCGCATTGCAGTCGTGGGCAAATACACTGAGCATGTCGACAGCTACAAGAGTGTTCAGGAAGCATTGATTCACGGCGGCATTGCCAATGAAGTGGGTGTGGATATTTCGTGGGTATCCAGTGACCTCTTCACCTCACGTGAAGCAGCAGCATCCATTTTGAGGGACGCTCATGGCCTGCTCGTACCAGGGGGATTTGGTGTGCGCGGCGTAGACGGAATGGTTGAAGGAATCCGCCACGCACGGGAAAGCTCGCTTCCGTTTTTCGGAATCTGCCTGGGTATGCAGGCCGCGATCATCGAGTTCGCGCGCAACGTTCTCCTGCTCGACGACAGTCATTCGTCCGAGTTCGCACCCGAGTGCGACAACCCCGTGATATCGATCATGGCCTCGCAGCAGAATGTGACCGACTTCGGCGGCACCATGCGACTCGGTGCATTCCCCTGCCGGCTTGCCCGTGGCTCGCGCGCAGCGGAGATCTATGGCGTTCCAGAGGTGAGCGAGCGACACAGACACCGCTACGAAGTTTCCAATGAGTATCGCGACCGTTTTGTCGAGGGTGGCTTGCGCCTCAGCGGCCTTTCACCGGACGCGGCGCTGGTTGAGATGGTCGAACTTGCGAATCATCCCTGGTTCATCGGCTGCCAGTTTCATCCGGAACTCAAGTCCAGACCCAACCGGCCCCACCCACTTTTTGCCGCGTTCATTGCGGCCGCGACTCGTGTCAAGCGGTCGCGCGAAACAATACGCGACTCCAGTTCCCTCGTTGAAGCGGGCGACTGAGTGGAGTCACTGTTTTCCAGAAGCTCCTTTTTTCTTATCGCCGGACCATGCGTGCTCGAGGACGATGAGCTGAACCTGCGCGTTGCTGAACGTCTTGCACGCCTGCAGACCATCGTGCCAGGTCGTGTGATTTTCAAGGCGAGTTTCGACAAGGCGAACCGGTCCAACAGGTCGGCGGCGCGTGGACCGGGGTTGCACGAAGGACTCGCGGCATTGCAGCGCGTGAAAGACGCGACCGGCTTGCCCCTTATTACCGATGTGCATCTTCCCGATCAGTGTGAGGCCGCAGCCCAGGTTGTGGACGTCATTCAGATCCCCGCATTCCTCTGCCGCCAGACAGATCTCTTGATTGCCGCGGGCGCGACAGGGAAGTGTGTGAACGTAAAAAAGGGACAGTGGATGACGCCCGATGCAATGGCAGGTGCCATCGACAAGGTGCGCAACGCGCGGCCCGCATCGCGAAATGACGACGTCGCGGTTACTGAGCGCGGCACCTTCTTCGGATACGGCGACCTCGTAGTTGATATGCGATCAATCCAGAGGCTGCACGAACATTGCAATGCTCCGGTCATCTTTGATGCTACACACTCTGTGCAAAAACCGGGGATGGGAAACGAGGGATCAAGCGGCGGTGCGCGCGAGTTCATCCCGCTGCTTGCTTCCGCTGCGGTTGCCGCCGGAGCCGACGGGGTGTTCATCGAGACCCACCCGACTCCGGACAGGGCTCCCAGCGATGGACCCAACATGCTCCCACTCGATGCGCTCGAAGAGTTGCTGCGAAAACTGTTGCACATCTGGGAGGCGTCCCGCAAGTGATTGATGCGGCTCTCGCTCGACGGATACGACTCGTCGGATTTGACGTCGATGGTGTTCTTACCGACGGGGGCATCTACCTCGGCGATGTCAAAGGCGAGCGCATGGAATTCAAGCGCTACGATATTCAGGACGGCATCGGCATGATGCTGCTCAGATATGCCGGAATCAAAGTCGTAATCGTTACGGGCCGGGTTTCGGAGAGTGTTGCCCTGCGTGCCAAAGAACTCGAGGTCGACGACTTTTCGCAGCACCCCAATGGACTCAAGCTCCCCAGCTTTCAGCAGATGCTGCAGCGTTTTGGAATCGCGCCAGAGGAAGCTGCATTTGTCGGTGACGACTTTCCGGACGTCCCGATACTGCGGGTTGTAGGGCTGCCCGTGTCGGTCGGGAATGCAGTTCCGGAGGTGCGCGACATCTGTTCCGTCAATTTGTCGAGGGAAGGCGGACGGGGAGCAGCTCGCGAGTTCTGTGAGCTGCTGCTCAAGGCGCGCGGCGAATGGACAATGGCGCACGCTCGCTATGTCTCGGAAAGATCCGGAGCGGCGGGAGCAGCGCCATGAGGCACGAGGAGGTCCTCGAGAGGGGACGCCGCGTGCTGCGCCTCGAGCGTGAAGCGGTGGCGGCGCTGGAGTTGCGTCTTGGACCCGCATTCGTGTCTGCAGTAGAACTGCTGGCTTCCTGCAAGGGACGGATTATTGTCGCAGGAGTGGGGAAGTCAGGACACGTCGGGAGGAAAATTGCCGCGACGCTCACGTCCACCGGAACCCCTGCCACCTTCCTGCATCCGGTCGAGAGCCAGCACGGCGATTTCGGACTGGTGAGCGCCGGCGACGCGGCGATTCTTATCTCCAAAAGCGGGGATTCGGAGGAGTTGCTAGCCTTGCTCGAACAGTTGAAGCGGCTTGGGGTACGTAGCGTTGCCCTCGTGGGGGATATGGATTCGGCACTCTCCCGTCATGTGGACGTCGCGCTTGATGTATCTGTCGCGGAGGAAGCCTGCCCGCACAACCTGGCTCCCACGACAAGTACGACGGCCGCACTCGCTCTGGGTGATGCAATGGCGGTGGTATTGCTGGAAATGAAGGGTTTCAAAGCGGCAGACTTTGCGAGACTGCATCCGGGCGGCGCGCTGGGCCGGAAGCTTCTCACTACCATAGCGGACGTGATGCTTTCTGATAATCTGCCGGTGCTGCCGACAACCGCGACAATGCGTCAGGCTGTGGTGCAGCTGGCCGAGCGGCGCGGTATCGCAATCATAGTGGATGCAAACGAAAAGCTGGCAGGTGTGATTACTACAGGCGATCTGACGCGCGCGATGGAGCGCACAGATGATATTCTCGCAGTGGCGGTTACGAATGTGATGACGAAATCACCGAAGACCTGCTCGCCCGAAGAACTGGGAAGCGCGGTGGTATACAGAATGGAGAAACACGGAATAATGTCGATGCCGGTGCTTAGTAGTGCGGGCGCAATTGTTGGAGTCGTGCATCTGCACGACCTGATGCGCGCGGGTGCCGCATGAGGCGAGTGGTACCTTGGCTGGCAGTTCTCACCGTTGCGTGCGGCAGCAATAAAGGTGCGACTCCAACAGCGCAAGCCACCATGCTCGATTCGGCCGACCAGGTCGCCTTCGGACTGCAGCACTCACTGGTGGAGGGTGGCATCAAGAAGGCGGCATTGAGGGCTGATACGGCGTTCGTCTACGACAACCAGTCGAAGTTTGACATGCATGGCGGTGTGCAGCTCATCATGTTCGACTCGCTCGGCGCGCCGGTCGCGACGCTCACCTCGAAGAAGGCAACGTATTCAACAGCGCGAAAGAGCATGGAGGCGCGGGGCGATGTCGTGGTCACAACAACCGACGGCAAACGGCTGGATACCCAGCACCTCATCTACGATCAGCTGACCAATAAAATTCGCAGTGATTCAGCATTCGTGATTGTTGAACCCACGCGCAGGATGGAGGGTGCATCCTTCATCTCTGATCCCAAGATGGAAGTGATGAGCTGTGTCGCTTCCCCGACGCGCAATTGCGTTTATACGGGGGTAGCTCCGCCGCCGCGTGACACCAGCACAACTGTGAACCCGGTACCAACCGTCGATCCGCTGACGGGCCGTACGCGCGTTGATACTCTGGCGCCGCCGCGCAGCGGCACCCGGCACCATGACTAACGCAGGGCGGCTTCGCGGAGCCTTCGTCGCACTGGGAATCAGTGCCGCTTTCATGAGCCCGAGCTCTATCGAGGCACAACAGAATCTGCTGCAGGAGTGCTCGCAGCAGGAACTCACCACGGGCGGGGTTGAGCGCGACCGCGACCCGAGGGGTGAATTCAAGATGAGGTTCCCCAGCTCCTTCGTGCTCCGCTGTCGCAGGGAGAACAGGATTGTCCGAGCCGACAGCGCGCACCACTACGAAGGACGTCAGATGCTGGAGCTGTTCGGGAATGTCAGCTACACGCAGGGTCTAACGAACATCACTGCCGACCACATGACCTACTACAAGGCAGATGACCATGTGGAAGCCGACGGTCGCGTGATCGCGAAGCTGGAGAGCGGCAGCACAGTTACGGGTCCGTCGATAAAGTTCTACAGAAAGAGACCGCAGCTGGGAACTCGGGACAGACTCATTGCTGTTGGAGGTCCTCGCTTTGTTCTGGTCGATCGAGACAGCACAACGGGAAAAACTGATTCCACGCGCATCGATTCGCGGACGCTATTGATGGAAGGTGACCTGATCTACGCGTCCGGCAACGTTGTCATCACCCGCTCCAACCTGGACGCGACGGGCGACTCGGTCTACGCCAACAAGGATCCCAAACAGCGTGTGATGCGGCTCATGCGCAACCCGAAGCTCAACATGAAAAATGCTGACAGCATGGAGCTACGCGGCGTCGTTATCGAAATCCTTGCCGATTCCAACCAGAATGTGAAACAGGTGAAATCGCTGGGCGGGGCAAATGTCGATGGCAAGGAGCTCAAGCTCACCGGCGACACAATTGACATGCGCATGGACCAGAATGCCATTACGCGCGCTTTCGCCTTCGGTGATTCGGGAGCATTCATGGAGAGCCGCGGCTCAACGATGCGCGGCGATTCACTCGATATTCAAATGTCCGGGGGCAAACCCTCCGAGATTCACGCCATTGCCAGGGCGGAGGCTGAACTCGCACCAGATTCCGCCAAAACCGGTAGCTCGGAAAAGGACAGGATCAAAGGCGACACCGTAATAATCAGATTGGAGAACGTCGTGCGAGTGCCGCGGCGCCCTGCCGCGGATAGTGCCGGACGGGGGGGACTGATTCCGCCTGTGCAGCTGGATAGTACCAGGCGCGATACGCTCACAGTTCCCAACCTCATCTCTGCCACGGGCAACGCGAAGTTATGGGCCGTGGAGCGACCCAAGGCCGGCAAAACTACCACCTGCCCCGGCATCCAATACTTCACCGGAAACGAAATTCGCGTCATCCTGCGCAATGGCGACATCGATTCGCTCATGGTAAAGCGCGGCGACGTAATCCCATTCGCCATGGGCGCAACCAGCGAATGCAGCAAGCAAAAAACTGACACCACGGGTGCGCGATCAGGCGGCGCGGGACCAGCGAGGATTCCACGCAAATGACCGGCGCAATTCCTGACAGAGTCAGGCTGCTCATCGAGAGTTATTCCCGCGGACACCGATCAACGCTCCTCCTTCTCTCAACACTCATCGGAATTGCCGACGATGAGGGAGGGGCAGCACTCGACAAGATCACAATTGGTTTCCGCGAGAGCTATCTGGCGGGATTTCGCGCCGGTGGCGGAGATGTGGAACGCGAAGCCGGCCGGCTCGGGCTGGACGAAGTGCGCCATCACCTGGTTCGCTCGGTTCTGCCGCGACTCATTTCGGATGGCGTGCTCCAGGCCGATGCGAAGGAGCTGGAACTTCCCGAAGGCAGAATCAGGATCGCGCCAGACTTATGGCGTGAAATCGCCACGAGCCGCGCACCCACCCTTCAGGTCATCCGTGAAACCGGTGATCATCCGACAATCGGACAGTCCGGAAAAAGGCCGATTGTCAAACCGGGTGGGAGTGTTCTCGAAGCGAATGGTCTCCTCAAGGTCTATCATCGCCGCAAGGTCGTAAACGACGTCGCGCTGCGCCTGCAACAGGGTGAGATAGTCGGACTTCTTGGTCCCAATGGCGCAGGCAAGACAACCACTTTCTACATGATAACCGGGCTCCTGAAGCCCCAGGCAGGTCGCATACTTCTCGACGGAACAGATATCACCCGCATGCCCATGTACAAGCGGGCAAGGCGCGGAATCGGATATCTGTCCCAGGAGCCTTCTATCTTTCGGAAGCTCTCGGTCGAGGACAATATTCTGGCAATACTCGAGACGCTCAAGCTGTCATCGAGTGAAAGGCGCAGGCGCCTGGAAGTGCTGCTGGACGAGTTGAGCATAAAACATTTGCGGAAAAACAAGGCGCTCTCGCTGTCCGGCGGAGAGCGACGCCGCCTGGAAATAACGAGGGCGTTGGTGACAGAACCGAAATTCATGATGCTGGATGAACCGTTCGCCGGGGTCGATCCCATTGCGGTGCACGACATTCAGAGTATCGTCGCAAGTTTGAAGGACCGGCAAATCGGAGTGCTGATCAGCGACCACAATGTGGAACAGACACTTGATATCGTGGACCGCGCCTACATCATGTTTGATGGTCAGGTGAAGGTCTCCGGCACAGTTCGTGAATTGGTGTACGATGACACCGTCGCGCGCTTATACCTCGGTCCCACACTGACGGAGAGGCTGCGCAGCCGCTTGCGCTCCACGCCCACCGCTAACTAAAAGATGAAAACCGGTCTGTACCAGAGTACCAGTCTCCGGCAGGAACTGAAGATCAATCCACGCCTCTATCAGGCGATGGATCTCTTGTACATGCCGCTGCTGGACCTGCAGCAGCATCTCAAGCAGGAGCTGCTCAACAACCCTTTCCTCGAAATGGTGGAGCTGGACGAGGACGAAGAGGCTGAGGTAGAGACGGAAGAGGCAGCGCCCGAGGAACCTGCGGAGACCAAAAACGAAGACCAGATAGACTGGGAGGAAATTCTCCTCGACGGGTTCGATACCGGCGTGCGCGAGGAGCACGAGGAGAAGGAGTACTACGAGCCCGTTACAGTCGCCTCACGCGACCTTTCAGATCATCTGGCGGATCAGATAGTACTCCTCGAACTCGATCCGCGGCAGCGGGTGCTTGCTGAGGAATTCATCGGCAATGTCAACGAGGACGGAAGGCTCGCATGCAGCCTCGAGGAAATCCTCGAGGGAGTGAATGATCTCATCCGCCGCGCCGTGGAGGATACCGAAGAGGAATTCGACGAGCTGCCCTTCTACACGATAGAAGAAGTGGAGGAGATGCTCGCCGTCATCCAGTCGCTGGATCCGCCCGGCATTGGTGCGCGAGACCTGCGCGAGTGTCTCCTGCTGCAGTTGCGCGATCTCAAAGCGCAGGATTCGGTGCCATACAAACTTGTCGACGAATGCTTTGACGAGTTGATCAATCATCGCTGGAGCGAAATCTCCAAGAGGTACGGGATGTCGCAGACGGACGTGCAGGCAGCCGCCGACGAAGTGCGCCGTCTTGATCCCAAGCCCGGCCTCGTCTACAGCAGCGCGCGCGACGACTACATCACCCCTGATCTTGTGGTCGAGAAAATCGACGGCCAGTACCATATCTTCCTCAATGATTCCAACCTGCCGCGACTGCGCCTCAGCAAGGCATATCAGGAAATCGCGAGGGACAAGAAGAAGTTTGACGGGGAAAACCGCGAGTTCATTTCATCCAAGCTGAATTCGGCGAACTGGATGATCCAGGCAATTGAGCAGCGCCGTCAGACAATGCTCAAGGTCATGAACTACATCGTGGAGAGACAACGCGAGTTCTTCGAGAAAGGTGTGCAGCACCTGAAGCCACTGACTCTCCGCGAAGTCGCGGAGGTCGTCGCCATGCACGAGTCCACGGTGAGCCGTGTGACCAATGAGAAATTCGTGCAGACACCCCGCGGCGTTCTGCCCCTCAAATATTTTTTCTCTTCGGGTTTGTCGACCACCGGTGGCGAGGATGTTTCCGCCCGCGGAATCAAGGCTCAGATCGAGAAACTCGTTTCCGATGAGGACCCTCGCAAACCGCTCACCGACCAGGCGATTGTGAACATTCTCCGGCAGACCGGTGTTCAGATCGCGCGCCGAACTGTGGCGAAGTATCGTGACCAGCTTGGCGTTTTGTCGGCGCGCATGCGCAAACGAGTGTGACGGCGGTGGCCACCGACAACGGAAGTGCGGGTTCCGGTGCTCTGCGCGCGACGCTGCCCATAAGGCGGCCGACCGTAGCTGTCCTCGTTCCCGCGTTTAATGAAGCCGAGAATCTCCCTCTCTTTGCTGAGCTCTCACAGGAGATGGTTCAGAGATTCCCGGACATTCAGTTCGAGGTCGTTATCGTGGACGACGGATCGTCGGATGATACACCCGCGGTTCTCGCTGCACTTCAAAAACAATATCCATTTCTGCACTCGGCGCGGCATCGGGCTCGTCGTGGCATTGCCGAGGCGCTGCGAACTGGATATCAGCACTCCACGAGTGGGGTGCTGGTGTTCTATCCTGCCGATCTGCAGTACAAACCTGAGGACATTCCTGCTCTCGTGGCGCCGATACTGGATGGATCGGCCGATATTGTGGCGGGATACAAGCAGGGGCACTACGAGAAGGCTTTTGTCTCCAATGTCTACAACAAACTGAGTCGCCGGCTTTTCGCCGTTCCTGTTCGTGATCTCAATTCCGTCAAGGCGTATCGCCGCGAAATCATGGAAGCAATTCCCTCGAGGCCGGACTGGCATCGATACATGGTGGCGATAGCCGCGGCCCAGGGGTTTACGCTCGCGGAAGTGCCAGTTCCGCTTTATCCCCGGCACGCGGGGAAGAGCAAGTTCGGACTCAATCGCATACCGGTTGGTGTGCTGGACATGCTTGCTGTATGGTTTGAACTTCGCTTCGCAAAAAAACCGTTGTTGTTGTTCGGAATGATGGGAGCAACTCTTTTCTTTTTGGGAGTGGTGCTCGGAATAACGGCAGTTGTCTGGCGCATTGTCGGCGGCGAGGGATGGCGCCCGATAATCGATCTCGTGCAAACCTGCGTGCTCGTAGGCAGCATCTTTTTCTGCACCGGCCTGATTGGCGAACAGATCGCCGGATTGCGCGCCGAGATCAATGAACTTCGTCGTCGCCAGGATGACGATGACGATCACTCAAATGACAAAGAGAATAAGGAATGAGCAGTGATCCACTGAGGGTACTCTTCATCACTCACAGTTTTCCGCTCAGCGGCACTGGTCCCCAGTCGGACGCATTGCACCTTCTCGCGGACGCGCTGGCCGCTCAGGGTGTGGAGGTGCGCGTGGTTGCGCCCGACATGTACACCGGAAAGGCGAAGGGCGCGGTCGAAGTGGGTGATACTGGTTCCGCAGGCGAAGGCGCGGCTGGCAAGGGCGACGACTCGCGAGTGGAGCGCTTTCGCGTGGAAACGCCACGCGCGCGTGTAGCAAAGGCGCCGGGCGAGTTGCATGCTGCCGGCACGCCAGCAAAAGGTTCTCCTGCGGCGCGAGCATCGCGCAAAACCGCGCTCAATTACCTCGGTGCCGGTTTTGGCAGCGCGGTAAAGGCGCGCCGCGATTTCAAGCCGGATGTCGTGCACGCACACTGGTGGTTCCCATCGGGACTTGTTGGATCCTGGGTCAGTTCGCTGGCATCGCTCCCACTGGTCACCAGCCTGCACGGTTTCGATGCCACCAGTGGACGCGCCGGCTCACCAACGCGCCCTCTCTTCCGGCATGTGCTTCGGCGGTCCGCGGCAATTACCGTCGAGTCGAATGCGGAGGCGCAGCGGCTCTCGAGTGTGCTCGATGGTGTGTCGCCAATTATTGCCCCGCTTCCAATCGCGGTTGATGTATTTCGGCCCGCCGATGTAAAGCGCAATGCCGTGGCGATGGTTGTGTCGCCGGAGCTCGCAAGGGAAGGGACGCAGCTGATAACGTCTCTCAGAATGCTTTCCGCGTTCGGCGTCGAAGTGACGCTGGTTGGGGAATCCGGCGATGAAAATGCGCTGCGTGTTGGTATTCTGGCTGCCGGTCCGAACGGCAAAACAGCATTTGTGTCAACAAGCAACCGTGAGGCGCTGGCGAAAGCGTTGGGAGAGGCGCGCGCATGTGTGGTCCTGGGCGCGTCGGAAGACCAGCGTGCAACTGTCTCTGCGGCCATGCTTGCAGGTGCTCCACCCGCGTTCCTCCAGGGTGCACCGGCCAGCGATGTACTTGCAGAACATTTCCGTTTGGCCGTACAACTCGAGGGAGCAGATTTCGGCGAGAGAACGACAAGTCTGCAGCAACTCTTGTCAGAGCCGGAAGGACTGAAAGCCCAAGGCGACGCAGCCCGCATGTATGCATTGTCCACGCTGGCACCCGAATCGTGTGCAGCACGGATGCTCGGCGCATACCTTCGCGCTCTTGACGACGCTGCAGCGTAGGGCGGTCACCGCTCTACAGATCCTGGTAGTCGCTGCCATCCTGTGGTGAGCCGCCGGCAGGCAACCATAGGTGACAAAAATTTGTCTCAAAGGGTGGCACTCGGCAGAGACGCCTGCTGTCCTTAGACTTCCTACCCGTGACTGAAAAGACGCTGGTTATCGTTCCGACCTACAACGAGAAAGAGAACATCGAACGACTCGTTGCCTTAGTCCTTGTGCAGGACGAGCGCATCGAGATGCTCATCGTCGACGACAATTCACCTGACGGGACAGGGGCCATAATCGACGGCCTGGTAGCGGCGAACCCTCGCGTGCATGTGCTGCATCGGAGTGGCAAACTCGGCTTGGGGACGGCGTATGTGGCCGGCTTCAAATGGGCCCTTGAGCGCGACTACGCCAATGTCATGGAGATGGACGCCGACTTCTCGCACGACCCGGGACATCTCCCAACCTTTCTGAACGAGATCCAGAACGCTGACCTCGTACTCGGCTCGCGCTACCGTTTCGGCAGGGTGACAGTGGTGAACTGGCCGATCACGAGACTCATACTGAGCTACTCGGCAAATATCTATGCGAGAATCGTCACGGGGCTGCAATTGTATGATTCGACCGGGGGATTCAAGTGCTACCGGCGGAAAGTACTTGAAGCGATCGATCTAAGCGCCGTGCGGTCGAACGGTTACGCGTTTCAGATCGAGATGAGCTTCAGGGCCTGGAAAAAAGGATTCAAGATCATTGAGATTCCGATTGTGTTTACTGATCGTAGCGAAGGGCAAAGCAAGATGTCCAAGCAGATTGTGCGTGAAGCGGTGTGGATGTGCTGGCGGCTGCGCTGGTGGTCAATAGTGGGCAAGGTTTGATGAGCGGCGAGGGACAAGGCCAGCATTTTTTCAAAATGAGCGGTTCGGGCAACGACTTTGTCTTTGTGAACTCGATGGAGTCGGAGCTCACTTGGCTGCGCCGGCCAGAATCGATTCAGCGGGTGTGCGACAGGCGCGCGGGTGTTGGCGCGGATGGAATTGTTTTTCTGGAGCCGTCGGCCTTGCACGCATTCCGCATGGTGTACTTCAACCTGGACGGGAGCAGGGCGTCCTTCTGCGGCAACGCCGCGCTTTGCAGCACGCGCCTCGCAAAGAACCTCGGGCTGGCTCGTTCACCGGGCTTTTCCTTTGAGAGCGATACCGGCACAATCCGCGCTCGGATGCACAAGGACGGTCAGCCGGAGGTTGATCTCCCGCCCGTTTCCGACGTTCGCGACGATATTGCCATTCCACTTGGAGTCGGAGAGACGCGTGCCGGGTTTGCGCTGGTGGGGGTGCCGCACGCCGTGATCCTGTGCGACGATGCCGACAAGGTGGACCTGGGAGCCCGCGGACCGTACCTGCGGCACCATCCGGCGACCAGCGGCGGTGCCAACGTGGACTTCATCTCCCGGGTGGCTGGCACCGCAGAATGGCGTATGCGGACCTTTGAACGCGGCGTGGAGGCTGAGACGCTCGCGTGCGGCTCCGGTGCCGTCGCCTCAGCGCTGCTGGCATCGAACTGGTCGAACGACTCAACCAAGAGCCGCGAAACAACGATCCGCACCAGCTCCGGTTTGCCGCTGATAGTTCGCACGAGTCGCGAGGCCAACGGTGAATTCCGCGTGAGCCTGCGAGGGGAGGGGCGGCTGGTTTTTACAGGTGAGCTGGTTGATTTAGAAGCAAGCGGATAATGGAGAGCGGAGCGTGGATACGGATAGTGATTGGTTGGTGCGCGAAGCGTGTCGCGTAGCGCTTGAAGCGACGTGAGGAACTACTTCACATCGGTTGTCTTTGAGGCGGGAAGGTTGGAGCCCGAACCCCAAGCAGTTAGCCCCGTTCTCCACAGTTACGCACAGAGCTAGTTGACATAATACATATTATACGCCGCTGCCCAAGGCGCCAGTTGCCCCTGGGAGGCCCGCGGGCGCGTCAGCCGCCGCCCACCTTCGCTGGAGCCGTCTGAAGCTCCCCCATAAGCTTCCGAGCCTTCCCACGCGTATCGCTCGGTGGTCCGTCTACAAGCGTAGCCAGAAGCTGAACAGCGCGGTCCTTGCTGCCCCCGTTGGCGAACATTTCAGCGGCCTTGTAATTGATCTCGACCTGCTCTGATTCTACTCGCGACGCCTTGGCGCTCAGCAGATACTCGTCGCCGGCCATCGCGTAGAGACCCGAATCGGACAGTGCCGCTGCGAGCAGACCGTGTAACGCGGTGCCAAAGATCTTCTTGTTTGCCTTGGGCTCGGCCTGCCTCAGGACAGCGATGGCTTCGCCCATCTTGCGTTCGTTGATGCTGTATACCGCGAGCCTCATGGCTGCCATGGTCCCGGCATTGGTGCCAACGTAACGACGGGCGGCGTCGGCCATCTTCACCGCCCCCTCTGTCGCCTTGCCGGAATAGAAGAGCTGCTGAGACTCATTGTATGCCTCTTCAGCCTTTGCCACTTTGATCTGAGCGGATCGCACGAAGAGATAGGCCCCCAGCAGTAAGGCCACAATAACGGCACCAGCGAGTGACAACACGCGGGAATTCTCCTGCACCCACTGGATGGGTTCGCGGAGGGCTGGATCGATAGCTGATTTGGACGTGGTCGTAGCTGACATGATTTACCTGGAATTCAGTTGAGCTCGATGAAAAAAGGAGTTTGTCGTCGAGTGCCCCTGGGGTGACTCGAACACCCGGCCAACGGTTTAGGAAACCGCTGCTCTATCCACCTGAGCTACAGGGGCAGCGTTGATTCTAAACAAGTTAGCTACTGTGTCGCTGCGCCTTCAGGTGAAAAGGTTGCCGTAAGGTTGCCGTTGTCACTAAACCTGCGTGCTACTGCACGCGTCAAATCAGAAGCATCGATGATATTGTAGCGGTCAAACATATCCCGTGTCTTCCAGCCGCACAATTTCATTATCTCACCTTCGCTGACGCCAGTGCGCCGAAAATCGCGCGCAGCCGTGCGTCTCAGATCGTGTACCAGCCGGCCGTCCAGCTTCGCCCTCTTGCACGCTGAATCCCACACCTTCCGGAAATCGCCAATCGGCTTCCCGTTTCGATGGAAAACGTGCAGCCCGTTCCGAACCTTGAACCGCGCCAGCAACAACTCGCACAGTTCGCGTGCATCCGCGATCGGGAACGTTCGGGAGTCGCCGCCTTTGGTCTGTGCCTCTCCGATCCTTATGCACGCTGCAGGGCCCGGCGTTGGCTCCCGATGGCTGCCCTGGTAGTCGGCATCATCCCAATCCACCTGAGACCACAACAGCCCCACGCCCTCGCCTCTGCGCCAGCCAGTGGCGTGCAGGAACCTCACAAGGTCCGCGATATCGGATGGTAGCTCCACCACCAACGCGGCAAAGTCTCCCGGCTCGAAAAACCCGCTTCGCTTGTCACCTTCGGCCAGCTGCTTGAAAACTGGTTTCGTTGCAAGAATGTCCTGCTCGACAGCCACGCCAAACGCTGCCGACAGCACCCCCACTTCATACCTCACGCTGTTTCGAGCTGCGCCATCCTTGAGCCGCGCATCCTGATAATCGAACACGCGCGCCTTTGTGATGTTCATTGCCTTGGCGTCTTTACCGAAGAATTCATCGATATGTACAAACGCCTGCTGCGCCCGCTGCCACGATGCGTTGCCCTCGCGCGTGTAGTGCTTCTCAAGCCCTGACTTGAGATCCGACATGCTCACCCTGTCCGGTTTACCAGATAGGGTGCCGCTGGTTCGCTTGGTGATCCGCTCACGCAGTAGCGCCAGCGCTTCTTTCTTGCTCGTCGTGTGCGACGACTCGCGATGCCGCTGCTTGTGGACGCCGTAGTCGAGCCACCACACCTTGGACTCGCGACCACTGCGCACTGGGAGATAGACCCTTCCCTGCCCTCTCATTTTCCCCTCCTGCGCTTCTGTGGCGCCCGTTTGGTGATTCCATTCGGCTGCCGCGAATTCGCTGCCAGCCACGCCTCGAGGTGATCAAGGCCGCCGAGTTGATCGGCAACGATCTCACCGCCTGCTTCGAGAATCGCGTAGTGCCCGAAGCCCAACGCCTCCGGATCGCGACGCCTAGACTTTGTCAGTGTCAACCCTCTGCGCTCGAGCATTCGCCGCAATCGATTCTCCCGTACCTTCTCATCTGTCATGGCTACCCCTATGCTGGAAGTGATACGGGAAGATATACCCAAAGGCATGCCAGCGCAAGCGTCAGCCATTTGCCTGCTCCGGTGTGTGGTTCGTCAAAGAGAATGGAAAGTTTCGGTTGTTTCCCGGTCATCTCATCGAAGCTCTGTGCGATGTGTTCTCTGTGTCCGTCGCCGAAGTATTCGAGATAAAGGCCGGCAAAGTGCAGTCGCCACATATGAGCGCAGCGCGATAAGCAGGTTCACAATTGCCCCGCGGCGATGCCTGATCCGATCACGGCGAGCTACGAACGCCGCCCCGGCGCCGCCAGCCCTGTGGGAAAGCGAGTTCGTTATGTTCTCTGCCGATCGGCGACGGAATGCGAAGGCCCTCCGGATTGCCCGCGATACGTTCCGCGAGTGTGGCAAGCGTCGCCGGTTGATTGGCGATTGCGCGATGCTCGCCGTAGGTGATGAGGATCGCATCGCCTACGCTTTGATATGTCGCAGCCGTCGCAATTGCTTCAGATTCCGCGATGGAGATGCTGCGCGCGATTAGCGCGAGTTTCAGATTGGCGGCCGCGAGTTGCGTTTGTGTGTCAGACATTTGTGATTACCAGTTGAGTTGTTAAGTGTTTGCTACATCGACCATGTTGAGCTGCCCCATTGTCTCGTTGGCTCTGGTCGGATGCTCACCAATACCAGTGCGCCAGCTGCCGCATTCGCGACGTCGTCACGGCCGCCTGGCGTGTGGTCTATTGAGTCCTTTCCACCGCGCGCGACGCGACGCTCCAGACCCGCCAGCTGCACGTTCAACCGCTGAACGTCGAGCAGCTCCACGCTTCCCGCATTCACGAGCGGTAACAATTCGCGATAGAGGTCGCTCTTGGTTCGCTCGCTCGGCGTGTAGCTGATGCCGTGAACCTGAAACCGCTCACGCGGCCACTCGCCAGCGTAGCGATCGCCAGTGACACCCGTCACGCGATAGCTCTTGAGCGTGTCAGCAAAATCACTCACGACAGCTTCCGGCGAGAACGGCGGCCGCACTTCTCGCACAGCGTCAAGCACGGCGTGCGAATTCTCCCGGTGCGCAATAGCGAGCGTGAACGAGTCCTGCGAACCGCCAGACGGATCAACGAATGCCGTGTACTCAACACCCGACATCGGCGGAATCTCGCGCCTGCCCGCAAGCGTCACGGCTTGGATTGCCTCGGTGTTAATAAAACTCTCGACATCTCGACGGAACGACACCCGTCCACCTTCGCCATATTCGCTCGCCGCAGATATTGGATCGTCCGCAAATGCAGTGCGCACAACCTCCGCATCTACGCTCGGATTCATGCTCAGCGTGTCAGCATTCCACGCAATCCCGTGCATGCTGTCAGTGCCGAAGAAACGTTGATGCGCGCGAAAGAGTTCGCCCTTCGCCGCGTATGGAGAGCTCAGCCCCAAGAGCAAAGCATCCGGCATCGTCGCCATGCCGGGCCGCAACGCTGTCAGTATTTCGTGATCCGGATTCGCTGCAGAGTCCTCCGAAGTCCAAAACGCAATTTCGTCGCAAACAACGCCCGCCAATGTCGCACCGCGTACCGCTCGGTAGCTCGCAGCCCCGACGCGAATAACCGAGCCAGTTTTGAGCTCCACCGCTTCCTTGAGCGTCTTGTGCAGGTACGGCCTGAACGCGTCCATCCCCGTCATGCCTTTCAAATAGCGAAGCGTACCCATTGCCTGCGTGCGATCGGCCGCGATAACTGGCACGACAGCCAACTCCCCAGGCGCAAGTATCGTCGTGTAGTTCCTGCGAACGCCTGCGAACAACGCGGCCAGCGCAGCCATGCGCGACTTACCAGCACGTCGACCAATTGGCATCCATGCTTCACGCACTGGCACGGCCGGCACCGCACTGCGCCCGGTGTGGCGCTCGTATCGCTCCAGGTCGACCGCATCCATCGGCAACGCGTACACGGCACGCCAGAACGTTCGCCACGCTTCCCAACTCTCATCGACCAATCCCACAAGATCCATTACATCGAGAATGGTTCCGGTGAACGGGTCCATTCCCTCCGGCGGCTCCATGCGCACTTGCGTTGGTCGTCGCTCACGCGGCCCGTCCGTGTGCAGGTCGATGAGGTGCTCAACTCTCGCATCAAGGCTATCGAGCTGGCGTGTAGTTGTCATGCGCGCAGACCTTTCTTCTCAAGCAAGCCCTCTAACACTTTCACGCGTGCTTCTGCCGCTCGTAGGCGTTGCTCCATGTCGCGCAGCTTGAACGCCTCCCGGAATTGGTTCAGCGCTTGCGAACATGCACGACTTGTTTTCTCGTCTATTTCCCCGATCACCGTGTATTCGTACAGCTTCGCTGACTGGGTCGTCGCGTCTTCCATCGTTCTCGGCGCCTTGAAACCGCGTCGCCGTTTGAGTTTCTCGAGCCTGCGTTTCACCTTGGCGTTTTCAAGCCCTTCGCCCTCTGCTGTGAGAAACTTCGCGCGGCGAATTGGATCGTGCCTGAAACAACATCCGTTATCCTCTGACAAGTTCAAAAAAACCCGGCACGGAGCGCCGTTGTTATTGCGTCCACCGGAATCGCCGCAAGTGCGACGCGCGGGAGTGCTGATCACGAGTTGCACTAGACCGTCTCACCGAGACGATTGTCCAGGTCCCCGCGCCGTGCGCCTCTGTGCCACGCCAGCGTAACAGCCACGGGGCCAGTGAGTGGGTAACGCCTCCCGCTCTGCGATCGTGGCTTGTGCGTCAAATGCGTCGCGCACGATGTCGATGTACTCACGCGCCTCTGCAGACTTCACAGCACGGCCGGCGGAATACACGCCAGTAGCGATTGCTCGATGGCGGTTCGGGAAGTGTGAGCCGGATCATGCGCCTTCCTTTCGCTTCTGATCAAGGAACGCAACGACGTCGGATCTCAAATAGCGCACAGTCTTGCGGCCAAGGTCGATGTATGGAATCTCAAGCCGTTCCACCTGGCGCGGCTTCACCTTGAGCCACGCGGCAACCTCGACGCGCGTCATCACCGTTGCATCTGCGGCCGGCGCCTGCTTCATGCTGGCACCACACGGAGGTATCCAAAACCGATGTGCCGTTGTAACTGCTTGTCAGCAACAACATTGCAAACCACGTTGCCGCAATGGTTGCCGTTGATTACGAGTCGCCGAGAGGCAGCCGAAAAGCCGCTAGCGATGTACTCCACGGGATACAACGAGAGGGAAAAGCGGGAAATGAGGGTGGGGGCTGAACTTCTGCGGCCCTTACTGCAATGCTGCAGGGGTACTAAACCCCCCTGCATTGCATGCAGTAGTTTGGGTTTACTGCATTGCAGTACGATTGCAGTAGCGTTGCAGTATTGCAGTAACAGGCTCATAGCTGCGTCTGCCCTTCTACTGTGATGACATTCCGCGACTTCACCGTATCGACGTAGCCCGCTTCCAGCAAACGCTTTCGCGCGAGGTAGAAAGTCCGCTCTTTCATTTCCGTAACCTTGAGCCAGTTGCTTGTTGACAGTCCTTCCGCGGTTGAACCGTCTTGCAGTGATCGCAGTGCGCGGAGCATAGAATCACTGCAAAGCTGTCGGTTTACTGCAACGTCATCGATTGCAGTAACCAGGGCTGCACTTTCGCCCACTCTTTTGAGCTCGATTGTGAAGTCTTCGAACGCTTCGAAGTTCTTCGGCTTGAAGCAGCTCACTGTTACTTGCGGGCCCTGTCGCTTGAGTTGCCATGCCCAGTCGACATTGGATTCGAGGACGGTTCCACCGCGCGGACGATCCCCTTCCAGCGGCGAGTGGTGAACCAGCAGGACGGCGCAGCTGAGCGCCTGCGATATGTGGCGAGCAGAGTGATACGCGATGTTGTGGGTTTCGTTGTCTTCGCGTCCGCCTGGCGTGCATTGGCTGAGCGTGTCGAAGATCACCAGCGCTACCTTCTCGCCATTCCGTTGGACGTCGGTAACAAACTGACGAACGGCTGACGCATCCAGCAGGTTGATTGATTCCAGCAGGAAGTTGACGCCCGCAACACCCGGCGCGCTGTTCGCTTCCTTCCATGCGCGGATCCTCGCGGGATAGCCGGAGCGGCCTTCGCCAGCGACGTAGTACACATCGCCCTGCAGCACGCCGCGGCCGAAAAAATCACGGTTCAGTTGAATGCAGAACGCCAGTTCAACCGCAAGGAAACTTTTGAGCACGCCGAAGCTGCCGAACATGAGCCCGACCGCCTTCGACTCTGCGAGTCCGTCGACAAGCATTTCGACGGGTCCCATACACTCGAGGTCCGCGTCCGTCATGAAGTGGAACCGCGGCTTGCAAGACTCCTCTTGGTGCGCCGCACGCATCTCTTCGGCAGGCGCCGCGTGTTCGGGGGGAAAGCCGATGAGGTTTTCCCAGTCCATCAGGACTTTGCGGTCCTCATCAGTCTGCGCGAGAGCGAAGACTTTCGGACGAAGGTCCATCCGCCGGCCAATGCGCCCGTTACTGTCCGTGCTCACGCTGCACGCTCCAGCCGCGCACGCGAGAACGAGAGTGAAGGTGAGGCCCATTGTCCCGACATTCACCGCACCTGCCCAATGGTCGGCGCATCTGGGAACGGGTCAAAGTCGGCGTTCGCGTTCGCTGCCACTTCCATTTCGTACAGTTGCGCTTGTACAGCGGGGTCGGAAAAGTTAGGTGGGAATGGTCTGTCGCTATTCCAAAGCAACCGGCGCCGCTCTTCGAGATACCGGTCAATCGAGCGCTGTGACGGTTTGCGCAGGTCGATTGCGCGGCAACGGCATCCAATCAGTTGATCCCAGCAACGCGGGCACCTGGCTGTCTCGCATTCGCACAGGTGGTACTGCCCCTTCTCGGCGAGACATTCGCAGCCCCCATTGCCGTAGGGTGCGCCATACATGCAATCGCCCTGGTCTGCACCATCATCGAGATTGCCGAAGTGGAGCGCCGGGAGCTGTGTCCCGTCGGGATAGAAAATCATGTGTGGGGCTCTCATGCGGTGGCCGCCCGTTGCGGTTGCTGGCACCGCTGCATAGCGGTCAGAATCACCCTGACCATGCAGACTGAGAGAATGATTCCGCGCTGTCCACTATCATCGGCTGCGAACAGCTTCGCCGCCAGATATCGCCGCGTGTAGTCTTCCTGCTCTACCTGCTTTGCGTTTGGCTCTTGCTCCCTTATGTTCTTGATTAACTGCATTGGCCTTCCTCCAATGTGGCGGGGTGCCCTCACGAGGCACCCTTTTGTTTATGCGGCGCTGGTGGCGTTTTCCCGTCGACCCGCAATGAATTCGCGCAGTGAGTCGGCTTCGACATACATGCGTCCTTCAGCATCAATGCCGCCCGCCACCTCTCCGCGCGTGACGAGATTGCGCATCCTCTCGCGAGTCATTTCCGCCTGCAGCGCTGCGGCAATCAGTGACAGTTTCATTTGCATCCCCTCGTGTGATCGTTCCGACTGGGGTGCAATCTCGTTGCGTGTGTGTGATCGCGAAACTACATTACAGGAAGGCACAGGCATACTAAGCCCTGCCTACAGGCTAACGAGGAGGTACTATGCCGAAGATGAGCACGGCCGATGTGAAGCTCGCGGAGCACCTCACAAGGCAGCTGCGAAAGTTTTGCAGGGCGAAGGGGTGGAAGCCCGCCGACCTAGCGCGCGCGATTGGCATCCCGCTCGATGCTGATTTCAAGTCGCGAGCGGCTAAGGTCTACAAGTGGCTCAACAAGGAAAATCCGCCGCTTTTCCAATCAGCGACATTGGCACAGTTGTCAAAAACCGATGTGTCGCTCGACTGGCTTTTTGGGCGCGACGTGCCGATGCTAGTGACGGAGCGGGAACCGGTTGGGGAACTGGCGGCCGCGCTGGCAGAACACGTTGTCGCAGAATGTTTGAAGCAACGAAATGACACAAGCTGGCGGCTGAGCGTCGCAGAGGCAGTCGGTGTGGAATGGCAACAGGTTCGCGATGCGGATGGTGGCCGCCGTAATCAGTTGATAGTAACGAATGCACGGCCGTTCGTTGACGGAATCATTGACGACGTGGCGCGAAAGGCTCAGGGCTTGACGGATCAACGCGACGGTCCGCTCTCGCTGCACCTCATAGTGACTGCGTTTGAAGAACTTCGAAAGGAAAAGCCTGGGGCTGAGACGCCCGGACTCTACCCCGAGGGTCGCAAGTCAGTCGAGGAAGCGATGGAGCGCGGGCTTGCAGGGGTTGCCGCATTCATGAAACCACGCGCGCCTAAGACTGTAGATCCGTCGCTGTATCGCTGGAAAACGAACCAAGGAAAGAAATGATCATCGCGTCGACTCTACTTCGGTGGTGGTATCGGGCTGCCAGCTTTCTTCGCGAGGAAGCGGATCTGCGCCTCGATAGCCGCTGACTGTGCCTTGGGAGTGCTGAACACTGGCGACTCTGCCCGCCGTGGTGTTTCATAGGAGATGCCAATCATGTCTTCTCTCTTGTCGTTGGCCATTATGCCGAACGCCACCCTTGCCGCTCCACTGGACGGCTTGATCTGGGTAGACACGGCAACCTCTTTCATCTGCGCGTAGGGAATGAAGATGGCGGGAATAGAGTCGTATACAACCTGCTTGTTCTTGTCGAGTGTGCAGTAATTCTTGCAAATGTGGAAGCTGACGCCCGAGTCTGACAGGATGAGCATCCCGTACAGCTGCGCTTTCGGGAGCGCGGACATCCCACCGAGATAGCCAGTCACCGCGTAGTGGTCCGGCGCCGTTGCTTTGTTTTCCTGCGCGGCGAGTGTGTTCGTAGCTGCAGTGATTGCAAGTGCTGCTATGAGCGGCCCGAAAAGCATTCGCATACTACTCCATGTGTAAGGACGTGTTGTTGTCTTCAGGGCGGGAGAGGAGTGGCAATCGTCGCCATGTTCTATCTCCTTATGCAGTACGGCCCCGTTGTCGTGACTGAGTTGTCGAGGTCGAACCGATTTGCGCCGGCGACAACGTTCGCTGCGCGCAGCCACTGGTGCGTTTTGTCCATTATTGTCGTTTCCGCGAAGAGCAAGTATTCGCCGAGCGCCAATCCTTCTGCTTTGTAGTGAGCTTCCATTCCTGTTGGCGCGCGTTGCACTGCGGCCTGAGCGATCGCAGTACCAGCCAATTGCTTCAATCGATCGCGTGCGGCCCAGAGGGTTGATGAGCTATCCAAGTGTGCCTTCCGTACCGCCTCAACGGAATCCGCCGCCTTTATATCAGCTGGATTCTTGGTCCGGTCCGCTTTCATGCGCGTAGTAACAATGGCTGTCGTGAGGCTGGGCTCCGAAAAAGCCGCCATGTATCGATCATGCTGCCGCAGGCTAGTGCTTATCTCGCTGCATACTGTGTCGAGCGTGGCCCGGAGCTGCGGCGTGGCGCGCGCAACGACGACGGTGTTCCCGGCGCCTTTCTTCACGTCGCCGTTCGCCATCACGAGATACACGTCGCCTTCAACCGTAGCCATGCCGGTTGCGGTGTTGCCTTGCCCCCCGGCAACAAGGGGCGCTAGCGCAATGAACAGTCCAAGGAACGTCCGCATCCTACTCCCTGTGTGATGTTGGTTGCAGGAAGCTTACGCGGTTTCGCCGATTGCCGTCGCCCTAAGCAAACTGTAGCATCCAGGGCTGACGCGCTGCTGACGCTCACATCTAACCTTCAAAAAATGGAAGCACAACCCAACTACCCGACGGTGACGGGGTGACTCAGCGAGAGCGAAGGCATCTTATCAGCGGTGAACAATACGAGCGGCTGCGAACTACAGAAGAATTCGCACACATCATGGCGCTCTCGCGGTTCACAAGCCTGATCTACTTCGGCGTTGCCGCTGCTGATGCGAACGAGATGCAATTGAATTGTATTGAGGATCGCCAGAGGTCTATTGCCGCTGTTTTCTTGGCGAGTGTTCTCTTTGAAATCGATGCCTTCATTGCGAAGCACGAGGGCAGCCAAGTCGAGGTGATAGATTGGGGCAGGCTGCAAAGCCGAATCAAGGAATTCAAGCAAACCGAATTCGAAACTGAGAGCGGACGTGTCGGCCTTTGGTCGGTCGTTACGCGTCTCCGGCACAAGAGCATGTTTCACGTTGATCCTAGTGCCTACAGTGGCGCGATGAGGAACCATCGAATTTCGGGCACCGATCCTGGCATCATCCTGCGGCGCGCACCAGACGACACATGGAGCGACCAGCTGTCGCACTTCTCTCTGTCGCATTACCAACTGACAGACCTCATAGCCTATTGGAGCGCTGTGGATAGCGGCAAGTCATTAGAAAATGTGGAAGCCGTGTTCGG
This sequence comes from uncultured Gemmatimonadales bacterium, assembly GCA_964556695.1. GTDB lineage: Bacteria > Gemmatimonadota > Gemmatimonadetes > Gemmatimonadales > Gemmatimonadaceae > CAZKXZ01. Next base: position 28,580 of record CAZKXZ010000043.1, read on the forward strand.
GACTTTTTGGAAGCTATTGCGAACTGCGATTTCAGGCTTCGCAATAGAGGCCGAGGACCAAATTGCGCGCTATTTCCGACGCCATCACGTCGTTTCGAAAGTCGTCCTCAACGACGATTTACGCTAATTAGCCCCACAGACATGGAACGCACTCCCGGCGGCTTACGATTTCAGCTTCACGCACCTTTAGGCAAGCGTTCTGCCAGGTGTATCTCGCAGTTTCCTGCTTTGTGTATTCTTTGGCGTCGTGCTGCATGGATCTCATACCTCCGGCTCAAATTGTCTTGATCGGTCCCCCCATTTGATGATATCCGCTGACTCACTTCTCTTGAGGTAGCGGTGGTTCCTCGGAACTCGGCAAAGCCCCGAATGTCGGCATCGCCAGCTCACCGTAGTATTCCAGCGCAAGTCGCTCGAACTCGTCGATCCAGCGCACCATTCGCAAGCAGCGCTTGCCAGCGGCTTCTTGCGCCTGCTTCAAGTTGTTCGCAAGGATGTCGCGATTTACCCCACCCAATTGCGCATCAAACGTCTTCTTGAGCGCCCACTCAATGAAATCAGCGCTTTGGTTGAAAATGTCGAGATCAAACCGGATTTTCCCAAGCATACGGCTAAGTGGCTCTGGAAAGGCCTGCATCGCTCCCGCGTGTACATCAACGGTTGGAAGCGTATATCGAACAAGTCTGGGAGCAGTCTTCCCCTGCTGAATCCGCGCCCAACCCGCTTTGAGCTCTGACACAGGAGCGGCCGTCAAACGCAGCCAGGTCTCAACGTCTTTCGTTTCTGGAGCGGCGGACTTGTATTTGCCATACGCATCCCTGAGTAGCTGAACCTCATCATCTGAGATTGTATTCCAGTCGATCAACCTGTGGGCAACGTAGGCGATCGTATAACGGAACTCACGCAACTCGACGAGTAGAGAGATCACCACTTCCCTTTGCTTCGACTTGAGCTGTAGTCTCTCTAAGATCGGCTGACTCAGTAAGCCGAGAAACCACCCGACAACGACTTCGATCAGATTCACTTGGTCAACACCTCCCGCTGATTCCACAGTCACTACAAGACACAGAAAACAGTCGCCGATTTTGTCCGCGAATCATCACAGGCATCTCTGTCCAGTTCAAGATCCGGGCGCAGTTCGGGCAGTCCGCTTCGCCGAGCACGTCCAGCTTCGTGTGGATAGTCTCGCGTTCGTCCTGCGACAGTTTTCTACTGGTTGTCATCTGGTTGCGGTTGCTCTGGTAAGGTTGTCTCGGAAGGCTCGTCGGGCTGCAGTGCCGATTTACGAAACAAATCACCAAGTTTGAGTCCCCCACCGGACCCGCCATACGGCGCAGTCATTGAAGCACTCGCGTACCGCGTAGCGTCGACCATAGCCCGCATCAAAGCACGACTATCGGCGTGGCTTGTAATCGCGGCCTCAATATTTGCTTGCGTTGCAGTTCCTGTCAGATCAGGATAAACGGTATCCAGCCGAATGTTCATCAGGTCTAGTTCCCAAAGCCCTTCCATCGCGTCAGCACGTGGGACGAGAAACTTTGTGAGTCTCACACCGGGCCACATTCCGGTTGCGCAGCATTGGTCGAGTGAACGACCCTCTGGGTCTGCCAGTCGTGTAAAAACACCCCGTTGCGCGCGCTGACGTTCAAGCCCTGCGACTTGTTTTTGTATCACTGACAGATTGCTGTTGTCATGCCCCGTGGCATCCAGATCATATCTGACCGAGAACCGCAACTCCCAAAGCACCCAGTGCGCGTCAAGGTTAACTGGCTTTGCACTCCGAGAGATACCTCTTTCGAATCCGTCGTACTCCGCGCGCGCCGAGTCAAACAATGGGAAGAACGCGGCCACGAAAGGGCTGAGGCTCCAATCCAAAAGACGCGTCACCAATCCATAGTTTCGCGCAAGAATCTCTAACTCGTCCGGATCAAGCGCGGTAAGCGATGGACCATCATTCCTAAGCCCCAGTGCACGCGTGCGGAAGACTTTCAAGTGCTTTTGCCATGCACGCTCCACGCGGGCCGGAGTCGCTTGAACCAGTCGTGAAATGCCCGCTGGTAGCTCTTGCCCTGTAGGGGACTTCAACGTTCGGTCCAGCGGCGAGTCGAGAACCCACGAGGGTTCCAGCTGCCCACGGTATAACACTGTCGCACTGTTGCGCGATCCACCATTCGCGAGCAGTTGGTTCCGAAGGTCCTCCCAACTCGACAAGCGTCGCTCTTCAACTGTTGACGGCTCCCTACCAAGTCGATAGAGAAAGTGGCCGCCAGGGAACGAGGGTTCCCTCTCGTCAACAGCGTCACCGGCCGAACTTTCTAGATCGCCGTCCTTACCTGCTCCGTTTTCCATTGTGGCCTCGGTGCCCCGGCCGTGCGGCAGGAGCTATGTCCAACCTTATGTCCAGAACTTCACGGTGCTGCACGTAACTCGTTGATGCGAAAGGCGGGACTCGAACCCGCACGCCTTGCGGCACAGGATCCTAAGTCCGTCCAAGGGTTCCGAGAAGTTTAGGAAACTACCGCGTTTGCATAGGGGAAAGGTGACGGAAGGGGAGGGAGGTTCCGCACCGCTCGGGGAGACATTCCGCACCCTTTCGGATGCGGATATGTCCACCGATATGTCCAGCAGCTAGTGGGTCAGTTTCCGTGTAACACCAGCAAGAACTGATCTTCCGGGATTGAGCGGCCCATCGCCTTATAACTTGGGGTTACAAGCAGCCCTGAAACTGTCCGCATGATTTCCACTCCTGCCTCAACGGCGGTTTCCGCAGGTAGCCCCGCGCCTCGATGATCGTAAAAGCCACCGCAAATCAAGATTGTCGCCATTCCGACCAAACACTTGTCACCAAACATCGATTTGTCGCTCTCGCTTATGAAGATGCTCGTCGCTTGGGAATATTCGCGCAACCGACGATCGAGAGTTTCGTCGAAGTGTTTCGTAACGGTCGCACGATAGGCTTCGGGCCATGTATCGATGGTGCCGTTGCGGGCATGCATTGTAGCAATCGTCATGAATGATTTGCGGTCTCCGAAAGAAGTGCTCCGCTCGGCCAGCCGGTCTGTGACGCACAGCAGCAGGACCGCCAACTCAACTTGAACCCCCATAACGTTTCGGCTTGCGAGTCGATCCTTCCAGTTGGCAGTAAACCAACCTACTTCGTTATGCGCGATATTTGCGATAAGTGTTCCAACCGCTGCCGGTTCCTGTGCACGAACATTGCCGACGGCGCCGAAGAGTCGATCCATGAAAGACATCAGAGCTCACCTAGTCCGTGATCCAAGGTAACGATTGGCTTCGATGTCATCTTACGCAGAAAGGCTCTGTGATCGTCCAGTCGTTGTCCAGGTCGGCCTTGTTGTTGCCGGCAACCAGACGAACGGGCCTTAGCCATCGATGCGACGTTGTCAGTATTCTGGTCTCAGCCATGAGGAAGTAGCTGCCCGGCGCCAATCCCGCTATGCGATAGTGCGCTTCCATCCCCGTAGGGCTGCTGCCAGCACGGTTCTGATTTAGAACTTTGTCAGCTGCAGCGTTGACAGAATCGACCAGCAATCCGTGTCTTGCAACTTTCGCTCTTACGGTTGCGAGTCCTGCCGAGGATGCCGCCTGTGCATCTCGGTTCGCTTCTGTCGGCTGCACCCGCAATATCACCGTCTTCCCAATAGAATCAGCCTTGGCGCTATCAAGCTGTGCCCTTAGAACGACACTCGCCGGAACCTCGTGCCTAAAGTTGCTGCAGGCTTGTTCCAGCGCCCTGCGGGTCGATGCGTTATCTCGAACAATGGTAACCGTATTGGCCGCCGCCTTTTTGATATCCCCGTTCGCCATTACCAGATAGACGTCGCCTTCAGCCGTAGCCGTGCTAGTTGCGATGTTGCCTTGCCCACCGGCAACAAGTGGCGCCAGCGCAATGAGCACCCCAAGAAACGTCCGCATTCTACTCCCTGTGTGATGTTCGTCTTAAGGACAGGCCGGTGGGATTGTTACTCCAACCTTCTTTGCGCGGAAACGTATCTGGGCATCAATCGCGGCTGACATGTTTTTCGGCGCGGTAAATACCGGAGCTTCAGAGCGCAGAGCCGTCTCATAAACCAAGACGACTGTTTCCGCTTCTGCTGCAAGTGAGCCAAGAGCAAACCTGTCAACCGCCGTCGGTGAGCGGATCGCGCTGGCCACTTGGCGCAGTTCGGAATACTTGATAGTGAGCACCGGGACCGAGTCGTACCCGATTGACCTTGTAGTAGGCTTACAGTCGAAGCCGCACTTGTGGTAAGTGATTCCTGAATTGCGGAGGATGAGCACGCCATAGGAGATCGCGTTCGGCTGGGCAGAGTGGCCGCCACGATAGCGGGTCACTGGATAACGATCAACGCCCGATGTGTCCTGCATGGCAACATCGGCATGATCTAGCTTGAATGCGCCGGGGCTCAGCGTCATCGCAGCGATTGACAGCAGGGCCAGTAACATCTTCATGATCTACCTCGTTTGTTTTCCGATTATTAGCAAGGTACGCGAATTGGCTGATTGCCCGTCGTCTCAAGCAAACTGTAGCATCCAGGGCTGACGCGGTCGCCGATCTTTTGACACCCCCGATTGGAGCAACATGCCGAACGCACCGAATCGACGCGATTGGCGTGTGCTTGTGGCTTCAATTATCGCTGGCGGTAGCCCGGCGGCAGATGATTTCGAGTCATGTTGGATTGTGTCTGGACATTTCATAACGTGAGCATCTTGCAGACGACAGGCTTCTCTGCGAGTGGCTATGGCGATTCCTGCCGCGATACCAAGGTGGTCCTGTCGTGCTTTACAGGGGCGAGAACGTGGCCAGATGGAAGGCCGGTGCTCCAGGATTCGCTTGGACAGCCCGGATTGCAGCCGCCGAGATGTTCGGTCGCGGCTGGAACGCAACTGTCAGCGGTGGGCTACTGCTGCGAGCCTCAGTCGATCCAGCTTGTATAATCAGCGGCCCCAACGCGCACAGTCGGCATCTAGACGAGCATCAGTATACCGTTGACCCGTATCGGGTCAGTGGCGTCGAGGTGATCGCGGAGTATCCCCGTGTCGATTAAGACCGACAAATCCACGGACTAGATTCGGGGTAGCGACCGGTACGAATCGTACCAGGGGTGCCCAGGTTGTGCTATGCGATGGATGCTTTGCGGTGGAACGTCCGCACGATAGAAAACATCGCCGGTTGCATCCTTCAGAGTGAGCGCTCTGCCTACAAATACTTTTGGCAGAGACGGCGCAAAACGGTGACTGCAGTTTGGGTCCGACACATCTAGAAATGCGGTGAGGACGGAAGGAACGCCCAATCCGCGCACTATGTCGCGCGTTGACTCATCTGCTGGCTTGAAAATCGCCTCACCACCCCACAACGTCATTAAATGTCCTAGCGCCTTCGGGTCGTCCGTGATGATGTGGTCGGTAAGGTGGAAGCAAACCTGCCCTGCACGCCGGCTACCATCGGGTGGCCGTGCAAAAAAATGCTGACCAAGCAGAGCCTGAGCATCCGTTTCAGAAATGGCGCGGGCTTCCAGAGCCCTGCGGATGCGAGCGTCTACGAATTCTGCTGTGAGAGCTGGCATGCCTTTTGTCTGAACGTTCACGCGCTCATGCTCCAGCAAACGCGTAAAGTGGTACGCGACTAATCGATGCCCGCGCAGCAGCTCGAGGAAGGGACGCTCAGCCTCTAAAGGCACGGCGAGGTCGCTCGTGTAGCGAGTCGTGCCCCGTAGCCCGCGTGCCCACTCATCAACCTGCTTTCTAATGCTCGCCGGCCAAGTATCGCGATCGGCAATGTCTATCGCCATCTACCGATACTCGTCACGCCAACAGGTCATGGCGAGTCCCGCGACTCTCTCAAGCGACATTCTGTCGCCAAATAATGTTCGCATTTGCCCATCCAGTTCCACTTCAAGAGACTCCTTCCAGGCACGGCGTTTCCAAACGTTCGGGGCCCACCCAGCAAAGATGCTGCCTGTGCTGATCATGCGACCGTGGCCGCCGGTTGCAACTGCAGTCAAGCTCTTGTTATTGAGCTCCAGATGCTTAGCGCCATTGGCTAGATGCTCGCAGATCTTCAGCACCGGGTGACGCGAGCAGGTTTCCGCGCGTTTAGCATGAGTCGTCTGTCCGTGTGACCGTCGCTCCACGGCCCACCAGTCCGCGAGGTGCCACGCGGTCACGACGAAATTCCACGCGTGATATCTGTCCAGCGGATTGCGAGACAGGCCTTTGTATTCCCATTCCAACTTCGCGAACAACTCGCGCGAGTCCTTCAGTCCGAAAAAAGTCTCCATTGGCATCACCTTACCTTCCTCCAACGCGGCCTAGCGGGCTTCTCGAGAGCGACCTCCTGCCGTATAGCCCGAATAACGTTGTCCCGTGTCTGCTTCAAATGCTCGCCCTGCGTCTCCACTTCCAAGAGCCAACCATCTCTTCTTACCGGCTCGTATATCGCAGCCGTGGAGAGCACATACGCCATTCTTAGTTGCAGGATAAGTTCATCTAGATTGGCCGGAGCGAAGAGCTCCGCTGCGCTCAGTCGCTCGTTCAGCTTATTCCCCAGCGATTTTGCTTTCGCCCATTCCTCTTCCTTCAAGTGGCTGAAGTCCGCCCCGAAGTGGCTCTCCATCATTGCGGCTGTACTGAGCGCTCGCTGGTAGTCGTCGATTGCCGGCAGCAGCGCTGTGAGCGCATCTAGCCGCCGATCCATCGCCTTCTCGCGACGCAGATGGTCAAGAGCCAGCTTGGCAGCAAGCAGCACAGCGGCGAACGTCGCAGCTGCGCTGATCGTCTGATTGACAGCCTCACCCAAATCGAAAGCGGGCCACTGAGCGAAAGACAATGCGGTCACCTTTGCCGTCGTGATGCGCGACGTCACTTCCCACCCTGTGCGGCGAGCGCCGCAATTCGTATGGCGACGTTTTCATTTGCCGCTGTTGATACACTGCCAGCGCGCGACAACAGCACCTGAATGGTGCTGTCAGAGACGGAGTGCCACGTTGCTTTTATCGACTCCATATAGTGCGCTTTCTTGGGGAATTGGTACTTGGCGACCACTGCGATAACGCCTTCCGAGTAGTGGATCCGGTCACTCGGGATGAAATCGTATCGCGCGGCATCGATGCTCGCAGTCCACAGAGTGCCCGCATCCTGGTAGACGAGAAAAGCCTCACCGTATACGCGATAGGGAAGCGTGTCGGCCGTTTCTGTTACGACGTCCTTTAGCGTGAGCAACTCGGTGGCTGCTCGCTGTAAGAGCTCTGAGAATTGCGACCGATTGACCCCCACGGTGACAGCGCCCTCAATCGCCTTAAACGCGCGGTATGTCGCTTCTGCCCGTACAGGCTCCGGGGGCGGGGGCGGGTCTGGAGGAGTGCAGCCCATCGCACAGCTAATAACCGCGACACGGACCAACAATCGCTTGGCCAGCACGTTGAGTTCCCTCTCATTGATTCAAGGATGCCGCAAAGGATGCCGGTCAGTTAGTGCCAATGGTGCAAAATAGCGCACTTGCGCGTCAGTGCTGCACTATGAAAAGAGCCCCTCATAGTAAGGGGCTCTCGTCTTAGGAAACCGCTGCTCTATCCACCTGAGCTACAGGGGCAGCAACCGAATCTACCCCGTAACAAACTGCCCTTCAACGAATAACGTCTACACAAAGCGACCTGAATAATGCGTCAGGATTAGTTCCAGCGAAAGGCGAACATGCTTCACGATCACTCACCATTTGTTGCAGTCATTGATCAACGGGCGGCGGTAAGTGAGGCTCTGACCTGACCGGCCTGATACTGTATCGTACCCCTGCCCACGCTGAACCTCTCCGTTCAATCACGACCAGTGCCACCGTGACCGTCCGGATTATCACACCGCGACTTAAGGCAGACGAATACAGCTCGACTCTCACGACGGTTTCGCTGCCGGAGATTGCGGGATCAGCGACCAGTACCATGGGGTAGTCGGTTCTCGCCACGCAAATCATCTTGCGACACTCGAGGAGATCCTGGACGGAGACGGTCTCCGCGAAACGACCGAGTGACTGCGCGATTTCAGTCGCGGCGCGCTCACGCAAGTCGGCAGGCGTTTTCGGCGGGGGGGCCGGAACGTGTCGAATCGGAAGTGGTTTCGCGCGCAACCCTCACCCTCTCAGGTATTTCGAACGCATTGGCTCGCACGAATTTGAGCGCAGCAATCCTTTCGGCCGTCTGTGCATGAGCAACATTGCCCCAGAGGATCGCGCACGCAAGAATCACAGATCTCAGCATCTCGCGCTTCGAGCGGGAACTTGGGTTCCGGCTTTCGCCGGAATGACAACGATGGGTTGTCACTCCGGGTCAGCGCCCATTAGCGCAGCGATCGGCGCTGGGAAAATCGGAGCCCGCGCGTCAGTCTGCTGAATTCCAAATCGCGCGTGCATAGCCCCCCCACAGATACGCCCCTGACAAGGGCCCATTCCTATTCTGGTGCGCAATTTGAGTTCGCGCCAACTCAATGTACGGTCAATGCTCCGCTCTCGCACATCCTCGCAACGACAAACCACCGTATCGGCTTCGGCGAGATTGAGCACCTCCGGTCGCAACCGGAAGGTGTGTGCGAGTTGCGTCGCGATCGATTTCCCCAATTGCACCTCCTTCGCAATCGCAGACGGCACGGAACGGCCAAGTATCGAATGTGCGGCATTGACACCCTGCGCGACCGCGCTATCGACACCAGCAACGCCGGTTGTTTCTCCCACGCAGAAAACATTCGGAACCGAGGTGGCCTGCCCCGCATCAGCCTTCACCGCACCATCCGATACCGCACATCCGACGAGTTGCGCCAACTCCACCGACGGAATGAGACCGAAGCCTGTGCACAGAACATCGCACGGAACGCGCACCACCATTCCGCGCGAGCGGATTTCAACGCTCTCGAGTTTTCCCTCGCCAAAAGCTCGCACGACCCATGACCCAGTCCGATACCTTGTAACACCAAACGCCCTCGCATAACCCGCGGCCTGAAAAAGTCGCGAGGGCGTGCGCAGCATTGCTCCGCTGAAGCGCGCCAGTGATCCCATATCTGCCTGTTCGAGCACATGACTCACGCGTGCGCCCGACTTTGCCAGCGAAGCGGCAACTGGCAAGAGCAATGGACCGCTACCCGATACAACAACGCGTTTCCCAGCAAACGAAACGCCTTCCTTGAGAAGTGCCTGCGCGCCCCCGGCGCCCAATACCCACGGTAAGGTCCAGCCAGGAAAAGGCAGAAACAATTCTCGCGCGCCTGTTGCGAGAACGAGAACGGAGGCACGCACGCGCTGCACACGCTCCCCTTTCACCAGTGTCACTGCTCGCGCGTTGTCAATTGACACCACCGTGGTTTCGAACAACCTCTCAACGGCCGATGCGTCCAGACGCTCCAGCCATCGTTGTGCGTCTGCCGGAGTTTGTTCGCGCGAGCGATGTCGCCAGATCTGCCCGCCGGCGCGAAAGGACTGGTCCACCAGCGCGACGCGCCTGCCACCCTCCGCGCACACGCAGGCAGCTGCGATTCCACCCGGACCGGCACCGATAACCATCACGTCGTAGTCGGTCGCCACACGCGATTCAGAGATCAGTTCTGACCTCCATCGCCTTCTCCACTCTCGCGAGGCACGCGCGCACGTGGCGCACGTCACCAATTGTCACGCGACAATCGAAGCAGATTCCCATTCCGCACAGCGGTCCGCGAGGCTCTCCGCCGACCGATGTGCGAAAACGCGAGACTCCGGCTTGCAGCAAAGCTGCGGCAAGACTCATCTCAGAATCGACGCTGATGGTTTTGCCATCCACAACTATGTCGACCATTTCGCTCACGGTCTTCTTAATGTGTTAGAGTTCTTCGCAATAGCGAACATGGATTCCGGCTTTCGCCGGAATGACAAGAACTGTGACCGGCCAACGGTTGTCATTGCCGCGAAAGCGGCAACCCATTTCCCCAACATGGGTTCCGGCTTTCGCCGGAATGACAATGATGATCTGTCTTACGGATGGTCTCACTAGTTCCACTCGGCGGACTTTCGTCCCGGGCGGAATGGTGCGACGTCGATCGCGGGTTCCGAACCCGTTATCATCGCCGCGATCAACTTGCCCGACGCGAGCGACGTTGTAATCCCCAGACCTTCGTGCCCCGCAGCAACCCAGACATTCTCAGCGGTCGTCGATGGACCGATGAATGGAAGCTTATCCGCGCTCGTGGGCCGCAAGCCCGTCCACACGCGCGTTGCGCTCAAGCGGCCCAGTGACGGCATGAAGTGTTCTGCGCGCCGCAGCATCGTCGAGAGTATGTCCGCGTTGACACCGCTCCCTCTCTCGCCCAATTCCCGCGACGAACCAATCAGCATCTGTCCAGTCGCGCGAGGCTGAACATTGAACGCAACAGACTGTCCCGAGAACGAATGTGCGCTCTTGAGATATCCCAGCTCCACTATCTGATGCGTTACCGCCTGCGGATAGCGATCAGTGATGACGAGATGGCCGCGCCGCGGTCGCAGTTCGCATTCAGGAGACAGCGTACCGGTGTCATTCCCTGTGGCGTTGATGATAACGTCCCCGCCAATCGTTCCATTCTCGCCGTGCACAGAACTGGACGTAATTCGCAGCGCGCGCCAGTTGGGAATTACACGCGCACCGCCACTCGCACGCTTCGCAGCTTCAATGAAAGCCAGTGCAGCAACGGGCGGATACACGACTGAATCTCCGGGCACTCTTAGCGCGCCCGTGAGAGGCCGCCGCAACAATGGCTCGCGGCGCGCCAGCTCACTCGAATCCAGAACCTCCGCTGCTACACCGCGCGACGAGTAGTACTGATGTTTCGTCGTGACCGCCGCCATCTCCTCATCATCTTCCGCAATCCAGAGCGTGCCGCAGTTCTCCATCTCGGCAAACGGTCCCAGTTCGTTGCGCATTTCCCGCCAGAGCTGCAACGAATACGAGGTGAGCGCGAACTGCGCATCGGAATCATCCATCGCGACCAGATGTCCCATCCCTGCTGCCGTTGCGCCGCTGGCGGGGAACGACGCATCAAGAATGGTCACCGCGAAGCCGGCGCGAGACAAGTAGAGAGCGCATGAAGCGCCTACGATTCCGGCGCCAACTACTATCGCGTTCGCAGACGCGCGCCCGCTCACACGTCCAGGCCGGTCTTGAATGGGTCGGCGTCCTCGAATACCAGCGTCGACTCGCAAGTGATGAACGCCCTTCCCTTGAGCCTCGGTATCAGCTCGCCGTTGCGCTCATCGAGACGTGCCACGAACAAGCTTCCGGTGATACTCTCCTGCCGGTACTCCTCTCCAATCAGCAGCGCGCCACGCGCGTGCAGTGATGCGAGTTTGGCCGACGTCCCCGTGCCGCAGGGCGATCGATCGTACTCCCCACCTGGACAAAGGACGAAGTTGCGGCTGTCTGCGTCGATGCGCACCGGAGGACCGGACAGTTCCACATGATCAATTTCAGCACGATTGGACCCCGTGATGCCCTGCTGACGCAGCGCCCCGGCTATCTGTTCCGTGAGCGTGAGCAACTTCGGCGCACTGCCGAGTTCCAGTGGAACGCCGTGCACCTCTGTAATGAAAAACCAGTTACCGCCATACGAAATGTCGCCCTTCACTGCTCCCACGCCCGGCACGTCGACAGACACACCAATCCGATGGCAGAATGAGGGAACGTTCTCGATTTCAATCACGCCGTCCTCTGACAGCTGTGCCGAAACGCATCCGGCAGGTGTGTCGATCTGAACAACACCGTTTTTCACCCGTCCGATATGATTCAACGTGCGCACAACTCCCATGAGACCATGTCCGCACATCCCCAGGTATCCGCTGTTGTTGAAGAACACAACGCCCGCCTCGGCGTCATCGCTTATTGGAGGAGTGAGGAGAGCTCCCACCATCGCCGGAAATCCGCGCGGCTCCAGAATAAGCGCGCGTCGCAGCGAGTCCTGTCTGGCGCGCATGTATTCGCGGCGCTCCAGCATGCTTTCGCCAACAGGCTGCGGCCAACCCGCGATGACCACGCGTGTCGCCTCACCCTCGGTGTGCGAATCCACGACACGGATTCGATGCGGGAAACTTTCGTCCACGGCGTCTGGCGCCGGATTATTTTCGCCTATCACGGATTGATCTGGACCGTCTTGATTGCGGTGTAGAATTCGCGCGCGGCCTGTCCCTGCTCGCGCGTACCGGAACTGGATGATTTCATGCCTCCAAAGGGCGCATGCGGATCCACACCCGTGGTATCGCCATTCACGCGCACCATCCCGGCCTCGATGTTGGCAATATAGTGCAACGCACGACTCACATTCGACGTGAAGAGCGATGCGCTCAGCCCGTAGCGCGTGTTGTTCGCGATGGCGATCGCCTCCTCTGCATCGTCCGCCTGCAGCGATACAACGACTGGTCCGAATATCTCTTCCTGTGCGATCGCCGAATCTGCCGCGACTCCTCTCACAATTGCCGGCAACACATAGTTGCCATTATCGAGTTCCGTGCCGTGCGGAGTTCCGCCGCCGGTCACGTCGGCGCCATTCAGTCGCGACAGGTAACCAAGCACCCGGTCACGCGCTCCCGCATGAATGAGAGGCCCAACAGCGCAATCCGCGTGTGTGACAGGCCCCAGCATTAGCTCACCAACCTTGCGCTGCAACACGCTGTTGAATTCATCAGCGATACTGGACTCCACCACGACTCTGCTCGTAGCCGTGCACTTCTGTCCGGCGAACCGTGCAGCCCCCGCCGCGGACAGTGTCGCGGCGCGACCGATGTCCGCATCGCGAAGCACGATCGCCACATTCTTGCCACCCATCTCGGTCTGGTAACGGATGTTTCGCGCCGATGCAACGGAAGCGACGCGTGCGCCTACAGTCTGCGATCCGGTGAAGCTGACAGCCATCACCTTGTCGTGCTTCAACAGAGCCTCACCGGCGATGGCCCCCTCCCCATGAACGACATTGAATACACCCGGTGGGATGCCGGCTTCTGCAGCCGTTTCCGCCAGCTGAAAGGCGCAGAGAGCCGAATATTCCGAGGACTTCAGAACCACCGTGTTTCCGAATGCGATAGCCGGCGCTGTTTTCCATATGGGAATCGCGAGGGGGAAATTCCATGGCGTAATGAGACCGACGACCCCGAGCGGCTCACGCAGAGTGAACTGCAGACCGGTGCCGAGCTGCGAGGGGATGACTTCGCCAATGGGATGCACAGCATCGCCCGCGTAGTATCGCAGCACCGCCGAACAGCGAGCCACTTCGCCGCGCGCTTCTGTGATGGGCTTCCCCACCTCGCGCACCAGCGTCTGGACCAGACGGTCCGCGTTGGCGGCGATTACTCCCGCCCAGCGATAGAGAAGTTCCGCACGCACCGGCGCCGGCGTGGCGCGCCACGCACGCAGTGCTTCTGATGCGGCGCCAACAGCTGCTTCAACGTCCGCATCGCTGCCGCGCGAGAGAACGGTAACGACAGAGGAGCGATTCGACGGATCGGTGTGCTGGCGCGTGCGAGTGTCGCTCGACGCAACGAATTGGCCAGCTATGAAATTGTTGAGAGGTTCCACGGTCTAGTTTATGATGCGTTCGAGTTTCGGGGAGCACATGGAAGCGCCTGCGGCGATCAATCGATCAAATGATCAATGATCAAGTGATCAATTGATCGAGATCCAAGATCGCGATCA
>CAZKXZ010000044.1:0-41700 GCA_964556695.1 uncultured Gemmatimonadales bacterium
CTGGGAAACCGAAGTCCCGCGAGGGTTTGTGGCATTTCCGGCCTGGGTGAAGAGTCCCAGGCAAGGACGAGGGGCGAGGTCTGGGGGTTACCGCGGGCGGGCGCCAGTATAAGTCGAGCGCCATTCAGTCACCCAATGGAGAGTGGAAATTGGATATTGGAGAGCCAAGTGCCGATTTGCGCCTCCAATATCCAATATCCACTCTCCAATTTTTCTTACGCGGCGTGCTGCTTGAATTTGGCGTCCAACTGCGCTTTCGGCACCGCCCCAATTACATGATCCACCAGCTTACCACCCTTGAAGAACAGGATTGTGGGTATGGATCGCACGTTGAAGCGGGAAGCGGTTTGGATATTCGCATCCACGTCCAGTTTTGCGACCTTGACGGAGCCCGAGTATTCGGCCGCAAGCTGATCGAGAATGGGTGAAATAATGCGGCACGGACCGCACCAGGTAGCCCAGAAATCCACTACCGCGAGCCCTTCGTGACCCTCGATTTGCGTCGCGAAATCCGCATCAGTCACTTCAACCGCAGTTGACATCAATCTCTCCTGTCGCGCACGAATTTCTCATCGCGGCGCAATTGTATAGTTTGCTCTCTCACCCTGTCTCCAACAGACAACATCAAGGCAATGCCTGAGCCACAACCTGGCGGCGCAAGACTCACTCATGTGGGGCTGGCTGTCCGCTCGCTGCACGACCTGCTCCCCTTTCTCCGGGATGTACTCCGGATGGAGGAGGTCGAAAATGTGGCCGATTCCGACGGAGCGAAGATAATCGGCCTGGAGGCCGGTGGCACCTTGGTCGAGCTCCTCGAGTCCAGCGATGCCGGCTCCCCGATCCACCGTTTCATCGAGCGGCGCGGCCCCGGCATTCATCACATTTGTCTCTCGGTCGATGACCTGGACGCGACGCTGGAGCGCTGCACTGCCGCAGGAATCCGTCTAATCGACCAAATCCCGCGCGTGGGGGCGGAGGGCAAAAGGATTGCCTTCGTTCACCCAGAGTCGACGGGCGGGATACTTATCGAGTTGTCTGAAGTGTAAATGCCCGGAGGTGTGCGGCAGTTCCCCAAATGCGGAGCGGGAACTGCGTTCACGGGAACTGCGGGTTCGGGGACGGCGGAGCGGAAACGGCGGATGCCGAACTGCGTTCAACGACGTTTATCGTCGTTCCAGTTCCGCAGTTCTCGAAACCGCAGTCCCCGAACCCGCCGTCCCCGTGAACGCAGTCCCCGCTCCGCCGCTAGTGGTTGCGCAGTCCGTCCTATGCGCACCCCGGAATAGGCGGCACGCCCACCAAGGCAACGTACCAGCGCGCTCGCGGTCCCGAGACTGTGACCACATCCGTCTGCTGCGAGCGTGCGCCCTTCGTCAGCTCAATCTTGTAAAAAGTCGAGTCGGTCTTGGATCGCGGCTGACTCAGTACCCGCACCGCGTCATGACTGTAGTAGCACTGCATGGTGAGAATGCGCGTCTCCATTTCGTCGCGCGGCATGCGGTCGCGGGCCGAGCCGTCTTTGCTGCCCCAGACAGCGGAAGTGGCCTGGATGTCGCCCGACTTGATTGCCGCAAAGAACAGATCCAGCGCGGCGCGCGATGTGGCCGCGCCAGTGGCGCCGTTGGCAGCTACTGGCTCCTGCTGAACAACGCGAACCGTGGTGCATGCGGTAAGGACAGCGGTCAGCAACACTGCTAAGATTCCTTTCATGTTCTCCTCCCTCTGATAATATGCGTCTTTACGTCAACATCGACCATGTGGCCACAGTGCGCGAGGCGCGTCGGACGACCGAGCCGGACCCGGTTGAAGCAGCGCTGCTCGCAGAGGCAGCTGGCGCCGACGGAATTACGGCGCATCTGCGCGAAGACCGCCGCCATATTCAGGATCTCGACGTTGAACGACTAATGAGCTCGATTTCCAGCGTTCTCAACCTCGAGATGGCCTGCACCGACGAGATGCTACGCATAGCAGAGGATTTACGACCGCATCAGGTAACATTCGTCCCCGAGCGTCGCGAGGAAGTGACAACCGAGGGGGGGCTGGACCTGCTCCGGGCACCGCAAATCCTGGGTGAGGGGATCGCCCGCCTCAATAGCGCCGGTATCCGGACGAGCCTCTTCATAGGTCCGGACCTCGACTCGGTCAGCCGCTCCCGGGCGCTGGGGGCGGCCGCGATCGAGCTGCACACGGGGTCCTATTCACACGCCCCCGGTGCCGTGTCGCTGAATGCCTTATCCCTCGCGGCAGTGGAGGGGCGCCGCGCCGGCCTGGCCGTGCACGCGGGGCATGGGCTGACGACCACCAACGTGGGCCCCGTCGCGGCGATCGAGGAGATCGAAGAGCTCAACATCGGACACCACATCGTGAGCCGTTCGATACTGGTGGGAATCGAGGCAGCGGTGCGGGAAATGGTGGCCGCAATCAAGCGCGCGCGCTCGGGATTGCCCGAGCGATGACGCGCGCACCAGTTACTACACACGGAGGCACGCCGTCACTCCAGAACAAATATTGGTGGCGGTCGCATTCATCCGTAGTTTCATGCTCTGCAACGACGTGACATACGAATGAGCTCATCACGACTACTCGACTTCTTCGTTCTCGAAGCGACCGATTATATCGATCGCCTCGATGCTCTGTTGTCATCCGCGGATGGTCAGCCTGATGCCGCGGCGGTAACCGCGCAGGCGCGACTGCTGAGAGGCAGCGCAACGATGGCGCGGCAATCGCCAATTGCCGACCTGGCCTCGGCGCTGGAACGGATTGGCCGCGCTGTTCGCGACGACATCATTGTCTGGAATCCGGAATTGCACGCGGCCCTCGTCGCAGCTGTCGATGATCTCAAGATTCTCATCCGCGCCGTACGCTCCTGGGGCGCGGGCGATGATCGCAGAACCGAATCGCGCATATCGGAACTGGTCTCTCTCTATCCGCAGGCGACCAAATCGCATCCCACACCTCCGTCTACGGTGCGCAACTCCAGTTTCATCGCGTCGGAAAGCGCACAACTGGCCACCGCTCTCGATAACCTTGTTGCACACCCCAGCGCCGTGGAGGCACTGGCCGTTGCCGTCCATCGACTGAGTTCACTGCGCGGAGTGGCCGCGATCAGCGACACCCCGCCTCTCGCGCAGGTGCTGACGGCCCTCGACGATATCCTGCGTCCGCTGCACTTCCGCAATGCGCTGCCGGAGACGCAGCACCTCGGCGTACTCATCTCAGCGGTGCAGTTGCTGCGGCGTTTCTCGCAGGAAATCGCCATCGGCGGAATTCTCGACGCCAATTCTGCTGTCGTGCAGGAGTTCAACGCCGCGGTTGGTGGACTGAGCAGACCGGAGTCGTCCGAGCAGGATGCCGTGATCCCCATTGCACGACTCAATTTTGAGGACGGTCAGCCACAGCTCGTCTCGACAACGAGGCAGCCGTTGGCGAGCGCTACGCAGCGCTTCCGTCTCGAGGTTGCCGGACCATGCGAACTGCTGCGGCATCAGGTTGCACTGGCAAGATCGTCGAGCAGTGAGATGGAACGCAGCCATGCCGCGACAGAAATGCGAGCGTCCTTGCGGGCACTGCGATCCGCCGCGGATGGTTTCTCGGATATCGAAGTGGTGGAGTTCATTGACGCGATTGAGGCCGGGGTGAATCCGCAGACACTCACGATGATCGACGAGCTGGCGCGCACGCTCGTGAACGAGAGTCTCGATCTCGATGGAGTTCACGCAAGGCTGCAGGAAATTCTGAGCACCCGTCGCGACGTGCCCGCCATGTCGAGGGCGTTCAGCGCATTTCCGCAGGCGGAACCCGCCCCGGTTCGTGCTCCAACGCCTGCACCGGTTCGAACTCCAACACCTGCGCCGCTCCGTTCACCCACCCCACCCTCGATTCGCCCGCAACACGCTCCAGCACCTGCAGCAGCGCGGCCCCAGGCCGCGCCAATGGCCGGGGTGGGGCTCTCCGAGATGCTATCCGCAGGCATTGCGGGATTGTCCGCGCTCGAAGATGCGCCGCTGAGCGAGCCCGCGGCAATTGATGAAGAAGCTGTCGTACCGATCGAACAACTTCTCTACCGCGGCCGCGGCGCAATCTCGCGCGCGCTGGAAATCAGAGATGGAATTCGCGCACGGGCTGGCGCGCCACAGAGAGAGGAGCTGGACGAGCTCTTTGAGCTGCTCGACCTCGCGGTTACAGAGTAACAGCTCGTGAAGGACAAGTGGCGTGTAGTCATCGGCGTGCTGCTGAGCGCAGCTGTAATTGCGTACATCCTCAGAACCGTCGACACCAGGAACGTCTGGATAGCGATCACCCACGCCAACATTCCGCTGCTGATACTTGCGGCAATCGTGGCTACGTGTTGCTTTCCGCTGCGCGCAATTCGCTGGAGGGTGATCCTTCTCGCCGTGGACCCGGGACTGGGGTTCGGGCCGGCCTGGCGCGCCACAGCTGTCGGGTTCGCGCTCAACAACGCACTCCCTCTCAGATTGGGAGAAGTGGCGCGCGCTTACAGTCTGTCGCGCGAGTCAGCCAAAATCAGTTTTCCTGCGTCTATCGCGTCGCTGGCAATTGACCGCGTTTTTGATGCTGTGACGCTGATCGTGTTTCTCGTGATTGGAGCGTTTGGGCTCCCGTCGGTGAATGACGCCGCCACCATGGCAAAGGTTTACGCAGCGGTCACAGTCACAGCGATGGTTGCGGGAGCGCTCATACTCGTTCTTGTCGCACTTGCGTTTTACCCGGCGCGCATCATTGGGCTGTTTGAGGCTGTCACCAGCAAATTGTCGCCGTCAATGGCGACACGCTTGAGCGCTCTGCTCGGATCTTTTGCGGCAGGCCTCAGCGTTCTGCGCAATCCAGGTCGGTTTCTGTCAGTTCTGGCATGGACCATCGTGCATTGGTTGGTGAATGCACTTGCCTTCTGGATTGCATTCAAGGCTCTGGGAGTGCACGCATCGTTTCTCGCAGCGATGTTTACGCAGACTGTCATTGGCTTCGCAATCGCGGCGCCCCAGGCGTCGGGGGGCATTGGTGCATTTCAGCTGGCAGGCGCGGTAGCGTTGGGCCTCTTCGGGATATTGTACGACGATGCAATTGCCTGGGGCTTCGGCTACTGGGCGTTTTCGTTCGTTCCGATCACTGTTATCGGAATGATTTATTTCACACGGATGAAGCTGTCACTCAAGGAACTGAAAGATGTGATGAACCGCTTCAAGCGCGGAGCGACTCACAATGGTTAGTGTTTCGACCCAATCCGTCATTCCCGCGAAGCGGGAATCCAGTGTCGTTTTCTCTGGATTCCCGCTTTCGCGGGAATGACACACCTATGTCAAACGATGTCGCCGCGCGGGTCCTCGCGCAGGCCAAGATCAACCTCTTTCTTCGAGTCGGTGAACGCCAACCCGACGGCTATCACTCGATCCAAACGCTCTTCCAGCGCATCGAACTGGGTGATGACGTTGTCGTGCGTGCTTCGGACTCGCCATCGCGATCAATTGTTTGCAGAGGAATGGATGTTGGTCCCAGCGAAAAGAACCTCGCGTTCAGAGCGGCCATGTTGTATGCCGCCGAGTGCAGCTGGCCCAGCGGTTTCGCAATTGAGATCGACAAACGCATTCCAGTCGGTGGCGGATTGGGTGGCGGCAGCGCGGATGCCGCAGCAGTGTTGCGCATTCTCAATCATCTCTCGCCAACTCCCATCTCGAAGTACGAGTTGATGCGGCTCGGCTTTCAGCTCGGCGCCGATGTGCCATTTCTCGTGAGTGATTCATGCCTGTCCATCGGCGAAGGTCGTGGCGAGGAATTACGTACGCTCACTCCCCTTCCCACTCGCGGCGTGACGCTCTTCAAGATGCCATTCAGCGTGGCCACAGCCGAGGCGTATGGATGGCTCGATGCCGAACGTGAAGCGCAGCCGAACGTACGACCCATGAAAACTCCGCCAATAGACGCGTGGGATGATGTCGCACGAGCGGCGCAAAACGATTTCGAGCAAGTCGTCGGAGATCGTCACCAACCGCTGGACGTGCTGCTCGCCCTCGCTCGAAGCGCCGAGTATGAATTGGCCGAGATGACCGGGTCTGGTTCAACCGTATTTGCTATCTCGTCGGATTCCGAACCGATCCGCGCGCCGGACTACGTAGCCGAGGGCATCGAACAGCTAATGACTCGAACTGCGATCACGGTGGCGCCAATAGTCGACCTCTGATCTCGCTTGGCTGTGCTAGGACTGCGCAAGAAGGGTGACCTTAACAACTACCCACCTACCTGACCGTAACTCAAGGTCGTATCGCCACATGATCAGGGAAATAGGAGTCCGCATTCCACTTATGCTCCTGTCCTGTCTCACCAACATGCTTGCTGACTGTCCCTGAAACTCCGGGTTTGAGATGGAAACAACTGCATCGAAATCGCGGTACCAGCACATCCGCCTCCGATTCGCATCGGGCAAGCCCCTTCCACTTTCTGGACATTCTCTTGTGATTGAATCAAAGACTGGTACCGCACGTAATCGCGAATTGGCCGCGATCGCTGCCGGCATTGCGTCTGGCCGCTTGTCCATGTTCCAGCGAAATCCCGTTCCACGTCCGTTCACGATGGTATTGGGCGTGAACGGTGTGAGTACCACGCCAATTCGCGCTGGCTCGGCGCTTTCCACGTAATGCAGCAGAGTTGCTTTCATCACCGCTGATGAATCGGATGCTGTCTGAGCGCGTGAATTTGACGCGACACAAGACAGTAGGGCTATGAATATCGCTATTCGTTTCATGGTTACCCTCATGGTGGGTAGTGCATTCCGTTTTAGCTTGTTGCGCGTAACTGAGCGGATCCCGAGCTAACCTGGTTAGCTCGCGTTTCGTCCAATGTATGGTATATACGCTCAGGGGCGTCAGCGCTTAGCATCCCCTCGGGCAGTTACTATGTTTCTCGCGTCGGGAAATATTGGGGATCGCGGCAGACAGCTACCCATACACGTCCCCTACGCAGCGAATCGCTGAGACATCAATACAATGTAAGTTGTTGCAAGCAAGCATCTTGTGCCCCCTCGTCCAATGGCAGGACATCGGTCTTTGGAGCCGAGAATGGTGGTTCGAATCCACCGGGGGCAATGCACCCAAAATTTTAGAAAGGGATCTGTCGGTTGAGAATTGCGGCCTCGTCGGAATCCGGTTCAACGACACTGGATTCCCGCTTCGCGGGAATGACGGCAAAAGACACTGGGTTCCCGCTTTCGCGGGAATGACAGGTGAGGGCGCGGGAATGACAACAAACCGCCCTGCGCAAATTGACCGAAGCTCTAATCACTCTTACGTTTAAAGGCTGCTCAAATGGACGGTCTCTCCGTTCGGTCCCAGGGTTTCAAACTTCTCTCCGGCACGGCAAATCGCCCTCTCGCTGAAGAGATAGCGAAGCACATCGGGGTCGAGTTGTGCAAGGCCACCCTTACGAAGTTCGCAGATGGTGAGATCTTCGTGCGGCTCGACGAAAACATCCGCGGTCAGGATGTTTTTATCGTTCAGCCGACCAACCCGCCGGCGGAAAACATTCTCGAGCTGTTGCTCCTGATTGATGCCGCCAAACGGGCTTCGGCTGCTCGCGTAACATGTGTTCTGCCTTACTACGGATATTCACGGCAGGATCGCAAGGATCAGCCACGCGTGGCAATCGGAGCGAAGCTTGTCGCCAACATGATCGAGGCGGCGGGCGCGGACAGAGTGCTGGGCGTGGATTTTCACCAGCACCAGCTGCAGGGGTTTTTCGATGTACCGGTGGATCACCTGTACGCTGCAAATGTTTTTCAGTCGCATTTCAAGAAGAAGCAGTTGAATGATGTTGTAGTGGTGGCGCCCGACGTCGGTTCGGCAAAAATGGCTCGCGGTTTCGCCAAGCGATTCAACGGCGGGCTTGCAATCATCGACAAGCGGCGCCCGACGGCGAATGTCGCCGAGGTGATGAACGTGGTAGGAGATGTCGAAGGAATGGATTGCATCATTCCCGACGACATGATCGATACGGGTGGCACGGTGTCGGAAGCCGCACGTGCGTTGAAAGCGAGGGGAGCCGGCGACATTTACGTGTGCGCCACTCACGCGCTGCTGTCAGGTCCGGCTGTGGAGCGGCTCGTGAGCGCTCCCATAACGGAAGTGGTTGTCACCGATACGATCGCGATTCCGCCGGAAAGGATGTTCGATAAACTGCGAGTGCTCTCCGTCGGAGAATTGCTCGCGAAAGCAATCAGATTTACACACAGCGACCAGTCGGTCAGTTCGCTGTTCGAGTAACCGAGAGGAACGAAAAATGGCAGCTGCATCATTGAGTGGTACTTCGAGAGCCGACACCGGCAAAGGTTCGTCGCGCTCCCTGCGACGCGGCGGGCAGATTCCCGCAATCATCTACGGGCACGCCCGTGCTCCCCAGAATCTGGCTATTCCAGAGCGCGAGTTCGGCAAACTGCTGCAGCACATCGCCGCGGAAAGCACCGTTGTGGAACTCTCGGTGGACGGCAAAATGTCGCGCACTCTCATTCGCGAGATTCAGCGCCATCCGTTCAAGGACCAGGTGCTCCATATCGATTTCCAGGAGCTGGTTGCCGGTGAAGCGGTTACCGTGCGCGTTCCTCTCAGACTTGTCGGAATTCCCGAAGGTGTGCGCACCTCAGGTGGGGTTCTCGACCAGATCATGCGGGAACTGGAAATCGAAGTCGATCCCGCGAACATTCCCAATCACATCGACATCGATGTGACCGCGGTTGTCATTGGTCATCCGGTTCACGTTCGCGACATCACTCTCCCCGAAGGTGTAACGGTACTCGACGACGGCGACGCTACGGTTTGCGTGGTCTCGATTCCGAAGGTTGTGATCGAAGAGACGGTGGCTGCCGAGCCGGTTGAAGGAGCCTTGGAGCCTGAAGTCATCCGGAAGGCGAAGGAAGAGGGCGAGGAAGAGGGCGAAGCAGCGGCTGCCAAGCCAGAGAAGCCAGAGAAGCCAGAGAAGAAGTAGCATAACCGGAGTCGCGTTTGAAGCTCATTGTTGGTTTGGGCAATCCAGGACGCGACTATGAATCGACGCGGCATAATGTTGGGTGGTGGCTGCTGGACCGCATTGCAAAAGAGTGGAGCTTCGAGCCATGGCATCGCGATCTCGATTCCATGATTACCAGCCGGCGCATCCGCGGCCGGCTGGTGCGGCTGGTAAAGCCGCTCACGTACATGAACCTCAGCGGCTCTGCGCTCAGGCCCTATTTGCGACGTCCCACATTCAACGTTGTCGAAGACCTGCTCATTGTGGTCGACGAAGTGGCATTGCCCCTCGGCAGTTTTCGCCTGCGTGCCAAGGGCAGCGCCGGCGGGCACAATGGACTCAAGAGCATTGAGCACGCGACTGAAACACAATCTTATGCGCGTATGCGAATTGGCATCCGTCCGGAACGGGACGAAAGCGTGAGACAGCTCGCCGATTTCGTACTCTCACCAATTTCGAAGGCGGAGCGCGCTGTGCTCGAAGAACTGGCACCGCGCTTGACGGCCGCCGCGGAGACGTGGGTCTTCGAAGGAATCGAACGTGCAATGAATGAACACAACGGGACGGCTCCGTTGGAATAACGGCGTACCGTGAATACTTTCATCTAACAGTCCATAACCATGGCCATGAAATGAAAACCGACTCTGATCCACTTGGCTGGCGCATTGCCGGACTTGTCGTCCTGTTGGCGCTCGCACTGACTGCAGGCGCGCACTACATCCACACGAAGGTGTATTGCGACCCGACGCATCCCAGCTGCGTCAAGACGAAGGCGGCGCCGGAATCACATGCAGCTGCTGCAGACCACGGCAAATCAGGGTACTGAGTCGGGACAGCGGTGTCGTTTAGCTAGCGTGCCGGGCGAATGGCAATCGGTGCGAGCTTCGGTGTAACACCGGCCGCACGAGCTGGCGCAGTGTTCGGCCCCTGTAACACAGTGGGCTGAACCGATGGGCTCATAGCAGCCGGCGCACCAGCGCTGGGAGTTGCACCCGCAACTTGTACTACGCTCGTCGGCACCACCGACAGTGCGCGCCTGACCGGCGCTTGAGTTGCAACCGTCTGCGCGACTGCCACTACGGACACCAGCGCTGCCAAACAAACACAACTGATCACCAGCAATTTCATTGCGATCCTCCTGACTTTGTCCAGCGCGCGACGCGCACTGTTTCGTCGATCCGGTTTTCAAGCGCGGTCAGTTGCGGCGGCGCACCGCTGCAGCCTCTGTAGTGCTCCACGCGCTTTGTCTTCCCCTGAATGGTTATCGAGGTGATGATGGTCGGCGCGTCGGTGTGCAAAGCCCCACAGGCCGGCTCGCCGTCCACGTATCTGTCGGCCATTGCGGAGTAGCCCGCGCTGTCAAATGCCGCGGCCAGTGCAGTCACGCTGTCTCGCGGCAAAGTGTCAGTGACTTTCCCCATCCGCGCGACAAAACGCAATCCTTCATACTCGACGATTCCCGCGCTGGTGATTCGCAACTTGTAAACTGGACAAGTCCCATAACATGGTCCGCGTTCCAGCGTGATCGAAGTCGTGGGCTGCGCTGTTTGTGAGGTATCCGCAGCTGCACGACGCTGGCAGCCTTCCAGCACGAAAGCGATAGCGCCGAAAAAGGCCAACCAAGTGATGAGCGCGGGACCGTTTACGGAAAATGGGTTCCCGCTTTCGCGGGAATGACAAAACTGACGCATCCTCATTGGATCACCCTCAACCGTCTCGTCACGCTCTTCACACCATCCGAGAATACAACATCAACCTCGCCGGCAATCGATCTCACAGACACCACACCGCCGCGCGCAATCGACAGAACCGCGCCGGTGGTCGCTGAACGCACGACCGCGAGTGGATAGCGCTGGGAATCCCACGTCATGTCCACGACATTCGCAGCGCGTCGCCTGACAATCGGTTCCGCAGCGGGCGTTGCCATTGCGCTCGCTGGAACTGACGACCGCACATTCGTCGAGAACCCCAGTGGTCCGGTCAATCGCAGCGCCGACACTTCCTGCGCTCCGAACGCGCTCCTGGGAACGACGAATGCAAAGTGCTGCGTCGGTACCGGGGCGTCGGCGACAATGTCGGGTGCGAATGCGAAACTCAGAACAGTTCTCCCCGCAGCATCGGTTGCTTCAATTCGGTAGGGACCAGAAGCACGAGGCGGCGTTGGCCTTGCGACAATATCCAGAGACGGCTCCAGAATTAGCCGGCCGTTCTCGATGCGCCCCCAAATAAGCAGACCAGGCACAGGCTGTGAAATAATCGGCGCGGTTGGATTCGCTGCGATGAAATCGAGCGCCGCCGTGTACGTGAAGTCGCTGATCCAGGGTGGCGAACAGTAACTCATGATATCGGCCATACTCGGCGCCTTGAGCAGCGCGGCCGCGTTGTCGTATCCGTACACGCCGATATTTCCCTGCTCGTATGGATAACCTGGCTGGAGGCCGCTGGGGTCACCGCACGGCGAATGTCTGCGTTCAAAGTTGTGTCCCAGTTCGTGAGCGGTGACTTCATCTCCACTCGGGAGGTGGTCCCAGCCAATGGAGGCAGGCAGGCCAATGTATCCCAGTCCGGCTATTCCACTGGTGTACGAGACCTTCAGCACGCCGTAGTACTGGCGGCTTGTTCCCTCCATCATGCGCAGCGCATTCAGTTCACCCAGCAGGTTCCCCCAACTTCCATTGGCATCGTCGGACTGAAGCACTGGCTGCATGGTCGTATAGACATCATGCACAATCGCGCTGACGCCCGACACGGGCCACAACTTTGTGGTGAGGTTGAGGAAGGTGCTCTGATTCGCCACTGAGACATTGCCAGTCAATCCGTTGACGCTCTGCATGACGGGGACAAGAGTGATGTTGAGCGCCGGCATCATTCGCACATCCGCGGACCCCGGTGTGCCACTCACCGGGAAGGCGTTGTCGGATTCATCGCTCTCCGCAATTGCATTTGTTGGATCGACATCCGCAAGAATCGACAGCTC
The DNA here is from genome assembly GCA_964556695.1 of uncultured Gemmatimonadales bacterium. GTDB lineage: Bacteria > Gemmatimonadota > Gemmatimonadetes > Gemmatimonadales > Gemmatimonadaceae > CAZKXZ01. The sequence goes on from CAZKXZ010000044.1 coordinate 11,987, forward strand.
TGGCTGTATCAGCGACCCTGCGACTGCGACGTTCCACGAAGAGGTAAGTACTCCCTCGGCTATCGTAGTCGGAACCTGCCCGGCAGCTGCGGCAATCGTTCGAGTATCGACAAGCATCCCGCTCTGGTAGAAACGAACACGGACCGCCGGCGTGGCGCTGTTCGCGTCCGTGGCCTTCACGAAAACCCGCAGAAATGCATCGCGGCCGGCGATCAGCGGCACGTTGCCGGCGTAGTTCTGCGTTGCTTGTATGAGATACATGCCATCAATCAACAGATTTAACGGTGGCGCAACCACTGACACCACAGTTGTAGTGCTAGCTGCGCGCGCGTTGTTGCTCTCGCTTATTTCAGTTATCAGCAGATTGTCATCGGCGATTGCGCCCACAAAATAGGTGCCCGGCGGCAATGAGCCCGGAACAGGTATCGGCCCAGCGCAATCACTCGTGCTGTTGGCAGCCAGCCCCGTCGCATACATGCAGGCGGCACCAGAAAACGTATCCGCGGTGGTGATTGTCGCATCGGTCGAGTAGTACAGGCCCACGCGGAACGCTGCAGTCGTCGCAGATCCCTGGTTGCGTAGCGTCGCCGACACGGAAATTGTCCCGCCGACAAGACCCAGCGAAGGAGCAGTGACCACATCGATGACAAAGTCCGGAAGGTTCGAGATTACTGTAGTGGTGGCCGCCGCTCGCGAATTATTGCCCTCGTTACTCTCGTTGACCTGAGCGATGTCGTCCGCGATCGCGCCGACGAAATAAGTGCCCGGGGGCAACGCGCTCGGCACTGGAATCGACCCGGCGCAATTGCTGAAGCTGTTGGCGGGGAGTCCCGATGCGTACGTGCATGCGGCACCCGAGAAGAAATCGCTCGTCGTGATCGTCGCGTCCGTCGAGTAATAAAAGGCGACCCGGAAAACTGTGGTCCCAACTGTTCCCTGATTGCGCACGGTGGCCGACACCGGGATTGTGCCGCCAGTTGCTCCCGACGCAGGAGCAGTCACCACATCCAGAACAAGATCGGGTAGAACCGCGAGCGTGGTCGTGTTGGTTGCGGCCCGCGTGTTGTTGCTCTCGTTGATTTCCGCGCTCTGCAAGAGATCATCCGCAATTGCACCGACAACGTACGTGCCGGGCGGCAAACTCGCAGGCACAGGAATTGGACCGCTGCAATCGCTCATCGTGTTCACAGCAAGTCCTGCTGCGTAAGTGCACGCAAATCCAGAGAACACGTCTGCCGTGGTGATCGTTGCATCCAGGGAGTAATAGAAGCCGACCCTGAACGGTCCTGCGGCTGCTGTTCCCTGGTTTCGTACGGTCGTCAGCACGGAGATTGTGCTACCGATGGCGCCTGCAGCGGGCGCCGTCATGACATCCAGCACAAGATCAGGTCCAGAGGTTACTGTGAAGGTCACTGTCACATTCTGCGGGCTGTTGGTCGCCACGCTCGACAGAATCGGGATCGTCGCCGTGTATGTTCCACCGGCGAGCGCGCCGGTAATTGGCTGCACTGTGAGCGTGGACGAAGGATTTGCTGTCGTTGTGCTCAAATCAGGCGGCTGCAACCACCCGCTTGCGCCTGGACCATAGACAACGTTTCCCACTGTCAGTCCTGAAAGGATTCCGGCACCGCTATTAGTGACGTTCAGGAACTGGCTCGCTGGATTCGCACCACCTTGAGTCGCGGTGAAATTGAGACTCGCAGTTGAGAGAGCTATTGCAGGCGGCTGACCGGAAAGAATTGCATACTGGCTGAAGCTGGTGAGGCTCGCGGTCACCGTTCTCGTACCAGCATCGGCCTGACCGCCAGAAACGAGTTGCCACGCGCCACCAGCCGCACGATGGATTCGCAGTTGTTGTTCCGATGCACCTGGCGGGAGTTGACTGAGCTCGTAGCGCATGCGCAGCTGTACGGGTGCCGTAAATGTCTGACCGGTGGGACCAAGTTCGATTGCACTTCCCGGTAAGAGTCGCACATCAGCAGGCGGACTCGTGCCCTCTTCCACAGTTACCATGACGGGAGAACTCACCGCCCCCTGCGGAACTATCAGTTGGACGCGACCGCCGAGCGCGGTTATCGATCCGCCGGCAACACCGATCACGCCACCTTCTTTGATCGTGATTTGCAGCTGCGCAGAGTGGCCTTCGATTGTTGCCGTGATTGTCGCCGATCCTGCGGCAACGCCGCTAACTACACCACCTGAAGTAACGCCCGCCCGAGAGTTGTCCGACGTCGACCAGCTCACAGTTCGCGTGATGGTCAGGCCGGCAGTGTCCCGAACAGTCGCGACCAGGGTGAGCGTCGCCCCAGGAACGATGACTGCTGTTTGATGCGAGAGACTGACGGAACCGACCACGACCGGTGCAACGGGGTCCTTGCCGCCGCAACTCCAAGTCGACACAACGCCCAATATCGCGAGAATGGCAAGGAAATGCGGACGCTTCAAATGATTCCTTTTTGTCGAGTATGGAGCAGGACAACCAATACAAGCATGACGGAATTGTTACACCACTGTAACCGCGAAGCATCAGTTGCATTGCCCGGGACGTCGCCCGGGTCTAGCTTTCCAGCTCACAACATTTCCCCTCCTCCTTCACTGGCAACCAGAAGGGGGCGGCTGACGACCAAAGGGAGGTCTGCCAACTATGCCTCGACCATACGAGGCGGTGTACATCTTCGACTCAACCCTCGAAGACACCGCCATTGCCGAAAAGCTGACGCATTTTCACGCGTTGCTCGGCACCACCGAAAACATGGAAGTCGATCACTGGGGACGGCGACAGCTGGCCTACAAGATCGGTCCCCGCGAAAGCGCCTACTACGTGATTGCGCGCTTCGGCATCGATCCCAAGGTCCTGCCCGAGTTCGAGCGTGCACTGCGCCTTGATGACAGCGTAGTGCGTTATCTGATCACACTCCACGAACACGAAGTTGGCGCGCCCGAAATGAGCGACGAAGACCTGATGGCCGGACGCCGCCGTGACGACGACGACGACGATGAGGATTAACCCATGAGACGCCATACAAAAACCTGCCCTTTCTGCGAGTCGCGCGTCCATTTCATCGATTACAAGGATGACAGAGCGCTCGGCCGCTTCATCACTGACCACGGCAAGATTCTGCCCAGTCGTTTGAGCGGAGTATGCGCTCGCCATCAGAGGCAGCTTGCCTCATCGATCAAGCGTGCGCGCTACCTCGCTCTGCTTCCATACATAAAGGGACATCAGCAATAGAAATGACGCAGCCCTCCGCTGGGGTTGGGGAAGAAACGCAGCGGGAGCAGAGATGGGCGGGTACCATTGCCGCGCTTGTGGTGATGTGCGCAGTACCGCTTGTGCCACCGTTGCGAGTGTTGGTTCCGATAGAGCAGGCGCTGCTTCTCATCACACCTGCGCTCGCGGTTTGTTCGCTGGTAGGATGGTGGTCAGGCGGTCGCTTGAGCCTGGCAATCATCTGGGGAGTGCTCGCTGTGTGGGTTCTGAGCATTACCGACCAGACAGCGGTCCCACATTTCGACCGGATAGCACGAGGCTGGGCGCTGCTTCTGGCGGCGAGTTTCGGAATTGTAAGCGTTCTGATGCCGGGATGGCGATTCTTTTACCGGGCATTGGGAGCAGTAGGGCTGGCTCTGTCGATTGGCGTGGGAGTTGTACTCGTCCTGGAAGTTACGGCGCAGGAAATCGCGGACGTGATGCTCAGGGAGTTCATCGCGCGGAACCAGGAATTTGTGGATGCTTATCAGGCGCAGCTGAGCCAGAGTAGCCAGCTGCGACGACTGGCAGAAGAAAACCCGATGTTCGCAAGCTTTGCGAAGGATGTACCGGAGCAGTTGCAGAATATGGCGCTGAGTGCCGCGTCAGTCTTTCCAGCGCTTCTGGCGCTGCAGTCACTGGCCGCGCTGGCTGTAGGGTGGTCGTTGTTTCATCGTCTGAGCAGAACCCGAATCGGGGAACCGCTGGGCGCACTTGGAGATTTTCGTTTCGACGACCAGTTTATCTGGGGACTTCTGCTGGGCATCACTATGCTGGTATTGCCGTCACTGGCGGGCCTGAAACCGGTTGGGTGGATGCTGCTGGTTTTTTTCGGCGGGCTTTATGTGGTGCGGGGACTTGGAGTAGTAGTCTGGGCACTTAAGAAACGGCCCCGTTGGGTCAGCGTAGTTGTGATCGTTTTTTTCGTAGCAGTGCCAGCGTATGCCGCGGCGGTTCTGGTGGGTCTTGGAGTAGGCGATACATGGGTTGATTGGCGGCAGCGACCGCAGACAGCAACATGACAAGGGAGCAGCGATGGAAGTGATACTCAGGCAGCAAATCGAGAATGTCGGTCAGCCCGGCGATCTGGTGAAGGTCTCGAATGGTTTCGCGCGCAATTACCTTCTTCCCAGAGGGCTGGCATACGAGGCCACCACCGGCAACCTGAAGCGCATCGCTCAGGAAAAGGAGCGACTGCAGGCGGCCGAAGGGCGCCGGCGCGAGAGCGCACAGCAGATTGCGAACCGACTCGAGGAAGTTTCTTTGACCTTCTCCGCGAGAGTGGGAGAAGAGGGGAAGCTTTTCGGGTCAATAACCTCGTCGGACATCATGGACCAACTAGTCGCTCAGGGCTTTTCCATAGAAAAGCGGCAGATCGATTTGCATGAGCCGATCAAGGCGTTGGGAGTGTACCGTGTGCCGATTCGGCTGCATGCTGATGTGAAGCCGGAAGTGAAGGTTTGGGTTATTAAACAGTAACCTGGGCGCCATTCCGGTTCCGGCTTTTTTAACCACAGAGGTCACAGAGGTCACAGAGTAGTCTCCTCTGTGACCTCTGTGACCTCTGTGGTTAAAAATGCCGGAGCCCATGTTTTCTCGGGAATCGCAGCCGAAAGGGTCACCACAAACGCCACACCCTCACTCGAGCGCTTGACCTTCCCGCCCCCCTCCGCTTTCTTGGGATAACGGGCATTGTTGCCCGTGGAACTTTCGGACGGTCCGTGAGTTCAAAGTGAGTTCCGAACCCGCTCCGAATGGCTGAAGAAACTGGCAAAAAGAAGTCCATCCACTCCCTCGCCTTGCGAGCCGCGGAGTCCTGCGTCGACGGCAAGGCCAATGAGGTTGTCGTGCTGGACCTGTCCCGGGTCACCGACATGACGGACTACTTCGTGATTGCCAGCGGTACCTCAGACACACACGTGCGGTCCGTCGCGGAGCAAGTGCGCGATTCCCTCGCAAAATCGGGAGTGCGCGCGCATCACGTTGAGGGACTTACCCAGGGGCGCTGGGTGCTGCTCGACTATGTGGATTTCGTCGTGCACATCTTCCACCCTGCACTTAGGCAGTTTTATCAATTGGAACGCTTGTGGGGCGACGCTGACGTCGTCCGCACGGGCGCGTAAGGAGTAACGCCGTGAGAACGTGGAAACTCTGCCTGCCGGTCGCGATAGCCATTGCCGTCGCAGCGCCCCCTGCCACAGTGGGGGCTCAAATGTACTTCGGACAGAACCAGGTCCAGTACGAAACATTCGACTGGCAGGTTTTTGAGACTGAGCACTTCCTCGTCCACTACTATCCCGAAATGCGCCAGGCAGCGCTCGATGCGGCGCAGATGGCTGAGCGAGCCTATGCGCGTCTCTCTCGTGTCCTCGGCCACCAGTTTCGCGAAAAGAAACCGCTGATCCTCTTCTCCTCGCGCGGTCACTTTGGTCAAAACCATGTCACCGGCGATCTGGGCGAAGGCACCGGTGGCGTCACCGAAGGGGTGAGGCATCGTGTCCTCATCCCATTCACCGGCGACTATCACAGTTTCGAACGGGTGCTCACGCACGAGCTTGTGCACTCATTCCAGTATGACATCTACGCACGCGGTCGTGCCGGCGGCGGACTCGCGCTCCTTCAGGCGTCCAACCCGCCGCTCTGGTTCATTGAAGGAATGGCGGAGTACCTGGCACTGGGAGGCGACCATCCACTGACCGATGCCTGGATGCGCGATGCCGCAGTGAACGGTCGCCTGCCCACCATGAAGCAGCTTGAGAATCCCAACGACTTCTTCCCCTACCGCTTCGGCGAGGCCATCTGGGAATACGTTGGCGCAAAATGGGGCGACGAATCCATCGGCCGGATCATGCAGGCGGTCACTACCTCGGGCATTGAGCGCGCATTCGAGAGAGAGCTGGGAATAACTCTTGATGACCTCGGCGACGAATGGCAGGAGGCGATGCAATCCAAGCATCTCCCCGACCTCCCCGAACGTGAGCGCCCGCGCAAGTTTGCCGGCGAGTTGTTGAGCACACGTCGCAGCGGCGGCGCATCGCAGATCTTTCTGGCACCAGCACTCTCCGACGATGGCAAGCGCATCGCGTTTCTGTCGCGTGGCAGCGTGGCCCGGGGCGAAGTGTTCATCGACCTCTGGCTGGGAAATGCCGAGACGGGAAAGAGAATCAAGCGCCTGGTCAAGAGCGTTCTCGATCCCAATTTCGAGGAGCTCCGGCTTCTCTACTCACAAAGTGGATTCTCGCCGGACGGAAAGCATCTCGCCTTCACCGCACAGCGCGAAGGGCGTGATGTGCTCTATCTCCTCGATGTAGACAAGAACAAGACAGTTCACCGCTTCGATCTCCCGGGGCTCGATGTGGTCATGAGCCCTTCATTCTCACCGGATGGCAAGCGAATCGTTTTCTCCGGCAGTCTCGGCGGGACATCGGACCTCTACGCAGTCAATGTCGACGACACCGGATTCGAGCGCCTCACCAATGACGAATACGGTGATCTGCAGCCTTCCTGGTCGCCGGATGGCAAGCACATCGCGTTCGCAAGCGAAAGATCTCCTGCCACGAACCTCGAATTCCTCAAGTTCGACAAGTGGAAGATTTCGATTCTGAATCTGGATACCAGGCAGGTTGATATCATTCCGGCACAGGGCGGGTTGAACATCAATCCGGTCTGGGCGCCTGATGGAAGGTCGGTTGCATTCATCAGCGACCGCACGGGAACCGCGAACCTCTTCCTCTATGATCTTGATGTCAAGGAGCACTATCAGCTGACAAACGTGGTGGGGTCTGTTTCCGCCATTACGGAGTACAGCCCCGCGTTGACATGGTCGAAAGGTGCCGACCTGCTCGCCTTCACCTACTTCGATGATGGCGACTACACCGTTTGGTCGACGGCGAATCCGCGCCGCCTCAAAAAGCTTCCCTTCCGTGACGACTCCCGCATAATCGTCGCCAGCAGCAACAGCATCAGCAGTGGCAATCCTGACACCACCATGCGGTTGGTTGTGCCGGTTGAGACAAGCACGATCGATTCAATGACGATGTCATTCTACCGCGGCTCCATACTGCGCCCATCGGGACAGGTTGCCGAAGCGTCGAGAGAGCGGGCAGCGCCAATATCGATTGCCGCACTTCTCGACAGCGCCAATTACGCGCTCCCCGACACCACCAAGTTCAAAAGCCGGAAATACAAGGGAGTGCTGGAGCCCGAGTTCCTGTCGCGGCCTTCGATCGGATATCAGCCTGACAATTTCGGGCAGGGCGTGTACGGACAAAGCGTTCTCATTCTGAGCGACCTGCTCGGCGATCAGCAGCTGGCTCTGGCCGGTGGACTGAATGGCCGGTTGAGCGAAGCGCAGTTCTACTCCGCGTACTCCAACGTCAGGAAGCGTTTTCAATACATGGCCGGTCTGTCCCAGGAGCCTTATTTCTACTTTTCGGGACGTGGCTTTACTGACCTTGGTGGCGGTGTTGCGCTGGAACGTGAAGCGTTCACGCGGTACATCTTCCGAAGCGCATTCTCGGTAGCGCAGTACCCGTTCAACCGATTCGACAGGCTGGAGATGGGTCTCAACTACAGTCATGTGGATCGTGCCACCTTGATTCTCTCGCGCGAGTACCTGATAACGCGCAATCTCGTGGGTGAGTGGTACATCGACGAGACACAGAGCCAGCCCGGCGTCAGCTTCGTCCAGCCGATGATGGCCTGGGTGCACGACAACACGCTCTTTGGATACACGGGACCGATCATGGGATCGCGTGTTCGTGCCCAGATCCAGCCCGCGATTGGCGGACTGCGATGGATCAGCTACCTGCTGGACGCGCGCAGATACGAGCCCGTGATCTTCAACTTCCTGACGATTGCGACTCGATTTCAAACGAAGATCTCGGTCGGACGAGATGAGTCCGTGCTCCCTTCATACATCGGCAATCCATCAATTCTTCGCGGATACAGCCGCGGTACCTACAATCAGGGTTGCACCTTCGCGGACATCGGCAATCCCAATTGTGAGTCATCAAGGCTGCTGGGCAGTCGTGTCGCTGTGGCCAACGCCGAACTGCGTTTCCCGCTGATACGTTCTTTCAGCCTGGGTATCCTTCCGATTTCGTTGCCGCCCGTGGATGGCCTGGTGTTCTATGATGTCGGCATGGCATGGAGCAGTGGCGACAAGACAGCGTTTTTCTCGCGTGTGGCTCCAGAGGATCAGGAGTCGACGCGCTATCCACTGCGCAGCTACGGGTATGGAGTGCGGCTGAATCTCTACGGCCTGGCTCTGCTTCGCTGGGATTACGCAATTCCGCTTGACCTGGCGCGGCGCAAGGGGTTTTGGACGTTTTCGATCGGGCAGAGCTTTTGAAAACTGATCAAATGAACAAATGATCAAATGATCAAATGATCAAGTGATCAAGTGATCAGGTGATGGCGATCTCGGATCTCCATCACTTGATCATTTGTTAATTTGTTCATTTGTTCATTTGATCAGTTTTTGTGAGCTGGCACACCAGTACCCGCTCCCCTCTCCCCTAGCTTTGTTGCGTGCCTCCCACGCCCCCTCCCGCCGTGCCCCTACCGACCTACCTTTGTCGAGTGAGGATAATCCTGATTGCTGCCCTCCTGATAGCGGCATGTGACGGTGCGGTGGGGTACTCTGACCTTCCGGCTGCCGAGGCACTCGCGGCGGGAGCACCGACCGGTGTCGACCTCCTGGCCCTTCGGGTTCCACGCACTGGTGGTCGTGGGCGCGTATTGAGGTATCCGTCTCTCGATTCGACCTTGTGGTCTTCCGCTGGGAGCGTCCCGTCAATAACGAGAGTTCTGTCGTTCGATGTGGAAGCGGGGTCGCTTCTCTACTCTGACAGCCGTGGAATTGCGCGATCGCTCGATTTCCGGCTCGGAGCTGTGTCGCCCGCGACACAACTGAGACTGACGAAGCTGTCGACGGTGGACGGATGGAACGTCTACGGGATTTCGCAGAGCGGGGCTGTTGGGCGAAGCACACCTTCGGCAATCTGGGGCGGAGCGCAACCGGCAGCATGGAACTTCGAGCCGTCGCTGCCGGCGCGCGATGTATTCCCACTGCAGAATGGCTCGTTGCTGGTTGTGGGTGCGAATGACAGCAGCACAATGGTATGGCGTCTCTATCCTCCCGACAAACAACCCACAGACTCGCTCAAGCTGGAGAAAACCGGAGCAGCGTTCCGGTCTCCGACCGGTGACCGCCTGTATCTCTCGCTGCCGCGCGCCATTGTGGGAATCGCGACGAAAGACCTCAAGCAAACTTCGAAAGTGCGCATTGTCGGAGGCGTGACCGAGCTCGTTCCCACGCCCAGTGGTAACCAGGTGTTCATCGTCGGAGATTCTTCCAATCGTGTGTACATCTTCGACCGCTATGACGGCAAGATTGCCGGAAGTGTTCGTTTTCCCGGCAAGGTGCGAACGGTACGCATGGATCCGCTGGGACGATTTCTGCTCGCCGGCTCATTCAGCGCGGACACGGCGTGGATCGTGGCGCTGTCCAATCACAACTATGTGCGAGTTGTGGAGACAGACTGGCGCGCCGACCTGCCGTACATTGCCTGGGACGGAAGTGTGGTGACAGTCAGGGGACGCGACGTGCGGTTTCTCGATCCGATTACACTGGCAGCGAAGAAGACCGTTGCAGGCGGCGCCAGCGACTTCTGGTATTTCTTTTCATGGAACGGGTTCAGACCGAGAGCAGCTGGAATGGAGGCCGCACCGGTGAACTTTCCCGGGGTGTTCGTCGATCACAATGCCTTCGAGCTTCCCAGACAACGGCAGGTAGATATCGATGACAGCGTCCGAGCTGCTGCGCAGGCCGCTCGCAGAGCAGACTCAATCGCGCGTGCCGAATCGGCTGTGGCGCGGCCGCCTGCGCGCAGTATTTTCACAGTTTCGTTCGCAGTGCTGCGCAGTGACAGCGCGGCTACAAAGCTGGCGCGAACTATCAGAGTGCGCGGCCAGACCGCGCGAGTTGTCGAAGCGTTCATTGATGCGACACCCATCTTCCGCGTGGTACTGGGACCGTACCAGTCGCGAGAGGAAGCCGAGTCCGCGGGGCGCGCATCAGGAGTTTCATATTGGGTATATCCAGGACCGCCGTGAATCATGAGCCGTTGGCCGGGTCGAATAATGCCTGGGAAGCCGAGGGACGACGTTCTGCCGCGCTCGTTCAGAACCTCAGCGTTGTCCTCGTAGCAGGAACCGACGCCGTAGCCACGGCCCACGTGGCACTGGGGATCGCGCGTGAAGAGAGCGCACGCCGCGCAGTAACGGTCGCCGATATCTGGGGTGACCTGCCCGAAATCGAACGACTGACGTCGAACGAAGACCCCCACGGCATTTCGGACCATCTGACTTTCGGAGTGTCGCTCGCGCGATTGAGAACACCTGTGGAAGGCAACCCCACGCTGCAGCTCATCAAGAGCGGCACGGACGACATTGCGCGGGAATCGCTTCTGCTGGCCAGTCGCTGGGATTCAATATTTGCCTCCTTCCGGAATGTCGGCGCTCTGCTGGTACTCCCATGTCACACTGGAACACCAGGACTGGAGCATCTCTCGCAACGCGCCGATGGTGTGATCACTGTTGGGGATGCGCAGGCAGCTTCACTGGCCGGGATTGTCGGCAACGTCAATCTCACCGCTCCGCGTGCAAGGGAAAGAGCGCGCGCACCGCGTGTAACTCCCGTGCCGAACATCACCACGGTGGGCAAGGGCGCTGAATCATCACTTTGGCGTTCGGTGCAGCGCTGGCCCGTTGCCATGGTTCTGGCGCTCGCCACAATCGGCGCGATTACTCTGCTGCTGAGCCAGTCGCAGCGCATTGCGCGCATCATGGGAAAACCAGCACCGGAAAACACACCGGTCACAACTCCGGTGAGCGCTCCGCCCCCAGCCGCCATTCTCAATCCACAGGATGCGCCAGAGGCTGCGAGGTACGCAGTCGAAATCGCGGTTCTGAATACCAGAGCGGGGGCAGACATGCGTCTCGCCGAGTTGCGTGAGATTCCGGGAAGCACAATCTCACATGTGGTGAACACCGATGGCGAGTCGTGGTTCAGAGTATTCGCGGGGGCATTTCGCACCCGCGAAAGCGCCGACTCACTACAGGGTGAATTGCGTTCGCGCGCCATTCCGATGGCCGACGGAGACCGCGTAAAGGAACTTCCCCTTGCGCTAAGGCTCGCGATCCATCCGCCGAATGCGGAGGCAGCCGCCGCCAGCGATCTTGCACGCTACATTTCTCTCGGTATTCCGGCTTATCTTCTTGCGCAAACGGACGGATCGCTGATCATCTACGCAGGTGGATTCGAGAGATTGGAGGATGCGTCACACTTTGGAGAGCTCTGTGCCAGGAAGGGCATTCCGTCGAGACTTGTCTATAGAACAGGGAGATAACAACCGGTGCGCCTGACCAAACTCGAACTCAACGGCTTCAAGTCCTTCGCGGATCCGACGCAGATGATTTTCGAGCCGGGAGTCACGGCGATTGTCGGGCCAAACGGTTGCGGCAAGTCCAACGTGTCGGATGCGGTTCGCTGGGTGCTGGGAGAACAGCGGGCGCGGTTGTTACGCGGCGCCAAGATGGAGGAAGTCATTTTTCAGGGCTCATCGGCACGCCGTCAGGTGAATGTCGCCGATGTTTCACTGCACTTCGAGAATGACGATGGCACTCTCCCCGTGGCGTTCCGCGAGGTTGTCATCACGCGACGACTGTCGCGCTCCGGCGAGAGTGAGTATCTGCTCAATGGATCGTCCTGCAGGCTTCGTGATATCCACGACCTGATGCGCGGAACAGGACTGGGCGCGGACGCGGGTGTGGTGATTGAAGCCCGCATGATCGACGCGCTGCTTTCAGATCGTCCCGATGACAGGCGCGAGCTATTCGAGGAAGCCGCAGGAGTAGGTCTCTACCGCGACCGCCGGCGCAGCACCGAGCGCCGTCTGGAAGAAACAAATCTCGACATCTCGCGCGTGGATGATCTCATTGGTGAAGTTCAGAGCCAGGTCAGGTCGCTGGCGCGACAGCGCGGCAAAGCCGAGCGGCACGCCAAGCTCAATGCAAGGCGCTTCATTGTGGAAATCGCGCTGGCGGCGCGCGAGATGGCCGCGTGGAAGGAAGAACTCGCCACACTCGAAGACCGGGTCGTCGTACTTCGAACAGAATCGCCCGATGCGTCGGCCTCCGAACATGGGGCCGAACGTGAGCGTGACGAGCGCTACACGGCACGCAGCACTGCCGAATCGCACCGCGGAGAACTGGCGCGACTGGAGTCCTCGCTGCGTGAATCGCTGCTGCATCTGCAAAGCGAGATCGCCGTAGCCGAGGAGAGGCAGCGCAATTCGCGATCCCGTCGCGAGCGCGCCGAAGGTGAACGCCGCGAAGGTGAAGCGTACGGCGGGCGGCTGAGCAATGAGCGCGACCAGGCAGTTACAGATCGTGTTCGGCTGCAGCGCGAACTTTCGCGGGCCGGCGAGGAGTTGCATCGAATGGGTTCCGCTGAAGATGTACAGCGCGAATCCGTCGCGGCGGCACGCGCGGCGCTCGAGCTTGTGGAGGAGGAAGCACGCCAGGCGCGCGCCAACATGCACCGGGTGGAACTGGAGCGCGAGGGTGCCAATCGTGAGGTGACCGAACTCGCTGCAAGGATGCAGTCGCTCGCCGCGGAAAAGGAACAGCTTGCACACAGCGCCGCAGAATCGCGACGCGAGCGCGCGGCCGCGAAGGACGGACTGCAGGAGGCGCACGAAAAGGCACGCAAGGCTGGCGCGGAACTGGAGAGCGCCCGCGCCGCGGCGGGCAAGTCGAAGGACAAAGAAAGCGATGCGCGGGCCACGCTTTTTCGTGCCGATGAGGCGCTTGCTGCCCTCGAAGGGCGCGTCTCAGCGCTGGAGTCGCTGGAGCGCGAGAGAGTGGGACTCGCGCCCGCAGCCGCGGCTCTGCTCAAGGAGCGCGCAGACTTTGGCGATGGCGCGATACTCGGCCCCATTTCGGATTTCATCATGGCAAGCGCCGAATCCGCACTCGATGTCGAGAGTTTTCTCGGTCCCATGGTGCACGCGGTTCTGGTGCGCGATGCAGCCGCAACAGAAGCCATTCGGCAGTGGCACCAGAAAAAATCACCTGGTCCTCTCGTGCTTCTTCCGCTCGATTCCGCTCCGGTGGCTGACGGTCCAACTCTGGTTGGCACTCTGGGCGCCCGGGTGTCTGCGACCGATAGCGCGCAGAGATGGGTGAAGGCACTTCTGGGTTCCGTTCGAGGTGCGCAGGGCGGCGATGCTTTTGTGGACGATCGCGGCGCCGTGTGGCTTCCCGGAGCGCCGGGTGGTCCCGGTCCGCTGCGGAGGCGCGCGGAACTCACCTCCTTGCGTGAACAACTCGCGCATGCATCGCGTACGCGACAGGTCGCTGTCGAGGCGGCCAACGTGGCGCATACAGAGGCCACACGTTGTGAGAGCGCCGATTCGGTATGTACGCAAGCAGCTTCGGAAGCCGCGCGCGCGCTGCGCACCGCTGAGGAGCGACTCGTGGATTCCTCGCGACGCGGTGACCGCATTGAGCGTGAACTGGCAGACATCGAGGCGCAGGTAGAGCGCAGCCTTGTCGTGCAGGGCGCGCTGGTGGAGCGAGAACGCGAGATGAGCGAGACTATTACAGTCGTCGCCGACCTCGAAGCGAGCCTCAGCCACCGCATCAGTTCCGAACGCGATGCCCTGGCAACATCGCAGCGCGCGCTGGATGAATCGCGCGAGGCAAGATCCACCCGCCAGATAGAAGTGGCGCAGCTCGACGCCCGTCTTCAAGTGGCAACCGACCGCGAACGCCGGCTCGAAGAAGAGATGTCGGCTGCATCCGTGCGCATTTCGTCACTGCTGCACGAACTCAATGATCTGTCTACCGATGATGCCAGACTTGCGGAACAGATGGCCGATTGGCAGTTGCAGATCGACAGCAGACACGCGTCGCTGCACGATGCCCAGTCGCGACTCGCGGCCGGCGAGCAGGCCGTCGTGAACGCGGATGCCGCACTGAGCGCCGCGGAGCACAACCTCGACCGATTGCGCAGGCGTACGATTGAGCTGGGCGACGAATTGCACCAGTCGGAGTTGCGTCTTACCGATCTGCAGGGACGCCGATCCGCAATAAGGGAACGTCTGGAGGCCGAATGGCGTCGTCCCCTTCAGGAAATGCTCGCCACATGCGAGCAACCTGACATTGGCGACGAGGAGCTGCGCGCCGAAACCATGGCGCTGCGCGAACAGCTGGAACAGCTGGGACCCGTGAACCCCTTCGCTATCGAAGAGCACGCGGAGGAAACAAAGCGAGTGGAATTTCTCATCGCGCAGCGTGCTGACCTCGCCGATGCGCGTGGTTCGCTGCAACTGGCGATCAAGGAGATCGATTCCACCGCGCGCGAGCTTTTCATGGAGACGTTCTCGCGCGTGCGAGAGAATTTCCGCCAGATTTTCATGACCCTCTTTGGCGGTGGAGAATGCGACATCAAGCTGGAGAATCCCGAAGCGCCGCTGGATTGCGATATCGAGATTCACGCGTCACCCCGCGGCAAGCGCACGCAGCGTATTCACCTGCTCTCGAGTGGGGAGCGCGCCCTTGTAGCGCTGTCACTGCTGTTCGGAATTTTTCTTACGAAGCCCAGTCCGTTCTGTCTGCTCGATGAGGTCGATGCGCCACTCGACGATCAGAACATCGGGCGCTTCGTGCACATGCTGAACGAATTCAAGGACAAGACACAGTTCATCGTGATCACCCATAATCCGCGTACCACAACGGAAGCGGCGGATGCGGTATACGGCGTGACCATGCAGGAACCCGGTGTCTCATCTCTCGTGAGCGTCAGGATGGACGGCCAGGCGCGAGAGAATGAAGCGGCCTGACGCGAGCTGAGCTCCCGAGCTCCCCCTGAAATGCGCAGAGAGCACTGCGTGGTGCTCCTACCGTTGCTGGTGGCGCACCATTTTGGACCGGTGGAGCACCGCGGTGGCGAACCACCACCACTTCTCACCGTGGAGTTGCTGGGACTCGACAATCCCGTGCTCAACAGCATCACACCTGCCATCAGCATCCGCACCCAACTAGCCCTCGATGACAGCCCTCCTGTGGCACTGGGGGTAAGGGCGTCAACATCCTCGCTGGTTCTGGACAATTTCGTTCTTGACACTTCTGTGCTCGCGAGTGATACCGCCGAAATCCGCCTCACCAAACCACTCCCATCAGGCGCGACGTTGTATTTCAGAAGCTACGCGCGGACAGCGGAGGGGACTCTGATAATGTCCTTTCCCTCGCCTCCCCGCATGGTGCCCCGGTGGCTCACGCTCATTTCGCCGAATGCGCCGGCTGGTGCAATCCTCGACGAACAGCAACCAACATTTACCTGGAGCAGCGCGCGCGTTTCAGTTCCACCCGGCCCGTGGACGTATGATTTCTCCATCGCGAACACCGCGGGCGGACCAGCGATATTCAGTGGCACTACATCTGACACAACGTTCACGGTTCCCTTCCCTCTGGAGTTCAACACATCGTATCGCTGGGCGGTGACAGCCAGGCTGCAGGACCAGAGCGCAGAACGCGTGACGAGCAGCTCCTCATTCGTGATTGTGGATGAAAGCATTCCCCGGGTGACACTCCTGTATCAGCCATTCCCGAGCCCGTTTCCGTCTCCCGTGGTACAGTTCGCGTGCATCTGGTTCGATCTTGCACAGCGCTCCCAGGTGACACTCGATGTTCTGGACATCCGCACCAACCGCGTGCGGCGTTTGTATCCAGAAGGCAGCATGATGGCGATCTTCCTGGAACCGGGACGCTACGGGCGGGCCGTGAGCCCTGAAAGCGGCTGCACCGGAGAGTTCAAATGGGACGGAACCGATTCCAACGGCCGGCGCGTGATCCCCGGTGTGTACCTGGTGCGCATGCGCGCGGGCGGGCGCGAGTTCGTTAAGCACATCGTGTTTCGTGGGTAGGGATGCCACCGGGAATCGGAGGAGAGATCCGACATCGCCGTTTCCCGGACCACATTGACAGATTTGCCAGCAGAGGTGCACGGTGCGCACGCGGACAAAATCGGAACCTGAATCGCCCGCCAGTGCGTTGGCAAATCTGTCAATAAGGTCCGGGAAACGGCGATGTCGGATCTCTCGAATTGCGACACAGCATATGCATAAAATCACCAGCTGCCAGTCCGTGGAACGCCTGTGCTTCGGGTAACCACGATCGGAAGCGGAACCGGAGCACCATCGCCGGCGCGCGTCTGTCCCGCGCATCTCGTGGAAACCGGCGACCTTCGCATTCTGCTCGACTGCGGCAGCGGCGCCGTTTTCCGGATGAGCAATCTGGGAATCGACTGGATGGCAATCACACATGTTCTCGTGAGCCATTTTCACGCGGACCACGTGAGCGACATTCCCACGCTTGTGTATGCGTGGCGCTATGGTGCACTTCCACCGCGTTCGGCCCCGATAGAGTTGATCGGGCCACCGGGATTCGCCGGCCTGTTCGACCGCCTCGATGCGGTGTATGACAACGGGATGCGAGTCCTGGGGTTTCCCGTGAATATCAGCGAGCTGGCCCCGGGAAATGCGATAACACTCGCCCCGGGGGTGACCATTACGGCGCGCAAGGTGCCACATACGGAGGAGAGTGTGGCATATTCCATCCAGGCGGGGCGGCGACGGATCGTTTATACCGGCGATACATCGTTCGATCCCACCCTAGCGGAGTGGGCCCATTCGTGTGATCTGCTTCTCAGCGAATGTTCATTGCCCGCGGAAATGGCGGTGCCGGTGCACATGACTCCGGAGCAGTGTGGAGAGCTCGCGGCTCTTGCAAAACCTGCAGCACTCGCGCTCACACACTTTTATCCGCCGCTGGACAGGATTGATGTCGCAAGCATTGTGTCGGCGCGTTATGATGGACCTGTCCACCTCACACACGACGGCTGGACGTTTGAACTAGAGGATTGAGGATGCTTGTAGTGATGCAACATGGAGCGACGCCGGAAGAAGTCGATCGCGTCGTAAAGACAATTGAAGAAATGGGATATCAGGCGCGGCCAATGCCCGGCGCCCAGCGTACCGCCGTTGGCCTCGTAGGCAACGACGGTCGTGTGGACAGCTCCAGGATCGAAGCGCTCAATGGGGTTGCCGAGGTGATACACGTCACGCATCCGTACAAACAGGTTTCGCGCGAATGGCGCGCCGATGACACCGTGGTTACAATCGCACCTGGAGTGGCAATTGGCGGCAGCAGCGTTGTAGTCATTGCCGGACCATGTTCCGTTGAGTCGGAGCATCAGATTGTCACCGCGGCACGTGCAGTTCGTGCGTCGGGCGGGAGCGCGCTCCGCGGTGGCGCGTTCAAACCGCGCAGCTCCCCCTATTCATTTCAGGGACTCGGCAAAAAGGGGCTCGAGCTGCTCGCGCTTGCGCGACGTGAGACTGGGCTCGCCATTGTCACCGAGGCCATGGATGAGGAAGGTGCTAAGCTGGTAGCGGAATTCGCCGACTGTATCCAGATCGGCGCGCGTAACATGCAGAATTATTCGCTGCTAAAGGTTGTAGGCAGAATCGGGAAGCCTGTACTGCTGAAACGCGGTATGGCCGCGACGATCAACGATTTGTTATTGAGCGCCGAGTACATCCTGGCTGAGGGGAATGACAAGGTGATTCTGTGCGAGCGGGGCGTGCGCAGCTTTGATCCTGCCGCGCGCAACATGTTCGACCTCACCGCCATTCCCATTGTTCACAAGCTTTCGCATCTGCCAATCATCGCGGACCCGAGCCATGGCACTGGGCTGCGCGAAAAGGTCATTCCAATGGCGCGGGCCGCGGTTGCAGCAGGCGCGGACGGAATTCTTGTAGAAATGCATCCTACGCCCGACCGGGCGCTGTCGGACGGAGCACAATCGCTCTACCCCGAGCAGCTTACCAGGCTGGTAGAGGAGTTACGTGCAATTGCGGCTGTGATCGGTAGGCAGGTCGCTCCCACGCCCGGAACTGCTTCTGTGTCGTTGGGGTAGGTTCAGTTACTAGCGGATAGTGGATAGCGGCGAGTAACTAATCTCGTCATTCCCGCGTAAGCGGGAATCCAGGGTCGTCATTCTGGATGCGCGAGAAAATGCGAAACTGACCAGCGGCGAGGAAGAAATGGTTCACAAGTCGGCGCGACGAATCCAGTTGGGAATTGCGGTAGCGTTTTGTGCGCTCGCGCTGGCGCGGAACGTTGGCGCGCAGGACATGAACACTGCTATCGACAAGGCAGTGCGGACCTATGATACCGTCAAGACGGCGCGTGGCACCATGGCGCAGACCAACACCAGCGCCATGGGCACTGTATCCAACCTCACGGCCGATTTTCAGCAGCAGTTTCCCAGTCTTCTTTCCGTGCGCTACTCAGCACCGAAGGGAGACATGCTTATTGGGGATGGTAAATTCACGTGGGTGTATTTCCCCAACTCAGTTCCCGGAAAGGTCCGCAAGTTCGAGCCGGGTGCGGGTGTCGGGAACATCAATCTGATCGGCGTGTTCCTCGCTTCGCCCCGCACGAAATACACCCTGTCCGATTCGGGCAGACAAACCGTCGACGGACTGGTGACGCGGGCCGTAGGTCTTGTGCCGAAGCAACCGATGCCTGAGTTTCGCCGCGCGACCGTTTGGATCGAAGAGGCGACAGGAATCATCCGCCAGTTCGAGTTTACGGATCCGTCGGGGGCGGTTCGCCGAATCAAATTCGCAACCCTTAGAGTGAACGTGCCCGTCGATGCCAGCCAGTTCAAGTTCACTGTTCCGAGGGGTGTGACGGTCGAGGGCGGCTAGGGCCCTTGTCATTCCGGCGGAAGCCGGAATCCATTCTTACTGGTGCCGAACGAGAAATCCACGGTCGAAGTTCGACACCCTAGCTATCCCGCGAACCATCCGCTCGCGTCTCCACGCACGCACCAGATGCCGAGCGGTTCCAGGTAGGCCATGATGTCGGCGAGTTCGATCAATCCGAAACAGGGAACCGCACCAACGACCGGCGGCCCTTTCGCCAGAATTCTGCGGGTGAGAACGATTGCTGCGGAGCTTGGCGTCGCAGGACCATCGTTATCCGTTACGATTGCGATTCTGTGCTCGATGTCGGCGCCGCTCTGATTCCTGCCGCGCATCCATAACGCGAGAGAACCGTTTTTCGATCCCAGCGGATACAGAAGCAGCGAGACTTTGCGGAACAGGCTGGCCTGCGGCACGAAGTTCATTTTGAACCGGCGTGCGAACATTGCGCATACTGAAAGGGCGGCGTTCAGTATTCCCAACTCAAGGCCGGCCTTGAACCGCACAGTGCTGACGGGATAGCACGCCGGGAATAGTTCGAGATCAGGCACGTCGCAGCTGTAAACCTTGCGCCGACCAACTTTCATCGGAAAGGACAACACCTGCGCATCCCCCCAACCAGGGCGGTCCGACCACGACCTGTTCTCCCACACTCGGATTGGACGCCCAAGATAGCTGAGCACCGCGGCAATAGTGGAATCGCCGCGCGGGTTCTGATTCCCCGGGCTAAGCGCGATGAGTATTTCATCGATTGCTGAAAACTCCCCCGCGATTTCGGCCGCCATGGCAGAGGTAATCGCCGGCGCGGAGCTCACACCCGACGTGACGAGCAGATTGCGCGCTCGTGCGCGTTCGTTGAGCAAAGTTATTCCGGAAACGAATTCTCTCCCATCAGCCAGATCGAGATAGTGAGCACCGGTCTCGAGGCACGCTTCTGCGACGTGATAGTCCTGCGACTGAAAGGGTCCCGCCGCGTGGATCACAATTGTCGATCCGTTGATGGCGGCTCTCAGCGCGCCGCTGTCGCGCAGGTCAGCAGCGTGGAAGTGCGCACCCAGTTTTCTTGCAACCGGTCCACCGCGCACTTCACTCCGTCCTACGATGCGCACATCACAAGTCTTGCCGCTCGCTAGCGCCCCAGCTATTCGAGCGCCAAAAACTCCAGCGCCACCAACTACGGTTACGAGAGACATCGAATATCGCCGCCGTACTCCAGCATCCGTCCAAGCAGCGGCAACTCCATGCGCATTGAGAGATGCCAACCATCCTCGAATCCAATGGTTGTAGTGAACACGCGCGGCGCGAGCAAACGCGGAATTGGAAACGGCCCCATCCAGCTTCTCCGTAACTCATAAGTGAGTCCCTTGCTGTCTGGAACGAGATTGAATGCAAATCGCGCCCCGGAGATCTGCTCTATCAGAAGTCCATTCTCTTCCCATTGAATGGAGGGAAGATCGCGTCCATCGAAGTTGCGAAGCCAGTGCTCGCGGTCACCATCACGCGTCACATTTACCCGCACAGGAACATTATTTGCACTCGGCGGCAGCCCAAACGCGCGTGCAATCACGCCCCGAATGATTCCGTCTCCGCGCACCACCCGCACGACTCCCTCCGCGCGCCCTCCGTCTGCAGAGTCATGGAAGCGCCGCAGTGACTCTGGCAATAGATCGAGATTCCTACCTAGTACGCGACGGTAGAGAGACAAGCTGGACAACCAGGACAAATCATCGTCATTAGGGCGCGGCGAAAATGAGGCTGAGGCAAGTTACCCCGCCCTCCGCTTTCGCAAACTCCGATAGATCGACCGAGCGAACCGGGAAACCCAGTGCCTCTATGCTCGTGTTGGTGCGCGGAAAACTGGCGCTCGCAATTACAGTTTGACCGATGATGGCAACATCACCCGCGAACGGTTCCTCGGCTGCGATCGGAACCCACGACATTCCATCAAGATCAGACGTCTCGAGCCAACCAGGATTCACGAGTAAGCGGCCATCGGGCAAAGCGGTGCACGCAGACTTTAGATGCAAGCACCCGGTCACTCGCACTGAACGAACTGAATATCCGCAACGCTGCACGATACTGCGCATTGCATCGATGCCAGCCGCATCCGTGCGACCCGTGAGACCAACGAGAATGTTGCGACCGCTCACGACGACATCCCCACCGTCAAGCCGTGCCGGCAACTTGATGGGCACCACCTCGCGATACTTCGCCAGCTCAGGTGCAATTCCAGCAGGCTCGCCGCGGCGCGATTCTGCGCCCATGGACGCCAGTACCGCAATTTCATCCAGCACCACGGCAGTGTCCTCGACAAAAACGCTGTCGGGCATCCCGTTGTTCATATTCAGCGTTTGCACGGCCGCACCACACTCGGCAAGAGTACGGCAGTATGACGCGTGTTGATCGAGTGCTCGCGCAAAACTGATTGGCTCGCGATCGAGAAATGTCAATTCGCAATTCACAATCGACGGAGACGGCGTGTGTGTGAGGGCAATTACACTCGCGATAATGCCTCCTCGATCTGGCGCAGAGCGTTGCTGTCCGTTCCCTGCTGTCGCGCCATCTCAATTGCCACGCGGGTGAGCGCAACGTATGCCGCCAGGATCTTTTCATCGCCGTCCTTTCCCTTTGACAGAACATCCAAATGAGCGCGCACAGTGCCCGCATCACCTCTCACCACCGGACCCGTTAGCGCAGCTTCAGGGTCGTGACCGCGAAGATTGTCCACCGATGCGTGCATCAGGGCAATCACCGCAGCAGCTGCTTCGGACGATTCCACCCCCGCGTCTGCGAGCAACCGCTTGGCCAGATATGCAAGAACACTGGGGAAATTGGATGCCAACACCGCGGCCGCGTGATACGAAGATTTTTTTCCGCCGGGAATTGACATCACCTGTGCGCCCAGAATTGCCGCAAGACCGGTGGCGACTGCACGCGCCTTGTCATCACCATCTATCCCGATCCATGCTCCCTGCTGCAACTGCGCGGCGCCGCGCGAATCGGTGTTGAGTGGCACCAGAGGATGAAAAGTGCCTGCTCCGTACCCTCGCCGTCGTAATTCTTCAACACCAGACGGTTCAGCGCTTCCGCTCGCGTGCAATACCGTGGCACCGGGCTTGAGATTCGCCGCAAGCAGTTCAGCGATTGCGGCGTCAAGTTGCGAATCGCGAACAGTTACCAGCACTACATCTGCGGAAGCGAGAGAGGCGGGCAACGGTCCCGTTGAAATCGCTTGGCCGGACGAAGCGGCGCGCCTCCCGTGAAGACCGGCTACTTCAACGCCATTGTCAGCGAGCGCCCTCGCGAGGGCGCGTCCCGCGTGTCCCGCTCCCAACACGAACACACGCGGCGTCACCGCCACAATTAACGGCCAGCCTCGTCATCAGGGCTCGAATCCGCGGCCAGCGCGCGACTGAACAGTTCCATCTGTCCCTGCGCCAGATTTGCGAGTGACACCGCAACTCGTATGGAAGCATCGCGCTCCATTATTTCGCGAGCATTTACGGCTGCATAGAAGTCGCTCGACAGTTTTGTGTTTCCGTCGGCCGGAATCTTCACTGATACGTCGGGCCTTATACCTCCCACGGGGCCGCCGAGCACAATGCGGCCGGACTTCGTCTTGAATTCCACGGGACGGTTTGTCGAATCAGCACGTCCGGCGCCGCGCCCGCGCGCAAGAGCCACAGCCGGCTCAATGCTTCTGCCAAGAGGTGTGAACCAGCGCGACGTGGTGATCATGATCGCGCCACCATTCGAGAGACTGATGAGCTGCTGCCTGCTCGCCTTTCCATAGGTGGAGCTCCCGATCACGAGCGCGCGATCCAGATCCTGCAATGCTCCGGCTGCAATCTCCGACCCGTTTGCGGTGCCACCATCCACCAGCAGAATCAATTCGAGGCTGTCCCCACCCCATTTCGTTGCGGTACGGTCCTGATAATTCTGCACGTCGGGCGTCTGCCTTCCGCGCGTCGAGGCAAGAGCGCTACCCTCCGGCAGAAAAAGATCGGCCAGCCCCACACCGTCTTCCGGCGAACCACCAGGATTTCCCCGCAAATCAACTATGAGCGTTTCCATGCGTCGCGCGACCAGGCTGTCAACCACAGCTGCAAGTGCGTCGTTGGTTTCGCTGGAGAACTTGTTGAGTTTCACATAGCCCACGGCACTGGACAGCATGAACGCGGCGCGAACCGGCTTTGCCGCGGGCGCCTCGCGAACGAGTGCGAACGGGATGGGCTGAGCAACTCCTCTTCTCTCGACGGTGACATTCACCGTAGACCCAGCATTCCCCAGTATGAACAAGCGCACTTCTTCCGCAGATAGTCCAATTGCAGGCCTTCCGTTCACCTGGATTATGCGGTCTCCAGCGCGAACGCCGGCGCGATCGGCCGGTGAACCTGCGTGGGGCGAAACAACCACAATCCATCCATCGCGCTCGTCGATATCAAGCCCTGGTCCCACTCCGTTTCCGGATGTGCGCTCGCGCAGCAACGCCAGCCGTGTGGCCGGAATGTAGGTGGCATGTGGGTCACCCAGCCGGCGCAGTAACCCAATCATCGCAAAGGAATAGAGTTCACCGCCGGTTGTGGAATCGATGTAGCTCTTCTCCACGCGATCGATTACCTGACCGAGAAGATGAGTGCGATCCACGGGCACGTCGCGCCCGGGCATTCCATCCGACAGCAGTAACGTGCCGGATAGCACCCCGAGGGCGAGTACAACCACAACGGCACTGGTGCGCAGTCCCATTATGCCGAAGCGAACCGGGCGGGCCAGCGTTTGGAAAGCACGTTCATTATTGAGTTGAATACCTCGTCCTCAGACGCGGCCGCATTAAACGACACTATCTCTCCGCATTCGGGGTGCTCCCTCTGCCACTGGGGAGTCGCGAACATTGCGAACGCAGCGGACACCCGCGCATGGAAGTCGGATCCGGTCAGCTCCATGCGATCCTGGGCTCCCCGGCGCGACGCTCTCGCGAGTCCCGCTTCTGGTTCAATGCTCAATAACAGTGTGACACCCGGCGTCAGTCCCCCCGTTGCAAGGGCATTCGCGGACCGCACCAGATCGTGCGACAGGCCGCGCCCTCCTATTTGATACGCATAAGTCGACAAAAAGAAGCGATCGAGGATTACGACCTTCCCCTCATCGAGGGCCGGGAGCAGCACCCTTCGCACGACTTCCGAGCGCGAAGCCAGGAAAAGGAGGCATTCCGCCTCCGGCACGATCTCGCCGTGAGGGTCCAGGAGCAACCTGCGGATTTCTTCGCCCAGACGGGTGCCACCCGGCTCCCGAAGGACAGAGTGAGGGGTCTCTGCTGCTCGCAGGTGAGCGGCAACACGCGCAACCTGAGTAGACTTGCCGGCGCCTTCCGGCCCCTCGAAAACGACAAGCAGTCCCCTGTCCGCCACGGGGCCCCCGCTTCAGCCCAGGGTGATGATGGGGCTTGCTGCTCCCTTTCTGATCCCATCGAGAATCCAGCTGTTCGCACGCGCCATAAGCTTGTCGAAATTCTCCTGCGCGACAAGCACTTTCTGATAGGCGGCGTTGTGCTGAACAGTGGAGAGCAGGTCATCGAGCTGCTTCTCCACCTCTTCGCCGGGTTGCATGCCCCTGGCGATCGATTCCTGCGCTGCACCGCGGATCTTCTCCATTTCCGCAAGAATCCGCATTGCCTCGGCGTCATTCGTAAGCGCATCGTTGGCGCGCTTCACATTCTGATATTCCTGGCTCTGGCCGATCAACCTGCCGAGCTCCTTGGCCCGCTCTTCGAGCATTGTTATTCGATCCGTGCTTGAGTTAGTCCAACCCTGTCATTCCGGCCAACAAACGTCACCCCGGCGAAAGCCGGGGCGGAATCCATTTTTTCTTCTACCATGGATTCCGGCTTTCGCCGGAATGACGACTGTATGATCATGTCTTCGTCGCCATTACAAATCTCTCACGGCCGGTGAGGTCGAGCTCAACGCTTACGTCGCGGAACGAGCCACTGGTCAGCACCAGCTCTGCAGCGATCGAAGCTCTGTTGGAATCGACCTCGAGGGCCAGCAAACCGCCCCTTTCCAGCGCCCGCGCACTTCCCTTCACCAGCCGCGCCACCGCGCGCATCCCCTGCCTGTCGCTGTAAAGCGCTTCGGGCGGTTCCCAGTTCCGTACGCTCGAAGGGAGCGACCGCGCCTCATCGAACGCAATGTAGGGAGGATTCGAAACTACCGCGCAGAGCCCTGTCTCGCGAATGACGGAGAACATGTCACCACACCTGAACTCCACCGGACACGACTTCTCATCAAGCACGAGTTGCGCGTTGCGCTCGGCAACCTGGAGGGCACCACGCGAGATGTCGGTTGCGATGATGCTGTCAATTCCCCGCCCCTCCGTCGCAAGCGACAGTGCAATCGCTCCCGATCCTGTCCCAATATCCGCAACCACTCCGCTCTTCGCGCTGCGCAACCTGGAGAGAACCAACTCCACAAGTTGTTCCGTTTCCTGACGCGGAATCAGCACTCTCTCATCCACATGCAAGGTGAGATGCCGGAACGCTGCCCTACCTACGGCATACGCGAACGGTTCACCACGCTTTCGTCGGAGGGCTGCGGCGCGCGCGCGATCGCTTACTTCGGCGGAGACATCAGCACCTCCATTCAGCGCTGGCCAGAGCCGGCCCACACCCGCTACAGCCGCAACAATGTCGCGCGCCTCAACCTTTGCCTGCTCGATCCCGGCACCTTCAAGTTCCGCCGATAGTTCGCGCACCAGCGCGGACACATTGCTCATACGACTTGCGACACGCTGCTCAGCCATGCGGTCTGTCCGGATTGTTCAGCTTCTCCTGTACATCGGCCATCGCCAGCGCATCTATCAGGCCGCCGAGTTTGCCATCCATCACCGCACTGAGATCGTGCAAGGTGAGATCGATGCGATGATCAGTGACACGATTCTGCGGAAAATTGTATGTGCGCACCTTGTCGGAACGATCACCAGTGCGCACCTGCGATTTGCGCATGCGGGAGCGCTCCGCTTCCTGCTCGCTGATCATCTTGTCGAGAAGGCGCGCGCGCAGCACTTCCATCGCCTTGAGTTTGTTCTGCAGCTGTGACTTCTGATCCTGCTGGCTGACGACAAGTCCAGTCGGCAAATGGGTAATGCGCACCGCGGAATCGGTTGTGTTGACGCTCTGACCGCCGGGGCCCGACGATCGGAAGACATCGATGCGGATATCCTTGTCCTCGATCTTCACATCCACTTCTTCTGCTTCCGGAAGAACCGCCACTGTTGCAGCCGAGGTGTGAATGCGACCCTGCGCTTCCGTGCGCGGCACCCGCTGCACACGATGCACGCCGGACTCCCAGCGCAGTGCACCAAAAGCACCATTGGCCGGCACTTTGAAAATGACTTCTTTCGTGCCGCCCAGTGATCCATCGGAGAGCGACAGCAATTCCACGCGCCAGCGGCGCGACTCTATGTAGCGCTGGTACATGCGAAAAAGCTCCGCTGCGAAAAGCGCTGCTTCATCGCCGCCCGTGCCCGCACGGATTTCGACAATCGCGGGGCGCTCGTCGAGGGGATCGTGGGGAACCAGAAGGGGAAGCAGCTGCTGTTCCACTTCTTCGATGGCGAGTTCGACGCGCGCAACCTCGGCACGCGCTTCAGCCGCCAATTCAGCGTCGTCCGAAACAACCAGCTCGCGCGCCTGGGCAAGTTCGTCCTCGAGCCGGTGCAGCTTTGCGGCCGCGGATACTACCGCTGAAAGCCTGTGGTGCTCCCTGCCGAGAGATGCCATCCGTTGCGCATCTCGCGCAGTGGGAGGGTCCGACAACTCCGCTTCGACCTGCGCGGCGCGCTCAAGCGCTTCGCGCAGCCGGTCGCGAAGACTCAGGTCGTCTCCTTCCTGTACTTCTGCCGGAAGCGCTCAACACGACCAGCGGTGTCCACCAGCTTTTGCTTACCGGTGTAAAACGGATGGCAGTCGGAGCAAATGTCGGTATGAATTTCAGCCTGAGTTGAGCGGGTCTGAAAAGTGTTTCCGCACGCACAGCGAACAGTGGCGGTGGCGTATACGGGATGGATGTCGGTTTGCACGTCTTGGTTCCTCAGTCTTTTCGCGAGTATCAATATACCCCGGCGCGCGCATAAAAGACAAGCTCACAACAGGTTACCCGTTTGACAGTGGCCCCGGGCCGCACTAGGTTGGCGCTCCATGAGCACCGCCGAGTTTCTCGCCACCGTTCCCCTGTTCGAGGGGCTGACTCCCGATCAACTGGCGCGCTTCGCCGACGTCACGCGGGAAAAGACCTTTCCGCGAGGAAGTGTAATCGTATTCGAACAAGATCCGGGCGATTCTCTGTACGTCGTCCGAAGTGGCCGGGTGAAGGTGGTACTGCTGGGGGAGGACGGTCGCGAAGTAATACTGGGGCTCCTCGAGGTTGGAGAATACTTTGGGGAATTATCCCTCATAGATGAGCAGCCCCGCTCGGCCAATGTCATCGCAATGGAAGACGCCGCGCTGCTAATTCTGCGCCGCGAGGACTTCCGCAAGCGTGTGGAGGAAGCGCCAAGCGTAGCGTGGGCATTGCTCATGGGATTGTCGCGGCGGTTGCGACAGGCGGACTCGAAGATCGGCGGTCTGGTGCTCCTCGATGTTCCTGGAAGAGTCGCCAAATTGCTCACAGACCTCGCGCGTGACAGCGGCAGCGACGCAATTCCCCGAGTTCTCACGCATCAGACGATCGCGCACATGATTGGGGCCAGCCGCGAAACAGTCTCGCGCACGATGAAGGATTTTCAGGACTCGGGCTGGATAGGAGTGGTGCGACGCCGGGTGACAATTACAGATCGCGGAGCATTGGAGAAGCGCGCGCAAGCGAGAGTCTGAGTGCTGATCCGCTTCTGGGGCACTCGCGGTTCCATTCCATCGCCGGGTCCCGGTACCGCGCGTTACGGCGGCAACACACCATGCCTCGAAGTGGTGAGCGATGCCGGCAACAGGTTGATCTTCGATGTCGGGACAGGCGCACGATTGCTCGGCACGCGCATCGTTGAGGAAAAGAAGCCTGCGACCCCGCTGAACATTTTTCTGAGTCACTGTCACTGGGATCATGTTCAAGGGCTGCCCTTCTTCGAGCCCCTGCGCAGCGAAGGAGCGGAGGTGAATTTCCGCCTACCGGCCCACATGCTGTCGCAGGCAGACCGAATTCTCAAGACACAACTGGACCCGTTGTTCTTTCCCATCGCGCTGCAGGACCTGCACGCGCGCATAGTGATCGAGGGCGCGCGCGAACGCGAGGAATTCGCTGATCTGACAGTACGTTCCGCCGCCGTGGAGCACCCGGGTGGCGCGTTGGCCTACCGGATTGGTGCTGGCGATGATGAGGGACGCTCGGTGGTATTCGCCCCGGACAGCGAAATCACTCCGCGCGGCCGCAAAGGTTCTCCACTCGAGAAGCTGATCACGGGCGCAAAGGTGCTGATTCACGATGCGATGTACACCGACGCTGACTACTCCACGCGACACGGCTGGGGACACTCGACGCATCTTGCGGCGTTGGATCTGGCATTGAAAACGCGTGTGCAGCTATTGGTGCTGTTTCATCATGAGCCGGATCGGACGGATCTGCAGGTTGATGCGCTTGTCGAGGAGTGTCGGGTTGAGGGGGCGAAGCAGTCCAAAGAGCTGTTGATTGTTGGGGCTTACGAAGGGTTGGAGTTGGAGGTCTGAACAGCCGGAGCGGGGACTGCGTGTTGGGGACAGCGGGGAACAGCTCCGGAACAGCGCGTTAAGAACGGCGGGTTGGGAAGGGCGGCTGGGGAACGGCGCGTTGGGAAAGGCGCCGTGGGGGACTGCGCTTGAATACGGCGACGATCGACTGCTGCATCCCAATTCACGCAGTTCCCAAACGCATTTCTCTTGGCGCCGTCGTTGGAAGCGCCATTCCCCCAGGCGCTGTTCCCCACCCGCCGCTCCCAGCGCGCCCTTCCCAACCCGTCGTTCTTAACGCGCCGTTCCGGGGCTGGTCGCGCCGTTAAGGAGATCCCACCGAGCTCAACTTCCTCTGATATATCCACCCAGCCCCATACAAAGTCACTCCCAACACCAACAAACACAGAATCCGAATAACGGGAGGAGCACCCGACAGATCGTGCAGCATCACCTTCGCCGTGAGAAACCCGAGAATCAAAAGAGCCGACCGCCCCAAATCGCGATCCTGTGCGCGAATCCCCAGCGACATCGTGACAATTGCCAGCACTGCCCAGGCCACTGAGATCATCAAGCGGTCATCGAGTACCAGCACGAGCGCATTGAGCCCCATCACATGCCCGGCATACAATACAGCATTGCGGATCTCACGATTCGAATCACGTCGCACGAACGTGTATGCGTAGTAGAGCTCAGCAGCGAATAGCACCGCGAGAAGCACAGCAAAGTTGCTCGCACCGGAGACCGGCTGGAAAAAGCGAATGAGATACGCACAGCTTTGCAGATACATCAGCGCCGTCGCTGCGTACAGAGGCCAGATTTTCTTGTTGAGCTCAGGGCGGTACAGCGCGCACCATGCGGCAAGAGGCGCGGCCACTAGGGAATCTCTGAATTAGTACCACTTGCGCAATTTCGCAATCGGTGATGAATT
>CAZKXZ010000045.1:0-41315 GCA_964556695.1 uncultured Gemmatimonadales bacterium
GCTCAGCTGGATAGAGCGTCGGCCTCCGGAGCCGAAGGTCGTGGGTTCGAATCCCTCCGCGCGCGTTCCAACAAAACCCATTATGCAATACCGCGAACTTCGCTGGCGCAAACTGATTCCTGGCGCCCTGCTCGTTACTGGGCTGGTGTTCGCAGCGCTGATAATTCTCGTCCGCGTGGGCCTTGGCAATATGCCGGGCCGAAAGTTCACGATGTACGCGCTTGCCGACCAGGCCCGCGGTATTGTAAGCGGCTCCGACATCTGGCTCGCGGGTCAGAGGGCAGGCGTTGTTTCTGCCGTCGAGTTTCTTCCAACGCCCGTGGGTCAGGTGACGGGCCCCGGACGAATACTTCTCAAGCTGGAGATTCTCGAAGCACACCAGCACCTGATTGGACGTAACTCGCAAGCACAGATAAGGGCCGGCTCCCGGTTTCTGGGCAATCCGGTCCTTCATATCAGCCTTGGTTCCCCCGGCCAGCAACTGGTGCGTCCGGGTGACACAATAACCACTATTCCCCAGTTTGACGCGGAAGTCATCACAGGCAAGCTCGAAGAAGCGATGGCGCTGTTTCCAGTTGTGATGCAAGACCTGAAAATCGCAATGGCCAGTGCGTCGGGCCTTGACTCCCTTCTCGCGCTGGTGATCACATCCGCTGATGCGAAGAACGCGCAGTCTCCCTTGCAGGAATTGCTCGCGTCTTTGGGAGAAATGTCGCAACGACTTGACGACGGCACTCTCGGTTTGCTGCTCCACGATCGGGCTCTGCCCGATCGCATGAAGTCAGTGAGCATGAGCACCGATTCCCTGTCACGTTTCTATAATATTGAGGGATCATCGCTGAACCGATTTCTTCGCGATACGGCGCTGTTCGCGAAAATCGATTCCGTCGCGGTCAGGTTCTCCTCAATAATGACAACGCTCAACACCAAGTTTGACCTGAAAACCGGTAACCGGGCGGAGGCATTGCGGTTGGGGATCGATCGACTCACGGCGAGCCTGCAAGCGCTGCGCAACGACGCCCGACGGCACCCCTTCAGGTACATCGTGTTTTAGGCGCTGGAACTCTGACTTCTGAACTCTGATCTCTGATCTCTGATCTCTGATCTCTGATCTCTGAAGTGAACGCCCCTCAGACTTCAGAGTTCAGAGCTCAGAGTTCAGAGTTCCAACGTCTTCCACGGGGCGCGCGTAGGTAACGAAGGCGGGTGGATACCCCCGGCCACCCCCCCGGTCTACAGCATCGTCACCGCCGGTCGCACGTCGCGACTACTGAAGTACGCAAGAACCTCCCCGCATCAAACCATCCCCTCCACTCAGCCTGCTACTCGCTCCACCGTGCCCGTTTCCGGATCGCAGCCAATTGACATCGCGCAGTTAAAGCGAAAATCCACCGTCGAGTTGCAACAGATGGCTGGTGAGCTGGGCATTACCGACATCCACGGACTACGGAAGCAGGATCTCATTTTCAGAATCGAGCAAACATTACTCGATCTCGACGTCGTGCTCGAAGGGGAAGGAGTTCTGGAAATCCTGCCCGAAGGCTACGGCTTTTTGCGCAGCCAGGACTGGAATTACCTGTACGGACCCGACGACATCTATGTATCGCCGTCCCAGATAAAGCGTTTCGATCTGCGTACCGGCGACATGATCCGCGGCCAGGTTCGCCCCCCGAAGGAATGGGAACGGTACCTGGCCCTTCTCAAGGTCGAAAGCATCAATGGCGACGATCCTGAGACCGCCAAGAAGCGCATTGCATTCGACAACCTGACACCCCGCTACCCCGACGAGCGCATCCATCTGGAGACCAGCGATGGCGATCTGAGCATGCGCGTGGTGGACATCATCGCGCCAATTGGCAAGGGTCAGCGAGGGCTTATCGTTTCGCCACCGCGCGCTGGAAAAACAATTCTTCTGCAGAAGATGGCAAACGCCATCGTCGAGAACCATCCCACCGCCGCGCTCATCGTTCTACTCATAGATGAACGTCCCGAAGAGGTCACCGACATGCACGCCAATGTGCCGTCGGCGGAAATCATAAGTTCCACCTTCGATGAACCCGCCGATCGCCACGTGCAGGTAGCCGAGATGGTGATCGAACGCGCCAAGAGACTGGTGGAGCACGGCAAAGACGTGATCATCCTGCTCGACTCAATCACTCGACTGGCGCGCGCGCATAACACGGTTGCTCCGCACTCGGGCAAGATCCTGTCAGGAGGCGTGGAAGCTCAGGCCCTCACTAAACCGAAGCGATTTTTCGGCTCAGCGCGCAACATCGACGGCGGGGGATCGCTCACGATCATCGCGACGGCACTTGTGGAGACCGGTTCGCGCATGGACGACGTCATTTTCGAGGAGTTCAAAGGCACCGGCAACATGGAGCTGGTGCTCGACAGAAAAATTGCCGACCGGCGCGTTTTCCCCGCAATCGACATCCAGAGATCAGGCACGCGCAAGGAAGAGCTTCTCTTCGGCAAGGATGAGATCAACCGCGTATTCCTGCTGAGAAACTTCCTGGGCGACATGCCGCACACGGAAGCAATTGAATTCCTGCTGCAACGGATGCAGCGCACGAAGAACAACAAGGAATTCTTCATCTCCATGGCCGAAGGCTAGACAAATGTCGTCATTCCGGCGAAAGCCGGAATCCATTTTCTCTTCAACATGGATTCCGCCCCGGCTTTCGCCGGGGTGACGTTTGTTCGCCGGAATGACGGGTTTCGAACCTCGTCGCAGTCGCTCGGTAGCGGCCGTAGATTTGAACCAATGAATTCCGTTCGCGGCAGAATCATGGGAATCGACCTCGGCGACAAGCGGATCGGACTCGCCATTTCGGATCCGTCCGGCACAATTGCAAGCCCTGTTGGGTTTATTACGAGACGGACAGGCAAGCGTCCACCGATTGCGGAGATCGTCAAACGTGCTCACGAACTTGAAACGACCGCGTTCGTCATTGGTCTTCCTTTGGACGAGAACGGCGATGAGACCGATCGTTGTGCTGAAGCCCGCAGCATTGCGGCAGAACTCGAGAAGCGCACCACTTTGAAGGCGTATCTTGTGGACGAACGATTCACGACAGCTGCTGCTCGCAGAGCAGTACAGGAAATGGGCGGTTCGGAACGCGGCAGAAGGGGCGACATTGATGCCCTGGCCGCGACAATACTCGTACAACATGCGCTCAGCCTTGACCTCTGACTCGACTCCGCCCGCCGGCCAGAACTACTCCGCCTCCGCGCTGCTGTCGCGCCGAGGGCGTTCACTCGCAGTTGCAGCGTTGCTGACGCTGTCGCTAGTCGCCGCCTGCGGTACGAAAGGTGTCGTGCAGGTGACAATTCCGGCAGGCAGCAGCGTGCGCGAAGCCACCGATTCACTGCACAAGGCGGGACTCGTTTCACTCACCGCGCTCTTTCGATTGTATGTGAAGATGAGCGGACGGGACCACGCTGTGAGGCCCGGGACATTTGTCATCGCACGCGGCAGCTCCTGGAACACAATTCTCGACACACTGACCAGGGGACGCGGTCTCAGTTACTCGATCACCATCCCGGAAGGGCTGACCCTCGCCGCCATAGAATCTCTTCTGGTTGAGAAACTCAAGCTCCCGCCCGACTCGGTTGCCAGAGCCGCGCGTGACAGCTCGCTGCGAGCCAGCCACAACGTGTCGGCGCGCACTCTGGAAGGCTATCTGTTTCCGGATACCTACAGCTTTCCACTCGGCGTCACTGCCAGCAGCGCGGTAACGGCGACGCTGGAAAGATTCGAAACGTTATGGGATACCACATGGAACTCCCGGCTGGGAGAACTCTCTCTCACGCGGCATGAGATAGTGACCCTGGCGTCGATAATCGAGCGCGAGGCAGTTGTCGCGGAAGAACGCCCTGTGATCTCCGCCGTATATCACAACCGATTGCGCATCGGCATGGCGCTTCAGGCCGACCCGACCGTTCAATATGCCAACGGTCAACACAAGGAACGGGTTCTTCTTAAAGACCTTCAGGTCAACTCACCGTACAACACATACAAGCATCCCGGACTTCCCCCCGGTCCCATCGCTTCCCCCGGGACACAAAGCATTCGTGCGGCGCTGTTCCCTGCGGACGTGCGTTTCCTCTATTTTGTCGCGCACCCGGATGGGCATCACGAGTTCAGGAATACGTATGCGGAGCATCTTGCGGCGAAGCGACAGATGGAGCGGGCGCGGAAGGGAGGTTAGACTGGAGTACGCAGCGTGACCGCCTCACGGAGATACACATGCTTCACCTCGTTACGCGGGCGACCTGATGAAACATGAAGCAGCACCCGGATGCAGCGTTGCAACGCACCCTTCACATCGATTTCCACCGTGCAGAGAAGAGCAACATCATGCCATCCCATTTCGCGCGCGGCCCGCGCCGGAAACTCCGAATGCAGATCCTGGGTGACCGTGAAGATGGCGCTGACTATCTGGTCGGGGTGCAAAGCGTTTGCCGCGACCAGCTGGTCGAGTAGTTCACGGGTTGCGTCGAGGATGAGATCCGGTGCATCACGAACTACCGTGGTTGCTCCCCGTATCGCGACCATGCGTGTGTCTGACAATGGGTCGGCCCTTTGAACGCTGATCAGTTGCGCCTGATAGCCATCACGGACGATATGCGAGATGGTGTATCCGGCATTGTTGCCCGGTCGATGGCAGCCGTTCGCGGCGGCGCGACCATGGTGCAGTTGCGCCTGAAACATGCCAGCGCGGACGCGCTGTTGGAAGTCGCGCGCGCGCTGGTGGCCGCGCTCCCTGTACCCGTGATCGTCAACGATCGCGCCGATATTGCACTGGCCGCACATGCTGCTGGAGTTCACCTTGGCGCGGATGATGTCCCGGTGCGCGCAGTACGAGCGATGGCTCCAGAGGGGTTCCTCATTGGGGCATCGGTCGGCGGGGAAGAAGAGCTACTGAGCGCTGCAATGGCAGACTATGTCGGGATTGGTCCCGCATTCGCCACAGATACCAAGAGCGACGCAGGAACCGCTATTGGAGCAGAAGGCATCAGGCGCCTGGCGCTGCTCGCCAAACGGCCGGCCGTCGCAATCGGTGGAATTGACGCCAGCAACGTGGCAGAGCTGCGTGATTCGGGTGCGTGCGGCATTGCGGTGGTACGCGCGGTATTGGGCGCAAGCGATCCCGAAGCGGCCGCACGATCACTGCGAGCCGCTGTGGATGGATGGGTAAGGTCGCAGCGTGCGTGACACAGCTGTAGTCACATCCAAGGGCGCTCGACGCTGGACGGTCGGTGCGAGCAGCGCAAGATCCAACGGCGCTGGACATCCGTGGATTTTTCGCAGCGATATAAGCCGGAGACCATCGGGTCCTGCGGGTGCAGTCACCGTGCTTGATCCGCGTGGAAAGGAACTCGGCTGCGCGTTGTGGAGCCCGCGCTCTGAAATCGCGTTGCGGATGCTGGACAGCGACGCCGGCGCGACGCTCGACGAGAAGTGGTGGATGAACCGGATTGCGGCAGCGCTGGCGCGGCGCGCTGCGCTCGCCTCGGAGACCAACGCCTTCAGAGTAGTACATGGTGAGGGAGACACCCTCCCTTCTCTTGTATGCGACAAGTATGGGGAATGGCTGGTGGTGCAGCTCCTCAGTGCGGGACTGGAAACCTTTCGCGAAGAGATTGTCGCTGCGCTGCAGGAGCTTCTCAGTCCCCGCGGGATCCTCGCCCGCAACGATGTTGCAGTGCGTGAAAAGGAGGGACTGCCCCGCACGGTTGAGCTGCTTTCCGGTGATGTTCCACGCGACATCGAGATTCATGAAAACGGTATCCGCTACCTCGCGGCACCGTGGGATGGGCAGAAAACCGGCGCATTCCTGGATCAGCGCGAAAACCGGGTCTTGATCGGAAGCCTTGCCCGCGGCGCGGCACTCGACTGCTTCAGTTATCACGGCTCATTCGCTTTGCACCTGGCCCGAAAGGCAACGAGTGTTGTTGCCCTCGATTCCTCCCGGCCCGCGCTGGAGCGCGCCATGCAGAATGCAAGGCTCAATGGCTTCACGAATCTGGAGACCGTTGAAAGCGATGTGTTCGACTATCTGCGGGATGCAGAGCGCGCACAGCTTTCCTTCGATACCATCGTGCTTGATCCGCCAGCATTCGCGAAGAACCGCTCGGCACTGTCCGCCGCGGTCAGAGGCTACAAGGAGATCAATCTCCGAGCCATGCGATTGCTGTCGCGCGGCGGCCTGTTGTTCACGGCAAGTTGCAGCTTCCACCTGTCGAGAACGGACTTTTTCGCTATGCTCGCCGCGGCTGCGAACGATTCGGAGAGACGCATTGCGCTGCGCGAAATTCGCGGGCAATCCATGGACCACCCCGAGGTTTTCGGCATTCCCGAAACAGGCTACTTGAAGGGTGCCCTGCTCGAAGCGCTGGACTGAAATGTCTCTACTATATGATGAAGTTGAGGTGACAAATCGCAACAAGTCTGCGCGGCTCGAACAAATTTCTGCAATGAATCCTGCAGTGTGGATAACGTGATGCTGATGAAATTGTGCGCATTGTTCTCTTGCGTGATTCGACTAATGCCATATGTTGTGCCCACTCACTTAGCCCGTGTGCATGACAAATCATTTGCAACGATCTCCAAAGCACGAGTACGAGATCTACGTGCAGGCAGAGATCGAGTATTACAAGGATTCAGTTTCGCGCTCAACATTGTTGAGCATTGGTGACGAAGCTGTAGGTGTTCTGGCGGAGCAGCTGCAGCTGCCACTCACCGAGCTGCTCCTGTGTGAGGAAGTCGATCGCATCATCCGCCGCAGGCTGCGACTTCCGGCATACGCGACATGGCGGCGGCGGCGGGGAAAGCTGATCGAGAAGTACCGCCGCCCGGAGCACTGGAACCTCTCCCCTGATGATGCGCTCGTACGCGTGATGCACCCCACCACCGAAGGCCATGTGCTTGTCGCATCGCCAACGCAGGAGGGCGCCGCACTGTACCTCGCCGCGAACGGCTGCGACGTGACCGCGGTTGACGAGGCGCCGGAGATGGTTCGCCGGGTTTTGAGCGCGGCGGGCGCCGCTGGTCTACAGGTGCGCGGTTATGTGACGAACCTGGGAGAATGGTCGCCCGATGTTTCGCTGCGTGCTTTCATCTGCACGGGTGCCGCATTTGCCGGTCTCACTGCGCGCGAGAGGAAGCGGGTGATCGAGATACTCCAGGGCGCCACACTCGACGGCGGAGTGCACCTCGTCGAGACACTTGTAGCAGGGGAGAACGCAGTGAGTCTGGATGAACTGCGTTCCAGCTATCGCGGCTGGCATGTGAGCGTCGACAATAGCGACTCTGGCTCTCCCTCCGCCTTCATAGCCCGCAAGATCGACTCGTAACAAACTGATACGACCGACACGTTTGGAGTCGTGTCAGAGTGCGACGATCGCGCTGCGTGGCCTTTCCGCACGCGGTGGTCAAAGTTGCGCCTCGCAACGTGTTGCGTCCAATTGCTGAGAGTGGCACCAATGCTGCTTTGTCGCGCACATACGCAGGGCAACCACAATGACCACGAGACTGATGGAGAAGAATCGGATGGCGCGGGAGCGAGAGAAGTCAACTGACCAGGAGCCTGTAGGGATCGTGATCTCGCGAGGATCACGAGAACAGGCGGAACCGCGTTTCAGCGCTTACGTATGGGGACCGGCTCCGTCCAAAACCGATGGAGCCACGATAGCCGCCTGAACTTCTCCAAACAGGCACGCACACCAACAAAAGAGCCGGCCACGAGGGCCGGCTCTTTTGTAATCGTACTACTACTGCCGCGACTACTTCTTCTTCTTTGCGGCTTTCTTCTTGGCGGTCTTGCGACCCTTTTTTGCAGCCTTCTTTCTAGCAGCCATTTCACTTCTCCTGAATGGAGTGGATCACTCTGCCGGTCCCCCGGTGGACCGGTGAGTACGACAGCCGGACCCCTATCGGGCCTCGACCACCGCTGCACGCATCGCTAGCGACGCGTGAAGATGTTGTACAGCGAACGACATGCTTCTCGCTGCAACAGACGTTAGACAACATGACTTCGTAACAGATGAACGAGCAGGGAGATACGCGTTCTGACGTGCTGCGCTGAAAAAAGCGCTGCTTCCGAACACGTAATCCGATCGAATTGTGGTTGTGAGTGAGTGGGAGATTGCGCTGCTGTCGAGCGGGGAGAAGACGACTCTCGACGCCTGCGGAGTGGCGAATCTGTGCGCCCCTTCCGTGGCGTTCTGGATTGTGACCCATGAAGAACCTTGTCGGATTCTGGTCACCAATCTACCTCACGCTGAACCAGCGATTGCTGCAACGAGAATTACAATACCCTCAATGAGACGTCGTGCAAACTTCCACGGGTACCGCATCTTCCACTACACGCGAATATAGGAAGTAGGACAATTGCACGCAATAGGTTGATTCCATCCGGATGAGTCAATGTTCGGCGGCACGATGGCTCATTCACCTTTCCATCGAACCGCGCCCGACGATTCGGTTCACTGCAATTGTTTTCTGATGCAAACCGTGGGCCGCGCTTTCGCGTTGATCTTCCCTCTGTAACCGCGTAGTGCGAGCTTTGTGGACGCGTTCACTTGCGCGCGCTTTCGCGGCAAGTGCGTTCGACGAATGACGCGTTCACCCCTACGGAGAATCGACGGGATTGCGAGCACTTCTCAAACAGTCCGCGGGGCGCGGATTCACACTCCGGGACGTTCCCGAGCCAAAAATCAGAGATGACGAAGTGCTCATCCGCGTGCGCCGCGCAGGCGTGTGCGGCACCGACGTTCACATCTACGAATGGGATGACTGGGCGCGCGGACGGATAAAACCACCGATTGTCGTGGGTCATGAATTCGCCGGCGATGTCGTGGAAGTGGGCAGTCTGGTCACAGATGTGCGGGTTGGTGACCGGGTGACTGCGGAGGGACACATCGTTGATGGCCGCTGTCTTCTCTGTCGTACCGGCAACTCACACGTTTGCCCCTACACCAGAATCATCGGCGTGGACCGGGACGGTTGCTTCGCCGACTACATATCGATGCCCGCCACCAATGTCTGGCACCTGGATGACGCTATCTCCTATGATGTCGGCGGAATCCACGACCCGATGGGCAACGCCTTCCACACCGCGCTCACCGCCGACATTCCGGGGTCCACGGTTCTCATCACCGGATGCGGACCGATAGGGATATTCGCTGCCGGTATCTGTCGAGCCGCCGGCGCTTCGCGGATAATTGCAAGCGACATCAATCCCCGGCGTCTCGAGCTTGCCCGCAACATGGGAGCTCATGACGTGGTGCGCCCGGAAAATGCGCAGGAGGTCGTGAAGCGCTGGACCGATGGGCTGGGAGTGGATGTCGCCCTGGAGATGTCGGGCGTTCCCGCAGCGGTGCACCAGGCGCTCGATCTCGTGCGCGTTGGTGGTCGCGTACAAATGCTGGGAATCCCGTCCAACCCAATGGAAATCGATCTGGCGAAGGAAGTGATTTTCAAAGGCATCACATTGTACGGAGTCATTGGACGCCGTATGTACGACACATGGCACCTTATGACCCGTTTTCTGCGATCGGGGCAATTTGATCCTACGCCGGTCATCACTCACCGCTTTCCTCTTGAGGAAGCCGACGCGGCGATTGCAGCAATCCGGTCGGGTGAAGCTGGGAAGGTGATCTTTGAAATCGCGTGACACCTTTTCTTACCACAGAGGTCACAGAGGTCACAGAGTAGTTTCTCTGTGACCTCTGTGACCTCTGTGGTAAGAAACGCCGACAGCCCGGATTTAGCGGACTGACCGGGAAACATCTACTAAATATCACATGAGCCTGAACACAAAATTCACCGCCGAAATCCAAGCTGAAATCCAGAAACTCAAGGATGAAAAGGTCTACAAACGACTGAATCATCTCGACGCGCCGCAAGGACCGTGGACCGTAATGGAAGGGCGCGGTGACGTTCTCATCCTCTCGTCCAACAATTACCTCGGACTCTGCAACGAGCCCTCCGTGGTCAAGGCGGGCATTGATGCCCTCAACCGTCTTGGTGCCGGGACAGCAAGCGTCCGTTTCATCTGCGGCACATTCGTAATCCACCGCGAGCTGGAACAGGCGCTGGCGCAGTTCGTGGGCACCGAGTCCTCACTCAGTTTTGTCTCCGCATGGAATGCCAATGAAGCCCTCACCGCCACGATTGCAGGCGAAGGTGATTTCGTGGTCTCGGACGCCCTCAATCACGCGTCCATCATCGATTCCATGCGCCTCGCAAAGGCGATCACAAAGTGCACCACGGCGGTCTACAAACACGCTGACATGTCCGATCTGCGCGAAAAACTCGACGTCGCAAAAGCCGCCGGCGCAAAGCGCAAACTCATCTGGACCGACGGCATTTTCTCAATGGAGGGGGCGATCGCCCGGCTCCCGGACATAGTCGAAATCGCGCGCGCGTATGATGCCATCGTCATTGTGGATGACTCGCACTCAACGGGTGTGCTTGGAGAAACCGGTCGCGGAACAGCTGAACATTTCGGAATGCTGGGTGACATCGATGTGATTACATCAACGCTCGGAAAAGCGCTCGGCGGCGCGGCCGGCGGATTTGTGGCGGGGAGCGATGCGCTATGCGACTATCTCACTCAGCGTTCCCGCC
This sequence comes from uncultured Gemmatimonadales bacterium, assembly GCA_964556695.1. GTDB lineage: Bacteria > Gemmatimonadota > Gemmatimonadetes > Gemmatimonadales > Gemmatimonadaceae > CAZKXZ01. The sequence goes on from CAZKXZ010000045.1 coordinate 10,637, forward strand.
CGCAACTGTTCTCCAATGCTCTGCCGCCTACGGTATCGGCCAGTGCCCTGGCATCAGTGAGATTCATCGAAACGCATCCCGAGCGTGTGCGACAGCTGCGCGACAACGTCAGCTATTTCAGGAGCGCTGTTACAGAAGCCGGTTTCTCTCCTCTCCCCGGCGAAACTCCTATTGTCCCTATTATTGTAGGCGAAACCGCCGCCGCCATCCGGATGAGCGACATGCTTCTCGACGAAGGCGTATTCGTCACAGGATTTGGGTTTCCCGTTGTGCCAAAGGGACAGGCGCGGGTGCGCTGCCAGCTCTCCGCCGTGCATACGCAGGACGACCTGGATTTAGCCGTCGCTGCCTTCAAAAAGGTGGGTGCGAAGCTGGGACTTCTCAAGTAGTACATTCGCCTACGGCGATCAAATGATCAAATGATCATATGATCATTTGATCACTTGATCAGTCAGTCCCCAATCCCATCGGAGTGATGTGTTCATGCAACACAATCCGACTTGTGCGCCTGCAGGCCGTGCCCCGCACCCCTCCTACACAGTGACCACCCCCGCGCAGTCGTCGTCCCTGAGCTGATACCGGGAGCATTCAGCACGTGTGATTCTCCCATGAGGGCACGATCGCATTCGTCCCTCTAACCATTCTACGAGGTTGGACTATGCGAACGATCCGTGGCTCGGCGCTCGTGCTTGCATTCGTGGCTTTGTCGCCGGCGATTGCAACCGCGCAAGCGAACAGGCCTTTTGCCGACTCCTGGTTCTGGGGTGCGAAAGTCGGCGCACTCGCCTTCTCTACCACCCGCATCGAAAACGGTTTTGCACCCACCGTTGGCGCCGAGTGGCTTATTACCCGCAGCAGAGGCGCGCTGCTTGTGTCACTCGACCGTTCGTTCTTCAGCGAACAGTCGACCATCTCGGATGCCGGAAGCCTGAGCGGTGAGAGCGTTGTGGATGTGAAGGATCTCACGCGCCTTTCGTTCTCGCTGTTGGCATTCCCCAAACAGATCAATAATCTGCGTCCTTACGGCGGTGTCGGTATTGCCCTCAATTTCATTGGGGAAGCCGAAGCCAGTTCGGGTTCGCAGGGCAGCGCGTTCAGCGCCAATGCAATCGAGGAACAGCGCAGCCGCGCCTCCTTCCAGGTGCTCGCCGGTGTGCAGGCGCAAATGCGGTCGATGTCGCTTTTTGGTCAGTTGGTAATGCTGCCATTCGAAACCGATTTCCTTCTGAATGGCCGCTCAGCATATGCACTCGAAGCCGGTGTTCGCTGGAATGTTGGCGGAGCGATAGACAAGCTTCACTAGAAGAGAAGTCCCTCCGGATTTCCCTCCCCCCGGGAGCGGTTGGCGCGGTTGGCCAGTCGCTCCCGGTTTTTTTAGCGGCGAGCGAGAAAACCCGAGGGCGTCCGCGATACGAACGGATTCCCAGTGATGAAATAGCGAAGCGGCCAGTCTGCCGCTCGTGTGATTCCAATGCGCGGCGTAACGGAGACTTCGCAATCCGCCACCGCTTGCCCCTGACGCACTGTAAGCTCGCCGGAGTGAAGCGTTACACCGTTGTGTCTTCCGTCGATTCCAAGGGCCATACAGAGCTTTCCCGGCCCATTGGTAAGCTGCACTGCATCGCTCGCGCTTGACCGGCGGCGGCGCATCAACTCCAGTCCATCCAGCGGTTCGATTGCACGGATCAAAACAGCGCTCGGCAATCCTCTGGCGCGCGTCACCGCATTGGCGCACCAGTACATGCCGTATATTAAGTAGACGTATGCGGTACCAGGATGCCCATAGAGGTGCCGGGTTCGCGCTGTGTGACCAGCGGCCGCATGACATGCAGCATCATGCTCGCCGAGATACGCCTCGGTCTCAACGATCCTGCCGCTCGCGACGCCGCCAGACCCTCTGCAACAGAGGACGGCGCCGAGTAGCTCGCGGGCGACGACCTCTGTTTCACGCGCATAGAAAGCGCGCGGAAGAATCCTGCCGCGCGCTTTGCTGCCTACGATCCTAGACGGGCTCCGGGTGCTCAACCTTCTTGCTCGCGACTTTCTTTGCTCGTTTCTTCGCGGCCGTCTTCGCGCGCGGCGCCTTTGTTGTTGCCACCGCTGCGCCACCTGCACCGGATGCCTTCTGGCGCACGGCGCGTCCTCCCCCTCCCCTGCGCTTCGCTGCGACTCGCGCTGTTTCAGCAGCGGCTGAAGGCGCAGCAGCCGGCACCGCTGCTGCTACAGCAGGCGCCGGCGCAGTGACCTTCTTTCCGGAATGAACAACCCCAATCGACAGGAGATGCGCGGGCGCTTCTCCCAATCGCTTGCCGAATGCAGCACGACCGGCGCGTGCGCCATGTCGACCCGAAGGTTGCGGAGCTGGCGCAGTACCTGCCTGGGGCGCAGCCGCCGCAGCGGCGATGTTGAGCTGCTCAGCAACGGACGCCGTCGGCACAACCCTCGACACTTCGTAGTCATCGCCGCGCCGTTTGAGATCGATTACTTCCGCATCGTGTGCGTCGTGCAGTATCCGTATAAAGTGGCGCTCCGAAAGAGTCTCGCTTTCGCGCCCCAGAAGATCGTGGGCTTTCTCACGAACCTTGGTAGCTGGCAGCGGTTTGGAATCGCCGCCACTCAATTGCTCCACTGATCGACGCAGGAGATCGAAAGCTTCGGATCGTGTCAGTCGCTCACCCACTGGTGCCGCGGCTGGTGGCGACGGCTGCGCCGGCGCAGCGGCGACGGCTTCGGTCGCTTCGCTGTGTGCCGGGCGTCTCTCACCACGTGCCCTGTCGCGCCCACGCCCGCGTCGTCCGCGGTCTCTCGAGGCGGGACGTTCATTGTCTGTTGACCGCGCTGGTTCGGAATCCGGTTGCGCTACTTCCGTGCGCGCGTGTGCGGCACTGGATGCAGAGGCAACCGAGGGCGCCGAAGCTGGCATCGCCACCTGATCGGTTCCCGTGCGAGGCAAGTCGACCTCCAGCTGACCATTCTCGAGTTTTGTCATGTGCAGAAGCCCGCGCTGCGCAGCCTCGGCAACAAAAAGTGAGAACTTGGACTTGTTAACGTTCTTCTCGTCGAAACTGCTGTCGATCTCCTGCATTACCTGCTTGAGCCGATCGGCGCGCATCACATCACCATTGCGCTTCATGCGCACGATCGCTTCGCTGACCAGCTCCCAGGGATCCCATTTCTCGACCGGCTCATCGCCGGTCTTTACCAGTCCTGCAAGAGCGTTATAGCTGTAGTACTCATCGCAGTTCTGCACGAGGAGGTCGCTGGACGACTCGCGGATGCCGACGCCGATGATGTATTTGCCGTACTCCTTCAGTTTGATAACGAGACTGGAGAAGTCCGAATCACCCGAAAGGAGCACGATGGTGCCGATTTCGGGACGGGTGAATACCAGCTCCATCGCATCAATCGCGAGACGGATATCGGTCGCGTTCTTGCGCGCCGATCCATATGCCGGTGCGTAAATGAGATCAATCGACGTTTCGGTGAGCGGAAGGACGTATTGCGGGTAGCGACGCCAGTCCGCGTACGCGCGGCGGATTGCGATCTTTCCTTTGATGACATCCGACGACAGGAGACTCTTGAGCTCGGAAGCGAGCTCGGACCGGATCCCCATGGTGACATTGTCGAAGTCGATCAGGAGGGCGGCGTTAGGCGCCGTGTATTGAGGTGGGGGTGGTGCGGTAGGTACAACGTGCGATTGTGGCCCGCGCGCAATCTGGGCGGGATGGACGCGTGTCGGCGTCCTGCTTTGTCTGTTGTTCATGAACTCCCTGTCGTTTCTGTGAGCGCGAAGCGCTTATGACTTGGTGCGCCCTTGTCTTTGCGTGGGAGAAGTTCAACATCGCCTCGCCCGTGACTCCGGCGCTTTACACAGGAACGATGCAGGCGCAGATCAGCTCTCCGAGTATTTGGGGAACCCCGATCACGCACACATCGTATTCTGGGCAGGTGAGCCTGGAGGGTCCTGTCCGCTTCGCCGAGGACCGCTGCCGGGATCAACTACAGGATGAACGTAACGAGAGTCTGGTTAATGGGACAGTGGCGGGTTTGACGGGGGGCCAATTGGGGGCTGCGAAGGACGAAACGGCGAAACGCATTAACTGCGAGACACATTACCTGCGAAACACAAGAACCGCGAAACTCAAAAACTGCGAAACTCAAGAACTGCGACCCGTTACGGCGAAAACGGATGCCGATAGGGGGGATGCGGCGTCCCCCCGGATTCCGCATCGCAGCCCGGTGTTCGCGGTCCCTGCGTTTCGCCGTTAATGTGTCTCGCAGTTAATGTGTCTCGCAGTTAGTGTGTTTCGCAGTTAATGTGTTTCGCAGTCAATGTGTTTCGCAGTCAATGTGTTTCGCAGTTCGCCGTCAACAATCGCAGCGCTAGATGCCCATCGCCTTCAAAACAACCCGCTTCGATCTCTGCCCATCCCACTCCCCATAGAACACCCGCTGCCAAGGACCAAAATCCAGCCGTCCCTCTGTAACCGGGACGATCACCTCATGCCCCACAGTAAGCGATCGCAAATGCGCAGCAGCATTGTCCTCGCCGGTACCCGAATTGTGCCGGTACTCGTCGGGCGACCACGGAGCAATACGATTCTCGAGCCATTCGAGTATGTCTGCCCACAATCCGGATTCGTGATCGTTTACAAACACTGAGGCCGAGATATGCATGGCGGAAACCAGCACCATGCCTTCGACAATGCCCGCTTCCGCGCGGCATTTTTCAACTTCGTCTGTGATGTCGATTATCTCTTGTCGCTTTTTGGTCTTGAAGGTCAGGTATCTGGTATGTGCTTTCATTTTTTTGGTAGTTGATTGTGGATTTGGAACTGCCCCGTGGGAACGGCGCTGTGGGAACTGCGAAGAACAGCCCCGGAAGTGCGCGTGAGGAACTGCGACTGGGGGACTGCGGCTGGGGAAGTGCGCCTTGGGGACCGCGCTTGGGGAAGTGCGAAACTATACGGCGAAACGGGAGCGGCGAGCAGCCGTTCCCTCAACGCAGTTCCCAACGCGCAGTTTCTTTTTCGAACTTCCCCGGGGCGCCGTTCCCACGGCGCCGTCCCCCAAGCGCAGTTCCCCAGCCGCTGTTCTTCACGCGCAGTTCCGGGGCTGTTCCCGCAGTTGCACTTCACGCGCTGTTCCGGGGCTGTTCCCGCTCTTCCTATCAGATCAGGTACGTCCATCATAATATCGTAACAATGAAAAAGATTGGCTTTCGCACGCGCTTGCTTGTCGTGCTTGCTCTGTTCGCCGTCGTGCCGTCGCTGGTACTGACGGTCGTCTATTCGTGGTCGGTCGCCGTGGCGTTGAAGGAGGTTAGCGGGACCACACCGTGGGAGCGCGCGGCGGTTTCGGGCCTGGCCGCACTGGATGCTGCGGAGCGCTACAACCTGAAGCCTGACGACAGCCTGAAGGTTGCCGCGCACCGGGACGAGTTGAACGAGTCGCTCAAACACGCGAGACAGCTGGCGGTATTGGCACGCGCAGGGCCAACAGTTGCAATCGTTTTTGCCACGATCGCCCTTCTGATCGTCGGGATTGCTACGACAAGAGTGGCAGGCCACTTGAGCAGACAACTCAGCAGGCCACTGCGGGAACTGGTTGAGTGGACTGAAATGATCGCGCGCGGCGAAGCACTCCCCGAAGTCGCCAGGAGTCGCGGTGCCCCGGAATTCGAAATGCTACGGCAGAGGATGCGCCGCACGTCGCGCGAACTTCTGAAGAGTCGCGAGCGGGAACTTGAAGCCGCGAGGCTGCGCGCCTTTCGCGAATCTGCACGTCAGGTCGCGCACGAGTTGAAGAATCTGCTTACACCCATACGATTCGCGGTCACTCGGCTGCAACGTGAAGCCACCCCCGCGCAAGCCGAAACCATGGAGGTTCTGGAAACCGAAACACGGCGAATTGAGGAGATCGCACGCAGCTTTTCACTTTTCGGGAAGATGCCGGAGGGCCCTGCCGCCGACGTGGACGTGGCGGAAATGGTCGCCTACACGGCCAGGTCGATTGTTCCGGAAGGGATCCCCCTTGAACTCGTTATGGAAAAGGATTTGCCCAGGCTGCGCGGACATCACGACGCCCTCGCACGGGCACTTTCCAATGTTCTGCTCAACGCCGTCGATGCCTGCCGCGACGGTGGCGGAATATCCGTGCATGTGCGACGTTCGAGCGATAACGAAGGGTGCCTGGAAATTGTGGTCAAAGACGAAGGGCACGGGATATCAACGAAAAACCTTGCGACCATATGGGAGCCCTATGTCACCTACAAGTCTGGCGGCACCGGACTGGGACTGGCCATTACCAAGCAGACCATCGAGTCGCATGGCGGGAGCGTGACGGCGAGCAGCGAGGCCGGGAGTGGTACTGTGATTACATTGGTCCTTCCTTTGGGGGTGACGAGTGACGGGTGACGAGTGACGCGGGAAGGATGGGCATCCATCTTAATCGATACCCATCCTGCACTCGTCACCCGTCACGCGTCACGCGTCACTAGCAAATGCCCACAGTCCTCATCGTCGACGACGAACCAAACATCCGGCGCATGGTCGGCGCACTTCTGGCTTCCGAAGGATTCGAAGTTCGCGAAGCGCCCGATGGTGCGAGTGGTATTGCACGCGCGGAAGAGAGTGAGCCCGACGTGGTGCTCCTCGACCTCATGATGCCGGGCGGTCCTGACGGAATTGCGGTGCTCGAGAAAATGCGGGAGCGCTACCCCGATCTGCCCGTCGTGATGATGAGCGGGCGCGCCGGACTCAGCGACGCGGTGCGCGCCACGAAACTCGGGGCGGCGCAATTCCTCGAGAAGCCGCTTACGCCGGAAGGGGTGCTGCTGGCGCTGCAGTCTGGGATGGAACTGCGTCACGCGCGTCTGGAAGCCCGTACCCTCCGCAACGATCTGGGACTCGGCGACGAGATGGTCGGAACGAGTCCGCCCATGCAGGCAGTGCGACGCATGATCGAGACCATCGGTCCATCGGATGCGCGAATTCTAATCGAGGGGGAGTCCGGCACCGGAAAGGAGTTGGTCGCCGCGGCCATTCATCTCGCGAGTGCACGACGAGACCGTCCCTTTGTACGTGTCAACTGCGCGGCGATTCCGCGTGATCTCGTGGAGAGCGAGATGTTCGGTCATGAGCGGGGTGCATTCACGGGAGCAATGGAACGCCGCATCGGACGCTTCGAGCTGGCGCATCGGGGCACTCTGTTTCTCGATGAGGTGGGAGATCTGCATCTCGAAGCGCAGGCAAAGTTGTTGCGTGCAATCGAATCGCACGAGATAGAACGGCTTGGCGGAGGCAAAGCGGTTCAGGTCGACGTCCGAATTGTGTCGGCAACAAACAAGGACCTCGCCCGCGCTGTGGGCGAGGGGGCTTTCAGGGAGGACCTGCTCTTCAGGCTGAATGTGATTCCAATGAAGCTGCCTCCGTTGCGGGACAGGCCCTCGGATATTCCGGCGCTTGTGGCGCATTTTTCCACCCGCTATCGGCGCAGAAGCGCGCGCTCGTTGCCGCGATGGCATGATGCTGCGATGGCACTGCTGGTCCGATATCGCTGGCCCGGCAATGTGAGAGAACTCGCCAATATCGTTGAGCGCCTCGCGATACTGCACGCGGGCGAAGAGGTCAGCGCAGCGCACGTGCTCGAAGTGTTGCATTTCGATGGTGTCGCGGCGCCCAGGAGCGCGGCGCTTCCCGACCCTGACAGGCTCGACGCATCGCTCACAGATACCCTCGACGACTTCGAGCGCACCCTTATCAGGCGCGCGCTGTCTTCGGCGGATGGAAACATTGCTGAAGCCGCCCGTCGGCTGCAGACTGACAGGCCAAATCTCTACCGCCGCATGCGACGTCTGGGACTTACGGAGGGGGGATGATGATATCGATCCGACACATGCCCGACACTGGAAGTGGACACTAGAGACATCGCCGGCGCGGTGCCAGATTACGAAGTCGCTGTGTGGCAACGTGTTCGCATTTTTGATATCGCGGGTACGGTAGCTGCCATTGCTCCGCAAGCACTGGCCTCCAAAGGAGCATTCATGTCGAGATTGGGAATCGTGTTCGCAGCATCGCTCGCAATTGCAGCGAGTCTCCCGGCGCAGGGGGGCAGGTCCGGAGGCGCCACAGCCACTGGAGCCGACTCCGCTTTGCGGCAGGATTCACTGGCACTCCCCGCCAAGGTTGTTCGCGATGCCGCCGCCGTCTTCAACGCCGAACGCACGATGCGGTTGCGGGGCGACAACCGCATTGCAGCCGACAGCGTCGTTTCCGGAGATGTCGCGATTCTCAAGGGACAGCTTACGATTGCCGGCCACATAAGGGGTCGGATCGTTGCAATCAATGCCGACGTGATTCTCGAGCCAACCGCGCGAGTGGACGAGGATATCCTGGTGATCGGAGGAGCCGTTGGCTCACGCGACAACGGACGTGTGCGAGGCGATATACGTCTGTATCGGACGCCAATGCTGCTGGCGGAAGCAGCGGACAGCATTGTCCCCGATGCGCGTTATACCGACGAAGGCAAGTGGTGGTCGCGGCTGAGGCCTGAGTCCCCACGCGATCACAGCAAGATCACGGTGCGAGGCGATACCTATAATCGCATCGAGGGCTTGCCGGTACTGATTGGTCCATCGTTCCGTCACACCGGCGAACTCTTTCGCACCCGGGTGGACGCACTTGGCATCATCCGCACTGCAGACCGCGCGCGCTGGGACAGCGAGAACATCGGGCACAAGGTGGATGGCGCGCTGCGTCTCAACAGGTCAAAGGGGTTCGAAGTTGGTGCGTCGCTATTCGACATAGTCGACCCTATCGAGACCTGGGAGTTCTCCGACCATGAAGTAGGGCTGGCGACCTTCCTCCTGCATCGCGACTTCCGGGACTACTACGGACGGCATGGTGGCGCGCTGAACCTGCTCCTTTTCCGCGGCTACGAGAGGGAGATTGAGTTCTCTTATTCTCTGGAGAAGTGGCGCTCACGAGATGTGCGCGATACCTGGACAGTTTTCAGAGACGACAATCCGTGGCGACCCAATCCGGAGGTTCACGAAGGGAGCATGCACATCGTGAGCGGCACAATGCGGCTGGACACCAGAAACTCTGAAACAAATCCCTGGTCGGGATGGTTACTCTCTGCACAGCTGGAGCACGGACAGGGAATGCTCACCGCGCCAGAGGACCCGCTGACATCTGTTGCTTCCAGTTATTCACGCACATTCCTGGACCTGCGGCGTTACAGCCGCATCTCACCCCGCGGTCAGCTCAATATGCGCGTCGTATATGGTGCGCGACTCGGCGGCGATGAACTGCCATTGCAGAAGAGATTCAGCCTCGGCGGACCAGGATCACTCCCTGGTTTCGACTTCCGCAGAGCGTACAGCGGAGCGGATGTGGGCATATGCAGCACGGGCGCGGTTGCAGCCAGCCGGCCGGCACTGTGTGAACGAATCGCGCTCGCACAACTGGAGTACCGCGGCGACATCAGCCTCGATCTTTTTGGCTCTGAAGATCGCGACGACAGATGGCGCGATGTGGGACGTCATCCGGGCGCGCAGTGGGTGATTTTTGTTGACGCAGGACGGGGGTGGCTGCTGAGTGACAACGGAGAGGATGGTCAGGACGGTCTCACCTATGCTGCCCGCAAGGTGCTTCCGCCAATGGGAACGTTCCGAACAGATGTCGGTGCCGGACTGGACATGGGTGCGGTAGGCGTTTTCGTCGCCAAGGCGGTGTCGCAGTCGGGTGTTCCGGCAAACTTCTTTGTCAGGTTGCGACATCGATTCTAACAAGGTGAAACTGCGGGTATTTGTTTTTGCACTCCTCTTCCTCGCGGCGCCAGATCTGGGGGCGCAACGAAGGGGGGGAGTCACTATCGAAATAACTCTTCCACCCGAGGGGTCTCTCTCCAGAGACGCTCCTGTCGTCGCGACCAGCAATCCGCTGGCGAAAAAGGACGCGGAGGATCTGCTGCGCAACGGGTTCCCCGCGCGGCTCACCTACAGGGCCGAGTTGTGGCCCGCATCAGGGCTGGTGGGACGCGCCGCGTCGACCGTGACGTGGGAGGTCTACGTCGAATACGAGCCACTCGAGAAAATATTCCGAATCGTCAGGTACACGCTGGGGGAATTCCAGTCGCTGGGCTCTTTCGCCAGTTTCGCGGATGTAATGACTGTTCTTTCGCGCGGCTATCAACCACGGCTTCGCGCTCCGTCTCAACCGGGATCGTACTTCTATACGGTAACGCTCGAAGTCGAGCGCATGACAGCAAACGATCTTGCCAAATTAAGAAGCTGGATGGGGACAGCTACCAGGCCGCAGGACAATCCGGGGAAGTCACTTGTGGGGTTTCTGACTGGAATCTTCGCGAGTCTTATTGGAGCGGGGAAGGAAGGATACAAGGCGCAGACTGCTGTGTTCACCGTGCGTTGAGCGCCTCCCCGTGGAAGCGGGAACCAGTGAAAACTGATCAAATGATCAAATGATCAAATGAACAAGTGATCAAGAGATCGCGATCTTAGATCTCGATCAAATGATCACTTGTTCATTTGTTCATTTGTTCATTTGTTCCGTTTATCATTCGATCCGTTTATCCCTCAGCGCCCCTGCGATATCAGCTTGTGCACAGTGGATTCGCCGTAAAACAGGCGGATATACAAGGCTTGAGTCGGCGTAAGTCGCCGGACGGCCCAACTGAGGTGCACGAAGTGAGGTTCAACCGGCGGGACGATCGGGTGCATTCCGATTTCTCCGGGGAGGTTGTTGGCCTTGCGCGTGTTGCAGGGACTGCAAGCCGTGACGACGTTGCGCCAATCATTCGCGCCACCGCGGGAGAGTGGCACAACATGGTCGCGGGTCAGCGCATGTCGAGGTTTGAGTTCTGTGACGGAACGGCCGCAGTATTGACAGGTGTAGCTATCGCGTGCGAAGAGAAAGGTGTTTGTAACCTGGCGCCGGAAGCGGCGCGGCACGTGGATGAACTTCGTTAACCGGATAACAGCGGGTCGTGGCAGCGCCAGGTGTTCCGAGCGCACGGGCCGCTCATTGTCCGCCTCGACGATTTCGGCCTTACCATCGATAACGAGCCGCAGGGCGCGACGCAGTGGAACCATGGTGAGTGGCTCGAACGATGCGTTGAGTGCGAGACACCCCACGATCACGAATCCTCCGCGTCTGCCAGAACGTTTTCCGCCCCCTATTGATGAGGCGGGTAAGTATCCGGGGAAAGCTAAGACTGGGTTGGGCGCGCAACAAGCTGGGCGAAACCAACTGCGTTACTGCGACTTCGAAACGGCTAACTGCGGAGCGGGAACGTCGTCCACGAGAACTGCGGGTGCGGGAAAGGCGGAACGTGAACGGCGGCTGCAGGAACAGCGATTCAAGGCGCTTCTATCCGCAGTCCTCGCAACCGCAGTCGCCCACGCGCCGTTCCCGAACCCGCAGTTCCCGTGGACGCAGTTCTCGCTCCGCAGTTAGCTCTTGCGCAATTCCATTGCGCCGTCAGCCCGGCACCAGAGTAAGCCACGAATGCCGATCCGCAATCTCTCCTTTTGCAATTCCCATGAATTCCGATTGCAACTTCATTGTAATCGGCCCCGGCTTCCCACTACCAACCGGAATCCCGTCTACGCTTCGAATAGGGGTAACCTCCGCAGCAGTACCGGTGAAGAACATCTCGTCCGCCGTGTACAGCGCCTCGCGCGGCAGCGTATCCACACGCGCTTCGATATTCATGTCCTTCGCAATCCTCATGATGGAATCGCGCGTAATGCCATGCAGGATCGCCGAGGACAGTGGTGTTGTGAAAAGAATCCCATCGCGCACGAGGAAAATGTTCTCGCCGCTTCCTTCGGAAACGAAACCGAAGGAGTCGAGCATGATCCCCTCGACGTAGCCATTCTGGATTGCTTCCATCTTGGCGAGCTGGCCACTCAGGTAGTTGCCCGATGCTTTGGCAAGCGCGGGAAAAGTATCGGGAGCGCTGCGCCGCCAGCTTGAGACGCAGACATCCACACCGTTCACAAAGCCGTCTTCTCCCAGATATGTGCCTGCCGGTCGCGCGATGATGAAAGTTTCGATCGGAGGATCCTTGGCCACTACACCAAAGGATTCGCCGCCGCGGATTACTATGGGGCGAAGGTATGCAGCACGAAATGGATTGGCCGCGACTGTGTCCACACATGCCTTGCAAAGCTCCTCAACGGTGTGCTTGATCGGCATGCGATAGATCTTGCATGAGTCGCGGAGCCGCCGCATATGATCGCGCAGTCTGAAGATCGCCGGTCCCCTGGGGGTATCGTACGCCCTGACACCCTCGAAGACGCCGGATCCATAATGAACAACGTGGCTCATCACATGGATGTTTGCGTCACGCCAGTTCACCAGACGCCCATCGCGCCAGATTTTATATTCCTCCTCCGGACCCTTTGCCATCTGTCTCCTCGCTTTTGTGCTTCGAAACAAGAAACTACTACGGCGGAGCGGGAACGGCGTTCACGGGAACTGCGGGTTCGGGAAAGGCGGAGCGTGAAAGACGGCCACGCGAACGACGATCTAAGGCGCCCCTATTCGCAGTCCCCGCGACCGCAGCTGCCAAACCGCAGTCCCCGAACCCGCGGTTCCCGTGAACGCAGTCCCCGCTCCGCAGTTCTCACGGATTCCTGGAAGATTCCAGTTTCCTGACGACGCCCTCCTCCCACGAGAGATCAACATCGAGCTGGCCACCACGCATGAGAACCTTGCCATCGACCATCACGAAACTCGCATCCGCCCCGCGCAGAGAATGAATCAGAACCTCGATGGGATCATACGCCGGCAGAGCATGCGTGCCAGACAGCGAGAACGCCGTCATATCTGCTCTCTTTCCCACCTCGAGTGAACCCACACTTGAATCGAGGCCCAGCGCCTTTGCGCCTGAAAGCGTCAGCATCTCCAGCAGCTGCGCGGCCGGCAAAAGGTCCGCCCTTCCCGCGTGCGAGCGCTGCAGCAACGCAGCCAGCCGCGCTTCTTCAAGCATATCCATCCGGTTATTGGATATGACCGAGTCAGTTCCCATCGCTGTATTTATTCCCGCGTCGAGTAACTGCGGCACCGGTGCGGGACCGTGTCCGAGCCTGGAATTGGATACCGGACAATGCACTACACTCGACCCGCTTGATTTGATTGCACGAATGTCCGCGTCGTTCACGCGCACGGCGTGAATGAGTAATGGTCTTGACGCCAGAATTCCCGTCGCGCCCAGGAGTGCAACAGGGCTCGCGGCTCTTGCTGCGACGGCAATTCCACGCGCTCGCAACAGTTCCGCAAATGCGCCCGCGCCCCCCACCACATACTCGGACTCAGCTTCGCTCTCGGCGATATGAACCGCAACCGGGAGTCGGGCGCTACGCGCATATGCGGCGACCTCGCGATATAACAAATCGGAAACGGTGTAAGGCGCGTGCGGAGAGACTCCGACAGAAACAGTCGATTGCTCGTTGACCCGCATCCGTTCGACCCTGGCGCGCAGAGCGGACATCGCGTCGTGGCACTGCGCCGGATCGGGTCCAAATACTTCCCGGTAGGCAATTCCGCGCACGCCAAGCCGCAGCATCGCATGCATTGGCGCTTCTGAATCCGAGGTATCCGCGAAAGTGGTTATGCCTGCCCGAATACCTTCGGCGATGCCGATACATGATGAGGCCAGCAGACATTCGTCATCGAGGTACGCTTTCTTGAGATCAACAAGCGTCCGCACCCAGCTGAAGAAGTCGGTTTCCTTGATCGCGCCGCGCAGTGCAGTGAGTTCCAGATGCGTGTGCGCGTTCACGAGCCCCGGAATGAGAATGACATCGCCGAGCATTTCTTCGGCGCCGTGTGGCGCTCCGGCGCGGCGTCCGACAAAGGCGATTTCTCCGTCATCGCTGACCGCTACACAACCATTTTCCAGCGGGGGCGCAGCGACTGGACAAACCCAGCGCGCCGTATAGAGCCTCAACGCTTGCCCTTGGGGACGGGGGGAGGAACCCGGGTGCGCGTATGCACTGTGCACTCGCGCAGTGGTTCGGTACCAGCAAGGAAATACTCCACGTAGACATCGGCAGTGGGACAATACTGCGTCTGCAGCATGCCCGTCCCGCCATCGATGTTGCGAGCCACGATGGTCTCCGGGCGTGGCCAGTCGGGTGGAGTGGGGCGCCGGGCGTAGACCTCCTTCATGAATGCAGTCCATGAGGGCGCGGCGAGAACACCACCGGTCGCCTTGTCCTTGATTGCCTGCGGTCTGTCCATTCCCATCCAGACGCCGGCAACGAGGTCAGATGTGAATCCGATGTACCAGACATCGTTGCCGTCATTGGTGGTTCCCGTTTTTCCACCCGATGGAATCGTGAAACCCTGCCCTCTCACGGGGAGCGCTGCGGTGCCGCGCGGACTGCGCACCACATCCTTCAGCATATCCGTCATCAGCCACGCCTCTTCCACCGATAGTACGCTGGTTCGTTCCGGAGTGGGTTCCCACAACACCGAGTCGTCAGCGCTCAGCACTCGCACAATTCCGAACGGAGTCGTGCGGGTTCCCAGCGTCGCGAAAGTGGTATAGGCGGCGATGATTTCAAGCGGGTAAACCGACGCGGCACCGATGTGAAGAGATGGGAAGGGATCAAGCTTGCTGGTGATGCCGAATCTCCGCGCCATGTCGACAACGCTCGCCTCTCCCAGCTCCATGCCGATTTGCACTGCCGCGACGTTACGCGAACGCAGCAGCGCCTCGCGCATCGTCATGAGCCCTTCGAACTTCACGTCGTAGTTCTGAGGCCGCCAAGGCGGACCGGTGAGCTGCGGCAACTCGATGGGAGAATCGTCCACGAGGAATGAAGGCGGCCGGCCATTGCGTATGGCGTCGGAATAGACAATGGGCTTGAATGTGGATCCGGCCTGTCGCAACGCTTGCGTAATGCGATTGAATTTGGAATCGTCGAAGCTGCGACCGCCCACCATGGCTCGTACCTCGCCATTGCGCGGATCAATGGCCAGGAAGGCGCCCTGCAGATACGGAGAAACGGTGCTCGCGCCCTCATCGCCCGTTGCACTGCGCGCCATGTACTGCTCGTACGTCTGGTGCTTGAAGGCACCCGCTCCATTGGATTCGATCCACCTGAGCTGTCGCTCCAGGGCGCGCTCCGCAGCGTTTTGCATGTCGGGGTCAAGTGTGGTGTACACCTTGAGTCCCCTCTCGTACAACGACATCCCGAATTTTGCTTCGAGTTGTCTTCGGACCCATTCGACGAAATAGGGCGCCAGCTCACCCGATGCCGACGCAGGCGCGAGTTCAAGTGGATACGCCTTGGCCAGACTCGCCTCTGCCGCGGTGATGGCCCGGTTGGAGCGCATCAGATTGATCACATCGTTGCGGCGCGCGAGTGCCCGGTCGGGAAACCTGCGCGGGTTGTTGCGTGCAGGAGCCTGCGGCAGGCCAGCCAGCAGCGCGGCTTCGGCAATATTGAGATCGCGCGCAGACTTCCCGAAATAGCGTTGCGCCGCAGTTTCAATTCCGTAAGCGCCGTTGCCGAATCCGATCTGGTTGAGATAAAGCTCGAAGATCCGGTCCTTGGGATAGCGCCGCTCGATGGCGAGCGCCACCTTCGCTTCAGTGATTTTTCGAGGGATTGTTTTTGCGCGAGTGAGTTTTTCGGGGAAAACATTGCGCGCCAGCTGCATGGAGATAGTGGAGAACCCCTGGGCGAACCGCAGCTCGCGCAGATTCTTCAGAGTAGCGCCGATGACTCTCACCCAGTCGATGCCATTGTGTTTGTAGAAGCGTTTGTCTTCCGTAATCAGGAAGGCGAGCCGCACCCTCTCGGGTATACTGTCGAAAGGAATGAGCGTCCTTTTCTCCAGTCCGATCTCGGTGAGAAATGTGTTGTCGGCGGCAAAGAGCTTGGATGTCTGTCGCGGAGAGTACGCTTCGAGCACATCGATTGAAGGACAACGTCCATCCCGACAGGCGAGAGTCCACATCAGGATCGGAAATGTGAAGCCGAATGCGGTGATTGTGGTCGCAACCAGCACTGCACCGCGAAACAAACGCGGGTGGGTGCTCTTGATGCGGGAGGTTGCAGCGCGGATTCTTCTCATTCGCCGGGGGTCGTTTCTGTGATGAAGTTAGCGACTGATTGTCATTCCGGCGAAAGCCGGAATCCATGTTTTCTTTACCATGGATTCCGCCCCGGCTTTCGCCGGGGTGACGTTTGTTCGCGGAATGACGAGGAACGTGTGGATTCCACGCCTCATTGAGCTGAATAGATTATTGGCATGAACTCATCCCCGGGCCTGCTGCAGGAACTGACTTGGCGCGGACTGCTGAGCCAGCAGACGGAAGGACTGGCCGACGCACTCTCCGCGGGTCATATGAGCGCCTACTGCGGCTTTGATCCAACGGCGTCCAGCCTGCACGTAGGCAGTCTCGTTCCTGTCATGGGGCTCGTGCACCTGCAACGATCCGGTCATTCGCCAGTGGCGCTGGTCGGGGGTGGTACGGGGATGATCGGCGATCCCAGTGGGAAGGCCAACGAGCGTCAGCTCAGTTCCCTCGAGGCGGTGCGAGCCAATGGGGAGGGGATTCACTCCCAGCTGGAACGATTCCTCGATTTTTCGGGAAAGAATGCAGCGCGCATGGCCAACAACGCCGACTGGCTGATGGAATTGAAGGCGGTGGACTTCATGCGCGATGTGGGCAAGCACTTCACGCTGAATTACATGCTGGCGAAGGAGTCGGTGGATTCGCGGCTGCAGGCAGGCATTTCATACACCGAGTTTTCTTACATGCTGCTGCAGGCGTACGACTTTCTCGAGCTGAATCGCCGGCATGGCGTCACGCTGCAGATTGGCGGCAGCGATCAATGGGGCAATATCACCGCGGGAATCGAACTTATTCGTCGTGTGAGCGGCAAACAGGCTCACGGATTCACCCTGCCACTGGTGACCAACACTTCGGGAACAAAGTTCGGAAAAACAGAAGAGGGGAGCGTATGGCTCGATGCGGAACGCACGTCGCCGTACAAGTTCTTCCAGTTCTGGATCAACACTGACGATGCTGACACCTCGCGCTATCTGCGCTACTTCACCCTACTCGGGCTCGAGGAGGTTTCGGCGTTGGAGAAGGCGATGGCCGAGCGTCCCGATGCGCGGGAAGCACAGTCGCGTCTGGCGGTGGAAGTGACATCCATGGTGCACGGCACAGAAGCCGCGTCGACCGCAGCAGCGCTGTCGACGTTGCTGTTCGGCGGTGGCGACGCAAGCGCGTTGAATGAGCGATCGCTCGACGCGCTTGGCGCTGAGATTCCCTTCATCGAAATCAGCAGCGCGGAGGCATTACCTGATTCGTCTGGTGCTGGCGCGCCTCCGGATGCAGTGGCGGATGTACTGACGTTGCTCGTGAGCGGGAAGATCGCGGCATCGAAGGGCGCCGCGCGACGGCTGCTGGAGCAGGGCGGAGTTTACGTCAACGGCAAACGCATCACGATGGAACAGAAGTTCGTCCGGAGCACCGATTTCCTGCCCGGCAAGTATCTGTTGCTCCGCAAGGGAGCAAGGGACTATCTGCTTGTACGGTTCCGATAAGACGCAGGTCTGCAACTTCTGAGCAGAAGTTGCAAACGTGCGCAACAGTCGGTTAAAGAGCCTGCTCGATTACCTCGAACACGCGCCGCAGTTCCTCCTCAGTATTGAACATGTGCGTCGCGAGTCGGATCGCGCCTTCCCTTACCGATAGCGCAACACCGGCGGCACGTAGCGCTGATGCCACTCTCTCCGTGTCCGCAAAGCCGAGCGACACTATTCCAGCGCGTTGGTCCGCCTGCACTGGCGAGAGAAGTCGTACGCCGCTGTGCGCCGCTGCCCAGTCGCTGACAGTCGTCGCAAGTCTCGCGACGTACCATTCGATTTCCGCCGGCCCGAGAGTGAGAAAAAGCTCAACGGTAGCGTTGAGCGCGGCAAAATCCTGCAAAGCGAGCGTGCCCACTTCGAACTTGCGCGCGTCGTTGCGGTACTCGAGCGCGTAGGTCGTGAAGCTCGCGAAGTTTTCCGAGCCCTTTATTGCGAGCCACCCCACATCCAGTGGATCCATTCGCTCCACCAGCTCGCGACGCACGTAGGTGAAGCCGGTTCCCCAGGGCGAGAGCATCCACTTCTGGCAACCGCTGGCAAAGATGTCCACCTCCAGCGCGGCCAGATCCAGCGTCAACGGTCCCAGACCCTGAATTCCGTCTACCGCAAGAAAAATCCCGCGCGAGCGGCATTCGCGACCCAGCGTTGCAAGATCGACCCGGTATCCCGATGTAAACGAAACCCAGGATACCGCCACCGCCCGAACACGTTTGTCATCCAGCGCTTCGAGCAAACGCTGTTCGTCTGGCAGCCCGTCAACACAGCGAATGAAGCGCAATTCAATACCGCGCCTGGCCAGCGCCATCCAGGGATAGACATTGGCCGGAAACTCGCGCTCGAATGTGAGCACGACATCTCCGCCGCGCAGTGGGAGACAGTTGGCCGCGAGGTTCACACCGATGCTGGTGTTGGGCATCAGCGCGATTTCTTCTGTCGCGCAATTCACCAACTGTGAAAGCAAGAGCCGCGATTTGCTCAGCGTCGCGAATATCTCGGCATCGGGTATGAGAACGGGACGCCCGCGGCGCTGTGTCATCTCCACAGCAGCGTTGATGCTCCTCTGCGGCATCGGGCCCGTGGATGCCGAATTGAGAAAGATCGTCTCTCTCTTGCTGGTCCACGGGTACTCGTTCGCTCGGAGCGCATTCACATCAAAGGTCACGCGCGCGCTCCAGCCCGGACCGTTTCGACCTGCGGCGCGGCCATCACTTCCCCGCCCCTCTTGCGACTGCGTGGGTCGAATGCATCGCGCATCGCATCCCCAAGCAGGTTGAATGCAAGTACTGCACTTCCAATTGCCGCGCCGGGCGCGACCGATGTCCACGGCGCGCCGCGCAACTGCGCCAGATCGCGACCATCCGCAATCATCGAACCCCAGCTCGGCGTCGGTGGCTGCACACCGAGTCCGAGAAATGAGAGTGCCGCTTCGGCCATTATCGCTCCCGCAATCCCCAGTGTGCCGGCAATGATTACGGGCGCAATGACGTTGGGTAGTACATGCGTGAGAATGATCCTGATATCACCAGCGCCGAGTGCACGAATTCCCTGCACGTATTCACTCTCGCGCACGACAAGAACCTGGCCTCTTACAAGACGTGCCATCCCTGCCCATCCCACAATTCCAATCGTCACGAAGACTATTGTAAGCGATGGTTCCAGGGCGGCGACCATTGCGATGAGCAACAAAAGCGTCGGAAAGGCCAGGGTGATATCGGCAATGCGCATCACCAGCTCGTCTACCCAGCGACCGTAATAACCAGCTATGAGCCCGAGCGTGACACCGAGCAGCAGTGAGATGCCTTGCGAAATAATACCGACCATGAGTGAAATGCGTGCGCCAAACAACAGGCGGGCCCACACATCGCGGCCCTGCACGTCGGTGCCGAGCCAATGTTCAGCCGACGGCGGAGCGAGCGCGCTCATGAGGTCGATGCGCACGGGATCGTGACGCGCAAGCAAAGGTGCGAATACAGCGCCCATCACCAGAATCGTGACGACCGCCAGCGCAATTCGAGCTCGTGAATCGCGCAGGAATGGCTGGTAGCTGCTCACGATATCGTCATTCCGCATCAACGTCACCCCGGCGAAGGCCGGGGCGGAATCCATTTTGCTTCAACCATGGATGCCGGCCTTCGCCGGCATGACGAGGATCGCTTGAATGATCCAGTCAAAGATCCTCCTCGTCAAGCAAAGGCTGGCCTGGCGGCTGTCTGCGCCAGCGCCTGTGCATCCAGAAATATTGCTCCGGCGTACTCCTCACGCTTCTCTCGAGCGCAGCTGTGTAGGCTGCGACCATATGATCGACGTCCGCCTCGCGGTCGCCGCTGTTGCGCACTTGAATGCGCTCGAATGAAATGCGAAAGCGGCCATCGGGGAGACGCGTGCAGCAACCATAAACAAGGGGTGTTTGCAGACGGATTGCGAGTACCGCGGGTCCGCGCGGGGTTCGCGCCAATCGTCCGAAAAACGGAACAAAGGTGGACGCCGATCCCAGCACGCCCTGATCCGCCAGCAATGCGAGTGTGCCACCCCCACGGAGATGACGCGGTGCCAGTTTCACTGCATCAGCCTCGTAGAAGATCTTCATTCCCAGATCGGCGCGCGTTTTTCCGAGGTAGTCTGCAAACAACTGATTGGACATCCGTCGGGCAACAGCCGCGAAGTCCAGTCCCTTTGCGGCGAGCCAGCTGCCTGCCAGCTCCCAGTTGCCAATGTGTCCCGTAACCAGCAATAGTCCACGACCCTGTGCCAGCGATTCCTCGACAGCATCCCATCCACTCACCTCGCTCATCAAATCGAGCACGAACGAATGGGTGCGGTGAGGCAAAATCGCTGCCTCGGTCACCGTGCGACCGAGATTGGCATAAGAAGCGCGTGCAATTCGTCTTACTTCGCGCGCAGGCAGTTCCGGGAATGCAAAAGCAATCTGTCGTTCGGCAACGGAGCGCCGGATTCTGACTGTGGAATATCCAATACGGCCCAGCATGTCGCCCGTGCGCACACCGCCCTTCCAACCCAGCGACTTCAACGCGGCAACTGCGCCGCGCATGGCGTAGTACTCGGCGTAATGCGAGACCTTTGCGGCCATCTATACTTTCGCTGCAGGTGCCGGCTCGCTGAACTGCAGCGCATGCAGACGCGCGTACAATCCGTTGAGTGCCAGCAACTCCGCATGCTGGCCGCGCTCCACGATTCTACCATTGTCCATCACAAGAATCTGATCTGCGTGAATGACAGTGGACAACCGGTGCGCAATGACGAACACTGTGCGGCCACTCAGCAGCCGATCGATGGCTTCCTGCACCAGTCGTTCCGACTCGGTATCGAGCGACGATGTTGCTTCATCAAAAATCAGAATCGGCGGGTTGGCGAGAAGAGCCCGTGCGATTGAGATTCGTTGCCGCTGTCCACCCGATACTCGTGTTCCGCGCTCACCCAGCATAGTCGCATAGCCTTCGGGGAGTTGTGCGATGAACTCCGCAGCGTTCGCAAGCTCCGCGGCCTTGGCGATCTGCTCGTCTGTGTAGCGACTGGCACCACCATAAGCGATGTTGTTCCGCACCGTGTCGTTGAACAGAACCGTTTCCTGGCTCACTACTCCAATCAGGCTCCGTAGTGAAGGAAGTTTGATGTCCTTCAGATTGACTTCATCGATCGTGATGGAGCCCGACGTAGGTTCGTGGAATCTGGGGATGAGATCGACAAGTGTGCTCTTCCCCGCTCCACTCGGCCCCACCAAAGCCACGATTTCGCCGCGGCGCGCAACAAGAGAAATGCCGGACACCGCAGCAACGCGCTCTGGCGTGGGGGCATCGCCGTTGTCAGACGCCTCGTAAGAAAAGCTCACATCGCGAAAGGCGATCTCGCGTGAGATGCCACCGATCTCTTTTGTGCCGCGATCGGTTGCGGCTTCCGTGGGACGGTCCAGCACATCGAAAAGGCGTTCCGCTGCGGCAAAGGACCCCTGCGCAATCGCCGGAAGTTGCGAGAGTTGCTTCATCGGCAAAAGCAATCGCAGAGTCACGAGAAGGAAGGTTATCAGTTCCGCGCGGCCCAGAAGCCCGTCCCACACCTGATGCACGCCCAGCCAGAGCAGGCCGACCGCCACCACCGTTCCGATAATCTCGGTGATCGGAAGCACCATTAGAGTGTACTTCGTGACTTTGATGAGCCCGCGAGTATAGTCGCGACTCACATCGGCAAAGCGGCGCTCCTCGAAAGATTCCGCCCCGGATGACTTCACCAGCCTTGCGCCCGACAGCACTTCCTGAGCGAGGCTGTTCATCTCTCCCAGATCGCTGAGGTTTCTGCGGTATCCCCGCCTCAAGCGGCGCAACAGTGGCTGAATTGCGAGAATGACGAGAGGCGCAATAAAAAGCGCATAGATGCTGAGCGACGGCGAAAGTGAAACCAGTAGAATGATCGACGCCAGAATTGTCGCGACGTTCTGAACGGCCTGCGTGATTATCTGCGTGATGACCTGTTTCGTTTCGCGTGTGTCGGACAGTATGCGCGAGAGGATTTGCCCCAGACGCGTGCGCATGTAGTAGGTCATCGGAAGCCTGATAACGTGTGCGTACACCTGGTCGCGCATGTCGCGATTCACTACTTCCTGCAACCGCGCTCCGGATGTCCCTCCCCACCAGACAAAGAAATTCTTCAGCAGGACCGTGCCGAGAATGACCACAATTATCGTGGCGAGCTGGGCCCCGGGTGTCTTGCCGTCCGTAAGTCCGCCGATGATCCAGTGCTGAATTTCGCCTACGCTGCTGTCACCAAAGATCGATGCCGTTGGGGCCACGCCTGTCGAGCCATCTGGGGCTGGAAGCAGCAGATTCAGAAATGGAATGAGCAGCGTGGCCGAAAACACATCGAGCGCCGCAGCCACCAGGCGGGTGAGGATTGTCGCGACCATCAACCACCCGTGCGGGCGGAGGAATCTGAAGAGCCTCTTGTACATTCGGTGTCAGCGTCGCGGAATCAGATGCACAACCGGGAGAATTACTTCCTCTGGTGTTACGCCACCGTGAAGAAATGAACCACGGTAGCGGCTCTGATACTCGCGCAACTTCGTGGGATATACGAAGAAAGTATCGCCCGCGGCGAGCAGCGAGTTCGCTCCCAATCCCCGGCGCGGCAGGCGCAGGTCATCCGCATCGCGAAAGAGGAGCGCCTGCTCGGCGCGTTCCGCACGCAAGTCCTCGCCAAACTTGTATCTCAGATTCTGCGTCGCATCACGCCGTGCGAAGACGGTCGCGGGCGTGTTGCAGTGAATGGAACCGTGGTCGCTGGTGAGGAGAACGGGAATACCACGATGCGCAGCCTCTTTCAGCACGCGCAACAAGGAGGATCGCTGAAACCATTGCAGGGTGAGTTGTCTGAGCGCGATCTCGTCCTTGGCAACCTCATACAGTATTGCCGATTCGCTGCGTCCGTGGGTGAGAAGGTCCACGAAATTGAATACGTATGCGGTCACACCTTCGTCCGCTATCGTGCTCCCCCTGTGGCGCTCCAGTTCCAGCGACTCCGAGGCCGAGGAAATCTTTTCGTAGCGAACCGGCGTCGCGGACCGCAATTCGGCAAGTTGCGCTTCCAGCAATTCTCTCTCGTGCGCATTGAGCGACTCGTCATCGCGTTCTCCCCACCAGTCGGGGAAACGCGCAGCAATCTCCGCCGGGAATAGTCCGCTGAAGAGTGCATTCCTCGCGTATGGCGTCGCAGTAGGAAGTATCGAGAAATAGAATGACGTCTCGATTTCGAAATCCTTCGCCAGTACCGGTTCCAGTACCAGCCACTGGTCCATTCTGAGGCAGTCCACAACAACGAACAGAACGGCCGGATTTTCTTCTATTAGTGGAAGCAGGAATTCGCCGACAATGTCAACTGAAAGTGGGGGGCGCTCCGCCTCCAGATTGTGCACCCACGCCGGATAACTCACGCGCATGAAGCGGGCGAATTCGCGGTGCATGTCTGAATAGAGCGAGCGCAGTGAATCGTAGAGACCAGTCTCCCCAGCTTCAGCGAGATCGATATCCCAGCGCATGAACTCACAATAGCGCTCAACCCATCCGCGCCAGTCAAGCGCCATATCGCGCTCGAGTTCGAGAGATCTGAACCGGCCCACGAATTCACGCGCGACCGCTTGCTGCCTGAGGTGAACGCCGTCCAGAATTTTCACGATCGCAGCGAGCACCTGTCGCGGATTGATGGGCTTGACGATGTAGTCGTTGACGTTGACGCCGAGTGCGCGGCGTAGCGTACCCTCATCCTCGCTCTTGGTGACCATCACGACTGGCAGCGCTGGGGCTACTTCCTTGAGATCCTTGTACGCCTGCAGTCCGCTTTTGCCGGGCATCTGTTCGTCGAGCAGCAGGATGTCGAACGACCGGCCGCGAAGAATCTCCACAGCGTCATCCGCATTGCGCGCCCATTCCACATCAAAGCCCTTCTCTCGCAAGAAGATGCCGTGAGCTTCGAGTAGATCAGCTTCGTCATCGACCCAGAGCAGGCTTCTTGTCTGCGACCCCATGCGAGCGAATGTATCGTCATACTGGCGCCAGTTCCAATTGCGCTTGTCATTCCGGCGAAAGCCGGAATCCATGGTGCCGTGAAAATGGATTCCGGCTTTCGCCGGAATGACAAGTTTGCGTCATACTGGCGCCAGTTCCAATTGCTGGTCAGATTCTCCCCATGATCGGCAAAACCCCTCGCTATTCGCTCGCTCCGCACGAGTTTCCTTTCAGGGCGCTCGCGGCACTGGCGGGACGGGCGCAGATAGGTGGGGTTCGAGAGGTTGCGCTTGCAACTCTGGTGGCCGCTCGCCTCGCCCTGGGGGCGGTAAGCCCAAATCGCCTCCCACTGAAGGCGCGCGAAGCCCGGGCAGGTGGCGCGCGCAACTGGTTGCTTTCCATTGCACTGCCGCAGAATTCGCGCAGCATTTATTTGAAGCTGCTTGAAGCGACGGGCACAGATGACATCGAGTATCTGGGCAGGTCGTTTGCGCAGGTGATCGAACTTGCCGATCCGCACCTGGATCAGCCCGCGCGCCTTGAGCTTGGCAGACTCGTGCACAGAATCAGTGTCGAGCAGTCGGGCGAAACACTCGAACGAGTGGGAACGTCCGCAAAGTGATGGCTTGATGCCGGCAAGACGGAAAGTTGACGCTAACGACACGATCAGCACCGGATTCCCCAGTCTTGATGTGATTCTTGGTGGCGGCATCCGCCGCGGCGACCTCGTTGTACTCGGCGGCGATGTTGGTTGTGGCAAATCGGCGCTCGCACTTTCGATCGTGTCGCGCGCGGCGCGTGGAGCCGGCAGCGCAACTTTTTATTCGAGCGAGATGCAACCTGAGCGCGTTCGCGAGCGACTCATTGCAATGGAGCAACGGGTAAGCATCGCTGATCTCCGCGCTGCCAGAGAGGGCGAGGGACCTGCTGACAGCGTGGACGCTGACTCGGACACGCCGCGTGAGGGCGAGCCGCAGATCAAACTGATTTCACCGGGCGCATCGGTCGATGCGGTGGCCGACGAAATCCGCAGTGGTTTTGATATCGACCTCGCGGTGGTGGACCATTTGCAATCACTGGCAACTGACAGGCGTACGCTCGATGAGGACCTTGCGATTGCTGTGCGTAAACTCAAATCGGCTGCGTTGGAGTCAGGCACGGCGGTGCTGCTGGTGGCACACTGTTCGGTGAATCGTGAGGACGGTTCAGCGGCTCGACCGAACCTCTCGAGTTTTGGGGCGCTGGGCGCAGTGAAGCAACAGGCCGATGTGGTGCTCGCGATTTTCCGGGAGGAGATGTACGAGCAAGCGCGTGGAATTGACGGCGCCACGGAGCTGCATGTGCTGAAGAACAGGCACGGCGTGACAGGTTATGCGGATCTGTTCTTCTATAAGCAGTGGCTGCGGTTTGAGGACATGGTGGAGCCGGGCGAGGACGTGCTTCGTCGCAACTCCATGAATCCAAAACTTCGGAGCTGAACCTTGCTAACCAGGATCAGAGCACTCCTGCCACCGGCATTCGACCAAATCGCAATGAGGACCTGGTTTCTCTGCCGGCCCATCACGCGCGTCCTCTTCTATGGTCGTCGGAGATATTGCCATAGCTGCGACAGCTGGAGTCGCATCTTTCTTGGACATGGGCCACCGACCCGAAGGTCGAAGGATATTGTTTGCCCCATATGTTTTTCGCACAGACGGCACCGGCTCGCATGGCTCTACATCAGCACTCGCACCAATCTGATGGATGGTGTTCCCAAAAGATTCTTGCACTTTGCCCCGGAGCTGGGACTAAAGCGCAGGTTCAGGCGAATACCGGGATTGGATTATCTGTCCGCAGATCTGGATAGCCCGCATGCTATGGTGAAGATGGACATAACTGCAATCGACTTGCCTGATGCGTCATTCGATGTTGTCTACTGCAGCCACGTTCTGGAACACGTACCGGAGGATCGCAAAGCGATGAGCGAGATCTTCCGCGTTCTGAAGCCGGGAGGGTGGGCAATGATCCAGGTACCTGTTTCTCAGAACAACACCATAGAGGATCCAACGGTGACGGATCCAGCAGAGCGGGAGCGCTTGTACTGGCAAAACGACCACGTGCGGCTCTATGGTTTGGACATCGCGGACCGCCTGAGGGCAGCCGGGTTTTCTTTGCAAATGGTATTCGGTAGTCAGCTTGTTGAGGAGAGAGATTTGAAGAAGTTCGGCATCGATACAGGTGAACCAATATTTCACTGCAAGAAACCTGCTGCGTAACGAGAGAGCGCGCCCTGACTCCCGTTGCTGCGGACAAACGTCCGTGAGAGGAGGGGGAAATGGAAAATGGCACCTATGATCGACGCGGTTTTCTCAAGGTGGCAGGCACCAGTGCCGCCCTGGGCGCATTGATGAGTTGCAGCGACGATCAACAAAGGTCACCGGGAGTTGCGACCCCGCCTTCAAGTTCGAGCGACATCTGTTTCATGAGCGCGAACGAAGTTGCTGGTCTCATCCGCACGCGGAAACTTTCAGCGCGCGAGGTGATGGCCGCGCACCTGGAGCGCATCAATCGCGTCAATCCACGAATCAACGCGATTGTTGCGAAACTGGACGATGACAAGTGCCTTGCATTGGCCGACGCTGCAGACAAGCGCACCGCCGCGAAAGAGCCGCTGCCTCCCCTGCACGGTCTGCCCATCGCGTTCAAGGACCTGCAACCGGCTGTTGGCTTTCCATGGACTCGAGGTTCGCCGATCTACAAAGACACGATGCCGGAACGGGACTCAGTCATCGTTGAGCGACTGCGCAACGGCGGCGCAATACCCATTGGAAAAACGAACGTTCCCGAATTCGGAATGGGGTCGCATACGTACAACAAGGTGTATGGAACAACTCTCAATCCATATGATCTGACCAAGAGCGCCGGTGGATCGAGTGGCGGAGCTGCTGCAGCACTTGCAACCGGGATGCTGCCGATTGCCGACGGCTCGGACTTTGGCGGTTCTCTGCGCAATCCCGGGAACTTCAACAACGTCGTCGGAATGCGGCCCAGTGTTGGACTCGTTCCTGTAGCGCCGAGTTCTTTTCCCTTTCTGGGTTTCTCAGTGGTCGGCCCGCTGGCACGAAGTGTTGCCGACGTTGGTCTGCTACTGAGCACGATCGCAGGAGAGGACGCGCGCGACCCCGGTTCCTGGCGCTCGGACCCATCCAGTTTTCGCGGCAAGCTGGAGCGCGTCTTTCGCGGTACGAGCGTAGCATGGTGTCCTGATCTGGGTGGGCTCCCGCTCGATGCGAAAGTGCGTGCGGTGCTCGATGCACAGAGACAGACACTCACTGATCTCGGCTGCATTGTGGAGGACGCGGTTCCTGATTTGTCCGGTGCAGATGAGATCTTCCTGACCATCCGCAGCTTTCGCAGCGCGGCACTGTATGGTCCGCTGCTGGCAGCTCACCGCGATCAAATCAAGCCCGAAGCCATCCGTGAAGTGGAGGCAGGACTCAAACTGACGTCCAGCGATGTGTCACGCGCGATGATTCAGCATAGCCAGTTGCTCGAACGTGTTCGCCAGTTTCAGGAGAAATACGAGTACATCGTGTGTGCGGTGAATCAGGTGCCGCCATTCGATGCCACGGCGGACTGGCCCAGGGCGATTGCCGGTGTTGCAATGGACAATTACATCGCCTGGATGAAGTCAGCCTACTGGATCACCACGACATTCCGGCCGGCCATCTCGGTTCCAGCGGGTTTTACGCCGGAAGGGTTGCCAGTCGGAATTCAGATTGTTGGTCCATGGCGCAATGATCTCGCGGTGCTGCAGCTTGCGCAAGCATTCGAACAAGCCACAGGGTTCGGGAGTAAGCGGCCTTCCATCGTTTGACACCAAGCGCGCCACCGAATAGGTTCCTACTATCCACTTAGTAGGAGGCCGATTAAGCATGCACCCGCGATTGGCAGGGCTTGCGCTATTCGGGGCCGCGACCACTCTAGCATGTGAGTCGGCTCCCTCACCGGCTGCGGCGTCACGCCTTGTTGAGGAGTTGAGGCTCGACGCGAACGCGGAAGATTTCTCCGCACTCGGGCGCGTATATGTCGGCCCGCGCGGAAACGTCGCCGTATTTCTACCGCAAGACGCCAAGGTGCGCATCTACGATTCAACGGGCAGGAGACTCGCCACAGCAGGGGGTCGCGGCCAGGGCCCGGGTGAATTTGTGGCGATGGCGGTTGGTGGCTGGGTCGGTGATAGCGTCTGGGTATACGATGGTGCGGAACGCCGCGTCACATATCTCGGTCCGGACGGAACTCCCGTACGCATCGCGTCCGTCGCGGTATCGACCACCATCGGCAAGCGCAACCTGGAATTCTTCGCTCCGCGCGCCGCGTTCGCGGATGGATCTCTCATCGGGATTGGAAGATTTGAATCCACATCGGCTGCGGGAGTGTCCACGGCCTCGAGATCATACTATGTGCGAATCGATTCGGCGGGAGGAGGAACTGTTGTCGCAACGCCGCCCGCAATCGAAGATGACCCATCATACATGGTGATTGCCGGATTGGGCAACCGCGTTCCATTCCTCCTCGCACCCACAACCGCAGTGTCCGTAAGCGGGGATCGCATCGCGTCCCTTAGCGCGCGCCTTACATCGCGCGACGAGGGCGTTTACTCAGTCTCGCTATTGCGCAGCAACGGTGACACGGTGTTTTCACGCTCCTATCCCTTTCGCGGCGTGCCAATTCCGAGAAGTGCAATCGATAGCACGCTCGCGACGTACATACCGAAAGCGGGAGCACCAAGTGAAGGGCCGGCTGATTTGCCACTGCGCTTTCAAGCGCTTGCGCGCGAACGAATGCCGTCGGTATACACTCCCGTTCAATCGCTGTTGCTGGGACTGGACAATACGATTTGGCTCGGGATGCGTCCTGACAGCGCCGGCACGAGGTTCGTTGCGCTCGACGAGCGCGGAGATGAAATCGGATCGGTGCTGATACCTCCGCAATCGCGCGTTCTGCAGGCAACAGCGCGGCAGATGTGGCTAGGTGTAGCTGATGCGGATGGACTGGCCAGCCTGGTGCGCTACCGGATCGTTGGACTAACCGCACCGCTTCTTCCCAGATAGGTCTCCCAGTATTGCCGAGCCGTCATTCCACTTTACAGGAGGGATGGGTCTCAGGTACGTTGTGAAAATAATCGCTGAGGACCGATGCGTTTTCTCGCTTCAATTCCTGCCACGCGAGCAATCTTGCTCGCGGCACTGTGGCCACTGGGTATCATCGCCATCCCGGCGGCGGTCCTGACAGGGTCGTACCTCGTAAACTGGTGGCGAAGGAATTTCGGCGGCGTCGAATTCGACCAGACGCACATTATGTTTGTATTTGGACCGCTGTGGCAGATGCTGCCGATACTTCTCGGGCCGCCGACGCTCTTCCTGTTGGCCTGCTGGCTTGCGAGAAACTATTAATCGACGCTTCCAATTGTGTTCGAACGATGAGGAAATACCCCCATGTGCAGAAACATCAAAACACTCGCTAACTTCGAGCCGGCCGCAACGCGTGACGAAATACAGGCCTCGGCTCTGCAGTTCGTGCGCAAGCTTAGCGGGACCACGCGTCCGTCGCGTGCTAATGAGGCTGCGTTCAATCAGGCCGTTGTAGATGTAACCGCTGTTGCAGAGCGACTCATCCAGTCGCTCAGTACCAGTGCGCCCCCGCGCAATCGGGACGAGGAAGCGCGCAAGGCAAAGGAGCGTTCGCTTCGGAGGTTTGCGTAACCGCCAGAGCGGCTCGTTGACTGATTCGGCGGGGCATTCTGGCTTCGAAGAGCTTGGACAGAAAACATGAAGGACCGAAGGGATGAAGAACGGCAACTGCATCTGAGCAGTTGCCGTTCTTCATCCCTTCAGTCCTTCATGTCTTCTGCTCAAGCTTTACCGGGGTGGCCGCGTCCCGGTAAACGTGAACTTCTGCGCCCGATAACCGGCAGCAACACTGTCCCCGGTGACCGGGTGTTTCACCCTCGGTCCCGCCGCCTCGGCGACGAAAATATTTCCGAAGGGATCTACCGAGAGGTTGTGAGGACGCCCCAGCTGTCCGGGGCCGACTCCGGGTCCGGCGAACTCGCTCACGACTTCGAGATCGGAGCGTCGCAGTACGGTGATGACATGCGTGCCACCATCGGCCACGTACATATAGGTCTGCGGAACGTCGTGAGAAAACCCTAGTGAGAACGCCGCTTCAGTTCCGCACGGGCGTTTCGGAGTCCAGGTCGCCTGTTCCTGCGCGCCGCAACGCGGACGGAGAATCTTCTCCATTACGTATTGGCCGTTCTGACGGAAAACCTGAACGCGATTGTTGGCGCGATCGGCGAGATAGATAAGTCCATCGCGCGATCCAACGATTCCGTGCGGTATGCTGAATTGTTGCGGCGGGGCCGCGGGAACCGTTTGCGCAGCTCCGCGACCCGCAGCACCTCCACCTCCAGCAGCGCCTGCGGCAGCACCACCTGCTCCAGCGCCACCCGCGGCGGCTCCACCAGCTCCAGCGGTTCGTCCC
>CAZKXZ010000046.1:0-40432 GCA_964556695.1 uncultured Gemmatimonadales bacterium
AGTGTTGTCCTCTCTGGATTCCCGCCTTCGCGGGAATGACGAGCGCAAGACTCATCGGAGCAATCTCGCATACACCGCTTTCGCGGAATCCACCGCAGCCTTGAACCGATCGCGCTCGGCATCGTTGCGCCAGCGGGTTCGCTCTACGCGGGTCCAGATGGCATCTATGGTTTGCGAGAGAAACTGCACGTCCTCGGTCTTCACGTAGCGACGCCCGCCGCGCACTACGTACACCGGGCCAGTGTGCGCGAAGGCGTAGTCGTCGCCGATGTATTTTGAATGCGGGCCCAGGACGCGCGCCGCTACCCAGCCACCTTCAGGCACAGGCACCGCGCCGTCGAACACGATTCGCGCCTTGTCCGCGCCGGCGGCGACTGTTTTCACAGCATCGCCGTTCACGATTATCTGCAATGAATCAAGCGGTGTGATCGAAACAGCTTCGACCTTGACGCGCAAATCAGTCGCTGCGTTTGCAGCGAGACTGATTTCATCGCCGGGCTGCTTGCCATCGATGTCAAGGAAGATGAGCGGGCCTGTCGACATGAATGTGCGACCCCGCTTGATCGCATCCATCCAGCTCTGCATCGTGAGCGCGCCTTCCACGCGCGCGAAGGTGCGATCAGAACCTGCGGGCGGATCGCGAAATACGTCGGAGAACTGATCTGTGCCTCCGGTCGCGGCAATACGAAAGCCGGCGTTGAGGAGGCGATAGTAGAAGTGTGTCGAGGCCAGTTCGTCGGACCAGAGTGCGCCCAGGTCGTAGTAATCGCCGAGTCCCAGCGCGGCGTCGAGTGCGATAAGCGTGCCGGCTGCGGTAGCAGGTGTGCGCGGAACTGATTGATACGGGTGCATAAAACCGGCGATTCCGCCCTGCGCGTGCGCGCCTTCAATATATGGATTGTCGAGCGCAGCCTGGCCGTAAGCGGTTCCTCCCTGCCCTCCCACAAATGGAAGTATGAATTCGCGCGTGCCGATCATGCCGACATGGCCCAGTCCACCGCGGAATTCCTGTGCGTACTGCAGGATATGTGTTGACGTTGAAAGAGGGTGCGGCTTGCCGGTGAGATCGGACCAGCGTCCCATAAGGCGCGTGCCATCCATGTGAATGAGGGCGTTGGTCATGTGCAGGTCTTCGCCGAGGAGTTGCAGGAAGAATGCTTCGTGCGAGAGACCGAAGCCCTGATGCAGATCATGAACGTGGCCGTCGCCTGAATACCAGCCGCGCGCGGGGAGGTCCATCAAGCGCGCCAGTGTGATGGTGGCTGTTTGCGTTGCGCCAGCGGCGACATTTACAGTGACAGATGCCGGGCGATATTCCCAGCCGCGCACCGCTTCTATGGTAGCTCGACCCACCGGGAGTTCCAGCTCCTGTTCGCCCGATGTATGGAAGTAGTGTCGGTCGGTGACCATCATGGCGCGGTGAAATGCGCCATCAGGGCTGTAGGCGCGGCCATCGTTTGCATCGACATACACGCGCGCGGGCATGGGGCGGTTGCCGGGGCCAAGTACGCGGAGACGCACACGACCGGTTGGAGTTACCGGACGTCGCGCGGTGATTCTCAGTGCACGCCACGCCGAGGGCCGTCCACCTGTGATGTCGGCGGTGTAGAGAGTGGGCACGCCGCCGCGGAAAGCCACAAAGGCGAATCGCTTTCCATCGGGCCTCACCGTCGGCGACATCTCGTGGTTCTCGATGTCGATCGTGATTTCGATGGGATCACCGCTGGTTGCCGAGATTACGCGTATGTCATTCGACCCTTTGTCCTCGGTGACATAGAGAATGTTGGCACCATCGGGGGTCCACACCGGCTTCATGCGGTATTCAGTTTCTTCTTCGCGCAGCACGCGTGATTGCATCGTGGTGAGATCCAGGATGCGCAGGCCGCCCTGCTCGTAGGCGATGAACTTTCCGTCGGGGGAGACCGACGGCTGAATGCCGCTGACGAGAGAGGTATCGCGCACGGTGGCAAAGTCGTGGCGCATGATGCGCCAGCCACCGGCGCGCGAGCTGGCGAAATAGAGGCTGTTGCCATCGCGGCTGAACGTGGGTTGCAGATCGGCGCGTGCGTGCGTAGCAACGCGTTCAACTGCACCGCCATCGGCGCTCACGACTCCGATATCCAGATTGCCGGCGACATCCATTGAGAGTGCGATGCGTTTGCTGTCGGGGCTCCATGCAGGTTCGAAGTGGTAGTTGGGACCGGAGGTAATTGCGATTGCCTCGCCACCCTCGGCAGGCATCTTCCAGATGTCGCCGCGAAGCGAGAATGCAATCCAGCGACCGTCCGGACTGTATGCAGGGTCCAGCGGTCCGGTGGAAACCGCGGGGAACATGTGGCGTTCCTCACGATCGGAGTAGCCGTAGCGATTGGGTCGCGCGACTGCAGTCGCGACGGTGGCTGCAACGACACATGTGATTGCAATGAGTAAGCGGGTGCGCATCATGGTCGGGAAAAGGTAGACCTGCCCGTCATTCCCGCCCCGGCCTTCGCCGGGGCAGGCTCCGCGGGAATCCAGTGTCGTTCCATTGGCAACGATACGGAGCACAGGCGAGTGCGTCAATACAGACCGGTGCTGCGTCGATCGCCCGCGAGGCGTTCCTTCAACCACCCTTCTTGATTTCATGGACAACGACGCTCTGAACGTCGTTCGCGTCCTTGACCGTTCCGAGAATGCGATCGGCGGCGATATGACGGATGTTGAGGCCGCGGGGAACCTTCACATCTCCCAGATAACGCCCCTTCTGGTCAAAAACCGCAAAGACGCGAGTCGCTGCTGTCGGAAGTGATTTGGATGGAATGTCCACCCAAAGATTCAAGTCGCTGTCGACGATCAGCGAAGCGAAGAAGGGTTTGTTGCGGTCGATGCGTATCGCGCGCAGCATTGCGACCGCTTCAGGTCGCACGGTTGTGCCAGCGCGGCCCAGGCTGGCCTCTGCAGCGGTGCGCCACTTCTGGATCTCGGCAGCTGTGAGTGGCTGCGGCTCCTGCTTCCATACAATCTCAATTCCGCCACCGTTTCTGTCATAACACTTCACACGCGGCTCCGAGGAGCTTCCAATACAGGCTCTACTTCCAAGCGGATCTGCGGCGACGAAGAAGTTGGGTGACTCCGGCATGAGAAGAATGGAGCCGGATGTCGGTGAACTTCGCGCCCCACGTGGGGGATTGGACGGAAGCTTTATCTCTTCACCGCGCTGATACTCACCCATATCGATCGTCCAGGATAGATCCGCGGCACCCCAGATTGTGCGCCGGGTAAGTCGATGGATCTTGCCATCCGCTGGCAGCGACATGTCTTCACTGGCGTTTGCCTGAACAAAGATCGTTGAACCTCCCGCAGCCGACGTGATAACCATCATGTTGGTGCCGACGGTTTGCCCGACAGCACTCGTGATGTCACGGACGGCAACCGCAGTTCGACTTGAGAAAGAAAAGCGCTGCGCACGCCTTCGGAATCCAGCACTAACAAGTACGGTGTCCTCGCTTACGACCTTCAACGTCAAACTGGATTGCGCGGGGAATTCACCGGGTCCATCGCCTGGTCTTCCCATGCTCAGCACGTGTTTTCCGGTGCGATCGTACAAGCGAATAGTTTTGTACTGATTGTCGACAATAACAATGCGGCCAGATGGCGTGAGGGCTGCTGATCCGATCGACCCGAACGTGACCTCGGGAGCGCCATTGACCGATCCAATTCGAACAACTGGCGTAGCCACAACCGTCCAGCCAGATGTCGCGTTCCAGACCGCAGCGCCGCTTGTCGCAACGGGAAGCGCCGGACGTGACACCGTCCTCTGGGCTTCGGAGCTACCAGCCGCAAGAACGAACGTCGCGAGGAAGTGGATAGCGCGGCGCGCTCCGGGCAACGACGTTGGAAAGCATGTCATGAGTTTCTCTCCCAAGGGAACCTCTACTTGACCCAACGCGCGCCCACCAGTACTCGTTGTAGGTAGAGAATCATCCACCAACTCGAGGAGATTCCATGCACCGGTTCGCCAGATACGGCGCCGCTATCAGCGCTTGCCTCATCGTTTCTGACGCGAACATGGGCAATGCGTCGTCGCAGGTTGCAGCCGATCTTGATGCAATCCCCGAGCTAAGACTCGTGGAAGAGCTGCGCATCGGCAGCGCCACCGATCCAAATGCTGGATTCTCCCGCATTGGCAACATTGCAGTTGACCAGGACGGTCAGGTGTATGTCTTCGAAGTACAGGACGTGCGCATAAGAGTGTACAGCAGCTCGGGCCGGCTGGTGCGTACAATCGGTCGCCGTGGCAGTGGTCCTGGTGAGTTTGAACAGGGAGCTAAGATCGGAGTCACGGGCGACACAGTGTGGGCATACGAGTCTCTCGGCGGCACCGGGACCATTTCCCTTTTCAAGCGCCAGGATGGAACGCTGATTGCCACCACGGTCATCGAAGGTGTGCAGGTTCCGGGGCGCGGCAGATCGAATCTGCTGCTGCAGCCGAGCGAGATGCGCTCCGACGGCAATTTTGTCAGCGGCGGCTACGCAACAGCGATGATGCGCAACGCGCCAGCAACGGGGATCGGACCCGCGGATACCCTGCGGGTTCCACGTATCCTTTTCAGCGCACGGGGCGCGGTGGTCGACACTCTTGCATGGCGTCGTGAGCCGCCCGCGAAAGTTCTGCCTCCGGTACAGTACGTAACATCTGTCGCGAACAACCAGCGTGCTGTACCACGTCCATTTCCAGATGCCGAGATATCAGCGTACTTCGTAGACGGGCGCTTTGCTGTTCAGCGACCCACGCCGCAGAGCGCGGCGCCGGCAACTTTTCGCGTGATAAGGGAAGGTGTGCGGGGCGACTCGATTTACAACCGCACGTACCGGTATCGGCCGGCTGGCTATTCCTCTGAGGTACTCGATGACATTGCAGCCTCGAGTCTGAGGAGCACAGGGATTGCGATCGTCGCGGGTGCAGTGCAACAACAGGTAGCCGACACAACCGCGAGCACGCGCAGGGCTATCAGGCAGGCGATGTCCTTCCCGGATTTCCAGCCTCCCGTTCAAAACACATTCGTAGGCGTGGATGCATCGATCTGGCTGCGTCGCGAGGAAGCGAAAAGCCCAACACAGCGATGGGATTTGCTCGACCCGCAGGGGAATCCGCGCGGTCGCGTCAACCTGCCCGTAAGATTGCGACCTGCTTGGAGCAATGGTGATGTGCTTTGGGGGGTGCTGCCCGACAACGACGATGTCCCGTGGCTGGTGAAGTTTCGCATCAGCCGCTGAGGCCAGGACTCCTTTGTCATTCCGGCGAAAGCCGGAACCCATGTTAACAATCTCCTGGAGATTCGATGCGACGGAGGATCATTTGTGGCGTTGCCATCGCTGCACTACTGATGGGTGTTGGTGCTCGCCTCAGCAACGCGGCATCACAGGCCGCAGTCGATCTGGATGCAATCCCCCAGTTGCGGCTGGTCGAAGAGTTGCGCATCGGAAGCGCGAGCGATCCCAGTGTCGGATTCACCAGAATTCGATGTGAAGTCGAGCCGAGCGGGTTTGCGAGGAGTGGCTGCGTGAGCATCGATCGCGACGGACAGATCTATGTCTTTGAAGCGCAGGACAGACACATCAGGGTGTACCGCAGCACGGGTCAGCAGGTGCGCACTATCGGACGCAGCGGCACCGGCCCGGGTGAGTTTCAACCGGCTTCATATCCCACACAGATCGGAGTACAAGGCGACACGGTGTGGGCAGTCGAAGACAATGGACTGCAAGTGGAGATTTCGCTCTTCGGACGCCGCGACGGAGCACTGCTTTCAACCTCACGCAGCCTGAGGGCGAGAACAGAAGGCCGCGTTCGCGACAGCCTCGTTCACCTGCCTTCTCATATGCGTGCCGATGGAACCTTCATCAGTGGCAACTATTCCAGGTCTGTGACGAACGGAGCGCTGCCTTCCGGACCTGGCCCCAGTGATACGCTCCGCGTTCCGCGATTGCTCTTCAATACTCAGGGCAAGGTGATCGACACCATCGCGTGGCGTTTCGAAACGGCCGCGCTGCCAACGCCGGCCGCGCAGATTGTGACAACAACTGGCGACATGAGGCGCTCTGTTCCACGGCCAACGTCAGATGGTGAGATCGCACCGGTCTTCAGCGACGGACGCTTTGTCGTGCAACGACCCGCGCCACGAAGTGCTGCGCAGGCAACTTTTCGCGTCACCAGGGAGGGCGTGCGTGGTGAGTCGATCTACACTCGCAGCTACAGGTATCGCCCCGTGCGTTATTCCGCTGACGTGCTCAATCAACTGGCTGCCGCGTCCCTCACAAAACTTGGGCCCGGAGTTGGCGGAGGTCGTCCACTCTCCGCCGGCGCCGCAGCAAGTTCGCAGGCGGCGGTGGATACGACTGCAAGCTCGCGCGCAGCAATCCGGCAGGCAATGTCATTCCCCGATTTCCAGCCTCCCGTTCATTCTGTGTTTATCGGCGTCGATGCATCCATCTGGCTGCGTCGGGAGGAAGCAAGCGGCCAAACCCAACGATGGCTCCTCCTGGATCCCCAGGGCAATCCGCGCGGTCACGTCAATTTGCCGAAAAACGTTCGACCCATGTGGAGCAGCGGCGACACGTTATGGGGAGTGCAACCGGACACCGATGAGGTCCCCTGGATGGTGAAGTTTCGCATCAGCCGCTGAAGCAATCAGTGGGGCGTGCCCTTGCGCCTTTGCGCGGAACCATGTAGCGTGAATGTAGCCAATCCGGCTACACCAGAGGGCTGTCCCATGGTCGCCAAACGTATCACCTATAGAGAACTTCGCAACACACCGGGCAAGGTATTCGAACGCCTGTCAGCGGGCGAACCACTTGCTCTCGTGTCGGACGGCGAAGCCAAGGCAATTCTCATTCCGGTTGACGACGGCGAAGTGGCCACGGCTCTCGAGTCCTGGAAGCGCGGCCGCGCACTGGTCGCGCTTGCCCGGCTCCAGGCTGGCTCACGCGAACGAGGAGTAGCGAGCACGCCTCTGGGCGAGATCAATGCCGAGATCAAGCGAGTGCGCAAAGCTCGCCGCGCGCTCGAGAAGGAACGCTAGCGCGCCGCATCTCCAGTGAGAATTGTCCTCGACACCAATGTGCTCGTATCGGCAATGCTCACCGGTGGTGGAGCACCGGACATGGTTGTCCAACTGGTCCTTCAGGGTGAACTGACGCTGCTGACGGACTCGCGAATCCTGGCGGAGTACGACGAGGTAACGGCTCGCGCGAAGTTTGCGTTCGACACGCGCGAACGGCGTGAGTTGCTCGGTGTACTCTCCGAAATCAATGAGGCCGTGGTCGCGCGTCCCATGAACATCGTGCTTGCCGACAACGACGATCGCATTTTCGTCGAGGTGGCTATTGCAGGAAAAGCGGACGCAATTGTGACGGGGAACGTGCGCCACTTTGTGCCACGGCGCGGGAAGGTTCCTGTGCCCGTGCTGACGCCAAGACAGATCGTGGACCGGGTGCGCAAGCTGGAAAAGTGACGACTGCAACTTGACGCGGTCGGAAACTGGATTCCGCCCCGGCTTTCGCCGGGTGTCGTTTTATTCCACCAAAATGACGGAGAAAAGGACTCACTGCTTCAGTGCAATCCGGAACAGGTCAAATGAAATGATTCCGGCCGCGTCCTGCTTCTGGCGCACGACATGATCGTGATCCACAAAGAAGTACATCTCGCGCTCGAACTTTCGCGACGCGATCAGTGTGCCCCGCTCAACATCGATAATTTCGATCACCGTGGAGAGTGTTTCCTCGCGGCGAATTCCCCAGGACGCCGTGTTGGCGCGAGTGAAGCGCGCTGCACCAACAGCGGGAGTCCGGCCAATCACCCAGATCCTTCCCTGTCCTGCATCACGTAAATCGTCGACCTCGGTGAACGGTGACGTCGGATCCTGCAGCCACGGAATCATCCAGGGCGAATTCTCAACCTTGAGAATCAGATCGCGCTCACCATTCAGGGTAAAACGCTGAATATCATATTGGTTGCGGCGGGCAACCAGGATGCGATCACGCGCGCGATTCAGTGCATAGAAGCGTCCCGAAAGAGGAGGTGTGACGTCGCTCTCTTCGGGCGTAATGAAACCGAACGCGCGTATCAGCGCACCCTCCGGAGAGATCAGCTGGGCAGGATGGGTGTAAGGCTGACCACGTCGCGGATAGGTGCGCACGACGAACGAGCCATTGGGGAGCGCCAGCAGCGGATACACGTTGAAATCCGAGTAATTGATCTGCCGCCCGAAGTCGAAGGACGGAGAAAACACATGATACCGATTGCCACGATCACGAAAATAAAGTGAATCGCCTGGTCCCATGCCGAGGTACCATGCCCAGCCCGAGAACTCTCCGGGGCCCTCGCCAGTTCGTCCAATCTGCCGGAGATACCTGCCGGCGCTGTCGAATACCAGCACAGATGGGCTGTTGCCGATGGAGTTCACCACTATCAGTGAATTGCGTGGGCCGCGCTCCACCTCCGAATAGTTGAGCAGGAGAACAGGATCATCGGCCTTGCCGATCGTTGCAATCTTTGTCAGCTCAATTGTGCACGTGCCGCAACTCGGCGCACCGCGAACGGTAACGCTGCGGGGGGCCGTCTGCGCCGCGGCTGTAGTGGTCATCGAAACCACAGCAAGCAGCAAGCTGAGTGCAATCGCATTGCAGTTCACAACTACTCCTTTTGATTGGTTGTGACAGGTCAGTTCAAGAAGGAGAGACGTCACATTATCGCCCGGTTGCACACCTCCACAGCCTTGACCCATTGGCGGCGAAGAAGCAATATCCCAATGGGACTCCGCACCTTGCCGTACACCTGAAGAGGTTTCCATGGACATTAGAATAGCCAACGGCCGCACGCGACGCAGGTCGGCGCTCGCGATATTTCTTTTGATGTTTCTCTCCGCGGTCACGGCCGGTGCGCAGCAGACGAGGGCGATTGAGCCGCGCCCTGGCTGCGTGAAACCCGGCACGAAGAAAGTAATCTTTGTTACCGGCTCGACCGATGGACTGGGACGCGCGGTCGCGCTCAGGCTCGCGTCCTCGGGCGCCCACATCATCGTGCACGGACGCAATCTCGCAAGGGGTGACTCCGTCGTGCGCGAAATCGCGCGCGAGGGAAAAGGAAACGCCTGTTTCTACCAGGCGGATCTTGCCTCTCTCAACGAAGTCCGCGCGCTCGGCGCCGCGATTCTCAGAGATTATCAGCGACTCGATGTGCTCGTGAACAACGCTGGCATCGGATCCAGAATTCCCGAGGTGCGCACTTTAAGCGCCGATGGACACGAGCTGCGCTTCGCCGTGAATTACCTCGCCGGTTTCCTGCTGACGCGCACATTGCTGCCGCTCATCGAGAAGAGCGCGCCGTCACGCATTGTGAACGTGTCGTCGCTGGCACAAAACCCGATCGACTTCGACGATGTGATGATTGAGAAGAATTATTCGGGATCACGGGCATATGGGCAGAGCAAACTGGCGCAGATCATGTTCGCATTCGATCTCGCGCGAGATCTGAAGGACAAGAACGTGATCGTAAGCGCGCTGCATCCGGCGACGTATATGCCGACACAGATGGTGCTCTCCGGTGGATTCGAGCCGCAGGCAACCATCGAAGAAGGAGTGGTTGCGGTGCTCAATGCGGTCAACACACCGAACCTCGCGAGCGGCCAGTTCTTCACAGGATCGCGACCGGGCCGGCCGAATGCTCAGGCCAACGACGAAGCGGCGCGAGAGAAGCTGCGTCTGCTAAGTATCCGACTCACCGGCGCGAAGTAACGCTTGTCATTGCCGCGCAAGCGGCAACCCATGTTAGTCGTACTCGCATGGGTTGCCGCTTGCGCGGCAATGACAACTCTGGTAAGGGTGTGCACGGCAGGAGTTGCGGGATCGTTTCACAGATATGATCACCCCTGCCCCTTCGCGACAACTGAAGCGCATGCTACTTATTGGTGCCCTTCTCATTTCATCGGAAGTGCGCGCGCAAACGAATCTCCCAGTGCTCGAGTCGACCGAACTTGTTCGTGTCAAAACACGGCAACGACAGAAGCATGTCGGTCGTGTGCTTTTTTCGTCCGCTGATTCCATGATCCTCACTGGTTACAATACCGCGATTGAGCTTGGCAGCGCGGATGTGCGACGCATCGATCTTGGAATGGGACTCACACCGTGGAAGGCCGCGGAGATCGGTGGAACCATCGGCATGGTTGCCGGCTTAGCATTCGGAATTGCTGTTCTCAGCGATTCCAGGGGCGAGGGCGGGGCGGGTGACATCGCGCTTGCGTTCGCATCCCCGATTATCCTCGGGGGGACCACGCTCGTTGGCTGGATGGGAGGATTCGCGGCTGGACTCGGCGTTGGACTCATCAATCCAACGGAGCGATGGCAGCGAGTTTATCCGCGTCCTTCGCGCATGGATATCATCTTCGGCAACCCAGGGCGCGGAGCGGGACTTGGGTTGAGAGTGGCATTCTGACGGAGAAATGGAGATTGGAAATTGGATAGTGGAGAGGAAATTGGAGAGTGACAAACGGATTGCAATTGGAAATTACCAATTGCCAATTTCCTCTCCAATTTCCAATATCCACTCTCCAACCGTGCTCTACATCCACCACGGCTTGAAGTCCGCGGGTGGACGCTCGAAGAATCCGAGCGGCATCGGATCGTCGGGCGGGAACTCGAGCGCTGCACCGCCACCACCACCGCCCCTTCCACCTCTGCCGGAACCATCGGTAATTCCGGAATTCCAGTCCGGCGGATTGACGCCGAGCAGCCAGCGCACAAAGAAATCATTGCGCTTGCGTGTGCCGTTTGTTCCTGTCTGACCGTGCCCACCATTTGGCACTACGAGCAAGTCGAAATCCTTTCCTGCGCGAGCAAGCACATCGACCACCTGCATCGTAGAAGCGGGATCGACATTGGTGTCATGTTCGCCAACTGCCAGGAAGAGATGACCCTTCAGACGATTTGCATTCACAACGTTGGACGACGAATCGTAGTGGGCACCGACTTCACCCATCCAGAGTTCGTTCCACCAGATCTTGTCCATTCTGTTGTCGTGGCACCCTGAACTTGCGAATGCAGCATCATAGAAATCGCCGTGAAAGAGCAGTGCGCCCATGGCATTCTGCCCACCAGCTGAACCGCCGTACACACCAACTCGCGAGATGTCGTACCAGGGATACTTCGCATTCACTGCTTTGTGCCAGAGGATACGATCGGGGAAGCCGGCGTCCTTGAGATTCTTCCATGCAACTTCGTGGAACGCCTTGGACCTGTTGCTCGTCCCCATGCCGTCGATCTGCACCAGCACAAATCCCAGTTCTGCGGTGCTGATGAGACCTGCGCCACCGCCCCATGTCTTGGGAACAAATGATCCCTGCGGGCCTGCGTAAATCTGCTCGATGACCGGATACCGCTTGTTGGGATCGAATGTGAAGGGCCGGACGATAATTCCCCAGATATCCGTTACGCCGTCGCGACCCTTGGATACAAAAACTTCCGGCGGCTTCCATCCTGTTGCGAGTGCGGCCGTCATGTCGCCCTTCTCGAGCGCTAATGTGCGGCGATCACTCTCACGTTTCAGTTCGACAACCGGCGGCATGTCGACGCGCGAATATGTGTCGATGTAGAAGCGACGGCTTGGAGACCATTCAACAGTGTGTGAACCATTGCCTTCCGTATACGCAACCATTCCCGTGCCATCGAAATTGATGCGATAGAAATGAAAGAAATACGGATCCTGCGTGGGATTGACGCCCAGCCCGCGGAAGTAGACCTGGCGTTTGGCGACGTCGACAGAGTCTACGAACCTCACAATCCAGTTCCCTTTCGTGATCTGGTTCTTTACGCGACCGGTGACGCCATCAATAAGGTACAGATGGTTCCAGCCATCGCGCTCCGACATCCAGAGGATTTCCTTGCCGTCGTCGAGATCGCGGCGCCACTTCTTGCCACCATCCGAGAGTCCGGCTTGGGGGGCAGTGTAAAAGAAGAAACTGCTTGTCTCCTCGTCGATGATCGGCCGAATCGCGCCCGTTGTGCCGTTCACCTCGAGCACGCGGAACACCTTGTGTCCCCGCTGATTGAATTCGAATGTGAAGGCGCGGCTATCACTGCGCCAATTGGGCGCGCTCGTCGTGTATGGGTTCAAAAAGAGGGCGGTATCGATCCTGATCTGTCTGCGCGTTTCGATATCAAAGAGTGAGGGCCGCGAGATGTCGAGCGAATCGCCAGGCTTGCGATACAGGCCGCTGCTGTCGAGCTGCGGCTGGAAGTTGTCGCGCGTTCTGTCGGCCGGCGACGAGAGTACGTACATGACGCGACGTTGCGCGCCGGGTCTCACACGCGACGCCACAAACTTCCTGGAGTCGGGCGCCCAGATGACCGAGTTGAGCGAATATGCGTTGCCTTCCTTTCCGTCGCTGCTCATCACCACTACAGACGACGTGTTTGGCGTTCCCCCTGCAGGCGTAGTGGGACGAACGGCGACGTTGAAGTTCTGAATGAATGCTTCCCAGTTGCCGTCTGGCGATGGTCTTGCCGGTGTGCCACCAGCGCCGCCGCCACGACCACCCGCACCACCGCGACCCGCAGCACCAGCGCCAGCAGCTCTGCCGCCAGCACCACCGCCACGACCACCCGCGCCACCTCGACCTGCGGCAGCGCCGCGACCGCCGGCAGCACCTCCACGACCAGAAGCTGAATCGATGCGCGTACAGGTGTAGTTGTTGAGTAAGCAGCGATACCTGGACGCGCCCGCATCGGCTTCGATTGCGCCGCGATTATTCACGTAATTGAACGTGTTGAATGGCAGAGTGATCGCCGTGTACTGCGCAGCCGCAACTGTCGAAAGCGTGCGCGCCAGGCGATCGTGATCAAAGGCCGGTTGCTTCGTCCAAGCGTCGGGATCGACTACGTAGAATCGATTGCCGCCCGTGACCGAGACACGGTACCAGAACCGGTCGGTGCTATCGATCCAGTTCACACCGCCCTGCACCAATCCCACTGTGAGGCCAGCGTAGCGTTGCTGCACGGTTACCGCACGCCGGTAGTCCTCGAGCGTGCCTTGCGCGCCGAGTGCACGCGAGGTGCCCAGAAGCAGGAATGAAAGCAAC
Source organism: uncultured Gemmatimonadales bacterium (assembly GCA_964556695.1). Lineage (GTDB taxonomy): Bacteria > Gemmatimonadota > Gemmatimonadetes > Gemmatimonadales > Gemmatimonadaceae > CAZKXZ01. The sequence goes on from CAZKXZ010000046.1 coordinate 13,110, forward strand.
GTGGTGGTGCGCCAGAATGTCCTTGATGACCCGGTCATTTTCCATCCTCCGAAGTGTTCTCCGCAACCGCTTATACTACAGCAATTGGGTCCGAAGCGGAACACCCGCTATCAGGTTGTCGCCGCGCTGCGCACTTGCGAGCGAAAACCACGAGGACGACCCTGGGTTCCCGCTTTCGCGGGAATGACAGTGGGGGGTGTTAGGGCACAGCCTTCGGCGTCACGTAGAAGTTCACGTCCACCTTGAAGTCCGCGGCGCTCGCAAGACTCATCGGCGCAGTCTGCCAGGCTTCAGTCGGACGCAACAGAGTTGCACCGCTACTCGAGAGCGAAACGCGAATGGGCATGTCGAACCCCGGCACAGCATTGCTCCAGCGGTACGAGAGCGTGCTTCCCTCGATGCGATACTCGAACACCGGAATCTGCGTCGTGCGCAAATACTGGTCGAACACCTTGGTCAAATTCACACCGGCCAGTTGGCTGATGTAATCCTCGACCTGCTTGCCCATAACGGTCTGGTGCCAGAAAGTCTGGTTCAGCCCGCGCAAAATGCTACGCCACTTCTCGTCATCATTTACAATCTGACGGATCGTGTGCAGCATGTTGCCGCCCTTGGGATACATGTCGCCTGATCCCTGCTGATTCACATCATACGCCGGGATGATCGGACGATCGTTGCGGATGCCGCGACGGTTTCCAACTATGTACCGGGCGCCCGCCTCCTTCCCGGCCAGACACTCCGTGTAAATCCCCTCGGCGTAATTCGCGAAACTCTCATGCACCCACATGTCGGCCATGTCTTTGGTCGTGATGTTGTTGCCGAACCATTCGTGCGCGCTCTCGTGCACTATGATGAAATCCCATTGCATTCCCAACCCGGTGCCCGAGCCGTCGCGACCGCGATAGCCATTCGCGAATCCATTTCCATATGAGACCGCGCTCTGATGCTCCATTCCGTTGTTGGATACCTCGATGAGTTTGTAACCATCCTCGTACCACGGATACGGACCGAACCAGTGTTCGAAACACTTCATCATGGGACGAGCCTGAACCCACTGCCGCTTCGCTGCATCGAGGTGATAGTCGAGCGGGTAATAATCCATCGTGAGCGGACCCTTCTCGCCGTCGTAGATCTCGCTGAAATGCGCGTAGTTGCCGGCCGCCACAGCGATTGCGTAGTTGTTGATGGGATTCTTCACGAACCACTCGAAGGTGCTGGTTGAATTCTCAAGTTTGATGGGCGGACGTCCGCGCCCGTTGGAGATGTTCTGCAGCGGCGCCGGCACATTGATGGCGACGCGCTGGCTGTCAGGTTCGTCCGCCTGCGTGTCCTTGTTGGGCCACCACGCACTCGCGCCCATCCCCTGGTCGGTGGTCACAATCCAGGGCCTGCCAAGACTGTCGGCTCCCCAGGTAAATCCACCCTCCCAGGGGGGCCGGCGTGCAACGGTCGGTTTGCCGCGATAGTAAACAGTGATTGTCTTGCTCGCGCCCTGCGTTTGCGTGGCGGTGAGAGTTGCGAAGAAAGCATTGCCTTCGCGGCGAAAGGCCACCGTGCGGTCGTCCTGTGTCACGCTGTCGATCACGAGCGGCATCATGAGATCGATCTGCAATTCGCGACCCGGTGTCAAAACGCGATATGTGATGGCGTTGCGACCTGAGATGCTGCTATCAGCAGGACGGATTGCGACGTGCAGGTCGTAGTATGTGACGTCCCACCAGGATCGCGCCGGCGTGGTGAAAGAACCGCGCAGAGTGTCGGCGCGCGTGAACACACGCGCGGTCTGGGCGACCGCCTGAGCGGCAAAGCCCGTGACTAACGCAGCGACAAGAAAAACTTGCGGTATTGATGACATAACGGTTCTCCTGCAACAGAGGCCAGCTTGACAGTGGCGATCAGATGTCGTTAATAGGTGCTACACGCAAAACAGCGTACAACTGGATCTTGAAACGTAACTCGGCTGGCCCGCCTGATACCGATTCTCATGGGAAATAGCGCACTGTTTCGCGCAGCAAGCATGCTTGTCGCGGGTGTTACTCTGGTTTCCGGTTGCGGTTCCACCGCAAAGGACGAGAATCCGCCCGCCGTTCAGGTACCAACACCGACAGGGCCACCCGGCGATGCTCCACCGGGAATGGTGTGGATCCCGGGCGGCCGATTCATGATGGGGAGCAGCCTTCCCACGAGTGGTCCGGCGGAAAGACCGGTCCATCCCGTGTACGTCCATGGGTTTTTCATGGACGTGAACACGGTGACCAATGCGCAATTCGCGGAGTTTGTCGCGGCGACTAAATACGTCACCATCGCTGAACGTATTCCCAGCGCGGAGGAGATCCTGAAACAGGCGCCACCAGGAACACCGCCGCCCGATCCGAAATTGATGGTACCCGGGTCGCTTGTCTTCGCCGAAACGAAGCACGAAGTCGATTTGCAGGATTGGTCGCAGTGGTGGCGCTGGGTACCTGGTGCGAACTGGCGTCACCCCACAGGACCGGCAAGCTCAATCAAGGGCAAGGACAAACACCCTGTCGTGCAGATTGCGTGGCCCGATGCGATCGCGTATGCAGAGTGGGCCGGAAGAAGACTTCCTACGGAAGCGGAATGGGAATTTGCTGCCCGTGCTGGACAACCAAACAGCGATCATACATGGGGCGATGCGCCGTATGATCCCAGCAAACCGCAGGCAAATATCTACGAGGGCAAGTTTCCATTGCACGCCGCGGCGCCAAAACAGGTTGCTTCCTTTGCGGCGAACGCTTACGGTCTGCACGACATGTCCGGTAACGTGTGGCAATGGACCATGGACTGGTACCGTCCTGATGCGTATTCATTGCAGATGAGCAAAGGGGTGGCGATCAATCCAACTGGCCCGGCTAGCGGTCTCGATCCGCGCGACGGATATTTGGCAACGCGAGTCATTCGTGGCGGCTCATACCTTTGCAGCGATTCGTATTGCAGGGGGTATCGAGTGAGTGCACGAAGTCCGGCTGATCCGCAATCGGGAACTTCGCACATAGGATTTCGAACAGTGATGACGGCAGCGCAATGGAAGCAATCACACGCTGCTAAATGAAAAACGTCCAGGAGAATCGTATGAAGAGCTTATTTGGCGCGTTGTCTCTGGCAGCTGGGCTGCTCCTCACAACGAGCGCAGATGCTCAGGCTCCGGCTGATTTTTCCGGGCGCTGGGTAATTCCTGTCGACTCTTCAGTCGGCCGCGGTGGAGGAAGACCTGGCGGTGGTGGCGGTGCGGGCCAAGCTGGAGCCGCACGTGGCGCAGCGCAGGGAGGCGGCGCAGCGGTAGCTGGTGCGGCTGGGGGTAGTGGTGCCGCGACTGGCGGTGTCTCTGCAACCGGCGCGGCGGCGGCAGGTGGAGCAGCGGCCGCGGGTGGCGGCGCGGGAGCTGGCACCGGGCAGGGGCGCGCAGGTGTTGGTCAGCGAGGCGGTGGCGCTGGTGGACGCGGCGCTCGACCTGACCTGGGAAGTGGCTGGGGAACGGACTTAACAATTGTACAAAACGCGACTCAATTGACACTCACGTACGCGTTCTTTGGTCGCGGCGACATGCAGCCGCCACTCAAGTTCATTTACACATTGGACGGAAAGGAATCGAAGAACACCGTCATGATGGGCCGCGGGATGCAGGAACAGATTTCGAAGACCGCGTGGGACGCAAGCAAGCTGGTAATCACCACGCTGCATAACATGCCAAATCCTCAGGGAAGTGGCCCGGATGTGAAGACGGAGACGAAGCACTCATTGTCGTTAGAGTCACCGACTGTTTTGTTGGTGGAGACAACGCGTGCCGGTGTTGTCGGCGGTGCTGCTACGACGACTCAGACCCGGTACAATAAGATGTAGTGACTAGTGCTACTCAAGGCGGCGGGATGTACGGATCCGGCTGACGCGCGGGCACATGCGGATACTTCGCCGTCGTTGCCTGGAAGTCCGCTACCAGTTTGTCCATGATGCTGAGCGCCCAAGGATTTGTGTCCTTGATATCCGATTCTTCCTTGGGATCGGATCGCAGGTTGAACAATCGCGTTGGTGAGCCAGCAGGGGTACCCGTAGGATCTCCGTTGTTCTGATACATGTAGTGGAACTTCCAGTCGCCCCATTTCACAGCGCGCACCTGATTTCCGGTGAAGAAAAGCACGCTCTGCCGATTTGATTTCGCCTGCTTCCCTTCGAGGAATGGCAGTTGGTTCACTCCGTCGAATGCTCGGTCGCTCGGTACCGTTGCGCCGGCGGCTGCAGCGAAAGTGGGGAAGAGATCCAATTGGTGCACGATTTCATTGGAAACCTGACCGGCAGGAATTCGACCTGGCCAGCGAATCAAACAAGGGGTTCGAACGCCTCCTTCCATCACTGAGTTGTAGAACCCGCTCCAGGGACCAGACGATCCGCGCCACGGTCTGCGTGCCTCTGCGCCATTGTCTGTGCACCACAGCACGATGGTATTGCGTTCGATCCCCAAGCGCTTGATTGCATCGAGCACCATTCCCACAGAGTGGTCCATGTCAGCCATCGCATCACCGATGTCGCCCGCGCCTGTCTTGCCAGCGAAATCAGGGTGTGGAATGGTCGGGAAATGGATCTGCGTGATAGGATAGTAGAGGAAGAAAGGACGACTCGCGGCGACGCTGCGCTCCATGAAGCCGATGCTCTTCTGCGCGGCTTCGCGATCGAGGAGTGGGCGGCTGGCCAGATCGAAAACCTTTACCTTCTTTGACGCCTCACCGGCCTTCCCTTCCCAGATGTAGGGAGCCTCCGTCGTAGCCGGATTGAAGTTCGGCATGGTGGTTGTTTGCGCTTCGTTGCTTGTCATCGGTATGCCATACCACTCGTCGAAACCCTGATTTGTAGGCTGGCGGCCATTCAGCCAATTGGTGCCACCGACATGATATTTCCCGAAGAGTGCCGTTGCGTAACCCAGGGGCTTGAGCGCTTCGGCTATCGTTATCTCCCACTGCGTCATCCCGCTGTTCTGATCGCCACCACTTCGGACCGCATAGCGCCCGGTGAGGAGGGCAATGCGCGAAACAGTGCAGGAATACTCGACATTGAAATTCGTGAGCTTGATTCCTTCGGTGCCTATCTGATCAATTCTGGGGGTGGGCACGCCACGCACACTTCCGTAAATGCCAACCTCACCCCAGCCGAGGTTGTCCGCAAACATCAGCACAATGTTCGGCCGCTGCTGCGCTGCCGCTGCCTGCGCGCGGGCGCTGGACGCAAGAACCCCTGCCAGTAACAGGAAGGAAAAGAGCAGACCACAGGATCGCTTGGACATTTTCCGCATCTCCGCGTCAGATATTTGCGACGGCGCTTGCCGAATCATTATGATACTCCCCGCAGGGGACCGCGTCCATGGGGTCAACTGCTAACTGCGGAGCGGGGACGCGTCATCTGCTAACCGCGGAGCGGGGACCGCGTTCACGGGAACGGCGGGTTCGGGAACGGCGGAGCGGAAACAGCGGGTTCGGGACCTGCGTTCAACGACGTTTATCGCCGTTCCAGTGCCGCTGTTCCCGTAACCGCGGTTCCTGAACCCGCAGTCCCCGTGAACGCAGTTCCCGCTCCGCAGGTCGCCCTTGCCGCGGTGCACAGGCCCAGATAATCCGTTACCCTATTTGTGTCAGTCGGGACTAGTCACTAGCACTAGTCACCGCCGGCACACTCCGCAAATACATCAGTATCGCGCGCAACTCGTCGTCGCTCATGCGGCCCAGCGCTTTCCACGGCATGAATTCACTGATCGCGCTGCCGTCGGGACGCTTGCCTTCCCTGATAGCCCGGAAAAAGTCTTGCTCAGACCACTTTGCAATTGGTCCTGCGGGCGTAAGGTTGGAGGACTTGGGCGTTCCCGGCGGACCGATCTCGAGTCCGCCCGCAAGCGTGGGCGTGTGACATCCGAGACAGCCACCGACATTCGCCAGATACTTGCCGTATTCGACTGACACTGCAGGCTGCACTTCAGCGTGCACAAGCCGTGGTGTTTCTTCAGCGACGAGAAATGGGGCCGCACCTGTAACCATTAGAATCTTGCCGAGCAGGCGCAGCTCTGTCTTGGGCACCGTGCGCTCAACAGGTGGAACCTGCTTGATGTACGCGATGAGCGCAGCAAGGTCACCATCGCTGAAGTGTGCAAACGCCGGACTCGGCATGATGAGGAGCGATGTTGAGTCGCTCCTTATTCCATACCGAATTGCTCTTACCCAATCCGCATCCTTGAACGTGACGCCGAGCCCACTGGTGCCGCGAGTGAGATTGGGCCCGGCCGCGACACCCATGGGCCCAGCATCCATGAAGACCTGGCCGCCGAGATCCTCCCCGTGACACTGCGTACAATTGGCGACGGCCGTGGCGAGACGTCGGCCACGTTCAATCGAGGCGCTATCCGTCGCAATTGTCAGAGCAGGAATCGCTGGGATGTCGAACTTCTCATTGAGCTTTTTGGAAGCAAGAACCGAAACGGTGATGAGTGCGACGATCACGAGACCCACGACGGTCGCAACTATGTATGCGAGGACTTTGAGCAGGGTTTTCACGCGGTATCCGGGGGGAGAATGGAATTGAAAACTATGCTCCAGATCGATTCGGGCAACCGGCCGTGACGCTGAACTACTGATTTCAGATAGACGAGGATTGATCCACGATCCACGATAGACGAAAGACGATAGACGACAGGAAAGCAGCGCCGCCGTCCAATCGGCTTTCGTCTCTCGTCTATCGTTGCTCGTGGATCAATCCTCGTCGATCTGAAATCGGCAGTTGTTACGCCGACCTTACCCCACCTTTACACGCGCCCTCCATCCTCACGCTGCTCTGAAACACCCGTCATAACGGAATCACACAGCGAGGAGGAAGAATTAATGTTTACCGATGAAAAGATCGAGAGGCGAGAGTTTCTGCGCGGCGCACTTGCCGCAGCCGGAACAGTATTCGCAGCGCCGGGCCTGAGAGGGCTGGCGCTGCTAGGTACAAATGGACGCGTTTCAGCACCGCGCGGGAGAGGGGGATACGGTCCGCTCATATCAGCTCCCGATCTGCGCGATGGAGTTCACAGAATCGCACTACCTGAGGGATTCAAGTATCGCTCGTTCAGTCCTGCCGGCGCGGTGATGTCGGACGGCAACCTGGTTCCGCTCGGGCACGACGGAATGGGCGTGTTCAACATGCCGGACGGCAAGTTCCGCCTTGTTCGGGATCATGAGGACCGCAATCTTCCCAACGCCGGAAGCACCGCAATCGATGCGAACTCGTACGATGCCCGCGGTGGTGCCGGTTGCACCACGCTCGTGGTCAACCCTCTCACACGTGAACTGGAGCGGGACTTTATCAGTCAGAGTGGAACGATCGTGAATTGCGCAGGCGGCGTGACACCGTGGAATTCATGGATCACCTGCGAGGAGACCAATGCGGGAACGAGTTCAGGCTGGCTCAAACAACATGGGTACTGCTTCGATGTGCCCGCAGCAGCGAACGGCACGGTTCCGGCCATAGCGCTCACCGACATGGGCCGCTTCTCGCACGAGGCGGTAGCCGTTGATCCGGCGACATTGATCGTCTACGAAACAGAGGACAATGGCAGCACCAGTGGCTTTTATCGTTTCATCGCCAACACGCCAGGAGTGCTCGTAGATGGTGGGATGCTGCAGATGCTCGCGGTCGTCGGCACTCCCAACTACGACACACGCAGTGGTCAGACTGTTGGAGAGCAGCTTCAGGTCACGTGGGTGGACATCCCCAATCCAAATCCAGCCGGCACCAGTTCGACCGCGGTGTACAATCAGGGGCGCGACAGGGGCGGTGCGCGTTTCGCTCGTCTCGAAGGATGCTGGTGGGGAAATGACGCCGTCTACTTCAACGCCACCAGTGGTGGCAACGCCGGCGCGGGCCAGGTGTGGGAGTTCCGGCCGGAAGGCGATGGAGGAACGCTGACCCTCATCTTCGAATCACCCAATTCCAGTGTGCTCGATGCTCCGGACAACATCGCGGTCTCTCCCCAGAATGCGCTGCTTCTCTGCGAGGACGGCGGTGGCGATCAGTACATGCGCGGCGTGACGCTCGACGGAGAAATCTTTGATTTCGGACTCAATTTGCAGACTGACCACGAGTGGGCAGGGGCGACATTCGCCGAAGCCGACCTATCGTGGAATGATCGCAAGATCCGCGGAAACAACCGCCCGCTCGGCGGACGCTGGGACCGCGTGACGCTTTTTGTGAACCGTCAGGGGAGTACAGGCGGTGCAAATCCGCCGTCTGCTGGTAATGAAGGGTTGACCTTCGCGATCTGGGGCCCTTGGGGAGACGGAGCGCTCTAGGAGAAAATGGAGATTGGATAGTGGAAAGTGGAGATTGAATTGACGATTGCATTTGCCAATTCAATCTCCACTATCCAATTTCCATTTTCCAATCTTGTTCCAGTCTCCCCATCGGGGTCAGCCAATGAGCGCTTTCCAGATTCTCGCAGCCCTCACCACCCTAGCGGCCTTCACTACCGCCGCGACCGCACAGACAATTCTCTGGGGCGACGATGTCCCGCCGAGCTGGAAGGGTCAGTGGCCGGTCGATCTGCAGACGGCTGCGGAGAGGAGTGCGTTCACGCGCACCATGTCGTCGATGCAGCTGCACGAGTACATCAACACACTGAAGTTCAAGAGCGAGAACATGCACGTGTTGAGCATGTTCACCAGTCCGATGCGCAAAGTTGCGCCGGCGATCGTGCTCGCCAATCCGCGCGTAACATCGCCTCAGCAGGCAATCGCTTCCGGCAAGCCGGTCATCTTCCTGCTGGGGAACATTCATCCCCCTGAACCTGAAGCAGCCGAAGCATTGCTGCTCATTGCGCGCGACGTACTGCTCGGCAGCCGCAAGCACCTGCTCGACAATCAGATCATCATTATCGCGCCCATTTTCAACATCGACGGCACCGACACATTCGTCACGCAGGACGGCTCGCTGGGCAGTGTGACTCCACACATCCTGGGACAGCGGGAGAACGCCGCTGGCCTTGATCTCAATCGTGAGGGCGTGAAGCTGGAGACAGTGGAGGCGAATGGGCTCTACCGTGTTCTCAACGCCTGGGATCCGCTGCTCTTTCTGGATGGTCACCTGATGAGCAGGGTGAATCACGGATATGCCAACACATACGGCACGGTGACGGTTCCGGCATCTCACCCGGGTCCGCGCAGTTATGTCGGCGACAAGCTCTTTCCGGCGGTGCGCGAGATGGTACGCAAGGATTTTGGCCTCGAAGTGTTCACTCACGCTCTCTTCGGCAACAGCTGGCCGCCAACCGATTGGAGTCATGATCGCGCGGCGTGGACGGTGGAAGCGAAGTTCGTGGTAAACGACTATGGGCTACGCAACCGGATGGCGATCATCACTGAGACACCGGGACAGCCGACGTTCGAGCGGCGTGTATACGCGCAATACGCGTACATTACCGCGCTACTCGAGTACACCAACAGCCACGCCAAGGAGATGCAGGCCGTGGTGAAGGCCGCTGATGAAGAAACCGTCGCCAAGGTTCGCGCGAGCGCGGAGTCAGGCCAGTTGCGCAATTTTCTTGACGGTGAGTACAAATCGGCTGGCAAGATTGACATACTCGGCTATCGCTCCAACGCCGCGGCCTTTCTTCCTGGCACGAGTGCGCGCGGAACGCGCGCAGGTGATGCCGTTGGGCCGCCAGAGGTCGTGAATGGTGTCGATGATCTGACGATGCCGGTTGGAACACGCAGCGCCGTCGTGCCGCGCGGCTACATGATTCCCGCCGAATACCGCGACATAGTTGCCAAACTCCAGGCGCACAACATCACGGTACGGACTACCACGAGCGCGATGCGTGTGGAAGGTGAGCAGTTCACTGTCGACCGGATGCGCAAGGTTCGCAGCGCGGGTTATGAGATGACGGTTCTGGACGGCACGTTCAGCGAGTTGATGACGCGCGAGTTCCCGGCAGGATCGTTCTATCTGGACATGGCACAGCCGATGGCAAATGCGGCTTTTTATTATCTGGAGCCGCAAGCGCGCGACGGATTTGTGGGCTGGGGAGTTCTGGACGCGGCGTTGCGCGCGCTGGGCGCGGGCGTGGGCGACAAGAAAGTTCTCTACCCTGTATTCAAGGTCCGGAAGGTGATGTAGTGCCGTGCATGGTATCTGATCACTGCGCACTGACCACTGCAAACTGAGGTCATCCGACCGGAATCCAGGTCGGATGACATCAGTTTGCAGTAGTCAGTGGACAGTGTTCAGAAGTTGCAGACCTGCCCCTTCTTGATGCATCTACTCGCTCGCTCCCGTGTCACAACCTTTCACACTACCGCCCTCATACCCGGTGCGGAACGCCGCCACACGCTGCGCAGCGGAGCCGTGTGTGAACGACTCGGGCACGACATAACCCTGCGAGCGCTTCTGCATGCGATCGTCTCCTATTGCCGACGCAGCGCGCAGAGCTTCTTCGATGTCACCCGGCTCGAGGATTTCGCGTGTACGTTGCGCGTGATGTGCCCACAATCCCGCGAAGCAGTCGGCCTGAAGTTCAATGCGGACAGATTGCGAATTCGGTCCTGTCGCTCCGCTGCCGACGCCATGGTTCCCCATGAGACCGAGCACGTTCTGCACATGATGTCCCACCTCGTGCGCGATGACATATGCCTGTGCGAAATCACCCGGTGCCGCAAAGCGATCGCGCAGGTCGTCGTAGAAGCTCAGATCGATGTAGACGCTCTGGTCTCGCGGACAATAGAACGGCCCCATCGCGGACTGGGCAAAGCCGCATGCCGATTGTGCCGCACCGGAGAAGAGAACGAGCTGCGGCTCGGGATAATCGCGACCTGCCTCCCGGAAGATCGCGCCCCACACGTCCTCGGTGTCGCCCAGCACGCTGGAGACAAAGCGTCCCATCTCGTCGCCGGGCGTGCCGGTCTCCGCGGAGGGTGGCGGCGTGGTGCTCTGGATAAGATCGGCGGGATTGACACCCAGCAGCAATGCAATGACGGTGATAACGACGGCGCCGATACCGCCGCCGACCATACGCGCGCCGCGCCTGTCCTGGATATTGGTGCTTTGCCTTCCGGTTTGCCATCGCATATTGCTTCTCCAGTTGCGTTCGATACATCTGGATAGCAAGGTTCACTCCATACTGGCCGCCAGTCAGGGATAGTGGGGTCGTACCAGTCGTCCCCCGCTCTCCCTGACACAGAACAACTGCATCCCACGTAATCCCGCATTACAATGCCCATCGAGACCGTTCTCTTCTTTGTAGCCATACTGGCGGCCGTCATCGCGCTGGCGGTTTGGGCGCAGCGCCGGGCGGAGCAACGTCGCAAGGAGCTCGCTGATTGGGCGCGAGCCAAAGGGTTCTCCTTCTCACCTGAGAAGGATCACGGCATCAACAGCCGCTTTGACGGCTTCGACCTCTTCAAGCAGGGAAGCGGCCACTACGCCTACAACATCTGCGCCGGAAGCATCGCGCGGGGTGAGCGGTCGGCTTATGCCTTTGATTATCACTATCAAACAACCAGTGTCAACTCAAAGGGCCACACTCAAACGCACCACCATCAGCTGTCGGTACTGGTTGTCTCGACACCTCTCAGACTGCGAGAACTCTCCATCCGCAGCGAAAACATCTTTGACAGGATCAGCGAGTTTTTCGGCATGGATGACATCGACTTCGAACTCGCGGAATTCAACCGTGCCTTTCACGTGCGCGCGCCGGATCGTCGCTGGGCCTTCGACGTCCTTCACCAGAAGGCGATGGAGTTCATGCTCGCGTCGCCACGGTTCATACTCGAGTTCAATGCTGGAAGAGTAATGGCGTACCGCAACGAAGTGTTCTCTGCCAAGGACTTCGACGATGCACTCGCGGTAGTCAACGGGTTGCTGGATACTCTTCCGGCATCCGTCGTTCGCGAACTGTCCGACTCGAGGTAACGAGTGAATCCGATCGTGGGGTTGCTCATTTTTCTCGTTGTGTTCACCGCGATCTGGGTGGCGGTCACCTACAATGGACTTGTGCGCATGCGCAATCATTGCATCGAATCGTGGGCTGTTATCGACACAGAACTGCGACGGCGCTACGATCTGATTCCCAATATTGTGGAGACGGTCAAGGGATACGCGAGCTACGAAAGGGATCTGTTCGAGCGGGTTGCGCGGGCACGCAACACCGCCGTTGCCAGTCACGGCACACCTGCCGAGCAGGCACGCGATGAAAGGGAGCTGGTGACTGGGTTGCGACAGTTGATCGTTCTCGCGGAGGGGTATCCCGATTTGAAGGCGAGCAAACACTATCTGGAGCTGCAGCTGGAACTCGCGAACACCGAAGATCGCCTGCAGCGCGCCCGACGGTTCTACAATGCCAATGTTCGTGACTTGAACACTCGGCGCGAGGTCGTCCCTTCGAGCATCATCGCGAGCATGTTTGATTTTCGGAAATGGGATTATTTTGAAGTTGAGGAAGCTTCGGTGCGGGAGGCGCCGCACGTTGAGTTGTAGTTGGCTCGACGGTGGCATCGGGGTGGTTTGAGTTCCGAAAAGGCTTTTTTACCACAGAGGTCACAGAGGTCACAGAGGTGTTCTCTGTGACCTCTGTGACCTCTGTGGTAAAAAATTCGGTTTTCTTCTAATTCGGAACTACTGAGCAGCAACGACTCCCTCGCCGCGAATCAACCTGCCCTCCGCGAACCTCGCCGCCAGCGTGATGCCAAGGGTCAGCACGATGAGCAATAATGAGAGCGCAGCCGCAGTCCCGAAGGAGAACCCGCGTAGCTGTGCGAGAATCTCTATCGCGATAGGGCGATTCGATTGCGTATAGAGAACTACGCTCGCCACGAATTCACCGACAGCAGTAACCGCGGCGAGCATTCCTCCTGCTATCAGTCCTGGGCGCGCGGCGGGGAGTATCACTCGCCACATCGTCAGCCACCACGAAGCGCCCAGTCCGCGCGCGGCATCTTCCAGCGCCGGGTCCATCTGGCTGAGCGAACCTTCCACCGCGGTGGCTACGAGTGGAATCCCTCGTATGAAATAGGCCAGCGGCAGAATCCACCATGTACCCACGATCAGAATGCGTCCGGCCAGTGGAGCGTTCATGTTGAATGTTGCAGCGAGACCAATTGCGATTGCAGTCGCCGGAATCGCCCAGGGGAGCGCAACCAATAGTTGCAGCAACGCGCGCCCGCGGAACTTCCGCAGCACGATAAGGTAGGCCGCCAGGAAACAGACAACCACATTCGCAGCCGTTGCTACCAGTGCCATGCTGAGACTGTTGCGGATGGGCACCAGGAGATCGTTGTCAGCGACCATGCTCCTGAAGTTGTCGAGCGTGTACACCGGTGGCAGCAGTTGCGTGGTCCATGCTCCGTCGCGAGCGAACGACACCAGCGCCACCATCATGTGAGGCAGAATGAGCACCAACACAAAAATGGTACCCAGTGTGCCGGCGAGCGCGCGGCCACCAGGGGTGGAAATCGTGCGACGAGCAACGCCCCCTTTCGATCCTCCCCCAGATGTATAGGCACGCTTCCGCTCCATCCAGCGGAATAACACCAGCGCGAGAATCGCGCTTGCAGCGAGCACCGTTGTTTCCACATATGCCATGTTCATGTTGCCGTTGAGCTTCGACGCGACTATCTGCGTCGAGAGCACCCGCGCACCGCCACCGAAGATGTACGGTGCCGAAAACGAGCTGATGGCACTCATGAAGACGAGCAGCATGGAGCCTGCGATCGCGGGAGACAACAGGGGCAGCGTCACACGCCGTAATCGCATGAGAGGTCCGGCTCCCAGTCCGGCCGCAGCCTCGCTCATGCTGGTATCAAAGCGCTCCAATCCCGCGGCGACGAGCAGGAACACATACACATACATCGTGTTCGCGTGTACAAATATGATCGGACCCACGCCCGTGAAAGTCCACGGCGCATGGTCCATTCGCAGAAGCGCCTGTGCTCCCCGAGTTACAAGACCGCTTTCTCCGTAGAGAAAATAGAATGCAACGACTCCCACGAGAGGCGGCAGCGCAGCGGGAAGGGTCGCGACAACGCTGAGCAAACGTCGCCCGCGGAACTCGTAGCGCGAGAGAAGGAAAGCGACGGGCATTCCAACCGCGAGTGCCGCGACAACTGAACCGAAACCGATGATGAGCGTATTGCTCAGCGCCTCCATGTCGGTCGGGCTCGCGGCAAAGCGGCGCCAGTATTCCAGCCCATTGGAGAAACTTCCCGCAACCACTGTGATATTCGGGAGCACAACTGTCCACACCAGCAGAGCCAGAACCGGCAATGCGATGTAATAGGTGCCGCGCCGCGAATTCATGGAGGAATAATAGCGGAGAGCGGATAGTAACGAATCATCCGTTATCCGCTATCCGCTCTCCACTCTCCACTCTCCATTCTCCATTCGTCAGTATCTCGGAAGCCCAAGCCCCTCATCAACCTTTTCCTTCAGCCGCTTGATGAGCCGCGCTGCCTCCGCCTCGGTGTAACCACCGGCGCGAAACGCATCGCTCCACTGTTTGTCTGACAACCGCGACATCAGCCCGCATATCCAGCGCACGTCACGTGGAGTAATGCCGTTCAACAGGTGAGGCTCCATCGTCGCGCCCTGGTAGTGGAAGTACACACGATTGCCCTCAACCCGATCGATGAACGGCTCCTTTTCGAAATCGTCAAGGTCGTCCTTCGTTCCGAATGTGAGCCATCCAGTTTTGCCAAGCGCCGCGCCCAGGTCGCGCACCATGTAGTGAGTCGCCGGATCACCACCGTCCTGCGCAATCTCATACACGGCGTTCTGCGCCGTCTTGATGTCCCAGTTGTTGATCATCACCATCAATACAGTCAGCCCCGCGAACGGGCGCGTTTCCAAAAAGGCATTCTTCCGCCAAGCCCACTCACCCTCCTTCTTCTCCGTCTTCAACTCCAGCCTGAACCTCGAGCCTACACCCGCGAGCACCGTGTCTCTGCCATCGCGCGTCATCGTCCAGCGCGGCAGATAGTAGTTATGGGGCTGATGATAGCCAACGGCCCAGAGCAATCGCGACATCGTTACTTCGACTCTCGATTCAACTCCAAGCTTTACACTCCAATCCCGGTCCCTCTGGTCCTCCACATCGTAGCCCGGATTGTATCCCACGCTCTTCAATTCCTTGAACTTGTACTTGTCGTCAGGATCAGGTGCGTTAACCGGACCGCCCGGTCCGTAAAACAAATCGCGCTTCTCCAGATCAACCGGTTCCTCCCAGAACTCGGACATCTTCTCCGGACTCAGATTCGGCCGCGCACTCAATGCGCACGCACCTGCGAACACAACGAACACGCCGCGCGCCAGCATCAGGCGAGCAACGCCATGTCGTCGATTGTATGGATCGCCAGTCATAATGACCTCACGGCAGAATGTCGTGGCCGATACTGAGCAGATAGCGCGTCCCTTCTCCGCTTCCAAATGCAACATCCAGCCGTAGAATGGCGGACAGTCCCTGCATGACATTGAGGCTGAATCCGTAGTCGTGTTTGAGATTGCTGAGATCAATGTCCGCAAATCTGCTGGTAACCTTCCCCGCATCGGTGAACACAGTCGCGTCAATTGGGCCCCACAACGGAATTCGATACTCCGCCTGAAGGAGAATCAGATGCCGGTCGCGAAAGCGGTAGCTCTGGTATCCGCGCAACGATGCCTGTGTGCCATCGCTTCCCAGGAAGTTCTCTTCAACCGTGCGCAGGTTGGATTTTCCGCCGAGCGTGCGCTGCAGATAGAAGGGCACATCGTTGCCCGCATCTGTCGTCGTGGTGGACAGCCACCCGTGCAGTGTCAGCCTCTGGTGCGGACCAATAAGCGCGAAGCGATGCTGCGCTTCGAGATCAAGGCGCACAAAATCAAATCGGTCTGCACTCCCATCTTCAAAGACTGCATAGGTGCCTCTGTACCTGGCGCCCTGAAAAAAGGCCTCGCCCGCGCCAGCGGGAATCCTCAATTCAGCGGATCCCTCGTACCGCATGAACCGCGGCTGCTCCGCAAGACCGGGCGCATCAGCTTCGCTGAAACGCGACTGGAGTTCAGGCACTACTCTCGAACGGCCCGCGCTCACATCTGGCAGGAGATTCTCGACGCGCCCACCTACAACCAGAAAAGGCAGGACATCGATTGCTGCACGCGCACCAACAGCCTGATCACGCAGGCGGAAATTTGTGCGGTCGGCAGGAATGCTCTCGCTGCCGGGACCGTAGAAGTTGAGCTGCGTCATGTCTCTCTTGCGCGCGTATAGCTGGAAAAGCACGTCCTCGCCCAGATACCCCGCGTCTGCCTGCAGACTCCAATACCTGTTTATCGTGTACACTCCCTTGAGCTCCGCCTGCCAATTGCCGCGATCGACTGCGTCGAACTCCAGCCCGGCGCCCGGTCCACCACCCGATGCGACGCCTTTGATTATCGGGTGCAGTGGTCCCTTGAACAGCGTCATGAGTCCTTCCGCGCCCTGGCGCACGAATGGCGGGATCTTTGCACCGCGGCCGCCCTGCCCTTGCGCCGTGTCCTGCGCGGCAACAGAGCCAGCGGATATCAGAATCAGCAATAACGCACGCAACAAGCCCGCAAGACTCAGGGCACGTGACTTCCGTTTTTTCACCATGGTACCGCGCTCTCCTCTCTCTCCTCGACCGGCATCCCGAAGGGATGCTCAATCAGGAGATCGTGTGCGCAGCGGACATCGTCGCCGTCCGGCATGCGCTGCGTGTAGGTGCCATTCTCATTGAGATCCCACGCCTTGCGATTGTCGGCCAGATAAGTCGCCATTAGCGTGCGCAGTCGCGCCGCGAGTGCGGGATCCCTTACCGGAACCACGGCTTCGATGCGGCGGTCAAGGTTACGCTGCATCCAGTCCGCGGAGCCGATGTAGAACTCTTCCTCACCACCATTCGCGAAGGACCAGCAGCGTGAATGCTCCAGAAAGCGCCCCACGATGCTTATTACGCGAATGTTCTCGCTGACCCTCTGTACGCCTGGGCGCAGGCAGCATATCCCGCGCACAATGAGATCGATCTCCACCCCCGCCTGGGAGGCGCGATACAGCGCTCGGATGATCTCGGTATCTGAGAGTGAATTCATTTTCGCCACGATTTTCGCGGGGCGATCCTCTTCCGCGTGTTCCGTTTCGCGATCGATGAGCGACAGAATCCGGTCGCGCAACGAATCGGGCGCAACCAGCAGTTCCCTGTAATCCGAGTTGTTCGAGAATCCGGTGAGATGGTTGAACAGTGCGCTGACATCCGCGCCTATGGCGCTGTCACATGTAAGCAACCCGAGATCAGTGTATATCTTGGCTGTTTTCGTGTTGTAGTTGCCCGTTCCGATGTGGACATAACGTCTGAGACCATCGGGATCGCGACGGACAACCAACGCCACCTTGGCGTGCGTCTTCAGTTCTTCAACGCCGAATACAGCGTGAACGCCGGAATTCTCGAGAATGCGCGCCCAGTTGGCGTTGGGAGCCTCATCAAATCGAGCCTTGAGCTCGACGACAACCACTACCTGCGTACCCCGTTCGGCCGCGCCAGCAAGAGCGCGAAGAATCGCGGATTCCGCGGAGGTCCTGTAAAGCGTGAGCTTGATTGCCAGCACGTTTTCATCTTCCGCAGCCTCTTCTATGAACTCTTCAACCGTTGTCGCGAACGAGTCGAAGGGGTGATGAATGAGCACGTCACGTTCACGCACGGTATCAAAAATCGAACGGCGGTCGCTCTGAAATGCCGGAGGGGTGACCGGCGCCATTGGTGGATAGCGCAGCTCCGGAATATCGAGCGCCGCCAGCTGGGAAAGGTCACCCAGCTGCAGAAGCGACTCCGCGTCGTGCACGTACTTCTCGCGCGTTGTCACGCAGGGCGGCAGATCTTCGTCGCACATTTCCTTGAGCAGCCGAGCACGGATTCCCTCGGATATCTGTGATGGCACCTCGAGACGGGAGACCTCGCCAAAGTGGCGCCGAAAAACATTCTGCTCCACTGATTCGAGCGGATCACCCGATTGCTCGGCAACCGAAAGATCGATGTCGCCGTCGCGCGTGATTCGAAATGGGCACCAGCTGTTGATGTTGTAACCCGGGAACACCATGGCGAGGTTGGCGCCGATCAACCGCTCAAGCGGCACATAGCGGTGCGTGTCTCCGATGGGAACCCAGCGCGGCACGGTTCGCGGCACCTCCATGATGGCGAAGTGATCGTCGCCGCTGCGCGGGTCTGTCAGCTCCACCGCCAGCGAAAGCGCAAGGTTGGAGATGTGCGGCACTACCTGCTTGGAATCGACGCCGAGTGGTGTGAGAATGGGTAGTACTTGCTGCTCGAAGTACTGCGTCACTTCAGCAAGTTCCTTCGTGGTGAGGTCATCGATCGAAAGAAGTTCGACTCCCGATTCGGCTAGCAGCGGCAACAGTTCTCGATGCAGACAGCTCATCTGCAGTCGCCGGAGCGCCGCTTCACGCTCGGCAATGACTTCGAGCTGCTCCAATGCGGTAAGCCCATCCGGATAGTCCGGCTCCGAACCGTCTGCCACCTGTCGCCGTAAACCGGCGACGCGAATCATGTAGAACTCGTCCAGATTCCTGCTGAAAATTGCGATAAAATTGAGCCTCTCCAGCAGCGGATTCCTGCTATCGAGTGCCTCTCGCAGAACACGGGCATTGAATTCCAGCCAACTGAGTTCGCGATTGATGTAGAGCGAGGGATTGAAGAGGTTTCTTGCCATTGGCGTCGCTACCTTATCGTCAATCCCGAGTGCATGCTGTAGCGCGTGTGTCCGCCGTCATTCATCGCCGTGAAGGTGAGAACAACCGGCGAGTCGCGCAGTCCCACCCAAAGTCCGCCCCCAGCAGCGGCATGCCAGCCTCCTGGTGAGCTGCCGTCGACAAACACTCTTGCAGCGTCGGCGGACGCCATTGGGCCGCCTTGCAACGGAAGTACGAACAGGAAACTTGCCAGCCTTACGCGAAACTCGGCGCTTCCATAGAGCGATGCGTCGCCCTCAAAACTCTGAAAGCCGAAGGACCGAGCAGCGTTTCTGCCGCCGATGTACGCCGCTTCGTAAAATGGGAACTCGCCGAAGAGCAGCTTGGCACCGCCACGCATGACGAGCATCGGCTGCGTTGGAAGAGGCACTGTGATTGATGCGCCTGCGCGTGCCGACACGGACTGGAAGGCACTCTTCACATCCCAGGCGGCCGGAAAGTGCGTGGCGTCCACGTCGAGCAGAAATCTGTGCAATGGTGGCGGAAAAACTGTTCTTACTCCGTCACGCTCAATTGCCGGGCGCAGGCCGGCGGGAATGTCGAGGTGCAAATTGAGGCGCGCGCCCACCTGTCCGAAATCGCCGAAACCGTAAGGCGTGACCTCAGAGATGAAGCGATTGGGTATGCTGTCCATTGTGGAGTACTGCAGCACGGGACCAAGCGAGATGTCGCTCTCGGCACTCAGTGCCAGAGCCAACGCGGGCCGCAGCATCCACTGACGCTGCCGTGCTTCGTAGAATCTTTCACCGGCTTGCTGCATCGTGAGCATATTGCCGAGGCCGCGATAGCTGACGACCTCGAAGTCGGACATTCGTGCCGCCGTGACGAAGTGAATTGGCGAATCTTCGGCGCGGCGGTCTCCCTCGATGCTGACACGCCAGCCTCCGAAGCCCGATGCATACTCCGCCTCCAACTTCAGCATGCTTGCGTAGGGCTGGTGCCGGAAGCCGTAGTCGTATCTGGTGAACCCGAGCAAAGGGGTGGAACCAAGTCTGCTGTGTCGTCCGAGTCCGATTTTTGGCACCCAGCGCACGCCGCGATCCGGACCAGGCGGCTGCAGCTTTCCTTGACGCTCGACCATCGCCTTGCGGTTGAAGAGCGTATCCTCTCCATAGCTCACGCCATCAACCTCACCCTCATCGTAGAAGCGAGTGAACTTCTGCCTTCCAGCAACGAGGGACGAATCCACGAGCGCGTTGTTGCCATTTCCACCGACCAGGCGCACCAGGATGCTCTGCTCCACATCGCCAGTGAGCACTGCAACGTCATCGCCACCGTGCAGGTAGACGCGGACTTCCTCTGTCTCACGAGTATCGAAGCGGCGCTCGAAATATTTCGTGCCATTCTCCGACTCGAGACGCACAACCACGACGCCGTCACTCACGCGCGAGACCAGGGCGCGATCCACCGCATCGGTGGCGTGTATCTCGGGCGCTGTGGCCATTCCGGCATACCATTGGGCGGCTGCATGCTGCAGACTATCGCGGCGCTGCTTGAGCGCCGACGCCACAGCGGGCGCGGTAGACCGAAATTCTGCCGGTTGCATCAGCACGGCCGCATCGATGACTGAGTCGCTGATCGCAGCCACGAGTTCCTTCGTAACCGAGTCCCACGCCGCCCTGTCGAGTTCTGCGAGCATGCGCGCGTCAAAACCTCTGTGCTCTGTGAGCCCGGCGAGGTTAACATCGGATCCTTCGAACAGAATGAGATGAGGAGCCGCCATAGTACGCGCCAGCTTGACGAGATGGCCATCAAAATTGATGAGTGCGTGGTCGCGATCACGCGGAATGGGGATCCAGTAAGCAGGTCTGGCGTCGTTCATGCGCGCCCATTTCCACTGACCCGCGTGGCGATCATTGTCGCTCAGCAGAATGTCAATCAACCTGGCCTTCAACATGGCGCGCGCGTCGACGCGCTGCATGGGATCCTTGTTCAGCTTTTTGAGCAAATCCTCGCTGTCTATGATTTCCACCGCGCCCCCAAATCCGGGCGCGTCGCTGGGGACATTGGGGTATTCCTCGATCATGCCGAGTCTTCCTGCGAAATCGGCTCGGAATTCTCCGAGAAGCGGGTCGTCGGGCATGAAAACGAAAACGGGAGTTGGATGCAGTATTGTGCCAGCCTCGAGAATGGGGGCCGACACCAGGGCTCCCGCGGGATGCAGCGCGCTTACCTGGTCGCGGAAGATCCTGTCGATGAAGGTCCCCTCGTAGCCCGGGGGCGTAGACACGCGGTCTTTATCAATGCCCTTGAACACGTACTCGCGACCTTCCTTGTCGGCCAGGCGAAGGGTGGTCGATTGCAATCCCCCTCCGCGCTTCACAGGACGCAAACCTCCCGCAAAGGTGGAAAGATCCAGCACCGGAACCTTTATCGGCGTAGTCCACAACTCACGATAGGTATTGCCGAGGAATGCGCGTGCGAATGCGCTGGCCCTGTAGCGATCACCAGGGGTCATGACGACACTATCACGCGAATTGACGTGCGCAACGGTCGAACCGTTCGCTTCGTTCCCAACGTTCTGAGCGAACGCGGTCGACTCACATGCAAGACTCGTCAGCACGACGATGAGAGTCGTGACGCGCGTCATGACGGTTTTCGATAGAGAGTCAGCACGGCACGAGTGCGCACCGCCTCGTCAGCGATGATAACGAGACTGTCCCTGGTGACGGCGAGCCCTTCGGCCTGCTCGTGTGAATCATCAATCCTGCGTACGTAGACAAGCACTCCGGTCGGCGTGATTTCCAGCAGAGCTCTCTCCTGCGCGCATATCATGACATAGTTCCCGCTGCTCGGATCTACCGCAAGGTCGGATGGATGCATCTCCTTGGACTGGATGGGAGCCGTGACGCTGCTGAGCGGAATCGCCAGCCGCGTCAACACCGGACCGGTGGCCGTAGTATCACGCAGCTTCCAGCGAAATATTACGAGCGAGTCCTGGAGCGCTTCGTTCTTCACGTTCTTGCATGCCAGCAACACCGATGCAATCGCCGGATCGTATGCGACGCCTTCGAATTCGCATTCCTTTTCCAGGCCCATTTTGTGGATGGCATATTCCACTTCTTCGCCCGCGGAACCCTCGCGGAATTCGTACAGGTCTCCGGCGCTCGTGATCATGAGGAGGGTATCGTTGATGATCGCAATTCCCTCGAAGTCAATGGACTCCGTGAGCTTGCCGACGATGAATTCCTTGATCAGAACTCCGCTGCGATAATCGATGGTGGCTACGGTTCCACCTTCGTCTCCGTGTGCGAACAAGCGACCATCCGCAGAGAGGGCGAGCCCGGAGACTTCGTTGAGCGAGGCGGGGAGAAACCAGCGCGCGACCGCCGTCCCATCATCCGATCCCGATTTGCGCTCGGCAATGGTGCGAAGAAATCGGGATTGCCGCTCTTTTGCCTCTGGACTCTGCAGCAGTTCCAGTGGATCGACCTCTCGCTGGCAAGCACCGCAGAGAAGCAGTACCGCCAGCGACCATACGAAGCGCCCGGCGTTCATTGTCCCTTCGCCTCGGCCTTCTTCTTTTTCTTGATCTCCTCCCGCTCAACCGCGATAGCATCGCCTTCCTCTATTTCCGCACTCTGTATCGATCCGTTGGCGTTGGTGCGGATTGCGGTGAGCAGCGCGTCGCGCGGCACTGACTTGCGGAAGCGGACCAGATAGTAGAGCACAGACGGCTTGCCCGCATTCGTTACCACCTCGTCCAGCTTCCAGCGCTTGGTGTACTCCTCCAGCACATTCTCGATATGCTGCTGAGCTTCGCTCAGCACATAGGTAGCGACAGTGATCATGGCGTTGTACTTGGGCTTCTTGCCATTCGATCCCATCACACCCTTGATGCGATTAAAGCGCTCGGCGAGTACCTCCACCTTTTTCGGTGTGAGCGCCATCACCAGATCACGATCGGGCACCTTCTCGCCGTTGTTGTCTTTCGTAGAGAGCGCGGTGAGGGGTTCGGACCACTGGGACGCTGCTGTTGGCTCCAGAACATTGCGGCCATAGTCTGAGCGCCAGATCATCACCACCACGAAATTGAACACGACGGAAAGGATTGTCGCGACCGAAAGCACCTGCACTCCGGCAGCGAAACCGACTGCGATGGCGAGAAAGATGAAGACTACGTCGCGCGCATCACTGAGGTTGGTGCGAAAGCGAACAGCCGCTACTACGCCAGCCAAGCTGAACGCAAGAGCAAGACTGTTCTGGACAACCAGCACAATACCCGATACAACAAGCGGCAGGATGATGAGCGTTTGCGCGACTGACTGGTCGTGGGAGCGATTCTTGTGCGCCGACATGTACACCCACGAAACAGGAAGCATCAGCGCCAGTGTTCCCAGAAAAGCGACAACAATCGTGAGCGCGTGTTCCACGCGCGACACAAACTCGCGTGTCGTGACTGGCTGGGCAGCCTGCAGCGATGCGAAAGCGTCGTCAAGGAGCTGAGGAGCGGTCAGGAGCTGATCGGTGCGCCTTCCCAGGAACAAGCGGTCAACAACCGGGAAGAAGTGCGACAGCACGACAATCGCGATAGCGAGAGCGACGTAGTACGAGACCAGCCGCAGGAGCGGTCGCTCGGATCGTAGTGCGAGTATGTCAACCAGGCGCCGGAAAAAAAGCATGGGCTCATCACTCCTTGCGGTTCATTCGAATCCGATCTGAGCGACGAACTCAAGTGCAGCGCAGAGAGTCACCCAATTTCGGTTCGAGAATTGTTGCGCATCGCCGATAATGCATGTGCTGTGCCGAGCGGCACCGTTAGGGGAGAAGCGGGCTCAACATTTCGCATCGCGGGCGGTTTCTTGACTTCTGACCACTGAGCACTGTTCACCGCACACTGAGGTCATCCGACCGGAATCCAGGACGGATGACCTCAGTTGGCAGTTGTCAGTGTTCAGTGATCAGAAGTGAGGACTGCGCTCGACGTGCACGGGTTAGTGACACTTCCCCCCACTATGATCCCACACCCTTCCACCGACTTCGAGAAACGCCGATCGGTATTCTTTCGCGCCGAGGGTGAGCATCAACACTCCGAATCTGCCGGCGATAACGAACGCGCTGTTCCTCACTGGAGTGGACGCGACCGTGCGCAGTGTTGCACCTCCGGTACCCACGACAATCTGCGCTATTCCTCGTACAGTGTCCGCGACGCCGTCAGCAGTCTGCGGCACGAAGCGTTCGTAGTTGTGATCATGACCTACAAGAATGAGATCGGCCTTGTTCTCGTCAAGGATGTTCCAAACTGGCCGCAAGGCGGGATCATTGCCGTGCGTGCCCGAGCTGAAGCGCGGGTGATGCCAGTATGCAACCGTACAATCTTTCGCATTGTTCTTGAGATCCTCGCGCAGCCAGTCCTCCTGCGCCTTCCGCTGCGCGTTCGTGAAACCAGAATTGACGATGATTTCACTGTTCAGCGCCACAGCGTGCCATTCACCAATGTCGTAGCTGTAATAACCCTTGGCAGGATCACCGGCGGCCTTGCCGAAGTATTTGTAGTATGGATCTGCACCGCTCGTGTGATACTCATGGTTGCCGGGCGACGGACGGATGTACTTCATGATCAACTTGTTGGCTGAGTCGCCCCAGGTGGGAGCAAAACAGTTGGCAAACTGCATGACCGTTCCCGACGTGTAGGCATTATCACCAAGGGTAATCACAGCCTTCTCGATCTTGGCTGCTGTGTCCGCGCGCAGGACACTGTCAACGAGATCAGCTGTTGCTTCGGGACCGCGCGAATCACAGCGAGCTATATCACCGGTACCAATCATGACGGCGGCGCCCGATAGTTTGACGATATCAGCTGGTGCCGTCGCCGGCGGCGGCGTTGGCTGCACGGTCGCGCATGCATCGACCGTCAGCAAGAGCGCTACAGCAGCAATGATCTGTACTCTCAAAGAGCGCATAAAAACATCCATGTTCTATATATGAAATCCATGTTGCCTGATACACAATCGTTTCAATTTCCGGACCGCGATGCCTTGAGGAGTTGTTGTGTTCGCTTGAACCGAACCCGGCCGCTGACCATGGCGCGGTAATTGAAGCGCACTCCATCGGATAGTTGTCACCGTCGTGTGGAGGCTTCATGTCAGTTATTCGCAGGTTGGTTCCGCTTCTTTTTGTGACCGCGACCGCGGGTGCGGCCGTGGCCCAGGTACCGCATGCAGCGAACATGACAGCGATACTCGGACGGTGGGAAGGGCTGCCGACCTCAACGGTGGGAATCGGACATGTGATGGAGTTCACCACGAATGGAGTCGCGGTGTGCACACCGGGATCTCTTGTAGAGGGAACCTATCGCGTGAACGGGGCGGATCTGACACAGGCTGCAGCCACGCCACCGGAAACCGTAACAGTGCGCCTGGCGTTCCGCCGCGATACACTGATCCAGTATGCCGCCAACAAACTCGATTCGGTTCGACTTGTGCGACGGTCCGGAATGTCGTCTGCGTCGGTTGTTGGTAGCTGGCGAAGCAGGAGTCCCACCGGAAAGGAATCGTTTGTCGACTATCGTCAGGATGGCACGTTCAAGCTCTGGGTTCCATTCGAGTCCGAAGCCGGCTCGTTCAGCGTTAATGGTGACACGCTCATGATCGCGGTGGAAAAGGGCAAGTTGAACGGGCGTTACCTGTGGTCGATGGACGGGGCGAATTTGCGGCTGCAGCCGTTAGCCGGAGCGAAATCGGCACCGGTTGTACTTGCGAGGTCGGCAGCAAAGTGATCAAGAAAAACAAACGATCAAATGAACAAATGATTAAAGATCAATTGATCAAATGATTGCGATCTTAGATCTCGATCATTTGATCACTTGATCTTTAATCATTTGTTCACTTGATCGTACAGCTGTGATTCACAACCTGCCACGCCTTATACCAAAACGCCCTCTCCCAATCCGCACCCGTCGCCCCAGGATCATGAAGTTCCACCTGGGCCACTCGAAAGAGATCGTGCACCTGTTCCGCGCTCACCTTCTGTAGCTGGTTAGCGAGCAAAGCGCGCCCTGCCTCGCTGATGTGCGGGTCGAGGATCGTTCCGTCCTTCATTGATCCCGCGAGATTCGCAATGCAGCGCCTGCCATCGAGCCAGATCATCTGCTCGCGCCAGTGATCCAGATCCATTTTGGAATCGGGGCGAACCCTGTTGCCGGCTCCGCCAAAGGTGGAGCCAGCATCCTGAACCACGATCGTGGGCTTCATGCACGTTCTCTTTTCGGAGGACTCAGTTGCTGACCAACCGTTCCGGTCGCAAATGATTCTCTGATTGTTGTCCTTGCTGTCGTTGTGCTGCATGAGAACGGCCAGGAGTTTGAGGGCATCGATCTGTGCGCGCGTTGCACCTCCGGCTGCCTCCGATACCCTGTCGAGTTCAGCCCAGCTCCAACCCTGATCCTTGAAGGATTCAATCGCTTCCCCGGTTTTTCTTTCGATTGTCGCGCATTCGAAGCGTCCTGTCTCGCGCTCTGCGGGGGTGATGAATGGCAATTCCGGCGGACAATCCTTGCACTTCACCACAACCGGATACATGTGATCGGCTTCGAATCCCAGCAACCAGAGAAGACGTGTCGCCGCAACCTCTCCAAACACTTCACCATTGTCGCAACCGTATTTCACCTTCAGCGAAACTCCCTTGTTATCAGTACAAGCAAATTTCGGAGTGTTGCCACCCAGTTCGGTATCGGGGTCGAAAGTGCATTGCACTTCCTCGCGAAAATTGAACGCACCAGGATCCGGCGGCCCCTTGAACACATCCTTCTGCGCAACATTGGTATCGACCAGAACCTGAGCCCGCGCTAGATGCTGATCACGTTCCTGCGGCGGAACGAAGCCGTTGTCGGCCGACGGCGCGACCTGTTCCTGACCGCTCCCTGGTAGCGCTGGGCGCAGTACGCGTCTCCCTCCAAAAACAGCGGCAGATAGTGACACACGAATTTGCCTGTCCGTCGCCGCTTGGTCGCCCTCACGTCCTGAAAGCCGCGCGTTGCTCCACTCGCCACGTACCTTGATAGTCGAACCAATTCTCCGCGTTACGCCAACATCCAATCCTGAAACGGCGCCACCCGCTCCCCATCCCATCCCAATACGCAGTGCAGCATCCACTTCAAGCAGACGAGGGATGCTGCGATATCCTGACAGCGCGAACGTGGTCTCGAAACCGCCATCGCCGCTGTTGCGGTTCTTTATTACTCCCGATTCGAGAGTGGCCGACAGATGTTGAGCTGCGCGCCCTGCCCTGACTCCAGTGATGAGCGTGAAGGGATGACTGATTGCAGCATTGCTCAGATGGCGGAAACCGCCAACTGCCCGAAGGCTTCTGCCAGCCGAGATGGTGGTCATGATTTCCGCGCGCACCACATTGCGTTCGTCAGCGCCATTCGAAACTCTGCCGAATGAGAACAATGCATGTGCCAGATGATCGGTGCCGCGAAGGTCGCGATCATAACGCACGCTGCCTTGCATGCCATCGAACAGTCCTGACTGGTTCGCGACCGCAAGGCTGAACGGACGTACGAACGGTGCCACGAGAGGGGGATGCCCCGCGCAAACAATAC
>CAZKXZ010000047.1:0-40117 GCA_964556695.1 uncultured Gemmatimonadales bacterium
AGGAGCGCGAGGCGGCGCAGCCGGTCGTGCTGGAGGAGCAGGCGCCGGCGGTGTTGCTGCAGCGGCGGCAGGTGACGCAGCACCTCCGGCCGCGCCGCAAGGTCGCGGAGGTGGCGGTGGCGGAGCTGCTGAGCCCGGAACGTATCGTGTGCGCCTGATAGTTGGTGGGCGAACACTTGAGGGAACGCTGATCTTGCGGGCTGATCCGGGACTGGGAGCCATCGGGGCGCAGTAGACTCTGACCGATCAAATGATCAAATGATTAGGTGATCAAGTGATCAAGCGATTGCGATCTGACATCGCGATCATCTGATCACTTGATCACTTGATCATTTGTTCATTTGATCATTTGATCATTTAAACCCTTCGCTCTTTGGTTTCGCGATCTAACCAAAGGACAGGTTATGTCGCGCCATGTGTGTAAGCATGTCCGCCGGCTCGAAACGCCCAGGGAATCGGTGGTTCAGGTCTTCCAGCTGACGGGCCAATTCTGCTATCCCGAGTGATTCCATGTATCTGAACGGGCCACCGCGGAATGGCGGGAATCCGAATCCATAGACGGCGCCAACATCACCGTCGCGCACTGATCGCAGTATACCCTCCTCTGCGCAGCGCACCGCTTCGTTCAACATTGCCAGAACCAGGCGCGACCGGATCTCTTCCACCGTGAAATCCACTCGCTGCCTGCCAGTCGCTGTCAGGTCGTAGACTGATTCATCGACGCCGCCCTTCTTGCCCTTCTCATCATACAGATAGAAGCCCGAACGATTCTTGCGCCCGTAGCGTCCAGCCGCAACGACTGATGCGAGTGACCGGGCAGGCGTCAGCCGCATACCAAAGGCATTCGCCAGTATCGCACCCGCTTTCCCCGCTACATCGAGTCCCACCTCATCCAGAAGCGTGATCGGACCGACGGGGAAACCAAAACTCACCATCGCCGCATCAATCGCCTCGATCTTTGCTCCGGTATCGAGCAGAATTCCGGCCTCGTTGAGATAAGGAGAAAGAATCCTGTTCACGTAAAAGCCGGGACCGTCATTCACGACAATAACAGTCTTTCCAAGCCGGCGGCCGAGCGACACCGCGGTGACGATTGCCTGCCGATCAGTGCGCGGTGTGACGATGATCTCGAGAAGCGGCATTTTGTGCACAGGCGAAAAAAAGTGCATTCCCAGTACGCGGTCGGGTCGTGAAGAAGCCTGCGCGATGGATGCAATTGGAATTGTGCTTGTGTTCGTGGCGAACACCGCACGCTCGGGCAATTCCCGTTCAGCTTCTCGCAGTACCTGATGCTTCACCTGCAGGTCTTCGAACACTGCTTCGACAACGAGATCGACGCTCGCAAAACCCGAGTAATCGATGCCTCCGCTGATCAGAGACAGTTCGTCTTCCATTTGCTGCCGCGTGATGTGGCGACGGCGGTATCGCTCTTCAGCCAGCGGTCGTATTGTCGCGAAGCCCTTGGCAACCCGATCATGCTGCGCATCCTTCATGCGCACAACCAATCCGTTCTGCGCCGCAACGCCGGCGATTCCTGCTCCCATGAATCCCGCACCCAGGACGGCCATTTTTCTCACGGGAAGAGGATCGGGTGCCGGCTCCTCCACGCCAGGGTCTTTCTTGAGTGCATTCCCCGCGAAGAACAGATAGATGAGGTGTCTGGACACATCGGTTGCAGCCATCGCACCGAACAAGCGCGCCTCGTTCTTCATGGCGTCGTCGCGCGGCATGGTGAATCCTGCCGCCACCGATTCCAGCGCGGCGAGTGGGGCAGGATAATTCCCCTTCGTCGTTTCAAGTACGCTCTCCCGGGCTTTCTTGAATGCGAAGCTCCGCCCGAACGCAGTGCGATCGATCACTCTGTCGATCAGACTTGATGACGCACGGCCCCTTTCACGCCTGGATTTCGGATCTGCCAGTTCGCGCGCACGGCGCAGCGCCACCTCGCGTAGAATTGCCGGGTGCACCAGCTCATTGACCAGTCCCATCTGCAACGCTTTTTTCGCGCGAATATTCTTGCCGGTGAGAATCATGTCCAGCGCGGCGCGCACTCCCACCAGTCGCGGAAGGCGCTGCGTGCCACCCGCACCCGGAATCAGTCCCAGCTGAACTTCCGGCAGCGCCAGGACAGTCTTGGGATGATCGCTGGCAATGCGATATCGGCAAGCGAGCACTGTTTCCAGTCCACCGCCGAGACAGGCGCCATGGATGGCGGCGACGACGGGAATGCGCAGTCGTTCCAGTCTGTCCAGCAGCTCCTGACCATCGCGGCTCAGCTGCGTCGCTTCGGCGGCTGTGCGCAGTTGCACGAACTCCTCGATGTCGGCACCGGCAATGAAAATGTCGGGCTTCCCGCTGATCAATACGGCACCCACAATCGATCTATCGTGCTCGAGCCGATCGAAGAGCGCGATGAACTCATCTTTCACAGCTCTGTTGATCTTGTTCACCGGTTCGCCCGGCAAGTCGAACACGATTGTCGCTACGCCGTCATGGACTTCTGTATTCAGCGCATACGGTGATCCCTCGTGCGTATCCATGGTGTAATCAGCCACGTTCCACCACCATAGCGAATCCCAGTCCGCCCGCGGCGCAAACTGTCATGAGTCCGAACTGTCCGCCGCGGCGTTTGAGTTCGTTCACCAGAGTTATCGCGATGCGTGCGCCCGTTGCGCCAAAGGGATGCCCGATTGCGACCGATCCTCCCATGACATTCAGCTTGCCACGGTCCACTTCACCGGTGGGATGCGAGAACCCAGCTCGCTCTGCCCAGTATTTTGATTCGAATCCTCGCAGGTTGCAAAGAACTTGCGCGGCGAATGCCTCGTGCATCTCGATGAGGTCCATGTCCTTGAGACTGAGACCCGCGCGTTGCAGCGCAATGGGTGCAGCAAGAACGGGTGCCTGCAACAATTGCTCTCCCGGGTCCAGCGCCGCGTATGCGTAAGAGCGAATGAACGCGAGCGGTTCATGGCCGAGCGCGCGCGCTTTCTCTTCGCTCATGAGCAACACTGCGGCGCCGCCATCAGTGAGCGGTGAGGAGTTGCCCGCGGTTACGCTGCCGTACTTCCTGTCGAAGACAGGTTTGAGCGTGGAGAGTTGTTCGTAGCTCGTGTCGGTGCGAATGCCGTTGTCGCTGCTTACAAGCGTTTCGTACCTGGGGGGCACGTAAAGCGTCGCAATCTCGGCGGTGAGCCGCCCGTCAGTCGTACCCGCCGCCGCCAGTCGGTGGCTGCGCAGCGCAAAGTGATCCTGATCCTCGCGCGAAATGCCATTGATCTTCGCCATTTTCTCGGCGGACTCGCCCATCGTTTCGCCGGTTGTTGGCTCGGCGATGGCGGGAGTGATAGGGATGAGATCGCGCGGCCGGATTCGCGCGATCGTGGCGACGCGTTGCCCGACTGATCGCGCCTTGCTCGCGGCGACAAGTATTTCCGCCATGCGTCGCGAGTGCAGTATGGGAATATTCGAAAGTGATTCCGCGCCGCCGGCGATTGCGATATCCATATGTCCCAGCGCGATCTGATCGGCCGCGTCGGTGATGGCCTGGCTTGCAGAGGCACAGGCGCGATTGACCGAGAATGCCTGAACTCCCTTCGGGAGCATTGGCATGAGCGCGACTTCGCGGCCGATGTTGGGAGCGAGTACGTTGGGAACGACAGTTCCGAACACCAGTCCATCGAGCGTGCGACCATCGAGATTGCTGCGCTGGATGAGTTCAGCAACGCAGGATTTGCCGAGTTCAATGGCGGAGAGGTTTTTGAGAACGGAACCGGCCTTCGCAAAGGGCGTTCGCACGCCCGCGACAATTGCTACGCGGCGACCATTCCCGAATCTGGGCATGGCTGCAACTTATGTAGCGCGCGTCGTAGTTGTTATGACTGTCCCCTGATCTGAAAGGACACCACTCGCCACGCCGCAGCTGTCCGGACGAGTACCATGCTAGCGCTGGTCGCGCCGCCCAAACTCAATCGCTCCAGCGCACGAGCCACACCCTCGGGAGGGAGGTTGGCGGTGGCGCGAATCCGCGCTGAATCGGCCGCGGTTGGAGTCCTCGAGGCACGGACAAAAACGTCAATGAAAGCGGAGTCGCCGCGCGCCGCTGGGCGACTGAACACGACGAAGTAGCCAACTCCATGTGTCCGGCATTCCGGCCTGACCACGCCACTGCACTCGAGCGCGCGCTCGCGCGAAAGGACGGTGATCAGGCTGTCGCCTCTCAGCTCAGCCAGTACAGAATCCGGATGGAGAGCTGCGTCAGCGCCTGGCAAGCCACGACCCCCATAGAGGCGCGGGTCGACGGAAATGGGAAGTTTGGCCCGCTCTCGCTGCATGTACTGCGCCGCGGCGCTAAGAACTCCGGGCTGTGCATCGGCCTTCGAGCACGGCATCAGAATCCCGGCGAGCGCTAGCGTTATGAAGGCGACTGCTCTGACTATATGCATTCTGCTCACCTCGGTGCGATCTAGAAAACTATTATCCGTCGCAGCTGGAATTGGTTCCCACCACCGCCGCTCACGGTTGTCACACGCAACTCAGTCGAGCCAAACCTGTCGGTGACGCCAATCTTAGGGCCAATCTTCGTCAGCCAGCTGCCCCCGTCGGGACGATATGCGTACAGGGCGGCGCCCAGTGTGAAGGGGATGTGCACCGCATATTGTAGCTCGAATGAATCCAGAAGCCACTGGCCAACACCACTCTCTCCCAGCGGAATATAGCGCTGCACATAGAGAGCTCCGGTCAGACGTCCGGCAACGTCCTGGAGAAGAAGGGCGGGTTCGGCATAGGTGTCGTCCGTTGCGACGCCAATCCCTGCCATCAAGTAGACACTCACATCACCGAGGGTAGTCGCACGAATGGCAGTTGCTGCGGCGAACTCGTTGTAATCGATTTGAGGCAATCTGAGATAGGTTGCCTGGAGGAGGAACTTTCCGGACGCGAGTGATCGTGCGTAGATGAAGTTCTGGTAAGTGATTTTGCGATCGGAGTTGATCTCGAGTAGTCGCAGGTCGAGGACATTGTCCTGGGCGTTCGCGGCACTGCTAACGGAAAGGGACAGAATTGTGGCACACAACATTCTGGACAAGCCCCTACGCATGTCACGCATTCGAGTATGCCTCCGGCCGAGTATTCGGGTGATGTCAGGCTCCGTTTTTCTCACGCGGAGTCGCGGAGTGCTCGGAGAACAACACATGAGTACGGGGGAGGCTGGCGTTAGTGTCACCAGTTCAGGTCTGGATCATGATCTTGTACTGAACAACGCGCCAGACATTGTTGCTGCGAAGCAGGATCATTTTCGCGAGGTGCCCGCCCCCGAGGGTCAGACGGGAAAGGATTACGGGTGGCGGATTGGCTAGAGCGCGCGCCGTGTCCGCGGCCGTTGGCGTGTTGAAGACCCAATAACTTGAATCCATGAAAGCCGAGTCGCCACGAACGACGGGACGATTGAAGCGCACGAAGCTTTCAGGGCCGTTTGTCTTGCACTCCGGTTTCCAAGCTCCACTGCATGCGAATGCACGCTCACGCGACAATACCGTGATCATACTGTCGCCAAGCAACTCGGCGAGAGCCAAATCCGCGTGACCTTCAGACTCGATCGTCAGTGCCTGGGCCACGCCTGGCCTTGGACCAACCCTCAGTGGCCAGTCCGGGCTTATTCTTGGATCAAATGAAATATGCTGTTTGAGCACTGTGCGTTGCACGTACTGCGCGGCGGCACGAAGGATCCCCGGCTGCGCGTGCACCTTTGTAGGCGGGATGTGGAGGGATAATGCCATCGTTGCAACAACGAATGCGCAATGCCTGTTCATGGATCCCAACGTGCGGCCATTTGCGCCATGTCACCGGCTCGATCGGGCCAGTCATGCAGTATCGACGGATCCATATCGGCGCCGTTTGGCCACACTAAGTTGCGGGATTCGGGATCAAGACGAACGCCATCGAAGAGTTTTTGGTCGCGCAAAGGTCCAAAGAGTTTTCCTCGCAGGAGCGGTGAAAAGTCGATAGTCTGCGTCGAAGCATCTTCGAATGCCACGCGCAAAACGTACGGGCCGACGATTTCGAACGCCGTGATATGGTGAATGGCGTGCCCGGGCATGCTTCCTCCAGCTAGCTGGGTGGTGCATTTCAATATAGTGCTCGGCCACATATTGCGCGGAGCCGGTTCCTCCTGTAGTAGTTGATCCTATTGGCGCGCACCTGAGCGGCGCCGGAAATGGAGAAATGAAAATGAGCAACAAGATCAGCCGGCGTGACTTTGTGCGTGCAACCGCGGCAGCCGGTGCGGCGGCTACGCTTCCAACAATTGCTTACGGCAACACTCCTGAGATACTTGTCCGCCAGACGGTCAAGCCCGTAGTGATTTCTGACCACTCCGGCATCCAGTTCAAGAATGGCGGGCCGATGAACGCGGTTGAGAAGGCGTTCTCCATGATCGTGGCGGGCTCCGATGTTCTCGATGCACTCGTTGCCGGAGTGAATATTCCCGAACTCGATCCCGAGGAAACGGGAATCGGCTACGGCGGACTGCCCAATGCCGATGGCATCGTACAGCTGGATTCCTGCTGCATGCACGGTCCGAAAAAATGGGCCGGTGGTGTTGCTGCTCTTGAAGGAGTGCGCACCCCGTCGCTTGTTGCCAAAGCGGTGATGGAGTACACCGACCATCATCTGCTCGTTGGTAAAGGCGCGCAGGAGTTCGCGCGCAACATGGGATTCAAGATCGAGGACGATCTCAACACCGATCGTTCGCGCCAACTCTGGGTTGAGTGGCGGCGCAGAATGGATCCGGAACATTGGCTCGATCCGAAGACCCGACTTCCGGGTCGCGGAGGAGGCGCAGGCGGCGAGGGCGCGAATAGAATTACGTCGCGCGAATACTCGGCGAAGGCCTACACAGTCGGAATGCAAATGGTGAAGGAAGGACTCATCCCCGAGAGCTCATTCTGGGGAACCATCAACTGTGACGGAATCTCCCCGCGCGGCGAGATCTGCGGCGTCACAACTACCAGTGGCCTCGCGTGGAAAATCCCCGGGCGCGCGGGCGATTCACCTATACTCGGCGCAGGACTCTATGTCGACAACGACGTGGGCGCAGCCGGCTCCACCGGACGGGGTGAAGCCAACCTCTACAACCTTTCCTCGTATCTCATCGTTGAGAATATGCGGCGCGGGCTGAGCCCCAAGGATGCGGGACTGGAAGCGCTGCGCAGAATCAAGAACAACACAATCGAGCCGCGTCTCAGGAACAGTCGTGGCGATCCAAACTTCAACATTCGATTCTTTGTGCTCAACAAACGTGGAGAACACGCTGGTGTCGCGATGTACTCTGCGGGTGAGACAACGTATTCGGTGTGCGATGAAAACGGTGCGCGATCGGTTCCACTGGAACCGCTCCTCGCCGGGGCGCCTGCGGAATGACGAACTTGCAAACATGATGTGAGCTGGTCCATTGACACACATCCCTGGAGCCTTCATGCGCACTGTTGTAGTCGTACTTCCGGGCGTTGCATCATTTTTCTTTCTTGCTGCTTGTGCTGATAAGCCTGCACACTCGTCCGGTACGACGACTCGGGACAGCGCAGGCGTTACTATCGTCGAAACCACGCCAGCGTCCTGGCCCCCACCCGATGTGTGGCGCATCGCCGATACGGCCACTGTCGACATCGGCGTCAGCGGCGGCGATAAGAATTACGAGTTGCACGAAGTGAAGGGGGCAATAGGATTAGCCGATGGTTCGACTGTCATCGCTGAGTTTGGTTCGCAACTGCGTTACTACGATTCGAAAGGAATCCATCTCCGAACCGTCAATCGTCACGGTGAAGGTCCCGGTGAGGCGGGAAGCTTTTCATCGTTCGACCGTTATCGGGGCGATTCGGTGCGCATTAGAACCGGGCGCTCGTCCGGCAGCAGGGGGAACCTCGAGACCCTCCTCATTCTGGATAACGCGGGTAAGTCTGGTCGTAAGATTTCCTTCAGCTACCCCGGCGGAAAAGATGCCGACGGTGTTGTGTGGTTAAGCACCTTCGATTTTGGGGTGCAAGCGACGCTGGAGGACGGATCGTTGATCGTCTCCGGAGGTGCCCGCGCTGAACTGAGAGGTCAGCCTGGAGACCTCGTCTACGCGCGTGCCGGAGTCATGCGCACCGACGCGAACGCAGCCCCGCTCGACACAGTTGCCACTGTGAACGTGAGCAGGTGGGAGATCAATCCGTCGCTGGAAGACGGCTATCAATTCGTGGTAGCTGATGCGGATCGCATCGCGCTGCGCAGTCGCGCGAACTCATTCTATCACACCGGCGGCGACCGGGTTCAGGTCGATATTTTCGAGGCAGAATCAGCGGCCGCCATGGCCGAGGGTGGACCCTCGATGCGGACCACACGGTCTTTCCGGGTTCAGGCACCGCTGCAACCGCATACCGCGGAGACAAAGAAAGAGTACGTCGAAGCATCGCTGAAAATCTTCCGACCGAAGGGCACTGACATCGAGAAGGCCGCGTATCGCGCACGGCGGGACAGTATGAAAACTCCCCCCTTTGTTCCCGCGGTGCAGGACCTGAGATTGGATGCACTCGGCAATATTTGGCTGGAGCTGTACACATCACCCGGGGCGACGGTGCGCGAATACGCGCGCGGGAGGAGCATAGACGTCGAACCGGGTCGGGCGCGCTGGGTGGTTCTGGATCCAGCCGGAGAGCTGCTCGGGAGCGTCATGATGCCGAAGAATCTTCAGGTATTCGAAATCGGCGCAGATTACGTACTCGGTTTGTGGCACGACGCGGATGGAATTCAGCACGTCCGCAGGCATCGGATCGTGAAGCCATGAGCCTGCGTGGTTGATCACAACTTGCGCAATGCGTCTGAAGGGACGCGTGTGAAACGCTCAATCGCGCTACTGCTCGCTACGCTCATCTTCCTTCAACCGGGTCCAACCCGTCTTGAAGCGCTACAGCAACAGCAGAAGAAGCAAGGCGCTCTCACCGATAAGGACTCACTCAAGGCGCTCAACCGCGCGGTCCAGAGCCTCCGCGGGTATGAACGCCAGTTAGCATTGTTACGAATGCAGGGCGCGCGCCCACGGCGCGGCATCTATGGACCCATGTACGAGAAGCGAGCCAATTGGGCATTCAATAGCTACCGCGATTCACTCTTCAAAATCCTCAAGATCATTCCGCGCGATCGCTGGATTCATGGCGAACTGGTACGATTTCCTCTGCAACGCTCGAATCCCATCGGCGCGATGGACAACCTCAAGAATTGTCAGGCTGACGACTGGTATTGCAACGGACTGCGCGCGTTCCTCATTCAGATTGTGGGCGCTCTTCCCCGCTCCGCTGACTCCGCCTGGACCAGTGTCATTCCGCAGATGCCTGCAATTGAGCGCTGCGCGTGGCTTGACCCCTGGGCAGTGTCCTCTGACAAGTTCGTCGCCGAACAGGTTCAAGCGATGACCTGCGAAGATCGCGAACGAATTGCCAATCGCGTCTGGTGGCTCTCCGATCCGCTTTGGTCGCGCGAAGGAAATGAACGCCGCGCGGAACACCTGACGCGCCACATGGACCTCTTCCTGAGAGTGGAGTTCTCCACTCGCGCGACCATGAATCCGGCAATGGTGCTGCGCAGCGAAGCGCCTCCTTCCGACAGTTCCGTGCTTTATCGCCTGGATCCGGACGTAATGCTGCAGTACGCACCCTGGAGACTGGTATATCCGTGGGGCTACTACGAGCGCGCCATGCGGACCGGCACATCGCGTCCCATGGTCAGAGGCACAATGGCTGCTGCCCCACAGACCCTTCCGCAGCGAGTGTCATTCGTACCAAAGGGCGCAGTGTTCACAGATCACCTGCACGCGCGCGCCGATGACTGGAACCTGTACGCGCGCCCCGATGACTGGAACCCGCGCGGCACCCCCGCATTCGAGTCCATGCTCGGCTGGAACACACCAATCAACGCGATCCCATTTCAGATCGCGTATTTCCAGAGGGGCGCGGACGCACGCATTGTTGCTGTCACCGACGTCAGTCGCGATACCGCGCTCACTTCTCTCAAGCCTGCCGCGGTCATGATGCTCCAGCGCGATTTCGATCGTCCGCTGACCACGTTGAAGGGCACAGGAGGGCCAGTCTACCGGTTCGACTTTCTTGCGAATACTGACAGCACTCTGGCGAGTATAGAAGTGGTTGCCTCCAACGGTACCGCTGGGCGCGTGCGCCTCGCCATCGGACCGCAGCCGATGCCATCGCAACGCGTGACGATGTCCGACCTGTTGCTCGTTGAGCCGGCTGCAGTGCTGCCCCTCACCCTTGAACAAGCCGAACCGGTTGCCCTCGGTACCACTGCACTCGCGGACAGCTCGACAGTGGGAGTTTTCTGGGAGATGTACGATGTGAATGCATCAGACAGCGTATCATTCGAGCTGATCGCCTCGCGCATTCGCACAACGTCACTGGGCAATACGCTGCGCAACATATTGGGTGGTGCCCGCCCGGATTCGCTTGCGATCCTGTGGCAGGAAGCGCCAACCTCGCGCACTGCCGTTGAGCCGCGCGCCATCAATCTGTCTCTGAATATGCTCTCGCCAGGGAGGTACAGCCTCTCGCTGGCGATAGACGTGCCGGGACAGCAGCGCGTGGTCAGCCGCCGAGAAATCGAGATTCTGAACCGACGATAACCGGGGGATCTCGTCAGATGCTAGCGCTGCGCCAACCTTGGTCGTATCACTATTAATGAAATCCTTGCTTCTAAGTCTGACACTCGCAGCAGCTGCTGTCCTGTTGGCAGGATGTGACAAAGGTTCCGGTGCGGTCGCTGACGACAGAGTTCTGACCCGCGACTCATCAGGGATCAAGATCGCAGAAATCAGCGCCACGTCTGTTCTAGGCGCTCCGCGCCTCACGCTGACCGAGGACCTGCGAATCGGCGCAGAGGGCGATACAACGCGAGCGTTCACCAATCTGTTTGATCTGGACGTCGCAGCGGACGGTCGCATCTTCGCGCTCGACATCAGCACGCGAAATGTGCGCGTGTTCGGCGCCGACGGTGCGTTCATCCGCAGCTTTGGACGACAGGGTGGCGGTCCGGGTGAGTTCCCGAACGAGCCGCTGGGAATGACTGTGAGTGCAGACACTGTCACCGTGCATGACCGATTTCGCTTTCACATTTTCGATGCATCTGGGCGACACCTTCATACGGCTGACCAGCGCATCACCGGGAATGCCCCCATGCCGCTCTTTGTGCGCCGCGGTTCGCAGCTCCTGATAGGACGAAATCAAACGGCGAAGCCGGTCGACAACAGCAATCTCGTGGTTCGTGACACCTTTCGTGTTTTTCCCGTTGATCCGCTGAACGGAGTCGCTGAAGGTCCCCTCGTCCAGAGCCCAGGCGCTCTTCAATGGTTCGAGGAGGTGGATGGTCGCAGCGTGTCACAGTGGTTGGGGCCCGTGCCAGCGGCCGCAATTCGTGAGAATGGCGAGATATATCTGGCGCGCGGCGATCGCTATGAGGTCAGCGTGTTGTCACCCACGGGAAGCCTCGTTCGAATTGTCCGTGCGCTGGTCAGTCCTCCTGAGTACAGCGACGCGGAGTATGGAGCGGCGATGGCGCGCGAGGCAGCGTACTACGACAGCGTTAAGATGAGCACCTATGGAGAGCTGCTCGCTCAGGGCAGGAGGATTCTGGAGCGCGTTAGAACAAGGCCGGTAACCGGCCGCCTCTTTGTTTCGCCGAGTGGGAGGATACTTATTGAGCGACGCGATCTCGATTCCGATCCATCGCCACGTGCCACGAGGGACACAACAACGTGGGATTTGTTGCACGCAGATGGAAGGATTACCGGACGCATCGCGGTTCCACCGAACGTACGTCTTTATGTACTCAGGGACACACACCTTTACGCGGTAGCGCGCGACTCACTCGACGTCCAGTCAATAGTCCGCTACCGGGTACCAGAGCGATAGCCAATGTTGCCAATCCTGTTTGTCGCCATACTGGCGTCGCAACAAGATCAGCGAGTTTCCGTTCGCGACAGCGCAGGCGTTCAAATTGTCGAGTACGCGGGACAGGTGAAAAATCTCCCGATTGTTTTTCGTTTCGCGTCGGCGCCTTTGCTCGACCTCGGCGGTCAAAAAACATCGCCGGCTGAGGAATTGGACACCGGCCCGTACGACCAAACCGGTATAAGACTGTCGGACGGTCGAATTGTCGTCAGGGATTTTCTCAACCTGAAGCTGTTCGACGCACGCGGTCGGTATTTATCCACGATTGGCCGCGTGGGTGACGGCCCGGGAGAGTTCCGTCGCGTGACTGGACTGTGCGTTCTCTCCGGTGACACGATAGTTGCCATCGAACGCAATCGCGTCAGCGTATTCACCGGCCGCGGCTCTCATGTCAGAACATTCGGCTCTGATGCCGCACTCGAGCCGAGTGGTTGCTTCCGCGACGCGTCGCTGCTGTCGCTATCCGGGAAACGCGCGGACGCCGCAGCACCTGCCTATCAGGTTGCAACTGGCAGCAGAATCGCATTGGATGGCAGACAATTGAATGAGATCGCGGCACTGGACAGGGGCAGCAGTTCTCCTCCTGTTCAGCTGATCGCGTCCGCCTGGGTACGTGGCGATCTTGTCTACGCAGGCGATGGCCGCACTTCTGAGATTAAAGTATTTCGATCGACCGGCGGACTGTCGCGAATCATCCGCTGGAATGATCCAGGCATTGCTCTCACGCGAGAGGCATTCACGATCATCATGGGGAAGGTGTACAGTGAATTATCCGCGGATGCGCTCCAGGCACAAATCACCCGCCTCATGTTACGGCCGCAACCGGCAGCGCTGCCGCGATACCAGTCAATCATAGTTGACGACGCCGGGCGGATATGGGTGGTCGATTATCCCGATCTCACCGGACGCACGTCAGCACCAACCGCCTGGACCGTGTTCGACTCCATCGGTCGTCCGATAGGTCGCGTCGCGCAGCCTCTGGTCAATGGCACGACCGGTGCCGGTTTGGTTTGGATCGGTCGCGATGAAGTTCTTTTGCGCTGGAGGGATACGAACGGCTTTGCGCATCTCACCTTTCACGCGCTCGAACGCGTGAGATAACTCTCTGGCGCTCTGGCCGCCAGCTCACGCCGCTCTACAGGCTGATATTGACAACCGAACGTGCAGGACCGCTTCTTTTAAGTGCACTTCTCAACCACAAACCGGGAGAGCCGCTCATGAAAAAAACTCTGTTATCAATCATCGCAGTGCCCCTGATCGCATGTGGGGGTGGCACCGACCCAATCGCTGCGGTCGCGACATTGACCGTGACTCCGTCGGCGGCGCTGCTTGACACGCTGTTTTCCATTGGTCAGACGGTCCAGCTGAGTGTCG
Organism: uncultured Gemmatimonadales bacterium; assembly: GCA_964556695.1. GTDB lineage: Bacteria > Gemmatimonadota > Gemmatimonadetes > Gemmatimonadales > Gemmatimonadaceae > CAZKXZ01. Next base: position 13,368 of record CAZKXZ010000047.1, read on the forward strand.
TGGCGAGCGATGCCAACGGCTATGCGATCACGAACGCGCCGATTGCCTACAGCAGCGCGAGCTCTTCGATTGTAAAGGTCAGCAATGCCGGCCTGCTGGAGTCGGTGGGCAACGGTACGACGACCATCACAATTTCGTCGGGTGGCGTTTCGGCGCAACGAACGGTCCCTGTGAGACAGAAATTCGCGTCACTCGTAATCAATCCGTCAGCGTTCTCGATGGTTGTCGGTACCAACCGCACGGTGGGCGCACAGGCAAGAGATGCGCTGGGACGGGGCATCACCGCCCTGACAGGCGCCACTTTCACCGCCACTAACACCGGTATTGCAACCGTCGGCCTCACGACCGGCCTGGTTCAGGCAGTTGCTTTGGGTACAACAAGCCTGAGCGCCACCCTCACGTCAGGCGATGGCACGCGTAACGCGACAGCGACAGTAACGATTGTGGCCACATTTCCCTCAGCAGCGACCGTCATATTGGAGAGCGCCAGCTTCAACCCGACCGAATCTGATATCAGCGCCGGAGGAACAGTAACGTTCAACAATACATCCGGCACAACCCACAACGTTACGTTTGTGTCGGGTGCGGCAAATATTCCAGATCATCCCTCTGGTTCGAACATTCGCACCTTTGCCAGTGCCGGCACCTTCGAGTTCAGCTGCACCATTCATTCAGGGATGGCTGGGCGCGTGATCGTGCACTAGCCTACCAGTTCACACCAAAACGGAGGATCAGGTCCAGCCCGGCGTCCGCCGGACCAAAATCCTCCGTAACACCAATACGCCACTCCCGCCCTGAAGCTGTTCGTCCTTGCCAGCCAAAGTTGCCGGTGAGCTCGCGATTCTCCAGTTCCGGCAGGAATGTGGATTTGTACAGCGCACTGTGCGTGAACAAGCTTCCATAAAAGGTGTTACGCGATGACAGGTGAAACTGTATCGTCGTTGACGCTGAATTGAAGAGTTCATTCTGGATCGGCGACAGGTCACCAGTGGCTGGTGTGTAACCTGCGCCGAGCGTGGCCTCGAACGAAAACTGCCGCGACAGGTCGGTGCGAAATGTGTGGATTGCTCCGACGAAGAAAGTTTTCTTCGCATAACCGTCGGGCGCGGTGGACGTGGGGATGCTCAGCGCGAGCGTGGTCTGATTTCTGGATCCGTGTCGCAGACCGTAACCCAGGAGCAGATCGCCGATGTAGTAGTCGGGGCGTTCACGCTCGACCGAAATGCCGGTCGGCAGCGAGAGCGAATATCTGAACTCGTTTTGAGGACGATTCTCACGGCCACGAAATCCGATTCCCATCGTCGAGTGGTACCAGTCGAATGCGGCATCGGCGAACCCGTTGAACACTCCGTTTACATCCAGCGCAACCTGAAAAAAACGGCGCGGCGAAAGATCCTTGCGCAGCTGCAAGTGGGCTCGCATCAATTCGGCATCCAGCACGTACGTAGCTCCGGTAATGGAATTCTCCCACTCCACGGAGCTGCCATAATCGAATGAGAGGGAATGTCTCCATCCCGAAGCGACGGGCACGTACGGTTGAGAGTACAGACCTGACCGCGAGACGGCCATGGGGTTGAGGGGAAAATGCGACGGCGCGGTGTGACCGGCGCTCTGCGCTGCGGCCTTCTGCCATGCGCCACAAACAAAAAGCAAAGCGGAAATACACGTCGTTGCCATTCCGGCGAAACTTGTCCCGGCAGCTAGTAAGCCGGGAGCCGGAACCCATTTTCCCCCAAACATGGGTTGCCGCTTTCGCGGCAATGACAGTCTCCACAGCGTCATCGGTAACCTTTCCAGACAACGTACGCCGGATTGATCACGGTCAGTGCGACACGTTCCAGGCCACTGAAGCCATTCTTCTTCATCCTGAGCGTCGCTTTGTGCGACAGCTCTCCCAGCACCGAGCCGACAGTTGATGTTATGAGAAGATCCTGAATGCTGGGCTGCTCGATCATGGCTTCGTATCCATACTCCCATCCAATCGATGCGGCGGTGGAGAGGAGAAAACCTCTGATAGGACGGCGGTCATGGTTGCGCTCCATCAGGTACACCCAGCTGCCCACAACAGGATGCACTACATAGTTCCAGTACAATGGATCCTGGTCCCACACCGGAGGCCGGGTGTATGCGCGCCTGAGGTAGTAGCTGATCGGCACCGATTTGTCCCACTTGCTGATGCCCTCCGGGAGTACCCAGATAACGCCGAAGCCGACAGCGCCAACCGCCAACAACGAGGCCACGTTTTGATGCGTCACCCGGTCGGGCCACCAGCCAGGCATTCGGATCAAGGGCCTGCCCACGGTGTCGCTCTCCGCGGGGACGACGGCAACTGAAACACCTACAGGGTGATTCAACTGCGCCGCCGCACGCGCGGGTGCGAGCGTGATGCACATTGCGACCGCAGATACTGCTAACAGTTCGATGGACTTTCCGCGCATGGCAGCGTTGTGCTCAAAGTGATCCCGGGCCCCTCAATCAGGAGGGACCCGGGATATTACTTCGAAACAAACTACCTGGCGTGCAACACGACAACCAGACCCGCTGCGCTACCTGTTGAGACCTCGCATGATGATCACACGCCTGTTCTGCGCGCGCCCTGCATCAGTGGCGTTGTCCGCAACGGGGCTGCCCTCTCCACCGCTCAGAATCGTAATCCTGGTGGCTGCGATACCCTTGCCGACGAGGTAATCGTTCACCGTTTTGGCGCGACGCATTCCCAGGCGAAGGTTGTAGTCGTCAGTGCCGCGACTGTCTGTGAATCCCACAACCTGAATGTGAATCGCTGCCCACTGCGTCGACCGAAGTTCCGTCACCGCGCGATCAAGGATTGGACCAGCCTCGGGGCGCAATGTGGACTTGTCAAAATCGAAGTTCACATCGTCCAGAGTAAGCAGAACTTCGGCGTCGGTGCGGAATCTGGTAACAGTGTCAACACGCACAGTTCTAACAGTATCAACGCGAGGTGCCGCTGTGATTCTCAGGGTGTCGGTGCGAGTCACTGTGTTTGTGACGGTTACGGTGCGCATCGCAGCTGCCGGTCGGCGCAGACCCTTCATGAACGAGAGGCCCATGAACGCGCCGTAAGTCGAACTCCCATTGCCAAGCTCGCTATTGAGCTCCATTCTGAGTGCCATGTTGTGCGCGACCCGGTAGCGCAATCCGGCACCAACATGCCCGCTGATGAAACTCAGGTCGCGCATGTCCGTGTTCGCAGGATGAGCCTCGAACGTATATATCTCGTAAGACAGACCGCCGAGAATGTATGGTGCGAGCTTCCTGGCGTGAAACGGTTCGATTCCAATTGACAAATTGGGCGACACGAAATTGAGCGCCATGTCGGTGAGCCGGTTCACCTGCGGGATCCAGCCTGCTGATACCCCAGCTTCCAACGAAAACACATCGCTGAGATGTTTGCCTGCGAGAATAGTGAAGCCGTGACCCCACTTGTTGCGCCGGCCAATGTCAGTAGTGACGTTGCGTGTCATGGGATAGATGCCCAGATCCCATGCGCCCCCGTAACTCGGCATCGGTCCCGCTGGTGTTATTTGCTCCTGAGCCGCGGCAGTCGACGCGACGAGCACCAGACTTACCACTGCGAGCATTTTCATTTCAGTTATCCTTTTCTGATCGTTTTGTTTACCGCTCCGCTATTCAAATCGGAAGTGCGGTCACTGCGCCTCCAGCCAACCCGACGTTTTAACAAGTGGTTGTGCAGAGATCATGCCCGGAACCCTGTTCGAGGCACTGCATGCAAGGCCACGGTGTCCTTCTGAGTGTCATTGTGACGTATGTTACAGTCGAGTCCGGTGGGAACGAAGTATCGCAGACCGCTGGGCCAATCTCAACCTGTTTGCTCAATGACGTTTTAGCGGACCTCCAGCCGCGTGGAGGCGTTTTGCATTGGCGCATCCTGTAGAACATCGCATAGCAAGCATCCACGCCGCCGCGGACAGGCTTTTTGATGTCGCGATTGTGGGCGGGGGAATCAACGGCGCAGCGATCGCGCACGATGCTGCGCGCAGAGGACTCTCGGTAGCGCTATTCGAAAAGGGTGATTTCGCGTCGGGAACATCCAGCAGATCGTCGCGGCTCATACATGGCGGTATTCGATACCTTGAATACGGTCATCTCGGCCTGGTTTTCGAGTCCAGTCGCGAACGCAGGATTCTTTCACGTATCGCTCCCCATCTTGTCCGGCCGCTCGCCTTCACCTGGCCCGTGTACCGCGGAGCGCGTATTCCCCTCTGGAAACTGCGCGCTGGCCTCATCGCTTATGACACGCTCTCGCTATTCGCCAACTTCCGCCGCCATTCAGGCCTGCGACGACAGGAGTTGTTGGCAAGCGAGCCCGGACTCGCACGCAGCAATCTCGTTGGGGGTGCGCGCTACTTCGACGCCGCAACCGATGACGCGAGACTTGCGCTCGCAAATGTTCGTGCCGCGGCTGCTCACGGTGCAACAGTGCTCAATTACTGCGAGGTGCGCGGCATCTCGCGTGCTGGCGCGGAAACAGTCCTCAGCCTTGCGGACGTTGAAGGTGGAGGCAGCGAGGAGTTCTCGTGCAGGGCGCGCGTTGCGGTGAACGCAGCAGGGCCATGGTTGGACGAGATTATCAAGCTGGTTCAAGCGAACCGCGCGCCTGTGGTTCAAGGCACCAAAGGCGTACACGTCGCTGTTCCCCGAGAACGCATCGGCAACATCGCGGCGATTACAATCATTTCGCCCGATGACGGGCGCGTGCTGTTTGTTCTGCCATCTGGTTCCACTGCCATCATTGGTACAACAGAAACCAATACTGCAGAATCACCTGATGAGGTGCGCGCATCACCCGATGACGTGAGCTACCTGCTCCATGCCGCCAATCACTACTTTCCCAATGCACAGCTGGTTCCCGACGATGTAGTGAGTGCCTGGGCCGGAATCAGGCCGCTTGCCGCGACTTTTTTCCGGAATGAACCGGGTCGAGCATCACGCGAGCACGAACTGCGCTGGGAGCAGGACATGATGCTCACGGTGTCGGGTGGCAAACTCACGACGTATCGTGTAGTGGCGCGCGACGTTGTTGATGCACTGGTGCAAAAGATTGGTCGTGGGGCCCGCGTGGCAATCGTAGACGAACGGCTCCCGGGAAGCAACATCGAATCGTTCGAAGCTGAAGCTGCTGTCGCGCAACTGAGCGTTGAGGATGCCGCCCTCGCCGGCCATCTCGTTCAGTCTTATGGCTCCGAGTGGCGCGACGTGTGGAGTCTCACGCAGTCGACGCCGGAACTGGCACACAGAATTCACCCCGCCCTTCCCTGGTTGCGCGCAGAGATTGTGCATGCCGTGCGCGCGGAGATGGCAATGGCGCTGAGTGATGTGTTGCTGCGTCGCACTCATCTCGCATTTGAAACGCGTGACAACGGTCGCGGCGTGGCGGAGGATGTGGCGCTGCTGATGGCGAGTGAGCTTGGCTGGTCAGTAGACGCGCGACAGGCGGCCCTCGATGCGTACGAACGTGACGTTGCGCGCGTTTTCGGCGCGACGCGGCGTCAGGTTCCCAGCGGGCTCTCGTGAATGGTGACGAGACTGACGACGCGCATGTGACGCGTGGCCGCGGGCAGCCGTAGAACCACCTGTTCACCAATTGCTTTTCCGAGCAACGCGCGACCGATAGGAGACGACATGGTCACGTGACCATCCTCGAACTCCACCGAATCACCGAACACCATCCAATAGGTTTCGTGCGACCCGGTTGCATCATCACTCACTACCACGCGCGACCCCAGTCCCACTCGGTCGGCTGGAATCTGCGTCATGTCGATCTGGGAGAGTTTACTCAGCCTCTGATGCAGCTGTCCCAGCCGCGCCTGAACGAATTGCTGCCGTTCGAGAGCGGCCTTGTATTCACTGTTCTCTCTGAGGTCGCCGAGTTCCACCGCTTTGCGGATCTCGTTGGGGAGGGTGACGTTCAACTCATGTGAGAGACGCCTTACCTCTTCGGACAGCTTCTGCTTGAGTTCCTCTATCATGATGTGCGAGGTTGGGAGACCGAAAAAGTGCAACGCCCGGCCGCGCATTGGGCCGGGCGTGTCTCAATCGGTGTACTTGTTTCATTCTAGCGTGAGAGGCCTGACGAGTCCAGTAGCTCCAGGTTGCGCGGCGAGGTCTTGCGCGATTCCCACGCGGTGATGACTGCATTCGCCGCTTCGCTGGGATCGTCGGTTATCAATAGCAGGTCCATGTCGCCCGGAGCGATCTTGCGTTCCGAAAGAACTCGCGCCTGCAGCCAGCGCACCAGACCTGCCCAGTAGTGCCGTCCGAAGAGGACCACGGGAAACTGATAGATCTTGCCAGTCTGAATGAGGGTGAGCGCCTCGAACAGTTCATCAAGCGTTCCAAAGCCGCCAGGAAAAATGACAAAGGCGTCGGAGTACTTGATGAACATCGTTTTTCGAACCATGAAGTAACGGAAGTTCACCAGAGTATCGACGTAGGGATTGGCGCCCTGCTCGAAGGGCAATTCGATATTGCATCCGATCGACTGACTGCCGCCCATGCGAGCACCCTTGTTGGCGGCTTCCATAATACCAGGTCCCGCCCCCGTCATTATCGAGAAACCCGCCACGGAAAGAAGGCGCGCCGTTTCCTGTGCGGCGAGATACTGCGGATCCTCGGGACCGGTGCGCGCCGATCCGAAAATCGCGACCCCTTTTTCTATCGAAGCCAGTGCGTCAAATCCTTCTATGAATTCACCGGTGATGCGCAGAACGCGCCATGGATCGGTGCGTGTGAAATCTGCCGAACCGTGGCGTCGTGGTGTGTGCGCGAGGAGCTTTTCATCCTCTGTTATGGGGGGACGGTAGTCACGGATTGATTCGTCAATCAGCAGAGTGGGTCCGGAAGACCGGGCAGCTGTCTCCACCGAAGGCGGAGTGCGACCAGCCGACCTGTGACCCTCCTCGGTGCGCTCGCGCAGGTAGTCGCGCGACTCCTGCTCAGCGCTGAGCATCACCTCCGGATTCATCCGTTTACCGGTCGTTGTTCGCGGACGCGCTGTCCCTTTCTTTTTGCGCGCTTCTTTCCCATCAGCAGCGGCACGTTTGCCGGCGCTGCGCTTGCCATTCGTGCTTTTGCGGCCGCGCTCTTTCGCCATCGACTCCTCCGGGAGAGACGACAAGTTTAACCCAGCCTTGTTCGAGACGCATACTGCTGTGAGATTCACGGCATGACATGGGGATCTCTGTACACGACGCTTTTCTTTCGTGCGCTCGTAAGTCCCTCACTCGCTATCGCGCTGCTTCGCGTCTTCTGGCGATTTCGGCGGCGCGGATGGTATGCACGCTTCCCTTTCCTTCCGGTCCCATCCCGGGAGTACATCCGCTGGCGCATGCACACCGCATATGGTGATCATGATGCTGTTCCCCCGGTTCAGGATCTCATCAACTACGCTCGATGGGCAGCGCGCAAGAGCTGACCGTGCCGCGCGATTCCTCCATTGAATTGCTCATCAAGGCGCAGGCGTACGGGCTGGGCTTTGACCTCGTCGGAATAGCGACACTGGGGCCCGCGAGTACGTCGTCGCAGTTTGAACGCTGGCTGGACAACGGCTTCGCGGGAGGCATGACGTACATGGAACGCGGCCGCGAAAAAAGAAGGGACACCCGACTTCCCTATGCCGGTGTGCGTAGTGCGGTAGTCGTCGCACTCAATTACGGCGGAACGCAGCCGCCCGGGCCAATCGCGCGCTACGCGAGAGGACGCGACTACCACGATGTGATCGAGGCAAAGCTGCGAACCCTGCATCGCTGGCTGACTGAAACAACCGGTGAGCAGGTGGCGGGCAAAGCTTACGTCGATACGGGGCCCATCCTGGAGCGCGATCTGGCGCGTCGCGCGGGACTGGGGTGGTTCGGAAAGAATACGAATCTCATCAATCCGGAGATTGGTTCGTTTTTTTTCATAGGGGTGCTGCTTGTCGATTTGGAGCTGGTGCGTGATGCCCCATTCGAGGTTGAGCGCTGTGGCACCTGCACTCGCTGCATCGAGGCCTGCCCTACCGGTGCGATTGTGGACACAGGAGTGCTGGATTCCAACAAATGCATTTCCTACCAGACAATAGAGAATCGCGGCACGATTCCGGTGGAACTGCGTGCCAGTTTCGGTGAGCTCGTTTATGGATGCGACATTTGTCAGGACGTGTGTCCCTGGAATGAGAAGTTCGCGCGCGACCTGGCCGAGCCGGAGCTGGAGGCGCGAGCCGACCTGTCGGATCCGGATCTAGCCAGGCTTCTGCTTCTTAGCGAGGCGGAGTTCTCGACAACTTTCGCGAAGTCCCCCATCAAGCGCACCCGCAGGGCCGGGCTGGCGCGCAACGCAGCCGTGGCACTAGGCAATCGCCGGGCGCCGGGAGACAAGGAGGCGCTGCAGACCGCATTGCGGAGCGAACCCGATCCGATCGTGCGGGAGCACATCGCCTGGGCGCTGGATTGCTGGATTGACGCGCGTTGACAGTTGGGCGTTGACAGTTGGGGACGTGTCCCCCGTGTACCATTGGTGCACGGGGGACACGTCCCCGTCCGATCACGAGGCAGCGCAGGCACTTACGAACACTGTTTGGTACACGCCCGGCCTGTCCCCAATCGTACACGGGGGACACGTCCCCATTTCTCAGGGGAGCTGTCCCCGGCGGACCTGTCCCCGGCGGACCTGTCCCGTTCAACGCGGGGTACCTTGACTGACGTATTACCTTATAGCAACAAAGACGGCGCGATCTTAACGGACGCGACCATCTGAGTGCCCTGATCCGGACAAGGGTCGTCCTTCAATCAGGGTGCCGGTCTGCCAGCTCGCTCCGTGCTGGAGCGGCTCCAAGGTCCTTCGCAGCTGTCGACTCAATGACAAAACGCCTGAAAACTCTCGCGACTTTCGTCGCGCTGTCCAGCTTGTTGCTTGCCAGCGGGAATACGCCCCTCACAGCGCGTAATGGTCGCATCCTGACGGTTGATTCGGCCAGCGCCTCCATCTCGTGGAGCGAGGCGCCGGCTAGCGCGCGGCGCCCCAACAAGAAGGAACTGGCAGCTCTGCGGCGCAGAATCGAGAACGACAGCGCCGGCACCTACATCAGCGAAGTCCTGGCGAACAACGACTCGTCCCTCTCCCGCTGGCCCGATCGTGCTGAGCGCGCCGTCCGGGTCTGGATCAGCCCGGGACACCACCTCGATGGCCTGAACGACACACTGAAGCGAGAGGTTCAAGAGGCGTTCTTCGAGTGGCAACGAATTGGAATTCCGATCCACTTTGGATTTGTGCGCGATTCCGCGGCCGCCGAGGTGCATGTGGACTGGATCGAGCGCTTTGAGGAGCCGATCAGCGGCAGCACACTCTGGGCTCGCGACCAGAACTGGTGGATTGCCAGCGGCCGGGTAACGATCGCGTTGCAAAACAGCGGCGGCCAGCGCCTCAGTGCAATGGCAGTGCGCGCTATTGCCCTTCACGAGGTGGGACACCTGCTCGGCCTGGATCACACAGCCGATTCTCTGAGCATCATGGCACCGAGGGTGCGAGTCAAGTCACTGTCAGAAGCTGACCGCGCCACGATGACTCTTCTGTACAGCCTGCCCGCCGGCGCACTGCGCTAGGCAACCATGGGCCGCCTGGAGAAGGCGCTCCTAACCTTTCTTGCGGTTTGCGTTGCCGGGGTTGGCTGGCTGTCACTGCAGTCCGCTTCACGCCTGCGCGCCCGGTCGCTTGCAGCAGCGGAATCGGATAGCATGCAGCGAGTGCGCCCCTCCGGGACGCCGGGAACAACCGCCTCGCGGCCGGCCACCAGCAGGGTTCAATCCGCCCATGTGAGTGCCGCAATGGTGCGCTCCGCCTTGCCGGCACCAGTGCGTGACATTCCTGCTCTGCGCAGGGAAATCGCCAGCAGGGCGCCCGGCACTTACATCGATTTCATGCTGCTCAGCAACGATTCTTCCATCGTTCGCTGGCCCGAGCGCTACAACGACCCCGTGAAAGTCTGGATTCAACCAGCATCGCAGGTGGCTGGGTGGACGACGAGCCTCGCATCAGCAGCGAGAGACGCATTTGGTGTGTGGAACTCGATACGAATTCCGGTGCGATTCGATTTTGTCAGTGATTCAGCAGCAGCCGAGATGGTCATTGTCTGGAATGATCACTTCTCCGGCCCTCAAGTGGGATCGACAAAGAGATTCCGCGATCAGCATGGCTGGCTGGGAAGGGCTGAGATCATTCTCGCACTGCGGACATCCGAGGGCGCGGCGATCAACGACAGGTATTTGACCGGCGTTGTGATCCACGAAATCGGTCACGCACTCGGCCTGGATCACTCGCCGAGTAGAAGCGATATCATGGCTGACCGGAACGATGGGGTGTTCCTGCCAACGTCGGAGGATCGCTCGACACTGGAGCTTCTCTACAGCGTGCCGCCCGGCTCAATCAAGTGAAGCGCCGTCATTCCCGCGATGAGAGTGACCCTATCGGGGAATAGACACCGGAATAACCTTCTGGTCGCGGATCACTTCCAGGTCTACGCGTTTCAGTCTCTCATTCAAGATGAGCGCTTCTTTGAACTCAACAATGCTCGTGACGGTTTTCTTGTTCACACGTGTGACAACATCCTCCCGCTTGAGGCCTCCCTGATCGGCCTGCCCATCGAGGAGCACATGCAGTACACGAACCCCCGGCCTGGTTCCGGAAGCATCAGCTGGATGCGACACGTTCGCCGATGAGAAAAAAGCACCGAGAGTGCTGAAGACGGCGTAGCTGGACATCTCGCCCGAATGCATTGCAACAGAACTTCCGGGAATGAACAGCGTGACAATGTCGGGACCCATTGTCTCCCGAACGATTGTTGCCGCACCCTTGCCGGGAAGCGTGTCGCGGGCATTCAAGGGATTAATCTTGATCCTGCGACTGAGCTCGCTGTCGCGCTGAATAAGGACTCGCACCATGGGAGAACCCGTTGCCGCTTTACAGGCCTCGGGAACCCGTGCCCTGCCGGAATCGAGAACTGCGTGCATCGTTTTCAGCGCACCATCGCGCTTGATCGTTAAGCTCAGTTTTTTGCCCGGGACCTTGATGAATTCTTCGAGTTGGCGCCTTTGCAGATCGACGCCATCAACTTTGAGTATTTCATCGCCGGGCTCCAGCCCAGCAGCCGCGGCCGGAGAGCGCGGCTCCACATCGGAAACCAGCGGATATGGTAGCGACGTCTGAACGAGGGGACGCCTTGCATAATCCCACTCCGAAACTGCGATTCCGAGCCAGGCCGGAGGAGCGACGTGGTGAGCAGAACAAATGGTCCTGATCTGGAACAGCCGGTCCTGTGCATTCTGCTGCAGGCCCTGCACTGTTGCAGACAGGTTTCGCATCACGGTAAGACGCTCCCCCGGCATCTCACTCTCGAAAAGGCGCTGAATTTTTTCCAGTTCGGCCGAAATCTGACCCATTTGCATGAGATACCCGAACACAACAATGTTTTCGTTGACTGGCGGCAAGAGTCGGAAGGTGTCGCGAGTAACAGTGACAGGCTTCCGCAATGTGATTGGATCCTGCGCCCCAACGCCGCCCACGGTCACCTGCAGCACACAAATGGCGCCGACGAACGTTCCGATGACTCCAACGATGCGCGTTGTCATTAGTATGTGCTCCTTCGCAGGCCAACAGGCAGCATTCGATTGATTTGTTGCCTGGTGACGTCACGTGCGTTGAGCGTCGACACGTAGAAGCTGTTCATCACAGGGTCAGTGGGCTCCTCGCGAAGCGCGGCTACTGATGCTGCGTGCATGTCTTCCAAGGCCGCCAAACGTGTGAGGTAGGTGCGCTGCTCATCGCGCGGCACTTCATCATTTGCGGCGAGAAATGCTGCAGCACGCTGATAATCGCGCTGGGAGGTGAGGAATACATTGAGCGCTTCTGCTGTCGAAGCAAATTCGCGTTCCGAGCCCTGCTTGCCAGTGGAACGACCTGGCAGGCTCGCGGGCACGATAGACGCGCCTGCGCTGATCCGGCCAGCAGCAGTTCCTGCAACGACCAGCAACAGTGATGCGGCCAGCATAGCAATGCGACGCATGCCACGCGACACAGCGCGCGATTTCGAGGCAGGTGCAGCGATCAATCCAGCGGCCGCCAGCTTTGGCGAAAGTGATTCCCAAGTGGTGAGCACGGTACCTTCGCGCTCGCCATGTTTGCGCGATGCCATCAGCAAATCCTGCTGGAAACGGCGCGCGGTGGCGCATTGTGAACAGCTCGCCAAATGCATTGCTTCGGCAGCTGTGGGTTCATCATCGGCCAGTTGGGCCAGACGTTCAGATAGCAGGTGCAACATGGTTCCTTTCCGTGCCGGCTGGAGGTCCTTCGACCAGGTGCGCGAGCAGCCGGCGAAGCTTCGCGCGTGCCTTGAACAGTTGAGACTTCGAACCGCCGGTGGTGATTCCCAATTCCGCGGCGATTTCCTCGTGTGTGTATCCCTGAACATCGTGGAGGTAGAACACCGTTCGGGCGCCGGGCGACAGCCGGTTCGCGGCCGCTTCGATGCTCTGCACCACGAACGGTGCGTCACAATCCCCATCCACACTCGCGCTGTCTTCCTCTATGGCGATCTCGATGGACGCCATCTTCCTGATCTTCCTCAGCGCGTTCAGTGTTCTGTTCACCGCAATGCGGTGCGCCCAGGTGCCGAATTGAGACTCGCCCCGATACGAGGGCAACGCGCGGAAGATCTGAATCCAGACCTCCTGTGCGATGTCCGCAGCCTGATCGGCATCGCCAACCAGGCGTCGCACCACAGCGTCGATATGCGGCGCATGCTGAACCCAGAGGGCTCGCATGGCTCGCTCGTCACCGCTAATGGCGCGCCGTATTAGGAGTTCATCCATGAGTTTTCACGATACATCGATTTGTCACGAAGCCACAGTGAGAAGGTTGCCGGCACGAACGTCGTCCGTATACCCTCCGACCCGATCCGGTCGTCTTGACAGTATCGACTAACCCCACATAATAGGGTCCCAGAAACGGAACGTAATTGGTTCGTCCGAGGTATTCGTTCAACTAGAGTGAGTAGATGCATCTCTTCCGCGCCGGCACAGGTAAGTGACGCCATTTCAAATCGTTAGAGCAGAGTCACTTCCCTTCGTCGGCCTCGCATATGTTGCGCTGAACCTATTGGCCACCGCCGCCCTGCCCACCGGTCTGGGCGACGCCGGCCTCCCGATTCGTGCGGCTATCGATGTGGGAATGTCCCGCGACCGGCTGGCAAATGTCGATCGCCTGATCCGCAAGGGGATGGAAGCGGGTGGATACCCTGGCGCCGCCGTTGTCGTGGGACGGCGTGGTTACTCGGTTATTCAGAAGGGCTATGGCCAGCTTAGCTGGGATCCGCTCTCACCCTACGTGTCGGCCGAAAACACTATCTACGATCTGGCCTCCCTCACCAAGGTTGTGGGAACTACAACGGCGATCATGATTCTTTTCGACGAGGGAAAGATCAAGCTCACCGACCCGGTTTCGAAATTCCTTCCGGAATTCAAGACTGGCGACAAAGCGCGGGTGACCGTGAAGCACCTGCTGCTGCATAACTCTGGAATGCCGGCTGGCAAGGAGCTGTGGCGTCTGGCGAAGACTCCCCTTCAGGCTCGCAATGTGGTGCTTCAGGCAAAGCTCGTCTGCAAGCCCGGAGTTTGTTTCAAGTATTCGGACCTCGGTCCTGATGTACTGGGATTCATCATCGAGAAGATCACGCAGAAGAAGCTGGATCAATTCCTCGCGGAACGTGTTTTTACTCCGCTGGGAATGACGAGCACCTTTTTCAAACCGTCGCAGGCAGTGCGAGCGCGGACGGCGCCGACCGAAGTCTCCCGGCCACGCGGTCATCGCCTCCAGGGCGAAGTTCACGACGAGAGTGCGTGGGCTCTGGGCGGAGCTGCCGGTCACGCGGGACTGTTCAGCACCGCCGACGATCTGTCCATATTCGCGCAGATGATGCTCAACCGCGGAGAGTACGGTGGAGTGCGCATTGTGTCAGACAGCGCGGTTGCTCGTTTTACGACGCGCGGCCTCTCAGGCACGCGCGCACTCGGCTGGGATACCGCCAATGGTGAGTTCGGGGCGGGTCAGTATTTGTCTCCGCGCGCGTACGGGCACACAGGCTACACCGGCACGTCGCTATGGGTCGATCCCGAGCGCAATATGTTCGTGGTGCTTCTCACCAACCGAGTGCACGAGCCCAAAGTACGGCAGCCTGGATATCTTATTGCAGATGTGCGCAACGATCTGATGGACGCTGCGGTGCTTTCGGTAACGGATTCACCGCTCGGGCTGATAGATATGCCGACTTCGTTCAGGTCGGATACCGCGAGCTACTGGGATGCCAGGGTAGTGAACAAGGGAACCCGCTAAGCAGCCAGTTCAGGAAAGGTCCCATTCCGGCTACCTTTCCCGTATGACAGACGCAGTTCCCGCCACCGATGCTACCACAGAACCCATCACGCCGGATGTCGTAAAGCTGGTCCTTCGACGTGTGCGTGACCCCGAGATCAACCTCAACATCGTCGACCTCGGCCTGATCTACGATATCCAGGTCGATAACAATTCCGTGCGCGTCGACATGAGCCTCACGTCGCCGGGTTGCCCGTCGGGACCCGAGATCATGACCGAGGCTGAGCAACAGGTGAAATCAATCGACGGAGTCGGAGACGTAGCGATCAATCTCGTCTGGTCGCCGCCCTGGTCGCCTGAACGGATTGATCCTCGAGTGAGAACGTACCTGGGGATGTAAATGGGGGAAATTGGGGACAGCCCGGATACCTGCGGGGACAGTCCGGGCGTGCACTTTCGGGACCATGCCGTCGCCTATTTGTACACAATTGCGTGGTCCCCAAAGTGCACGTCCGGGCTGTCCCCCATCCCCTATCCCCTACCCCGCGAGCGCTCTTAGAAAATCCTCGCCCATCTCGGCGATTTGCCATCGTCTTAGCCCTTCAACTTCGCTGAGCTCGGACATCGTGGTAGGCGCGCGACGGGCGATTGCTTCCAGCCTCTCTCGGGAGCAGAGCACTCCCGGATCCAGATCAAGGCGCGTTGCGGCTGCATCACGCACCGTTCGCAACCGCGCTGCACGTTCATCGAACCCCGGATCACGATCGTAGCGCTTGTTCTTCTGAAAGCGCGGCTGTTTGTCGGGAGGTGTGCTGCGACCGCGCTCCACCGCGGCCATGAGTTCGTCTCCCTTCTTGCCGATAATTCCACGGGGCACGCCTTTGATGCTCGCGATTTCTTCGAGCGCAACCGCTTCGGATTGCGCGATCGCGAGCATGGGTTCGTTTCCGATCACTCTGAACACCGCGCGGTCCATTTCCTTCGCAATAGCGTCGCGCCATCCGGCGACCTCGCGCAACACTGCGAGTTGGGGACGGGTGAGATCACGCGCACCTTTGATCCGGAGAAAAGCCTCATCATCGCCCTCCGGACCCCACTTTGTGCCCTCGATGCGTTTGAACTCCTCGGCGGCCCAGGATGATCGTCCCAATCGCTCCAGCCCTTGCGAGAGTTCGTCGCGCAAATCGATGAGATGACTGGTGTCGAGCGCTGCGTAATCGAGCATTTCCGCAGAAAGTGGTCGCATGGACCAGTCGGCGCGCTGAAATTTCTTGTCCAACTTGATTCCGAAAAAGCGTTCCAGCAGCGCGCCGAGCCCGAACGACTTGATTCCGAGGAGTTGTGCTGCGACACGTGTGTCGAAGATGTTGCGCACATGCCAGCCATAGTCCTGATGCAGCAGGCGCAGATCGTAGTCGGCGTCGTGGAATACGATTTCGATCTCGCTGTTTTCGAGCAACTCGCCCAGTGCGGGGGGCGTTTGCATCGCGAGCGGATCGATGATGGCGCTCGTGTTGCGGCCGGACAGCTGGAGCAGGTAGACTCGATCGACGTAGCGGTGAAAGCTGGCCCCTTCCGTATCGATCGCGATTGATGGAGAATCAGAGAGCGACCGGACGAACTTCTCTACCCCCGCGGGGGAATCAAGGAAGGTGAAAGAGTTAGTCTTCTCGTGTGCTGGCACGCCGCTGGCAATAAGCCTCGTCTGGGGTGGAGTCTGAAATGTAAACTGGTTCGCAGGGTGAAAACCCGCGGACGATTCGCCGAGCAAAATGCCTGAATCGAATGATTTGCCTGTGGCCCGCGTCACGGAAGTAAATCCCGGTGACGCTTCGGGTCAGAAGGCAGAACCGGTTGGTGGTGTAGACGAAGCTCTGAAGCGCAACGCGGCAACGTGGCCGATGGCCGATCGCAGGCCGCGAACAGTCGGACTGCGCTCCCAGGATGTTATCAAGGGCACCGCGCTTGTTCTCGCGATGTACATCGGGCTCAAGCTGCTCTGGAATGTTTATGCACTGGCGATCGTCGCGTTTCTCGGCGTGCTGTTCGGTCTTGCCATATCACGCGTTGTTGAACCGATGACTAGGTTTGCGATTCCGCTGGGGAAGCGTGAATTCAAACTTCCGCGCGGACTCGCGGCAGGAATTGTCGTACTCGGAATAATCGGGAGTGTGGTCGGAGTATTCGCGTGGAGTGCGCCAACTCTCAAAGAGCAGTTTGGCGTGCTGCAGCGCAAACTGCCGGAGGCGGTTGACCGTGTTGACAGCTGGCTGGATTCACAACGTGGTGGGGTGCTGGGGCCACTGATCGCAGGCCTCACAATACAAGGCGTACCCGACACGACGAAAGTGACCGCCCGTGATCCGACAACTGGTGCGCCGATTCAGAGCCTCGTTGTCACCACGCCCGACACGACGAAACAGAGCCCTGGTCTCGTCAAGGCACTGCTGAATCAAGTAATCGTGACGGGACAACCGTATCTCTTTCCCTTCATTTCATCGGCATTCGCCGCACTGGCGGGAATGCTGCTGGTAGCAATGCTCGCGACGTATGTCGCGGCGGATCCGGGACTGTATCATCGCGGCGTCATGCATCTCGTGCCGCATCGCCACCGCGCGCGTGCGGGAGATGTGATGTCTCAAATGGCAACGATTCTGAGAAGGTTCATGCGCGCGCAGCTGATTGGTATGCTCACGATTGGTGTGGTCACGACTATCGCGCTATATGCGCTTGGTATACCTGCCGCGCTGCCGCTGGGTATTCTTGCCGGCCTGCTTGAATTCATTCCCAACGTCGGCCCGCTCATTTCCGCGCTGCCTGCTGTGCTAATGGGATTTATTGATGGTCCCCAAAAAGCTCTCTCGGTCGCCATCGTCTACATGATCATCCAGCAACTCGAGAATCATTTGCTCATTCCGATTCTGATGAAGGAAGGAGTCGACTTGCCACCCGTTCTCACGATCATCGCGCAGGCGCTGATGGCAATCGTGTTCGGTTTTCTGGGACTGTTGATAGCGGTACCACTGCTGGCGATCGTCATGGTGGCAGTGCGGACCCTCTACGTGGAGGGAGTCGTGGGAGATGTGATCATTGAGGAGGAGGAGGAGGAACTCGCATGAACATCGCGCGCAACGATGTTGGCCAGGGACCGGTTGTGTTGTTCATCCACGGCTTCCCTCACAACAAATCGCTCTGGTCCGGTCAGCTCGCTGCTCTTCAGACGAGCGCGCGCTGCATAGCTCCTGATCTGCGTGGATTCGGAGAGAGTGACGCGGGTGAGCCCTACTCAGTGGAGCAATACGCGGACGACATGGCGCAGTTGCTTGGCGAGTTGTACGTGGAGAGTGCGGTGGTAGCAGGGCTGTCGATGGGTGGCTACGTGGCTCTCGCGATGTGGCGACGGCATCCCAAACTTGTGCGCGCACTCGTTCTCGCCGACACGCGGGCCGGCGCGGATCACGAAGAGGGCAAGCGCAAGCGCGATGACATGATCGCGATGGCGCAATCGAAGGGTGTCGCCGCTGTCGCCGATGCGCACATCACCGGCATGCTTGGGAAGAGCACGCGGGAGAAGTCCCCGGAGTTGGTGGCGAGCGTATACACCATGCTGGCCGCCACACCGCTCGAGGGAGTTGTGGGTGGACTGCAGGCAATGCGCGACCGTCCCGATTCCATCCCCGTGCTCGCGACTATCGATGTACCGGTTCTGATTATCGTGGGAGATGAGGATGTGTTGACGCCGCCAAAGGAATCGCGGCTGATGCACGACAGCATAGCGGGCAGTGTGCTCGAGGTGATACCGGGTGCCGGGCACCTGAGCAACGTGGAGCAGCCTGCCAGGTTCAGTCAGTCACTGGTCGGATTCCTCGCAAGGGTGAGCGGAGATTGAGGGAGGAGCCGCGTGCTTGGCTTTGACCGCTGGACGGTCATCTTCGGACTTTGCTTCGTGCTTTTCGCACTGTCGCTGCGTTCGATCTGGCGCAGCAGGGTGCATTCAAGAAAGGCGAAGATTCTCTGGTCGATTATCTGTCTTATTCCCCTGATCGGGGCGACGGCCTGGTTTGTAACGGGGATTCAGAGGATCAAGAGATAGGAGCAAGCTGCGCTAGCGCTGCGGCTTTCCGGGGGGTGTGGGACCGGTGAAAATCTCGCGGTTAATCTGGACGTACTGCACGAGATTGGCAGGCACATCTTCTTCCGGGAAAATTGCCGTGACCGGGCACTCGGGTTCGCACGCGCCGCAGTCGATGCACTCATCCGGATGGATGTAGAGCATGTCCGGTCCCTCGTAAATGCAGTCCACGGGACAAACGTCGACACAGGACCTGTCCTTCGTGTTGATGCACGCTTCTGTTATGATGTAGGGCATGATTTGTTCGGTGTCGTGAGGCTACAAAGATATCGCGGGCACAGGTGCGATTCCACCATCATGTGTCTCAAGCTAAAGGTGCATCAGCGTTTAGCACGGGGCAGATCGGGGACAGGTCCGCCGGGGACAGGTCCGCCGGGGACAGGTCCGCCGGGGACAGGTCCAGCAGGGACAGGTCCAGCAGGGACAGGTCCAGCAGGGACAGGTCCAGCAGGGACAGGTCCGATTACCTGAGCCAAGCGGGTGGTGCGCCAGGTTTGCGCGGGAGCGCGGGATTCTCGCGGTAGAGTGAAACGACCTTGCCTATCACCTGCACGACATCCGCTTCGAGTTTGGCGGCGAGATCCGTGGCCGCTTCTTTCGCCGGGATTTCAATCTGTTTGCCCAGCTGAACTTTGATCAGCTCACGCGTGCGCAGCGCGTCGTCGAGTGATGTGAGCACCGCGCTAGTGATTCCCTGCTGGCCAACCTGCGCAACCGGCACGAGATGATGTGCTTCTGCGCGCAATTCTGCGCGCCGCTTGGATGTCATTGTCATTGGATCTTCCCGGTAGGTCTACTTCAGGGCACAGTACCTAATAAAGATACCCGATATCGGGGAGTCGAAGGTGTAACTGTGGAATTGCCTGCCGCAGGATGTCAGCGCCGCTCCCCGTCGAGCACAAAATAGGACCGCGCGTCTATCGGGACTCCCTCCCAGTGTCGGCTGATATCTGTCATGCGCGCTACCTGAAAGTGCAGGTGCGGTGCCTGCGGCGACGCATTTCCAGTTGAGCCGACGTATCCGATTACATCACCCTTGTGCAGCTTCTCCCCTGCTTTGAGACCCGACTCGTAGCGATCGAGGTGAGCGTAGTAGTAGACCAGCTTTTCGTGGGGATCGGTCGCGTAGATCGTGATGCCGCCCAGCGAGTTGTTGGCGAGCCGGATAATGTGACCATCGTCGGCCGAGAGCACCGGAGTGCCACGCTTCGCCATGATGTCGTTCGCGTTGTGCGCCCGGTCGCCGCGTTTTTCGGTGAAAGTGTTGGGAACCTGCGATACTCGCACTCCCTCGACGGGAACCATGAGTTCTCGTTCGCTCAAGTAGTCGAGAAGCGCATCACGTGGAGGAGCCGGGCTGGAATCCGCCGCGGGAACTGGAGCAGGCACCGGTACCGAGCGCGGGCGCGGAGCACCAGCACACGCCGACAAGAGCATCACAACCAGGCAGCAGATCGGCACAAGGAGTCTCATGGGCTTCACGACGGAGACGCCCCCGAGCGCGGCGATGTAACCATAGGGACGTGTCCCCCGTGTACCAAAGGGGACAGGTCGGCCGTGCACCATGTGATCGCGGCAATCGCATGCAGCGAAATGAGATAAGCTGGGGACGTGTCCCCCGTGTACCAATGGGGACAGGTCGAACGTGCACTCGAGTGTTCGCGACTAGAAGCCGAGGGTGGTCATCAGGCCCTCGCGAATCGAGATCCAGAGGAAGCCAAACAGGGGGACCTCGCGCCCTCGCCGGATTGCTATGTCGGCCACCATCGGCGGCTTGTCACTACTCGGAGGATTGCCGCTCTTGAGCTTTACCGTGTTGGCTACAAATCCCTTGAGCCTGTCCAGAAGCGAGACTTTCCCGGTTTCCTTGCTCAGAAACGAAACCCGCAGGTCGTGATACATCAGTTGCATTTGGCCTGTCGCACTGTCGCGGGCCACGTTGATGTTGAACCACGCGGTGTCGATTCGGCCCTGGCTCACCTTGATCCCGTTGAGATCGACAAGCGCCTCGTTGAACGATGATGCATCCATCGCGCTGATCGAGCCGCTGTACCTCATGTTCAGTCCGCGTGCCGACATATCGTAGTCGAGTTTTGCGACCAGTTGCCCGGCACCGTTCACACGCGTGCGAATGTTCATCGAAGCACGCTTGCTCTTGACCCCTGGAGACGGGGGTGCATTGGATATGTTGTACAATTCCCCCGCGAACTCCTCGAAGCGGATACCCCCCGGCCGCGTTCCATCGAGAGCGCGCTCCGTATACGCCATGCGACCTTTCTCAATTCGTACCGTGTCGAGACGGACATTCCAGCTGACAGCCTGCAGTGACTCATGTGGCAGTCGCGCCGCTGGTTTTATCGCCGGTCCCGGCAAGGTCTTGTCGAGATGGACGTCCAGCTCCGGCTTCCGAAGAAGCATGGACCCCACCACTATTTCGCTCTCGTCAAAAACACTTCTCAGATCCATGGCGTTAAGTCGGACCTCCGCGACGCTGACACGATAACGAGTGGTACGTCGCGACCATTTTTTCTTCAGCTGCGAGTCAGAGAGAATCGGCAACATTTGGAATGAATGGATCGCGATTGAACCGTCCCTCGTAGACCCTGATGCCGAATCGGCGGTCACGACGTAGACGCCATCTTCCGTCAGGCGCGAATAGCTCCCGACGTGGAAGCGCACGTCGTCGCTGAAGAGAACGCGCTCTACATCTGCCGCCGACACGGAATCGGTGTTGATGTCGCTCAACTCGACAGAGATGCTGCCCACCGAGTCGCGCACAACCTTACGACCGATGTTCCTCTCCCACGAAAACGCCCCACTGTCGATCCTCAGGTAATCGATATCCATGCGCGGCAGCTGGCGCGCGAGGCGAATGTGGAACGACTCGATAATGCTGTCGAGTGCGGGAGCGGTGCGACTTTCTGCCGATCCCAGTACGCTGTCGGGCGGTGGGGCGCGCTTGCTGTCGAGTGCCAGGTGCAGATGTGGCCGGACGAGATGCAGCGAACTCGATTCGAGCTTGCCTTTCACCAGAGCCCAAATATTGGTGCCAGTCATTGTCATTGAGGGCGCCGATACTGAGTAGAGGCCCTGGGGCGCGTTCTTTCTGGTTGTATCGAGGATCACCGCGCTGTCGGGGTAGAGCCTCACGTCGGTCGCGGTAAGCCTGTTCTCCAGCAAGCTGAATTTCAGGCCGCCAATCTCAATTCGGTACAGGCCACCGGTTGCGGCGCCGAGTGCTTCTGCGAATCGCGCCTCTATGAAGTCTGCATCGAGCATTTGTCGTAACGCGGCCTGGGCTACGAGCGCGAGCGCAATGACCACCGCCAGCAGCGAGATCCATATCCATTTTCGTCGACCTGGTCGTCTCACAGCGCGTTGCGGCATATCCTCCTCATCCATCCAACCAGATAGCGTAAGGCAAGAAACGATCCGCCTTGCGTACGCCATATGCGAGGGTAGAATCACCCGATGCAGAATCTACCATTCAGCGGCCTTCGCGTTGTCGCGCTCGAGCAGGCGGTTGCGGCCCCACTTTGTTCAAGACAGCTATGCGACCTCGGCGCCGATGTTGTCAAGATCGAGCGACCTGAAGGCGGCGATCCCGCGCGAGCCTATGACGGTTTGCTCAACGGGGTGTCGGCGTATTTTGCGTGGCTCAATCGCGGAAAGCGCAGCGTTGTGCTCGACCTCAAGGACTCGGCAGATCGTGACAGGTGCGCGCAGTTGCTGAATGCGGCGGACATCTTCATTCACAACCTCGCGCCCGGTGCAGTGGAGCGGATGGGCTTCGGTTATGACCAACTTCGCGCGGCGAATCCCCGGTTGGTCTGGTGCGGAATTTCCGGATACGGACCCGATGGACCGTACCGCGACAAAAAAGCGTACGATCTTCTGGTCCAGGCCGAGTCGGGCGTGATAAGTGTGACAGGCAGCGCCGAGGAGCCCGCAAAGGTTGGTGTGTCGGTCGCGGATCTCGCATCAGGACTTTATTCATACGCAGCAATACTGGCAGCAGTCATCAAGCGCCAACGCACCGGAGAAGGCGCGCGGATCGATATCTCCATGCTCGAATGTCTGACGGAGTGGATGATGCCGCAGCTGTCTTTCTGGGAGCAGACCGGCAACCTGCCGCCGCGAGCGGGTGTGAGACACAACATGGTTCTGCCGTACGGGGCTTACGCGTGCGCCGACGGTTCGGTGATGCTTGCCGTACTGACCGATTGGGATTGGCGGACGTTCTGCTCGGAGGTGATGGAGATGCCGGCACTGGCAGGCGATCCCCGATTCGTGAGCAATGCATTGCGACTGGATAATCGCGTGGAGCTGGAAACAATTATTGAAACCCGTTTCCGCAAGCACAGCCGCGCCACGGTGCTCGAGTGGCTGAAGCGTGCTGACATTCCGACTGGAACCGTGAACGATGTAGGGGATGTGTATGCGCATCCGCAATTGGCAGCACGCGAACGCTGGGTAGATGTCGACTCACCTGGCGGAGTCATACGCGCACTACTTCCGCCGCACAATATTCGGAATTCTCCGTCACGTATGGGATCTGTTCCTCGGCTTGGTGAGCACACCGATGAAGTTTTGCGCGAGTTGGAGGCACGCTAGAACGTGCTGACTGATTTTGGATAGACGAGGCGTGAACCACGATCCACGATAGACGAAAGACGATAGACGACTGGAGGCCAGCGCGCGCCGCAATCGTCTTTCGTCCATCGTCTATCGTTGCTCGCCCATCTATCCTCGTCTATCTGGGATCGGCTGTTCGCCATACCGCCATGCACTCCTGTCAAAGAGGGCCATCCGTCTATATAATAGACCCGGCAAATCTTCCAGACCCATCCATGCCCGTATCAGTCTCCAGTTCGAAACTCATCTACTCCTGTCTGAAGGAAGCCGGCGTTCGCATTGTGTCGGCTCTTCCAGAGACATGGCTGGTGCACCTAATTCGCTTTGCGGAAGAAGATGCGGAGATGAAACTCGTGCGCCTTGCGAAGGAGGAAGAAGGTGTCGGGATTTCTGCAGGCGCGCATCTGGCCGGGGTGCGTTCCGCCATGCTCATGCAGAATCACGGATTCCTGGCATCGGTCAACGGAATAGTTTCCTGCGCCCAGCTATATCGCATTCCTCTTCTGATGCTGATCAGTCACCGCGGTGAATTCGGCGAAAAAGATCCCTGGCAGACAGAGGGAGGCGGAGTAACGGAGCATGTACTCGACGCCTTGCGCATTCCGCATGCACGCCTGGAATCCAGCGATCATGTCGCGAAGCGAATTGACAAAGCGCAAACACTCGCATATTCGGCGAGCCGGCCAGTCGCGTTGCTGTTGTGTCGCGATCTTATGTGGGAGGATGCATGAAGCGGGTTGACGCGTTGCAAGCGGTCTATCCGCAGCTTGAGAAGTGTGTCGTCGTGACAATCATGGGCGCCGTGGCAGCGGAACTGCAATCAATCGGACACAAGCCGAATTTTTTCTATCTGCAGCACGCCATGGGGCTCGCTCCGTCGATGGGGCTCGGTATCGCGCTCAGTCGCCCTGAGTTGCAGGTAGTGGTGTTCGACGGAGATGGTTCGTTGCTGATGAACCTGGGCGGCCTCACAACTCTGGCGCGCTACCGGCCGCGCAATCTTGTGCACGTTGTTTTTGACAACGAAAGCCTGTTGTCCGTTGGTGGCTTCCCCACCGCTACATCGACTGGTAGCGATCTGGCCGCGATCGCCGCGGCCGCTGGTGTGCCCCGCACCGCAACCGTGCGCACTCTCGAAGATTTCCGCGCAGCATTCTCCGAAGCAGTTGCAGCGGACGATCTCACGACAATTGTTGCGAAAGTCGAAGCGGTGGGACCATCCGGTTACGTCACCGACCTGTCGCTCCTGGAAAACCGTTATCAGTTCCAGCGACATCTGAGAGAACTCACGCAGAAGGAGAAGTAAATGTCTGTTCTGACGCAGCTTGTCGACGAGCTGAATGCCGGGAGAATCAAAGTTGTAGATCTCACGCAGCCTCTGGGACCGGACACTCCAGTCATCGGACTGCCACCGCAATTCGGCGCGTCACCCGGTGTGACACTGTCAGTGATTTCGAAGTTTGACGACAAGGGCCCCTACTGGTACTGGAACACCATCTCCATGGGTGAACACACGGGTACGCACTTCGACGCGCCAGTGCACTGGATCAGCGGACGCAACCTTCCTGACAACATGTGCGATACAATTCCGCCGCGGCGTTTTGTGGGACCCGCGTGTGTAATTGATGTCACCAATGAGGTCAGCAAGAACGAGGATTTTCTCCTCATGCCGGAGGGCGTCGAGCAATGGGAGAAAAAGAATGGCAGAATTCCGGCGGGCGCGTGGGTGCTGCTCCGAACCGGATGGAGCAAGCGCTCGGGCGCCGCTGAATTTCTGAATGTGCGCGCCGATGGTCCGCACAGTCCCGGATTTCACAAGTCCACCTCGGCACTGCTTGCGCACGACCGCGATGTGTTGGGTGTTGGCGTGGAGACCGTCGGAACCGATGCAGGACAGGCCGGCACATTCGATCCGCCATTTCCCAATCACGGCACGATGCACGGTGCAGGAAAGTTTGGACTTGCGAGTTTGCGCAACCTGGACCAGCTACCGCCCACTGGTGCCGTTGTCATAGCGGCGCCACTTAAGATTGTGGGAGGGAGTGGAAGTCCGCTGCGTGTTCTGGCACTGGTTGGTGGATAGTGTATGTTGCACCGTCAGGAATCGTTGACGGTACAAGGATTATTGCGTCGCTACTTCAGAACCCCAGCCGACACTATTTCCTTTCCATCAACTTTGACCGTCGCACCAGCTATCTGAAGTGACACACCGAAATCGCTGCTCACCGTGCCACCCATCCCGGTGTTGCTTCCCAGCCCGACTGTCACCGCACCCGGCGCCATCCACACTACCCAGCCTTTGCCCACCGGGAATTTCGCTTCGGGATTGATGCCGATGTCCACAAAGGCAAAGTTGTCCTTCCCTGCACCCGATGCGTCATAGCGCTTTTGGAGCGGTTCCAGTCCTGCGGTCGCCGACATCGACGTGAGTTTTCCCTTGCTGAAGTTCAACGTGAGCCCAGTAATTTCGTTGCCCTGATAGACCATCTTGTCGATCACAACCTTGCCTTCGGCCGTTCCCACTTCAGCTGGAATGATGAATTCTCCCGCGGGCAGCCAAGTGGAGGCGGCCGAGGAATTGACCTTCATCTTCTCTGCATCCACCGCTCCATCCGAAATGAACGAGTTCTTCATATCGATCGCGAAGGTGATATCGGTACCATTGGCTTGTGTGATGGTGGCAACCTTGCCGGTCCCGATCGCGGCGCGCAACTCGTCGCCCTTGGCGCGAATGGTTTGAGGAGCAACCGTCGCCGCTTTCCAGAAAGTTGTGGACAGCTCGCTCCTGGGAATGCCAAGCCTGCCCGCCAGCGCGTCGGTGGGATACAGGTTGTTGCCAACATTCACATAGCGGACTTTTCGCTTTTGGAACAGTTCCGCCGCGGGAAGCCCGCTCTTTGAGCGAGCGGCAATGCGCTCGGAAGCGACGCCGGACATGGCGTTCTCAGTCTCTGTGGGTTCAACATCAATCTGTGCGTCGAAAAGACCAGCAATGGCAAGACCGAGTGTCTGCTGTTGTGTATCATAGCTCGCAGGCACTTCATCGAAGCTGCGACGTCCCAGCTTCTCGCTTGTTATCGAGATCAACGGCTGTCCTCCCGCTTTCATCGTCTCGATCGCCGCGTCCTCGAGGAGTTGCGCATCGCGCACGCTCCCACTGATGAGAACTTTGTCGCCAGGCTTGATCATCACAGCCTTGACGAGGCTGGCGGCGAGTGCCCTCTTGTCCGGCCCCGCGGTCGCGGTCCCGGATGCTGCCGCTGCCGGTGGAGGCGGTTCCTGCTCGGTGGCACACGCAGCGATGAGAGTTGCTGAAAGGAGAACGGCGAGCTGCGAGAACTTCGCGCTACTGAACATCCTGCCTCCTGGAACACGGTAGACCGCTAACTTGCGCCGACCTCAACCGCGTCGCAAGTAGTCCCGTCAGCTGGGGACGCGTCCCCCGTGTACCATTGGGGACAGGTCGGCCGTGTACCAAGGGGACCATCTAAGTGCATGCTGTCTCGCGTCTAACAATGGGGACGTGTCCCCCGTGCACCGTTGGTGCACGGGGGACACGTCCCCAGCTGCCTGTCATATGAATCTCAGCCTCGCTCCACCAATC
>CAZKXZ010000048.1:0-38858 GCA_964556695.1 uncultured Gemmatimonadales bacterium
GCCGCTGCGGTTGCTGGTGCAGGCGCTGCTGCAGGTGCAGGTGCCGCGCGTGGTGGAGCTGGAGCGGCTGTAACAGGCGGTGGCGGTGGACGCGGTGCCGGTGGGGGCGGAGGCGGCAGAGGGGGTGGTGGCGGCAATGCGATTGGAGGCGTTTCGATCTTCAAGCCCAAGCAGCTTGGTGGCGTCACCGCGTACAATTTGAACAGCGGCGACAAAATCTGGTGGACGCCAAATGGAAACCAGACAACACCGGTGACTTCGAATGACCCGCTCTTCGCTGGAATCACGCTGCCGCCTTCGACCGGTGGCGGTGGGCAGCCGCAAGTGATCACCACGAAGACGCTCATGATCTACGGAACGGGTCGCAGCGGTGGTGGCCCGGAGGCAAGGCTCTACGCGATGGACAAGGCGACTGGAAAGCAGGTTGGCGCACTGCAGATTCCCAGCAAGACGACAGCGGTCCCGATGACCTTCCAGCACCTGGGCAAGCAGTACATCGTTTTCGCCACTGGATCGGGTATCAACGCCTCGCTTGTAGCGCTGTCATTGCCATCGGGCGGTGGTCGCGGTGGCCGGGGTCGTGGCGGCGGCGGTCAGTAACCATGGCAACGGAACCGCCGCGAAGAATATTGACGACTACAGACGTGAGTTCTGTTGACAGACGCGATTTTCTGAGAATCGCGGGCGCCGGCGCGGGCATGCTTCTCATAGGTGGCTGCGCCGACGATGCAGTGAGGGCAATCCCGCCGGGGTTTGTCGAGCGGGCAAAGCGGAGCATCACTCGATCGCCGGATGTTGTTGTGATAGGTGCCGGCGCCTTCGGCGGCTGGACTGCGTACAACCTGCTGCGCATGGGCGCGCGGGTTACTCTCGTCGACGCATACGGACCGGGGAATTCGCGCGCAACATCGGGTGACGAAACGCGCGGCGTCCGTAGTTCCTATGGTACCAACGAACTGTGGACGCGCTGGGCGCGTGAAGCCATGACGCGCTGGATGCGCTGGGACGAGGAATGGGGCAAGGAATTCAAATGGAATCTCTACTTCCAGACCGGCGACCTTTACATGCGGAACAGCTGGACGCAGGAAATCCAGCGAACCAGAGATACGTGGGACAAATTCGACATCCCCTACGAGATCCTGTCTCCAGCTGAGGTGAAGTATCGCTGGCCGGTGATCAACATAGAGGGAATGAACGCTATCATGCACGAGATGCACGCTGGAGTTGCGCGAGCAAGGCGCTCGTGCCAGGCTGTTGCATCCGTCGTGGAAAAGCTCGGCGGCAGAGTTGTAACCGCGAGGGCGACCCTGTCCAAAACTGAAAACGGTGAGTTGCAGGGGATCGTGCTCGATACCGGTGAAGTGATTCGCGCTGGCCAATATGTCTTCTCTTGTGGACCGTGGCTGCCCAAGGTTTTTCCCGAACTGCTCGCCAACAGGATGAATACGCCGCTCGCCTTCGTGTGCTACTTCGCCACTCCAATCGGCGATGAGCGTTATGTCCATCCCAATCTGCCGAGCTTCAATTTTCCAGGGGTTACCGGCTGGCCCTCAATGCCAGTGGACGCTCGTGGTATGAGGGTTCGCGGTGGAGGTGGAGGAGGTGGTGGCAGCGGTGGTGGTGCTGGCGCCGCCGGCGGAAGAGGTGGAGGCGCGGCTGGTAGAGGTGCAGCTGGAGCTGGGCGCGGTGGTGCTGGTGGCGGCGGAGACGCCGGTCGCGGCGGAGCTGCTGGTGTCGGCGCAGGTGGAGCAGGCAGAGGTGGCGGTGGTGCAGGTGGTGCCGCCGGCGGCGGCGCTGCTGGCGCCGGAGCAGGGGGAGCAGCCGGAGGAGGCGCAGCTGGGAGAGGCGCTGGTGCTGTTGCTGGCGTTGGTGGTGGTGGCGGTGGCGGTGGCGGTGGTGGAACTGGACGCCAGGGTCGCGGCGGCGGCGGAACAGGACGCGGCGGAGGCGGGGGTGGAGGTCAAGGACGTGGTGGCGGTGCGCCCGACACGCCTCCCACTCCAGAAGAGGCCGCGGCAGCAGCCGCCGCTGCGGAAGCCGCTGCGACGACGGCCGCTGCGCAAAGGGATCCCGATCTCAGCGATCGCTGGGCGAACGCGAACCAGATTACTGGACCCAGAAATTTCCTCGCGCAACGTTTTCCCGAACTGGCAAACACGCCGCTCAATGAAACTCGTGCATGCCACTATGAGGGAAGTTCCAGCGGGAATTTCATCATCGACATCCATCCAACAATGTCGAATGTATGGATCGCCGGAGCAGGGAACTCGGAGGGCTTCAAGTTCGGTCCCGTTGTTGGCGACTACGTCGCAATGCGAGTTCTTGGCAACCTGGGTGATCCCGAAATTGCGAAGGTGTTCAAAATCCCCGAGAACGAGAACAATCAGGGCGGTCGCGGCGGCGGTCGCGGTGGGAGGGGTGCTGACTCAACCGGGCGCGGAGGACGTGGCGCGGACTCAACCGGCCGCGGCCGCGATACCTCGACTGCGGCACGTGGTGCGGATTCGTCGGGCCGAGGACGCGATTCGGTCGGACGGGGACGCGGCGGCGGAGACGAAGACGAGTAGCGAAATTGGAGAGTGGATATTGGAAATTGAAATGGAGATTGGCGAACCAATCTCCATTTCAATATCCAATATCCAATTTCCCCTCTCCAATTTCGCTACCGCGCTTTCACCGCCGTCATGGTGACTTCCACCTTCGCGCCCGTGACAACCAACTCCTTCACCACAACCGTCGTGCGCGTCGGTCGCGGAATCGCACTGAACAGCTCGCTGTAGGCGGTGTTCATTCCTCCGAAATCCGCGACGTCAACGAGGTAGACCGTCACAGCGACCACATCGGACAGTTCCATCTGTGCTGCCTTCAGAAGCTTCTCACCGGCGAGGATCGCGGCCTTGGTTTCACCGCCTATGCCGTCAGCCTTCCCTGAGGTGCCGAGCTGTCCTGACAGGTAAAGAGTGTTCCCAACCAGAATAGCGCCCTGCAGCGTTTTCGAGGCTGACCCGAATACCTGTTTGGCTGCCGGTTGCGCCTGCGCGACAGACGCTGCCGCGGCAGAGGCGGTTGAGGAGGATGAGTTGAACGACCACATCGCGACGCCCATGGCGGCAAGAACGCCGACGAAGCTGGCGGAACGGAGAAAGAACAGACGAGTCACAGATGCCTCCGAAGAAGTTGAATGCACTTAAGCGAAAGTACGGGCGCCGCCGCTGCGCGGCAAGAGTGACGAGCGGCTAGTGACGAGCGCGAGTGCCCGTCGCTCATCACACTCGCCGCTAGCCGCTAGCCGCTCGTCACCAGTCTCTCCAGATCCACGTTCCCACCGCTGAGAATCACAGCGACCGACGCTCCAGCCAAATTGGGAATCAATCCGCCCAACACAGCGGCCATAGCAGCGGCTCCGGCGGGCTCAACGAGTAGCTTGGTGCGCGTAACAATGAGCCGCATTGATTCCGCAATTGCAGCATCTTCAACGAGCACCATGTCCTCGGCGAACTTGCTCACGATTGCGTAGGTGAGCTTTCCGGCCATCGGCGCGGCGAGTCCATCAGCGATCGTGCGAGGGGGCTGCTGCAGTTTGACCGGTTGTCCTGCGGCCAGACTTTGATGCAGCGCCGCGGCACCCACGGGTTCCACGCCGTAGACGCGCACATGCGGCGCGAGTGCTTTGATCGCTACCAGCACACCTGATATGAGCCCGCCGCCCCCCACCGGTACCACAACCACGTCCAGATCAGCGAGCTGCTCATGGAGCTCCAACCCAACGGTCCCGGCACCCGCGATGATGTTCACATCATCGAAGGGATGCACGAAGGTGCGACCTTCCTCGCTGCCAATACTGAGCGCTCGCTCGAACGCTGCGGCGGATCCGTTCTCGAGAATTATTCTCGCTCCGTAACCCTCACTGGCGTCAATCTTGGAGCGAGATGCAGTCGACGGCATCACCACCGTGCACGAAATCCCCTGCGCCGCGGCCGCCCACGCCAGCGCTTGCGCATGATTCCCAGCTGACACGGAGACCACTCCGGCTCGCCTCTGACTCTCGCTCAGGCAACTTACGGCGTTGAGAGCGCCGCGCGATTTGAACGAGCCCGTTTTCTGGAAGTTCTCACACTTGAAGTGCAGCTGCGCACGAACCTGGCGATCCAGAAGCGATGAGCGCGCGATCGGCGTGACGTGAACCGAGGCAGCGATGCGTGTTCGCGCAACTCGCACATCGTCAATAGTGGGAATGCGCGCGACGTCCTCGTTGTCAACTACCAATGCATGATTCCTGATTCAACTCAGGGACGACGTATGCTTGGCTGGCTGAGTGGAGTAACGCGCGTCCGCAGGTCGCCCAGCACACTGTCGACCGGATGCTGAACCAGAACCAGCGGCAGCCATTTGGCCAGACGATTATGCACCTTGCGCGGCGTAAGCCCGGGGACAAACAACTCGAAATCGATAAAGTCAGTCAGCAGCCCGTGCTCATTGAGTCGCGAGAATGCCCGGGCACGCACGGCCTTGCTGTCGTGACGCTCGCGCCAGCTGTGTCGCAGTCTGCGATCCAGATACCAAGGTTCAACGCCGAGCAGCGCGCCGCCACCCGACATGCTTCTGTTTTCGCGCAGCGCCGACACAATTCCGTGCGCCGGCTCCCTGTCGCCCGCCAGCAGTGAGAACTGGTCTTCGCGAGTGAGCACTTCGTCTGCGTCGCTCGGCCGCATCCCTGCCTCGAGAATCTGAATTGCGTCTCGTGGCACGCGAGCCGAAGTCAGTATCGACCGCACTGCCGGCAGCGACATGCATACGTTAGGGCGTCCGTAGAGAGTCGCGTCCGCTGCAAGATCCGACACGGCCTGCAGCGCTCCTTTTTTCAGTCGGGGCGGAATCAACTCCTTGAGGGGACGGTCGAGACGAAAATTGTCCCAGTGTCCCGGCTCATCCATCTCATGCGAATAGACGCAGTTCTCTACCAGAAAACGATGTGCCGTCACGAATCGCGGCACACGCCGGTCCGCACGATGCAACTCTCGCGAAGCGGTGATGATAAAGCCGGCGAATCTTATGCTGGACGGATCGAATGCGGTCATGCGCTTAGTGGAGGCAGAAGCAGCAGACCCAATTTGCCTGCCATACCGCGCGAAGGCAACTGTCCTCAACCCGGGGCAGGCGTCGCGCGCGAGTTCTGCTCCATGGGCCGCCACAGGAGCACGGATACGGCCGTGACCACGAGTTGCAGGAGCGGCACGATCAGCACGACAATGCCGTCCTGAGCGTCTGCGTCTCCGGAAAGGAATCCCCGATACAAAACGAGCGCGATTGCGATGTTGGCGGCCGCTGTCCCGACGACGAAGGCGCACGCAGATCGGCTTGAGCGCCGCCAAATCCTGCGAAGCCAGATCCACGGCGCCAAAATGATTACCTGTGACACTACGAGAAACAACACAAAAACCAGCAATTCAGAAAGCGACCTGATGGCAAACGCATCAAATACCAGCATAAGCAGTGGAGCCTCACTGGCCGCTGTGCCGGCCATGATGAGAAAGTAGGCTGACAGGCGCAGAGACGCCGGTGCCTCAGCCGACTCGGAGCCCGGTCCGCGGCGAATGACTCTCTGAATCAGAGCCGAAAGCAATATCGCGCCAACTATCAGCAGTACGATCATTGTTCCAGGGAGCATCGACATTGGTACGAAAAACACCCGGTTAAGGTTCGCGTGGAACGATGGGCATCAGCTGATCCAATTTCCACTCTCCACTCTCCAGTTCGGGGTATGGGGGGTTGCGGTGGGACCGCCTACGGGTTATCCTTAAATCCGGATATAAGGATGATAGCGCCGACCCCCGAAGTTTTCGCCAGCCTTTCGGTCCTCGCAGACCCGTTGCGCTGCCGACTGCTCCTTCTGCTCGAAAGGAAGGAGCTGTCGGTGGCGGAGCTGGTGCAGGCAATGCAGCTGCCTCAGTCGAGCATCAGCCGCCATCTCAAGGCGCTGGCGGATGAGGGGCTGGCTTCGGCAAGGGAAGATGGAGCGAGCAACCGCTACTCCATGAAACAGGAGCGCTTCCCTCAGCCCGTTCGCCGTTTGTGGAGCGTGTTGCGTGAGCAAACGGCGGAGTTGCCAGCCGCCGAAGAAGACACGCGTCGCCTCGCCACGGTGCTGAGCGAACGGCGCACGCGATCGCAGGCTTACTTTTCGACTGCGGCAGGGCAGTGGGACCGCATCAGGAAGGATCTCTTTGGCGATAGCAGCCACCTGCACGCATTGTTGTCGCTTCTCGATCCGTCCTTGGTTGTGGGAGATCTGGGTACTGGCACCGGGCATATTGCGCTCTCACTGTCGCCCTTCGTGCGGCGCGTGATTGCGGTGGATGATTCCGCTGCCATGCTCGCAGCAGCACGCAAACGTCTTGTCGACTGCGACAATGTGGAGTTTCGTCGCGGCGATATCTCCGCGCTCCCCCTGGAGAACGGTGAGCTGGATGTCGCAGTGCTGTTTCTGGTGTTACCGTTCGTCGAAGAGCCGCGTTCCGCGCTGCGAGAGGCGGCCCGCACACTTCGCAAGGGGGGCCGAACCCTGATTGTCGACATGCTGCCTCACGATCGCGAAGATATCTCGCGCGAAATGGGGCATGTCTGGCGCGGCTTCTCAAAGGGCCAGATCCAGGGGTGGAGCGAGGCAGAAGGTTTTAGTGATTTTCGGTTTCACAATATCCCGCCGGATCCGTCCGCGAAGGGCCCGTCGCTTTTTGCGGCGGTGGCACTGAAGGGAGTGTGAGCGTGTAGGTCAATTTCAAATTCAATTATCCAGTATCCAATTTCCAATTTCCATTTCCTTTTCTTCTCACCCGGGTGCAGAATGACAACGACAGCAACTCAACCAGCGTCCACTCATCCTTTCGACGCAGCCCGCGATGCGGGGCGCGAGCCATTCAAGGTTCTGGATCTCTCGCTCGCCGAATTCGGCCGCAATGAAATCCGGCTGGCCGAGCAGGAGATGCCGGGGCTCATGGCCATCCGGGAGGAGTATTCGGGGCAGCGGCCCCTGGCGGGTGCCAGGATCATGGGCTCGCTCCACATGACCATACAAACCGCGGTGCTCATCGAGACTCTCACCGAACTCGGCGCCGACGTGCGCTGGGTTTCGTGCAACATTTTCTCCACGCAGGATCACGCGGCGTCGGCTGTGGTTGTTGGCAAAGGCAGCGTCGAAAATCCGCGTGGCACGCCCGTGTTCGCGTGGAAAGGAGAGACGCTCGATGAATACTGGTGGTGCACCGAGCAGGCATTGATGTGGCCCGACGGAGGTGGACCAACGTTGTTGCTCGACGATGGCGGTGACGCAACGCTGCTCGTTCACAACGGCGCCGAATTCGAGAGCGTTGGTCTGGTGCCCGCGTTCGATCCCGCCAATCACTCTGAGGAGTATGGTGTGATTCTGCAACTGCTGCGCGATGAGCAGAAGAAGAATCCGCGCCGCTGGACAACCGTCGCCAAGGGACTGCGCGGCGTTTCAGAAGAGACCACCACGGGTGTGCACCGCCTTTACCAGATGATGGAAGCGGGCACACTTCTCTTCCCGGCGATCAACGTGAACGACTCTGTTACCAAGAGCAAGTTCGACAACATCTACGGCTGCCGTCACTCAATAATCGACGGACTGAATCGTGCAACCGACGTAATGATGGCCGGCAAGGTTGCCGTGGTCTGCGGTTTCGGAGAAGTAGGGAAGGGATGCGCCCAGGCTCTGCGTGGACAGGGTGCCCGCGTGGTGATCACCGAGATCGATCCGATCTGCGCGTTGCAGGCAGCAATGGAAGGGTATCAGGTTGTAACTCTCGAAGACGTTCTCGCAACTGCCGACATATTCATCACCGCCACCGGAAACAAGGGCATCATCACGGCGGATCAGATGAGCCGCATGAAGGACAAGGCAATCGTCGGCAACATCGGACACTTCGACAACGAGATTGACATGGCCGGCCTGAAGAAGTTTCAGGGAATCAGCCGTGTGAACATCAAGCCGCAGTACGATGAGTGGGTTTTCCCCGACGGACACAGCGTCATGATGCTCGCGGAAGGGCGCCTCCTCAACCTCGGCTGCGCAACCGGACATCCGAGCTTTGTGATGTCAGCCAGCTTCACGAATCAGGTGATGGCACAGATAGAGTTGCACCACAATGCGGAGAAATACGACAACCGTGTTTACACTCTGCCCAAGATTCTGGATGAGAAGGTGGCACGGCTTCACTTGGACAAGCTGGGTGCGCGGCTCACAGTGATGACCGAGGACCAGGCGGCGTATGTCGGGATTCCGGTCGACGGGCCTTATAAGCCGGAGCATTATCGATACTAGAGCCGCAAAAGCAACGACTACTGCGGAGCGGGAACGGCGTCCACGGGAAAGGCGGGTACGGGGACGGCGGTGCGGGATCTGCGGTTGCGGGAACGGCGTAACTGATGGTTCGCCGTTCCCGCTCCGCGGTTAGGCGCTGCTGTTCGCTGTTCGCCGCACCGCCGTTCCTGTAACCGCCGTTCCCGAACCCGCAGTCCCCGTGCACGCCGTCCCCGCTCCGCAGTAGCAGTTAAGCACTCCTACAAATACTTCTCCCGAAGTATCCCAAGATGATGCGCAGCGTGCCCCGCGGTGATATACACAATCGCACGTACAGAAACCGAAATCGAATTCGCGGTCCCGCGTCGCGCCGCAACCTCGGGTGTAAAAGAGCGGAACAGCGCAACATTGCCGCGGCGCACCGATTCGAATTCGGCGAGCAGCTCATCCAGCGGACGTGAATTGAAAGTGGCGTTCGAAACGAAGTGGTTCTCGTCAAAGCCCGGGAGAGGAGTTTCGTCGGCGCGCGCAAATCGCAGCGCGCGATATGCGAATACCCGCTCCGAGTCTATGACATGACCCACAACTTCCTTCACCGTCCACTTGCCGGGTGAATATCTGAACAGCGCTTTGGCTTCATCGAGATTGCCGAGCGCGCGGCGATACTCGGCAATTTGTCCTTCAAGCAGCTGCACAATATCGCCTTCGGCAACCTTGTTGATGTACGTCGCATAATACGGCGCGAACTCATCGGACTGCGGACGCTCAATGCTCATTTGACCTGCCTCTCCCATATGTATCGGGGACAGCCTTCAGGCTGTCCCCACAAGTCCCGTTAACCAATACACTTCATAGGCGCACCGCCTGCCGGTCTGCAAGTATAATCACCCGGAGCCACTCTCCTGTCGCGATGTCAGAATCATCGGCACCGCGCGTGTCGCGCTGGCCCGGATTGAGATCGCGCAAATGCGCGTCAGGGGCGTTGCTTCGGGATTGATCTCGACAACCTTGCCTCCGCTTTCGCGCGTCAAAGCTGCCAGTCCAGCCGCAGGATACACAACGGCGCTCGTGCCAATAACAAGGCAGAGATCCGCGTTTGACGCCGCATGCATCGCGTGCTCCAGCACGTCGGGATCCAGGCTCTCGCCAAACCAGACCACGTCGGGGCGCAACACCCCTCCACAGGATTCACAGCGGGGAAGAGTCTCCGGCGACGATGGCTGTGCTGTGATGCGATGTTCTATGCGCATGTCGCAACCCGTGCAGCGCGCGCGAAAGATGGAGCCGTGCAGTTCGATGGGCGGATTGTGCGGATTCGTGGCGCCGGCAACCGCTCGTGCGGCCACCGCGTGCAGTCCATCCACATTCTGCGTAATCACGCTGAGCATCTCTCCGTCGCGCGCGTGCCCCGCGATGGACAGGTGCGCGGCATTGGGATGGCAGCGCGAGATCAGCTCGCGTCGCCATGCGTACCATTGCCACACGAGAACCGGATCGCGCGAAAATGCTTCAGGGGTCGCAAGATCTTCCGGCCGATAGCTGTTCCAGAGGCCTTCCTCTCCCCTGAATGTCGGCACACCGGATTCCGCGCTAATGCCGGCGCCGGTGAGGACAACTACATCGT
Organism: uncultured Gemmatimonadales bacterium; assembly: GCA_964556695.1. Lineage (GTDB taxonomy): Bacteria > Gemmatimonadota > Gemmatimonadetes > Gemmatimonadales > Gemmatimonadaceae > CAZKXZ01. The sequence continues at coordinate 9,945 of CAZKXZ010000048.1, forward strand.
CCGCTTCAGCGACCAGGTCACGAGCTGCCGCGAGCAGCGTTTCCAGTGCAGGCATGACGTCACGGTTGAATGCAACTGCGCGCTCCGTGGGGGCGCCGGCGCAGCCGCGAAGGAGTTCAGGTTTCGGCTATGACGCCGTAGTCGCCGAACGATACCGGACCGGCCAGTTCGGGACCGAGGAACTGCGAGAATTTCTTGGTGATTTCGGACGCGCCGTGCGCGGCTTCGGCGGCCTCGTCGTCGAATGCGTAGAAATGCACGAAATGCATGGGGTTGACGTGGTCCTGCAGGGAGACGTAGACGCGAGTTCCGGGTTCGTGCTGCTTGATGTCCGCGACATACTGTCGGATGCGCTCCTTGCAGCGTTCCATGCTCTCAGTACGCACCTGGAATGATGCAGTGCGATATATCGACATTCCCTCCTCCCTCATCAGCTGGTGAACACGGCAACAATTTGTTCTGTCTACTCACCCTTCCACTGCTTTGCGCAACTGCTCGATCTCGAAGGGCTTATCAATGATAGCAGAAAGTCGCAGGGCGTCGCGCATCGGGCCGGCAGGGGCGTTGGCGTTGGCGCCGCTCATGAGAATGCAGCGACTCTTCGCACCTGTTGGAAGTTCGCGCAACCTGCGGAGAACCTCAAATCCATCTATTCCCGGCAGCCTGAGATCGCAGATCACCACATCGAATGCCAATTGCTCCGCCGCACGCAGGGCGGCAGTTCCATCTTCCGCCATGGTCACGGCGTGGCCGCGCCCCTCGAAGTAGCGCGTCAGGAGTCTGCGGATTGCAAGTTCATCTTCGACCACGAGGATCTCGAGAACCTGCAGGGGGTGAACCGTGCTGGTGGCACGCGCCTCATCGGTTGTCATCTCCGCTGCCGAGTGCGAATCGTCAACCATTATTGGGAATGTGACACGGAAGAGCGATCCCTGACCCTCTTCACTCTGCACCTCGAGGGTTCCGGCGTAGCTGTTCACAATTCCATGCACCACGGCCAGACCAAGTCCGGTACCCTCGCCTTCAGCGCGCGTGGTGAAGAAAGGATCGAAAATGCGCGGCAGATTCTCGGGGGAGATGCCGGGACCATTGTCCTGCACTTCCATGATTACGTCGCTACCCTGTAACAGTGTGCGCACGGAAATAGTCGGCGGAACGCGACCGCCAGGTTCGTTCTTCCTCGTGGCGGGGGCGTCGGTAATGCTCTCCAGCGCCTGACTCGCATTGGCGATGAGGTTTATCAGTATCTGTTCAACATGCGCACGTTCGGCGCGAACGGGTGGCAGCGCAGGGGCGAGTGCAACTTCCCGACGAATGCCGTGCGTGTCCATTCTGTAGCGTTGCGAAGCGAGGACGTAGGAAATGACATCATTCAGGTCCACCTCCTCGCGGTGCAGATATGAGCGTTCCCGCGCGAAAGTCTGGAGATCGCGCACGATGCGAGCGGCGCGGTTTGCCTCATGATTGATTGTGTCGACGGCCGAACGATCGTCCTCGCTGAGGCTGTCGCCGCGAAGCATTATCTGTGCGAAGCCGCTGATTGCCGCCAGAGGATTATTCAGCTCGTGGGCAACGCCCGCGAGCATTGTTCCCAGGCTGGCCATGCGCTCGTTGCGTCGCAGGATTTCCTCCCGGCGCAGACTCTCCGTCACATCCTCAACGCTGCCCTCAAAAAACCGGATTTCGTCTTTCTCATCCATCACTGCGTTGACGACGACGCGCACGACGATAATGGAGCCATCTCTGGTCTTCCAGCGGATGTGGGCCCATCCGCCCATGCGGCCCTCACGAGAGCGGCGCACCAGTACTTCGCGCTCCGATGGCTCCGCGTAGAGCTGCATGGCAATGTCGATCCCGCAAAGCTCTTCGGCTGAAGGGTAGCCAAGGATCTTGACCAGCGCGGGGTTCACATAGAGGAACCTTCCGTCTACAGTGGACCGGTATATGCCATTGACGGCGCGGTCGAGAAAGGCACGCGCGTCGTCCTGCAGTTGCCGCATTTCTTCGCTGTTTGTCACTCGCTCGTCTCTTCGTTCAGCTGCAGCGACCATTCCACTGGAATATCGCGACTCAACGAATCGCGCACCGAGCAGTATTTGTTTATTGAAAGATCAATGGCGCGCTCCGTCGCCGCCCGGTCAATGCCCTCACCGTGAATGCGGAAAGCCATGTGAACAGAGGTAATACGAGCGGGGATTACCTGCGCCCGCTGTGCCACAATGTTTACCTCGAACGCCTGCGGCGGTGTGCGTCGCTTGTTCAGAATCGACACAACATCCACGGCGCAACACGCAGCCAGTGATCCGACCATCGTCTCAACCGGCCCCGGTGCGGCCTTGCTGTCACCATCGATTACCACGCGCGGCCCGTCTACTCTGCCCGTGTCAAATCGCAATCCCTCAATCCACTTCAAGTGGATGCGCGATGGTGGTTTGACAACCGGCTTCTTGACCATGTCGGCGCTAGAGTCCGTCATCTCATCAGTCATTTATCGATGGTGCTCGCATTTGGGAAGCTGAAGTTAGTCAACCAACCCTTGTGCCGTCAGCCACAGGGTGGTCCACGAAGAGGAGGACAACCTCCGACGGTTGTGGCAGCGCGCCCAGCACGAGTACCTGGCTGATGAAGCCTCCGATGTTCCGCTCGCCTATGTTTACCACTGCCGCGATCTGGCGCCCGATCAATGCGGCGGGCGTGTAGTGAGTGGTGAGTTGCGCGCTCGATCGCCTGAGCCCCAGTTCGGGACCAAAGTCGATGAGCAATTTGATCGCGGGTTTTTTCGCGGCAGGAAACGGATCGGCCTGCACAATGGTTCCGATCCGGATGTCAATCGACAAGAAGTCATCTGTGGATGGCATTCGGCTGGAGTTTCCGGACTCAGAGGTTGATCAGTGGGACAATATCGGCATCACATCTTCGTTTGCACTTCCGGCAAAACGTGCCCGCTCGCGGATTCGGAAGAGGTGCACCGTGCCCTCAAGAAAGCGGTTAAGGAAGCCGGCCTCAAGTCCACGGTGCGCGTGAATCAATCGGGCTGTATGAATCAGTGCGGTCATGGCCCGATGGTCGTGATATATCCGGAAGATGTCTGGTACTGCGGCGTGGATGTCGACGGTGCGCGCAAGATCGTGAGCGAGCACATTGAGCAGGGGCGGGTAGTGGAGAAATACCGCTACGTCGCACCACCCGGTGACAACAAACTGGTGGAGTGAACGATCGTGCCACCAGTGATGGAGTCATATAGCCGGCACATAATCATCTGCACCGGTGGCTTCTGTTCGCCCGATCGGAAAGGCCGTGAACTTTTTTCTCTTCTACCGGAATTGCTCGATCGCGAGCGCTTGTTATTCGGCCCCACGCGAGTAAAGCGCAGCGAGACCCAATGCCTCGGCGTGTGCGACAAGGGCCCGATTGTCGTTGTGTATCCCGAAGGAATCTGGTACTGGCGCGTGACAGCCGAACTGCTCGATCGCATCGTGCGCGAGCATCTGGTGCAGGGGCGCATTGTCGAAGAGGCCGTGTTTCATCGACTGTAGTAAACTCACACTCCCACTCCCGCAGCCATCGCATGAAGCCGCGCCACACGCTCTGCAGTGGGAGGATGAGTTGAAAAGAGCTTCATCATCCCGCCCACCCGAGGACCGAACGGATTCACCTGTGCAAGTGGAGCCGCAGCCGGTTCGATCCGCATTGGCATACGTGCCGCACCTGCCTCCAGTTTTTGCAACGAGCTGGCTAGCGACAGCGGTTTGCCACAGATCTGTGCTCCCACTGCATCTGCCTTGAATTCGCGCTGGCGGCTGATGGCCATCTGAATTATTGACGCGGCAATCGGCGCCAGAATCATCATGAGAATACCGCCGAGGGGATTGCGGTCATCATCGTCTCTTCCGCCCATGAACATTCCGATAAATGCGAGGTGCGAAATGGCAGCGGCGAACGTTGCCGCGATTGTCTGCAGCAACATGTCGCGATTCTTGATGTGAGCCAGTTCGTGGGCAACAACTCCCTCGAGCTCATCCTTCGACAACAGTCCCATTATCCCTTCAGTTACGCAGACCACGGCGTGTTCCGGATTCCGTCCCGTCGCAAATGCGTTCGGCTGCGCGTGCGGTGCAATCGCAACTGTTGGCATTGGCAGCCCCGCGCGCTGGCGCAGGCGGTCAACCATGGCATACAGGTCGGGGGCTTCATTCGGGGTGACGACCTTCGCGCCGTACATGCGCAGCACCATCTTCCCCGAGAAGAAATACATGAGGAAGTTGGACACGGCCGCGAACACGAGCATCATCATGGCCCCGCTCGTGCTTCCAAAGAAATAGTATCCGAGCCCCATGAAAAGCGCTGTGAGCCCGGCCATCAAACCGAACACCTTAATGTTGTTCATTCGTTTCTCCTTCAGGTTCTTTATGCGCAAAAGGCGAGCCTTCGCGGCGCCGAAATCGTCGGCAGTCGCGAAGGTCTCGCCTGATCAGTCTGAGATCCGGCCGAACCGTGCGTCGGGTAACTCGCACCCGGGCGCAGTCTTGACGATTCGGTCGCGCAGCCGTTGCCGCTGCGTAGCTACTCCCCTTCTTGGGGTGAAATATAGCGGGTCAGCTCTCCGATTTGCACTCACCGAAGCTCATTCTGTCATTCCGGCGAAAGCCGGAACCCATGGTAACCCAAACATGGATTCCGGCTTTCGCCGGAATGACACAGAGCTCCATGGCTTTGACGGCGGTCATTATTATCCCGATCTTTCCGAGCCATGATTTTCCCTATTCAGTCGCGGCGATCGCTCCTTAACGCAGCGCGCAAATACCTGGTTGACAGCGTCTCCCCCAAAGCGCCGGAGATCGCACCGGTAGTGCCACCACGGCTTACACCTAAAGCAATAGAGAGCACACGAATGTTCCGAACCCGTGAACGAATCCTGAGTAACCTCGAGGAGATGTATCGCGAGGCATTTACGCGTGCGAAGGAGGATGACGACCAGGTCCAGCTGGTGTCGCTCGATTTCGCCTATCGCCGCGAGCAGCTCTACTTCGAAATCCTCCTCGACATCAGAGAAGCAGCGGAGCGCCGCAGCTGAGCGGTACTGCACCTTCGGTGTTACCGCGATCGCGAGCGCGACTCGCGGTCGTGAACGCCAGGGTCTGGACCGGTGATGTTGTGCGACCCTGGGCGGACGCGGTCGCTGTTGCCGAGGACCGCATCGTTGCGGTTGGATCGAGTGCCGAGATTCGGAAGTCGTTGCCAGGTAGCGCACGCGTAATTGATGCGCGCGGCGGATTGCTGACGCCTGGGTTTATTGACTCGCACATTCATTTCCTGGAAGGCGGTCAGCGCCTCGGATGGGTTCAACTCTCTGGTGCGAACTCACGAGCTGATTTTCAGAAGAGAGTTGCTGCTTTCGCCGCGGGATTGTGTGGGGGCGAGTGGATTCTTGGCGGCGATTGGGATCACGAGAAGTGGTCCGGCGTTCTTCCAACGCGCGACTGGATAGACTCGGTTACTCCGGCCAACCCTGTCTGGGTGACTCGGCACGATGGTCACATGGGGTTGGCCAATTCACTCGCGCTGGAACTCGCTGGTATTTGGGAATCAACGGTTGATCCACCCGGTGGCGCAATCGCCCGCGATGCGCAGGGCATTGCCACAGGAGTTGTAAAGGATCGCGCGATGGATCTTGTGCTGCGCGCGATTCCCCCGGCCGGAGCCGCGCAAGAGGACGCGGCCCTTGCCGCCGCAATGAGCTACGTGGCTGAACGCGGCGTAACCTCGGTTCATAACATGGGCACCTGGGCGAACCTCGCCGTGTTTCGTCGTGCGCACGAGCGCGGTGAACTCAAGACGCGCATCTACGCTGCGGTTCCGCTGCGTACCTGGCCGCGTCTCTCGGAGGAGATTGCCGCAAAGGGAAGTGGCGACAGCTGGCTCAGGATTGGGGCGCTGAAAGAGTTTGTGGATGGATCACTCGGTTCGCACACGGCACTTTTCTTCGACCCGTACGATGATTTGCCGTCTGACCGCGGCCTGCTGCTAACACCTGAGTCCGAAATGCTTCAGATGATGACAGCGGCCGATGCTGCGGGGTTGCATTGCATCACACATGCGATCGGTGACCGTGCGATTCACATCCTGCTCAATATTTACGAGGAGGTTGCAGCCACGAACGGACCACGCGACCGCCGTTTACGAGTTGAGCATGCCCAGCATCTTTCCGCTCGCGACATCCCGCGTTTTGGCGCACAGGGTGTGATTGCCAGCATGCAACCTTACCACGCAATCGACGATGGTCGCTGGGCCGAGCGCGCAATTGGCAAGCAACGAGCACAACTCACTTATCCGATTCGTTCGCTGCTCGACGCCGGTGCGACCGTCGCAATGGGAAGCGACTGGTTCGTTGCACCGCCAACTCCATTGGAAGGGATCTTTGCGGCTGCCACGCGGCGCACGCTCGACGGCGCCAATCCCGGCGGCTGGATTCCCGGGCAGAAGATCAGCGTGATGGATGCGCTACGCGGCTACACTGTCGCCGCGGCCTTTGCGGGCTTCGAAGAAAAGGAGAAGGGAACAATCACCGTCGGAAAACTGGCAGACATGGTTCTCATCGATCACGACATCACTTCGATTCCCGCCGAGGAAATCGCTTCCGCTGCAGTTCGCGCGACCGTGTTGGGTGGTGATGTGCTGTTCGAAAAGCTGGACTAGTGACTCGTCATTCCCGCGAACGCGGGAATCCAGGGTCGTTCTCTCCACCACGACAACTGAGTTATTCTGCTTTCGGATCCGCGGGAAGTAGTAGCCAGGAAACGAGCATCAGCGCGAGCCCGGCGAGCCACGCCCACATCTCCCCGCCGAGATAGATCAGAACAGCACCGACGATAGCAGCCGCTTCGGCCACCGCCCATCCCGCGAGGCTGATGCCTGCGCGGTTTTCAATCGGCGCACTGGCGCGAAGAGGGCGCAGCGCAATCAATGCAATGCATGCCACGGGAATCAAAGCATATGCGGCAACTCTGATAGCCGAGAGGGCGCTCGCATCCAGGGTCTCATGTGTAGGGCTCGTTTTCAGCACGAGGGCGACGACACCAAAAATGAACGGGCCGGCAAAGAGTGCGCCCCGCAGCATTCCGATGTTTGCAGTATTTATCTGCATGATGGCTGCGGGATCAAAAACTGACTATCTCCTTGCACGCATCGATAAAGTCCTGCACCTGCGGCAATGTTGCATCTTCCACCTGCGGCGCATAACCCACCCACGTATCTGCCGCGGCAATGCGGCGCACCGGTGCGTCGAGCCAGGGGAAACACTCATCGGCTATCACAGCGGCGATTTCGGCACCGTATCCCCAGGCCTGCGCGTCTTCATACGCGACGATCACGCGATTGGTCTTCTTCACCGACGTCATCACCGCTTCCTTGTCCCAGGGCGAAAGCGTGCGCAGATCGATGACTTCCACCGAAATACCCTGCTCGGCAATCTGGTTCGCTGCCGTTAGCGCGCGCTGCACCGTCGCACCGTAGGTGACTATCGTAACGTCCGTTCCCTCGCGCACCGTGCGCGCTTTGCCGAAGGGAATCATGAAATTGGGGCCGGGATACATCCCCTTGTTGAACGTCTGGCGATACAAGTGCTTGTGTTCCAGGAAAATCACAGGATCATCGCAACGAATAGCGGTGCGCAACAATCCATTTGCGTCGAGCGCCGTGGCTGGGCACACAACGCGCAGTCCGGGACAGTGCGTGAACAACGCGGAACCGGTCTGCGAGTGATATATCCCGCCTCTGATGTAGCCGCCGTAGGTCGTGCGTATCACAACCGGCGCTGAGAACGCATTGTTGGAGCGCCAGCGCATCGTGGCCAGCTCGTTTCTGATCTGCATGAACGCAGGCCAGATGTAATCGACAAATTGAATCTCGACGACTGGCTTGAATCCGCGCAGAGCCAGTCCGATCGCGCGGCCCACGATATTTGCTTCAGCAAGTGGCGAATTAAAAACCCGCGCCGAGCCAAACTCTTTTTGTAGTCCCCACGTCACTTTGAAGACACCACCCTTGCCCTTCACCTTGCCGATGTTCTCTTCACGCGAGACATCCGCGACATCCTCGCCGAACATCACTATGCGGTCGTCGCGCCGCATCTCGTCCTTCATGCACAAATTGAGAAGGTCGACCATTGTCGTTGGTTCGCCACTGAACTGCGGGTCGTCCTCGGTGTCGAACTGCTCGCTGCTTGGGTTCACGGTCGGCGAGTACGTCCCGAACAGCACCGAATCCGCCGCAGGCTGAGGTTGTCCCAGTGCATCGTCCGTGGCAGCGAGCACCTGCGCATCTACTTCTTCCTGGATCTTCTTGATGTCGCTCTCGGTCGCGTGTCCCTGCGCGATGAGCCAGGCTGGGAAGACCGTAATAGGATCGCGCGCGGCGTCTGCGGCGCGTTCAGTCGCGGGGCGGTACTGCACCTCATCGTCCGACAGCGAATGCGAATACGGTCGTATCACCTTCGCGTGCACCAACGCGGGACCTTTTCTCTTGCGCACATGCGAAATGACGCGCTGCATTGTGTCAAAACTCGCCAGGAAATCGCAGCCGTCGACTTCTTCGACAAGCAGGTCCGGAAAAGAACTCACCAGGCGCGAGATGGAGCCGCCTGGTGTGTTTACCTCTACGGGAACTGAAATGGCGTAGCCATTATCCTCAATAAGGTAGAGAACGGGCAACTTGAGATTGCACGCCGTGCTGAGGGATTCCCAGAACTCGCCTTCGGACGTCGAGCCCTCACCGCCGGAGACGAAGCTTATTTCGTCGCTATGAAATCCTTCGGTAATCTGCAGTAGGTTGGCTCGCATCGAGGCTTCTGCCGAGCCGACCGCATGGAGAAACTGCGTACCGGTTGGCGATGAGCTGGTCGCGATGTTGAGTTCCTTGTGCCCCCAGTGGCTCGGCATCTGTCTGCCGCCCGAATTGGGATCCGCAGCAGCGCCAACCGCAGAGTAGAGCATCTCCGCTGGAGTCATGCCGAGCTGCAGGAGCATTGCCCGGTCACGGTAGTAGGAGAAGAACCAGTCGTGCGCCGGCTTGAGCAGCATTCCGGCCGCGGTCAGAACAGCTTCATGACCTGCACCCGAGATCTGAAAGAAAATCTTGTTCTGGCGCTTGAGCTGGATTTCCTTGTCATCCAGCCGTCGCGAAAGGAACATTATCCGATACGCGCCCACGAGCTGCTCGCGGCTCAGACCAGCGTTTTTCTTTTCAGTTCGAGCTTGCGTCGCCATGAGTCTCCAACATCAAAAAATCCTGGATGTAAAGATAGTTAGGGCCAGCCCCGTCTTTGTCATTCCCGCGCAAGCGGGAACCCATTTGCCCCCGCTACCATGGGTTGCCGCTTGCGCGGCAATGACAGCAGCATTTGTCATTCCGGTCCCACGTCTTGTCATTCCGGCGAAAGCCGGAATCCATGTTGAATCCAAAAATGGATTCCGGCTTTCGCCGGAATGACAGAGCGGGCAGCAGCGGCCAAATCAATAATCCACCGGACGCAAATAGGACTCGCCTATTGCGGTGGGACTCACCATCGCCACGGTGGGCAGTCTCCGTTTCCAGTGGGTCGATGCGAGTCGACGCGCGACCGTGTCGACGTCTTTTTCAGCGACTCCACGCGCCACGATTTCCGCCGGGGTGTAACCCGACAGGAGCCAGTTCAGCACGTCATCGGCCACAGCATAACTCACCCCAAGGTCGCCCTCGTCTGTCTGTCCCTTGATCAGATCTGCAGTCGCGGGCTTATCGATGATCTCGGTGGGAATGCCAAGATGACGCGCTAGTTCCCACACTTGTGTCTTGTAGAGATCACCAATGGGGTTGATGGGCGGCGAATCGTCGGCGTGCCAGGTGAAATAGCCCAACAGCCTCTCCGTCTTGTTGCCGGTGCCGAGTGGCAGCGACCTGTGTTTTGCCGACAGATCGAACAACGTGATCATGCGGGTTCTCGCCATCACATTCCCGCGACGCTGAGCATCGGCTTCAGGCTCGTTGCAGAGATACCCGTCAACCGCCGCTGTGATATCCGCGGTCCGCGATCCAATTCCCAGTTGATCGATGACCATCTGCGCGTGTTTGAGACTGTCGAGGCTCGATGTCTTGTAAGGCATCATCACAGCAATGACATTTTTTGCGCCGAGTGCGCGCGCAGCGAGGGACGCGGTTACCGCGGAGTCCACGCCACCACTCAGCCCGACTACTGCGGTCTCAAAACCACGCTGTGAAAACTCGTCGCGAATGAAAGTCACCAGCATGCTGGTCGTGACCTCGGCATCGATCGTGAGTGGCAACACCGCACTTGCCGGCTCTGTGGCTGCGCGAATTACAGGAAGATCGGAAGCAGCAACGCGTTTGGTGGATTGAGCTTTTGCACCAGCCGCGGCCCGTGTCTGCGACGGTGCCGCTGCGGTGCTATGAGAAGGCTCGCTGCCACCGTCGCGATCGTTGGCTGAGTGCGAGAACTCGACTGACGCACCCGATCGCACCCGCTGAATGTTGCGCAGTACATACGGAAGCACAGTTTCGAGGTCGGAAAGCAGCGGCATGTCAGCCCGCGCGCGCGTGATGTCATGAACATCGGCCGACACTGCAACAACGGACTCCTCAAAAATTGCAGCGCGACACACAAGATCGCCGCGTGGTCCCACGAATACCGACCCGCCCGCGAACATCTTGCCGCCTTCACTTCCAACAAGATGTGCCAGTGAAACGAAAATGCCGTGTTCTTCCGCAATATCGCGTGCCAGCCGTTCCCAGCGATTCAACGTGTTGGGGCCCGGCGTGTCATCGCCTCGGGGCCAGATACCGCGTGACGGAGCCGCGGCCATCAGCAGGATGAATTGCGCACCATCGAGCGCGGCTATGGTGCCGGTCAGGCTGTGCCAGGCATCCTCGCAAATAAGCATCGCTGCGCGGCCCCACGAAGTATCGAATGCGCGTACCTCGTGTCCACGCTCGACGAAACGCTCCTCATCAAACAGGCCGTAGGTCGGGAGGAAAATCTTGCGATGGATGTGGAGGATTTGCGGCGCATCTCCACCCAGCGTGACACACATCGCGCTGTTGTGCAGATTGTTGTTCCAGATTTCGTAGAAGCCGAGCGCGACATCGAGCACTCGTCCGCCACCAACTTTGGAGACAAAAAGGTCGTTGAGTTGCTGTGCGAGCGCTTCGGCCGTCACCGCAAGTTCACGCACGCCGCCCTCCACGAAATAGCCGCTGAGTATTGTTTCCGGGAGGTGCAGGATCTGGGGAGCGGGCTCGAGCAGAGCCACCTGTGCCATCAGATCGCCGATTCTGGCCAGGTTGCGCTGGTAGTCCCCTTTGTGGGGGCGGATCTGGCCGATAGCGAGGTTTACGACTGGGGGCATCACCGAAAAAGCTCGCACCTAGGGGCGCGACCGGCAACAGTGGGGAGGGGAGGAGACGATCAGGGGATCAAGTGATCATGTGATCAAATGATCAATTCATTGCGATCCGAGATCGCGGTCAATCGATCCCTTAATCACTTGATCAGTTGATCCCCTGATCATTTTCTCCCTAATCGCCGAAGGCGCAGAAACTATTGCCGCGAGAATTGCGTCGAACCGATTAGCTCTCTCGCGCCACACCACCGCCTCCATCGTCGTGGCTCGCGCGGTAGCCATACGCCTGCCACATCGACCGTTGCACGGATGAGCATGGTGATCCGCCGCACATTTTTCCACTGGAACTTTGTGCGATGATTAGTGCTGCGGAGCAGCCAACTTTTGTCATTCCGGCGAACAAGCGTCACCCCTGCGAAAGCCGGGGCGGAATCCATTTTCACTTCTTCAATGGATTCCGGCCTTCGCCGGAATGACGAAACGGGGCTACTCCCCGATAGTTCCATCCAGCTTGGTCCGCTAAGTGCGTTGTAGAGGGGAAACGGACCAACTGCCTGGGGTATTAGCCTCAGGGATCGAAACATTCAAATGCTTACCAGACTTCAATTTCTGAATACATCAGCGCCACGATTCAAGCGGCGCCCAGTGAGCGCGCGGATCATGACGATTTGCGGCGCGCTCCTCTTGCTGCACGCGCAGTTCTCTTATGCCCAGCAGCAGGCACCAGCGAAGCCCGCGGCCACAGAGCCGTGGAGGCTTGTTCAGCCCGCGCAATCGTCGGTGGTCTTCGCGGCTGATGGCTCGCTAATTGGCGAGATCGGTCGCGAGTGGCGCACCAGCGTTCCGCTCTCAAGTCTGCCGGCCTATCTGCCCAACGCATTCATTGCTATTGAAGACCAGCGCTTCCGCCAGCACAATGGTGTTGATCTTGTCGGCGTTGTTGGTGCAATCAAGGACAACATACTTGGCGACAGTCGCGGAGCGAGCACCATAACTCAGCAGCTCGTCGGCAACATGCACCCCGACATCATCGATCGCACACAAAAAACGCTGGGTCGCAAGCTGGCCGAACAGGCGGCCGCGCGTGAGATGGAGAAGCACTATACAAAAGATCAGATTCTCGAAGCGTATCTCAACCAGATCAGTCTGGGACGCGGCTGGTTTGGAGTGGAAGCCGCCGCGCGGCATTACTTCGGGAAGAGTGCGGCTAAAGTGTCGCTCGACGAAGCAGCAATGCTTGCAGCGCTGCCCAAGGGACCTGCGCTGTACGATCCAGCGCGTCATCCCGAGGCGGCCTTCAACCGCCGTAACCTCGTGCTCACAGTCATGGCCGACCAGGGCCTGATTACCAGAGCAGAAGCCAATGCAGCGCGCGCAAAACCATTGGTGGTCGCTCCTAACGCGGGAATGTCAGCACCATCGGATTATTTCGTGGATGCGGTCCGCGCGGAAGCGCATCGCGCCGGTATTTCGCTGTTGGGTGGCGGCTACCGGGTATTCACCACTCTTGATCCCGCACTGCAGACAGCGGCTACGCAGGCACTGCGCGATGGCGCGGAACAACTCGAAAAGACGCCCGGCTATCAGCACCTTACAATGGCGGCGCGCAAGGCAGGACAGACGAACTACCTGCAGGGCGTTGTCGTAGCCATCGATCCATTTACAGGAATGGTGCGAGCGCTGGTGGGCGGACGCGATTACACTCTGGCGCCCTTCAACAGGGCGACGAGTGCGAGCAGACAGCCGGGTTCTTCGTTCAAACCCTTTGTATATGCAGCGGCGGTCGCGGACAGCATCGCCGCGGGCTCTCTGGTTGCCGACACATCAATTTCGCTGACGCTGCCGACACGAGCCGTCTACACGCCGTCCAACTCCGACGGTGAATTCCTCGGTGCGATGACGATGCGTGAAGCGCTTGTCAAGTCACGCAACTCCGTGGCGGTCCAACTCGGCGTAACCGTTGGGATGGATTCGGTGGTTGCGTTGGCGCACAGGCTCGGCATCAAGAGTGACATTGCGCTTGTTCCTTCCAGTGCGATTGGTGCTTCCGAGGTGAAGCCACTGGAACTCGTGGCAGCATATTCTGCATTTGCGAACATGGGTATGGCGGTCAAACCGCGCATGATTTTGCGGATTGAGGATTCCCGCGGGAAGGTGGTGTGGTCTGCGCCACGCACCGCGCCAGTGCTGGCGATGGATCCGAGAGTTGCATTCATAGTGCGCGATATGATGCGAGACGCAACTCAGCGCGGCACCGGTGTTGGTGCGCGGTCGAGTGTACCCGCTCGCATTCCGATTGCCGGCAAGACGGGCACAACCAACAACAACGCTGATGTCTGGTTTGTCGGCATGACGCCGGAGATTGTGGCCGGAGTATGGTTGGGATTTGACCAGCCGAAGAGCATAGCGCCGGGAGTATTCGGCGGAACTCTGGCCGCACCAATCTGGGGACAGATGATTTCCCGCTGGTATCAGGGGCGCGAGGCGGGCGAGTTCATCACGCCTGCTGGTCTTATTGCTGTCGAGATGGACCGTCTGACGCGAGCCGAGGCCGATGCACTCACGCCGCCTGACCGGAAATACACCGAGTACTTCCTTCCAGGCACCGAGCCAGCTGCGCTACGTCCGAGTGCCTTGAAGCTCTTCCGCATCGGACCGATCGGCGGATAGTAAGCCTACTCCACATCCGCGGACCTGGTGACCGCGTATTCGCTTTGAATCATTCCGCCGCTGAACTCGCGCGTCGCGATGTGCTGCAACCTTACGTCATGCTGCAGTGCGCCAAATAACGGAATCCCACTGCCAATAAGTACCGGAACTCGCGAAATGATCAGATTGGTGATGAGTCCAGCGCGCAGAAAACGCTGAATCGTGTCGCCGCCATCAACGTAAAGGTGTTGCATGCCGCGGGAGTGTAGTTGCGAAACAACATCGGCTGGTTCTCCTGACATGCGTTCGACGACGGCGCCACCTGGTGCGGGTGGCAGCTCTCGACTGCTGAGCACGAAAACGGGCTTTTTGCCGTAGTACCACTTGTCGAAAGCCAGGACGGTTTCGTAGGTCTTGCGGCCCATCACCAGCGCGTCAACAGTCACCATGAATTCGTCGTATCCGTACGATTCGCCGCCGGCGCCATCCCCTTTGAGGAAATCAATTTCCCCACCGGGGCGCGCGATGAACCCATCAAGGCTGATACCAACGAAAACAGATGCTTTCATCCGGACTCCCTCGGTCTCGCTCACATTGGATGCCCTTTGCTCTTTCCAACATGGGTTCCGGCTTTCGCCGGAATGACACAGCCTCCCTTCAAGTTGCTTGCCTTGTTTTTGTCATTCCCGCGAAAGCGGGAACCCATGTGGTCTTTCGCACAAGCCATACCTCGTCGTAATTTGCGATTGGTGACGTCCCCGCGCGGCGTTTTGAACATTGGAACAGCGCGGTGTAACAGTAGTTCTTCCCCCGCATCGAGGCGTACAATGGGAGTCATTACTCGTTCTGCTGCGCGTTTGCTGGTTCTGCTTGCGCTAATCTCCAATCACGCCCTCGCGCAAGCGGGCGCGCCCCGCCAGCAGACTGGCTCAACGCTCCCGGCTTCCATCACCAATGCCGAGTTCTGGCGCATCATTTCGCAGTTCTCCGAGCCGGGCGGAAGTTTCCCATCGGACAACTACACGTCCAACGAACTCCAGATCGGGCAGGTAGCCTCGGACATCATCGCCCGCGGCAAGACCGGTGGCGCATACCTCGGCGTGGGACCGGAACAGAACTTCACATACATCACAGCCTTGAAGCCGGACATTGTTTTCATCGTAGACATCCGGCGTCAGGCCATCATGCAGCACCTGATGTACAAGGCGATTTTCGAAATGTCCAACAATCGCTCTGAATTCATCGCTCGCCTCTTCTCCAAACCCGTGCAGCCGATGACGCCGCAGGATACAGCGATCAGAGGCATCTGGAGCAAATACCTGCCGGTCGCGGCCGACAGCATGTTGTACAGAAGTAATATTGCCGCGATTCACAATCATCTTGCGAAGGTGCGCGGATTCTCTCTTACATCCGCCGACTCGGCATCCATTGCTCTGGTCTACGACACCTTCTATCGGTACGGGCCATTCATCTCGTACGCCGCAAGGGCGGGTTCACCCGTAGTGGTTTCGCCAAATCCCAGTGGAGCCACCTTCCTGAGCCTCACTCTTATCACCGACACGACCGGCGTTGCGCGAAGCTTTCTCGCGACCGATGCCAACTACCAGTTCATTCGGGGATTGCACTCAAAGAATCTGTTCATTCCGGTTGTAGGCGATTTTGGCGGGCCGCAGGCGCTGCGACGAGTTGGCGACTATCTACGCGAGCATCGCGCGATTGTCGCCGGTTATTACACGTCCAACGTGGAGCAGTATCTCTTCAGGCCTCCCTTGGGCGGCGCTACTCCGCTCTGGCGCGAGTACTACAACAGCGTGGGTTTCATGCCGATGGATTCGTCGAGTGTGTTCATCCGCCCCAACGGTCTGCGCGTGACTGGCCCACAGGTACTGCAGCTGGTGCAGGGGCTCACACAATCCGCGGCAGCACCTGCGGGTGGGCAGTTCAGCGTCGGCAGGTACGTGGAGGTCAGGCCCCCAGTACCACCCACACCGCCGGCTGTGTATCAACAGCCAAGCCTCGGCTCGGTTACGGGAACAGTCACAGATTCTGTGAGCGGCAACTCGGTGGCAACTGCAACTGTTCAAATTCTGGGAACAGCGAGCGGAATTGCAACCGATGCGACCGGCAGCTACACAATTCCGAATGTCACCCCGGGCATCTACACGGTGAGTCTCAGGCGCGTGGGCTACCAGGCGGCGAACGCAATCGACATACGTGTGGCAGCCGGCGCGCCCACCATCGTTGATTTCCGCGCGAAGGTTCAGCCGCTGGTGTTGACCGGAGTCGTCTCGACGGGGGCCGGCACATTTACCGTTATGTCGCTAGGCGGAGCCGGCGGCCCACCGGGAGTTACTCTCTGTCCGATGATACCGTTTCTCGCCGCATACGTGGACGGTCGGGTGCAGAGCTACAATGACGCCTCTGCTTGCGTGAAGTAGCTAACGGTTGATTGCCGGCGGACCTACTTGGTGGGCGTCGCTGCCGTGTGCTGGAACACACGCATAGCGGTGGCGACCATGGCTGCCGTATCGGCGACGTTGGCGGGAAGAATCATTGTGTTCGTCTTCTTCGCCAACTCACCGAACTGCACGATGTAATTCTCGGCCACGCGCAGCTGCGTCGCCTCCAACCCGCCGGGCTGGCGAATGGTCTCGGCAACTTTCTGGATTCCCGCGGCTGTGGCGGTAGCTACGGCGAGAATCGCTGAGGCCTGGCCTTCAGCCTCGTTGATCTGTTGCTGGCGCCGAGCTTCGGATGCCTTGATCACCTGTTGCTTCTCGCCTTCGGCCTTGTTGATCGCCGCATCGCGCTCGCCCTCGGAGGTGAGAATCACCGCGCGCTTCTCTCGCTCGGCGCGCATCTGCTTTTCCATCGCGGCCAGCACGTCATGCGGCGGCGTGATATTCTTGATTTCGTAACGTAGAACTTTCACGCCCCACGCTTCTGAAGCTTTGTCCAATTCGTTGACGACCTGGAGATTGATGTTCATGCGTTCTTCGAACGTCTTATCAAGGTCGATCTTGCCGATTTCACTGCGCAGCGTTGTTTGGCAGAGCTGTGTGATGGCGAAGATGAAATCTGTGATCCCGTACGAGGCGCGCTCCGGGTTGAGCACCTTGAGATACAGGATGCCGTCCACACCGACCTGCACATTGTCGCGCGTGATACACACCTGCGCCGCGATGTCGATCGCGACTTCCTTGAGAGTATGACGGTAGCGGATCACATCGAAGAAGGGAATCAGAATGTGAAAGCCGGCCTGCAGCACGCCGGCAAAGCGGCCCAGTCGTTCGACCACGTATGCGCTTTGTTGCGGTACTACAACCGCGGTCTTTGCGACAATTATCAGCGCAACAAAAGCAAAAAAGAGGAGAACGATTTGTAGCGGAGTGACCTGCATCAGTAGATTCCCTCTGGTTCGACGAAGAGCATAAGTCCATCCACGCGCGTCACACGCACTCGCGCCCCACGGTTGATAGCATGGGCGCCAGCAGTTCTCGCGGACCAACTGGCACCGCGGAACTCAACCTTTCCTACCTCGCTGCCCGCGAAGTCCTCGGTCGCAATCCCAACCTCGCCAACGAGGGCGTCCACCGGTGGCGCCTGCAGATCATGCTGCACGGCCTTGAGCATTCGCCCGCGAAAGAGCACCAGGGTCCCGATGGAAATGACCGAGAACATGAGTAACTGCATCCAGATCGGTCCAGCCATATTGAATCCGGCCAGCACGCCTACGATTACAGCGGCAATTCCGAAGAAGATGATGTAGAAACCGCCCGCCGTCAGCAGTTCAGCGACGACGAGCACCAAGCCCAGCACGATCCAATGCCACCAGAGAATGTCCATTAGTTGGGTTTGCTCCTGTGAAGATTATGCAGCGGGAGTAGGCGCGAGCGCAACCCGTTGGTCTTTGGGGAGGTCTGATTGGGAATGTTGGATCTCAGATCAGTTGAGATAGACGAGGCGTGAACAACGAGCAACGATAGACGATGGACGAAAGACGATGGCACCACGCGGCTCCCATCGTCTATCGTCTTTCGTCTATCGTGGATCGTTGCTCACGCCTCGTCTATCCAAAATGATCCGAGATCGCAGATCCCCAATCCTCTACCACGCCAGTTCCCTATAACACTCCAAGATCCCACGCGCCGTCACATGCTTTACTGCGGCGCGATTGCCAGTCCCTGTACTTCCGAATCCACGTCAATTACCCCAACCAGAGTGGCAAGTCCGGTTGCAAGATTGATCGTATAGAGTCGCGAGATGCCAAGGTCGGCCAGCGTCACCCAGCCAACTCCATCGCGAGCATCGATATCAAACGACGAACATGGAACGGTATTGACTCCCAGAGACCCGACGGTGGTGATAGTGCCGTTGTTGGGATTGGAGAGTATCACAAGTACGTCATTGCCCGAGTCGATTCCGTAAGCGACCGTAGTTGCGGCCCCCGCAGTGCTGTTGCTATAAGCAAGTGCGGCCACAGCGGGACTGTCGCCCGCATTTACGTCCCCGGCTGCAAATGCGAAGTTCAGATCGGCGGCAGTGACGGTGCCGTCGGTTGGATTGATGCGGAGGTTCTGATCGCTCTCCACGCTGGACGTGCGGATTCGATCCGCGACGGGATTGAATGCGAGTCCAAAATGCGTGCCGTTTAGCACCGGAGTGAACGCTGGGCCAATCGCTGTAGCCGCGGCCGAATTGACGTTGATTCTGTACACGCGACTGTCAGTGCCCACACCGTAGAGCTGGCCATCCGCAGGTCGGAAGTCGATTGAAACAATCCGCTGCCCTGCGGCCAGTCCTGTAATTGGGGCTTCTGTCACCGTGGTGCCAGGATTCTCGCTGCCTATGAGGAGCAGGCGGTTGTCGAGAGTCACGACGTACATGGCAAGGCCGTCAACATCAGGTGCGGTGGGCCCGTCGCTTCCCCCACAGGATGAGAGGAGCAGGAATGCAGCTGCAGGCAGCAGCCTCGCGGGACGCGCAGGCAGACGGAAAGTTTTCACGGCCGGTTCCTGTTCAATGTGTAATAGCCTACACCACCGCGAATTTAGCCCTCTCGCCCTGATCTGCAGTCTCAGCTTCCGGCTCCAGCGCAAGCTTCAGCACTTCGTCCAGTGTCTCAACAGGATGGAATGTCAAATCCTTGCGCGCCTCTTCAGGGACATCGTCGATATCAGCCTCGTTGTCCTTCGGCAGAATGATCGTCGTGATCCCCGCGCGGTGCGCGCCGAGAACCTTTTCTTTCAATCCGCCAATGGGAAGCACGCGACCGCGCAAAGTAATCTCGCCAGTCATCGCAACATCGCGACGCACGGGCCGACCCGACATCTCTGATACCAGTGATGTCACGATCGCCACGCCAGCGGACGGTCCATCCTTTGGGATTGCTCCCGCCGGTACGTGGATGTGCACCTCGATTGCGCCAAGGCGATCCTTCGGAATATTGAAGCGTGCCGCATTATTTGTCGCGTAGGTTAGCCCAGCACGAGCGGACTCCTTCATCACATCGCCAAGTTGTCCCGTCAGAATTAGCGACACGGCCGCTGCGCCTTGCGCGCCATCTCCGTTTGGAGCGGAGCCATAAAGACGGCGGATGGAAGACTCGACGAACATGATGTCGCCACCCATGGGTGTGTAGTACATCCCCGTGGCAATACCAACTTCGTTCTTCTCCCCGACTTTTTCCGGGCGCACCTTGGGCCTGCCAAGCATTTCCCTGACGTCGTCCCTGTCAATCTTCAGAATGCCGGTTTCTCCAGCCGCTATCCGGCGAGCGACCTTGCGCGCCACGGCGCCAATCTCGCGTTCCAGCTGGCGCACGCCACTCTCGCGCGTGTAGCCGCTGATAATCGAGACAATCGCATCATCAGTGTATTCAATCCCCTTGTCGGCCAGCCCTGCTTCTTCGAGTTGTCTGGGCAGGAGATACTTCTTCGCGATTTCGGCTTTTTCTCTTTCGGTATAGCCGTGGAAATCCACCATCTCCATGCGGTCCAGCAACGGAGCGGGAATGTTCTGCAAAAAGTTCGCGGTCGCAACAAAAATCACTTCGCTGAGATCGAAGGGCACGCCGAGGTAGTGATCGGTGAATGTGTCGTTCTGCGCGGGATCGAGAACCTCGAGCAAAGCGCTCGCAGGATCGCCCTGGAATGACACACCGAGCTTGTCGACCTCGTCGAGCAGGAATACCGGATTCTTGGTTCCCGCCTGTTTCATCCCCTGAATGATTCGCCCGGGCATGGCGCCCACATACGTGCGCCTGTGTCCGCGGATATCCGCTTCGTCGCGCGCACCGCCAAGTGCAACGCGCACATATTCGCGACCCAGTGCTCGCGCAACTGATTTCGCAATCGATGTCTTTCCGACACCTGGAGGACCTACAAAGAGGAGAATCGGTCCCTTGGCCATCGCACGCGCCTTGGCCTCCGCTGTATCAGTGATCTGACGGTTCTTGTCACCATCCTCAGCGAGAGAAGGCGTTGCATCGTCCTTGTTCGCCTTGAGTTTCGCCGCAGGAAATTCGCCGGTCCGCTCGATCTCCTCAGTCAACTGTTGTGCGCGCAACTGCCGCACCGCCAGGAATTCGAGCACGCGATCCTTCACATCCTGCAAACCGTAGTGGTCCTCGTGCAGAATGGTCTCGGCGCGATTCAGGTCGAGGTGGTCATCCGAGCGCTTGTTCCAGGGAAGTTCAGCAATCCATTCCAGATAGGTTCGAATGACCTGAGCTTCCATCGATTCGCGCCCCGATCGTTCAAGACGACCCAGTTCACGCTCGACTTCTGTGCGCGCTTCCTTGGGCAGATCGAGTTTTTCCAGCTTTTCACGCAACTCGCGACCTTCGCGATTCTGATCGTCGTCGCCAAGCTCTTTCTGAATTGCCTTCATCTGCTCGCGCAGATACATCTCGCGCTGTCGTTCGCCCAGTTCTTCCTGAACCGCAGACTTGATCTCCTCCTGCGCTTCGAGCAACCCGATCTGACGTTGCACGTGCACAAGAACGCGACGCAGGCGCTCTTCAACGCTGAGCGTTTCGAGCAACCCCTGCTTCTCCGAAACGGACAGGTCTATGTAGCCGGCAACGAGATCGGCAAAGCGGCCGGGTTCGGTAACTGCGTCGAGGACCTGGTGCACGACCTCCTCGGGAAGCCCTCGCTTCTCCCCCAACTCGGCTGCCCGTTCACGGGTTTCCTTGTGAAGCGCCTCAAAGGCCGGGTCGTTTGGGTCCGACGGCATGACCTCGTCGATGGGTACCGTGACTGCCGTCAGATAGCCCTCAGCGCTGGTGATGTATTGCAGCGCCGTGGCCCGTTGCTCGCCCTGAAGCAGAAGCTGAACACCGCCGAGGTTCCGCTGGATTTGACCGATGCGGGCAATGACCCCCATCGAATACAGGATCTCCGGGGAGGGTTCCTCGGTGTTGTCATGCTGCGCGACTGCGAAAACCAGTCGGTCAGACTTGAGTGACGCCTCTATGGCGCGGAGGGTTCCCGGCCGCCCGGCGGCGATGGGATGGGGTGCGCCTCCGGGGAAGATTACCGTCCCGCGAAGGGGCAGAACTGGAAGAACCGATCGTTGGCCCATTGGTCAGTATTGGAAGTTGAGTGAGACGGCGTTTTTCGGATTAGCAAGCGCATGTACCGTTCCACCGCCTGCCGAGTACGTCATTTGCCCTGCATCTATCCAACTCTTATGGCGTTGCGCGAGTTTCCCAAAAACCGCGGAATTCTGACTTACGACAGAGCGGCGGAAAATGCAACTTTCGGCGGCCGTGTTGACGTAGTGTTGCTGCCGCTCCGGCGTAGCTGTTCCGCGCCTGCGACCGGTGGTACACTGTACGTGCCAGCCCCGAGCCGCCGGAAAATTGCCTGACCCTCTGCTGTCAACCTCTGATCGCGAGCTGAGAAGCCACGTTGAACGGGCTCTCAGCAGCCACTACCAGCTCGATTGCGAGATTGGCAGGGGCGGAATGGGCATCGTTTATCGCGGTATGGATAGGCGCCTCAAGCGCACCGTGGCTATCAAGGTCCTCCCGCCGGAACTCGGGTTCCGTTCCGAAATCCGCCAGCGCTTTCTGAAGGAAGCCGAAACGGCGGCGCAGCTCAGCCACCCCAATATCGTGCCGATATACTCGGTGGACGAAGAAGAAAACCTGGTGTTCTTCGTGATGGCGTGCGTCAACGGACAGAACATCGCGCAACGACTGCACGAGCGCGGACCCTTTGGTGCCACGGAAACACGCCAGATTCTTCGAGAAGTGGCCGACGCTCTGGAGTACGCGCATTCGCGCGGCGTGGTGCATCGCGATATCAAGCCTGACAACATCATTCTCGACAACGAGAATGGCAGGCCGATGGTCACCGACTTCGGAATTGCGAGAGCGGTGACAGATACCGATTCGCGGCTCACGGCGACAGGAATCGCAATTGGAACTCCGGCCTTCATGTCGCCCGAGCAATCGGTTGGTGAGAAGGAGATCGATGGCAGGAGCGATCTCTATTCGCTGGGAGTGGTGGGCTATCAAATGCTGTGTGGTGAGCTGCCATTCGTGGCTTCCAACACTCCAGCGATGCTGATGAAACACATCTCGGAAACTCCACGGCGAATTGATCTCCGTTGCACCGACCTGCCTTCGGATCTGGCGCGCGCCGTGATGCTGCTGCTGGAGAAGGATCCGGCCAACCGCTTTCAGAGCGCAGCATCTCTGTCCGTGGCCCTCGACACAGGCGATGTGCCGGAATACGCAACGCCCGTCGAGCCTTCGCGCACGGTTGTTCCTGCGGTCGCCGCGGATACCACCGGCTCAAATGCGGCGGCCGATTTTCTCTACCAGCCGGACGAGGAGGAACTGAAACGCTGGCACAAGCCGAAGGTTGTGGACTTTCGCAGGAAGCTCGCGTTCTTCATCCCCGTAAACGTCGTGATACTGTTGTTTGCGATGTTCAGCGGCGAAGACCGATTCATTCTCGGCTCGCTCGTTTGGAGTGTCTACATGGCCTTCAAGTACGCCGACCTCTGGTCAGAAGGCTACAGCTGGCGTGATGTTTTTCGACAGCCGGGACATCGCACGCTCCTCGAGGTGACGAGCGAAGCGATCGACGAGATTGGTGCGCTCTCAGACCCGCAGAAGCGCAAGCAGATAAGAGAACGCGCGCGGCGTCGCAGACTGCCCACTCCTGCGCGGCAGAAGAAGGTGAACGCGAAAGAGGCGAGCAAATCGGATCCATGGAGTACTCCCCGGCGCGGCACGCCTCCTTCGACAGTGCTGGCTGCAAACCAGGAGGTGTTGCTACGCGCGCAAGAAGATCATCGCGAGATCATGCGCAGCATTGACGCGATGCCCAGGAAGGACAAGGCGGGGATGCGCGATGTGGGGCAGTCGGCGTCAGCCCTCATGCGCAGGATTGAAACGCTTTCGCGACTGTCTGCAGCGCCGAAATCCAATCCCCATGCGGGCGAGATGATCGAGAACGAGATAAGAGCGCTCGAAGCCGAGGCGAATCCGCTGGACACCGAACGCAGCGAGATCCGGGTGCGCAGACTGGCCTTCCTCAAGAGGCAACTCAGAGCTCTGGCGGATTCGAACGATGGACAGGGCGAGGGGTCGAGCAAACTGGATGAATGCGCGATAGCCCTCCATAACATGCGGCTCGATATCGCCAGGCTGCGGGCGGGAACGCAGAATCTTGGTTCGGTTACACTGCTCGCCGAACGGGCAATCTCGCTGGCGAACGATGTCGATGGTGCATTGCTGGCTGCGGACGAAGTAGCCCGCACAATGCAGCGACGGCCTGCCGATCAGCAACCGGAGCAGCGGTGAAGCCCGGGGACATGCTCAAGGACCGCGTCATCGCTGCGATTGGTGATGAGTACAATGTTGGCGACGAGTTGGGGCGGGGCGGAATGTCGGTGGTGTATCGCGCGCTCGATCTGCGCCTCATGCGTCAGGTGGCTATCAAGGTTCTGCCGCCGGAGTTCGCGTACGATGCGGGAATAAGGGAGCGCTTCAGACGCGAAGCTCAGATGGCGGCGCAACTCAATCATCCCAACATCATTCCCATCTTCTCCGTTGATGAGCGCGATGGCGTCGTGTACTTCGTGATGGCGGTGTGTGAGGGTGAGAGTCTTGCGTTGCGTCTCGCTCGCACGAACAAACCGCCGCTCGATGACGTGCGCAGAATACTTGGCGAAGTAGCGGGCGCGCTGGCATACGCGCACGGCAAAGGGGTCGTGCATCGCGACATCAAACCCGACAACATTCTGATTGAGCGCGAGTCGGGTCGCGCGCTCGTCACTGATTTTGGTATTGCGCGCGCGGCGGAGGGTGGTTCACGCCTCACGGTGACGGGAATTGCAATGGGCACGCCTGCTTACATGTCGCCAGAGCAGGCAATGGGTGAACACGAGCTGGATGGCCGCAGCGATGTCTATTCGCTCGGCGCGCTTGCCTATCAGATGGTGGCGGGGATTACTCCATTCACCGCGAGCAATGCGCCTTCGATGTTGCTCAAACATGTGAGTGAGGAGCTGGTGCCGTTGTCGGAGCGTCGTCGTGACGTTCCCACGCAACTGGCCGCGACAATAGAACGCGCATTGCAGAAGAAACCGGATATGCGCTGGCAGACCGCTGGCGAAATGCATGATGCCCTGCGTCGCAACGAGCCCATTGCGGCAACTCCTCTTCCAAAGAGCGAGAAGGCATCGCCGGTGAAGCGCGCAACTCCGTCGACAGATGATCGCACGCGCCGGCCCGAGCAACGACCGCGCAGTGCATCTCAACGGGTCGTTGCTTCCCCGGGCTCAAACAGAAATAGCGCAAACGACCGGCCGCCCGAGAACCGTGACAATCGCTCCCGCGATGATGGGGAGGACTGGTTCGACTCATGGCGCCGCGACCAGATGGTCGAGACGAATATGCATATAGGTGCATTGCGGCGCGCGCTTCCCCTCGCTGGCCTGCTGTCACTGATTGCCACCGTACTTACGATGGCCGTTATTGTCGAGACACCGCCGGGGGAGGAATGGGCGATCGTATGGGGAGGGAGCCTCGTGGCTGCTGGGGTCAGCCTGGTATCGGTCAGGCGGCACGTGCGCTGGTTGCGTGACCATGGCGTTCGCTTTGGAGAGGCGTTGCGCGCAAGAAAAGTGGTTTCGTGGTCACTCGACGTGCGTCATGGCCGCGGTCCGAGCGTTGTCCCAGTGCCACTCGAAGTGATGGATGGTCCATTCGGTTCACTGGTGCGCGGTGCTGTTCGCGACAAAGAGTCGGTGGAGAGCGCGATCGCGAAACTGCCAGCGATGGACAGAAAGTTGTTACCCGAAGTGCTTCCCACGGTCAGCGCGTTGGCCGAAAGAGTATTCGCGCTCGCGCCAACGCTTCATGATCTCGACCGGGATCTGCAACGCGAAGACATCGCGCGACTTGAAAGCAGGATTACTGAGCTGGAGACGCACGACGATGCCGAGAGTAGCCGCACGTTGCAGCTGTTGCGGCGTCAGCACTCAACGCTTGTTGATCTGAACAATCGCAGGGAAGTGCTGCTCACACAGATCGAGAGCGCAGCATTGCTGCTGCAGAACATCAAGCTGGATCTACGCAAAGTCGGTTCAGCAGGAATGCAGGCGTCGATGCAGGATGTGAACACCGCGACGCAGGAAGCCCGCGCGCTATCGCGGGAAATCGGTCACGTACTCAGCGCCGCCGAAGACATGAGGAAGATGTAACGCTTCGGGTGTCATTTCCGCACAAGCGGCAACCCATTCCCCTTTACATGGATTCCGGCTTTCGCCGGAATGACAGGTCGGTGTCATTTCCGCGCAAGCGGCAACCCATGTTAGTCGCACGACACTGGATTCCCGCCTTCGCGGGAATGACGGCTTCAGCGAATTCCGCCGGGAAACGTTGATCCGCCCCGGGTGATAGGTGGTCCGCCGCGCGTGGGGAGCCTGTTGTTGATGAGGACTCCTCCCGCATTGGGTTGCGGGCGGTGAATTTCACACGGATCTCGAGTCGTGCCACCGCGAATAATTATCCCGGGCGTCGGATGCGGAGGATATTCGGGACGCGGACGCGGTGTTGCCTTGGGCGGCTTCTCTCCCGCGGCCGTACCATTCTCGCCGCTGCCTTCTCCCGCTGACACCGGCTCCATCGGAATCGGTATGGGAGCGGGAAGAGCAATTGGGAGAGGATCCGTTGCAACAGCGGTGACCTTCGGTGCCACCACCTCAAGAATTGGGGTTTGTACCGATACGCTGCCCACCTTGTTGTCGATCGCCAGATTTTCTGACGCTTTGTCGATTGACGCCTTGGAGTCGTTGAGATTTCTGTTCACGCCAGAAACCGCACTGACCCCGCTCTTTGCCGGACCGCCGAGTGCTCCGCCCTTTCCGTCAGCTTTATTGCCTGTGCGCGCGGCGGTGAGTTTTGCGAGCGGGGGCACTTCAAGATCAGAAACAACGGACTGGGAGGCAGAAGGCAGTCCCGAGTTGGCGAGCTCTGACCGGAGGCTCTGTGCCCGCGCAAGGTCGCTGTCGACCTTTTGTGATTCCGAGCAAGCGGCCAAACAAATCACGGCGAGACCAGAAACGAACTTCAGGGAAGTGCGCACGACGCCTCCAGGCTCTGTCACATGAATGAAGCTGCTACCAACACAAGTAGTCTCACAGGTTGGCACCCATTGCGCAATAGCATCTTACGCGCCAATAGTTGCGCTGGGCAGTCCACTCTCAACGTCAGGATCAGGCGCGCGATGTCCAGAAAACGGCACAACAGCTGTCCAACGATGAGGACGACCCTTTGAAACGAGTCACGGTAGCTGCGACGATGTTTCTCCTCCTTCTGCTCGTATCGGAAGGGTGTAGCGACACTTCCCGGGGAGCCAATGCCAACGAATCTGCTCTGGCTGACACGCTCACGCGGATAATCTCGGAAGCCTACGACTTTTCGCGACCAGGGGTGGTAGAGCGGATGAATGCCCTCTATGCGCCCACGGGTCAGGTAATCTCGGCAAGTGGCGGGGCGATTATCGGAACGCGCGATTCACTTCAAGCGGGAATAGCCCGGTTCTGGGACAATGTTGGCCGCAATATGAAGAACCCGGTCTGGAAATGGGGTGATGTATTCGTCGAACCGATCGGAAAGGACGCTGCCGCTCTTACGGCGTCGTGGTCAATTCCGCACATCGCGCCGGACGGACAGCCACACGTGATCAGCGGTGCATGGACGGCAGTTTTTCGGCGCACAGCGGCGGGATGGAAGATTGTGCAGGAGCATCTGTCGACGGGCTAGCTGGAAAGAAAAAAGGGGCACCGCTTTCGCGGCGCCCCTTTTTTCTTTCCAGCGAGGGTTGGTTCAACTGCCGATCTTTGTCACGTTCTCCGCTGCAGGTCCTTTCTGTCCCTGCACCACGTCGAACTCCACCTTCTCTCCTTCGGCGAGGGATTTGAATCCGCTCCCCTGGATGGCCGAGTGATGGACGAAGCAGTCCTTCTGCCCATCGTCTCGTGTGATAAAGCCAAATCCCTTCGTGTCGTTGAACCACTTGACCCTTCCGGTCGTACGCATGCTTGTGCCCCTGTGATGTGTTGTGCTGTGGTCGGAGTGCGAAACTGCCGTACGAACCGACTGGTCAGCTCGTGATCACTACCCTCACGATGGGTTTCGCCGGCGATAGCGAAATGCAAATGAGGGACCGGCAATTTGCAGGCCCCTCATTCACGGAACTTGCCGCGTAACTGCTACGCGTGCCTCGCCAGCGCGATAATCTAAAGTGCGCTTCGCAAAATCAAAGGGGGTAGATGAGACCGGTTGGATCTGCCTGACGCGCGAGCTAGAATCACCGTCCACCTAAACCTGGAGACGAGGACCCGGATGACTGTCGCCGAAACGTTACTGCCCGAATTCGATCAGGAGATGACCACCACGCGCAGAGTGCTGGAACGCGTCCCGAGCGAGAAAGGAGAGTGGAAACCCCACCCGAAATCATTTGCTTTGGGTCACCTCTCCCAGCTCGTGGCTGGAATGCCGGGTTGGATTACGCAAACAATCGGGGCAACGGAACTCGATCTTGCCGCCGGTTCCGGTTACAGCTTCGAGACAACAGCGACACTTCTGGATGTATTTGACAAGAATGTGCGCGCAGCGCGCGCCGCAATTGGCGCTGCGAGGGACTCCGATTTTTCGGTGCAGTGGTCGCTCAAGATGGGTGACAAGGTGCTAATGACATCGCCGCGCGGCCCCGTGGTTCGTCAGCATATCAACCACCTCGTGCATCATCGCGGCCAGTTGACGGTTTATCTGCGGTTGCTCGACGTGCCCGTGCCGTCGATCTATGGACCGACGGCTGATGAGAAATGGTGAGTGAGGTGCGGCACCCACGCCCACGTCTGCAACGTCTGACCACTGAGAACTGACCACGTAAAACTGATGGCATCCGCCCGGGATTCCGGTCGGATGCCATCAGTTTTTCGTGAACGGTGTTCAGTGGTCAGAAGTGCAGCGAACCGCTAACTACTACGGCCTGTCAGGCTCCAGCAACGCCTTCACCTCGAAATTCTGGCTCGGCCCGATAGCAGTAAGCGTCGTTCCAACCATCTTCCCGATTGATGCGCGATAGCTGCCGTTCGGTACGCGCGCTCCACCTCCACCGCCACCACCGCCGCCACCACCACCTCCTCCGCGTCCACCTCCACCCGCGCCGCCACCACAGGAACCAATCGGCGGTGGACCTGCAGGAGCGACTGCGGTATCTGCACCTGCCACTCCGCCTGTCGCGCCACCCGCACCACCTCGACCGCCGCGCCCGCCACCACCACCACCACCGCCGCCACGCGCAGCGCCGCCCGGGCCTCCAGGAGCAGGATCACCGCT
>CAZKXZ010000049.1:0-7862 GCA_964556695.1 uncultured Gemmatimonadales bacterium
CCACGGTCGGCAGGTCGAGCTCGGTACAGGCGCGGAAGATTCGTATGGCTATCTCGCCGCGATTGGCGACCAACACCTTGGAGAAATGATTGCTCATTATCAGGCGCGCCCTCCGAGTATTGCCCAACGGTGGTGGAAGCTTAGCAGAGTAGGTGGAACGTCGCATCTCCGCCTGTGACTGGACTTTCCATGTCATTCCGGCGAAAGCCGGAACCCATGGTTGAAGGAAAATGGATTCCGGCTTGCGCCGGAATGACAAAACATGAGCGAGGGACTGTTGCATCCATGCAGCCGTTCTCATGCGTAGTTGCGCACGAGTGCCCGAACCGTCGATTCATAGTTGCGCTCCACGCAAAGTCGCTTATCATGGTTGTTCACTGATCACAGCGTTATCGATCACCGCCGTAACCGCAATGATGAAAGAATTCCCTGCAGCGCCCGCCCGCCGTAACGAACCCATGCGTTTTGCACGTCACGCAACAGCGGTAGTTCTCCTCGGCGTTGTCCTGTCGACCTCCTGTGGCGGGTCCAGCCCCGCCGAGCTGCTTGATGTGTCCACCGTCGAAGCCGCTGCGGCTCGTGTGATCAAGAAACACCTCGATGCTATCAGTGTTGCTCCTGTAAGTGCGACGCTCGATGCATCGGCCACCCTTCAATTCGCAGTCCTGGGAACGTGGAGCGACGGAACCACCACCGCGCCCGACGTGAAATGGTCGGCGAGCGGTGGCACGATTTCGAGTGGTGGCTTGTATACCGCTCCCGCTGTCGCCGGCAATTACCTGGTGATCGCGAGTTACAAAGGTTTTTCGCTGGCAGACACGAGTGAAGTCACGGTAACGGCTGCGCCACCTCCTCCACCTCCTCCACCTCCTCCACCTCCTCCACCACCACCGCCACCACCGCCACCTCCGCCACCTCCGCCGCCCAGCGCTGAAGAATGTGCAGTACCGCAGGCAGGTTGGATCTGGTGCGACGACTTCGAACAGAACCGGATATCCTCGTATTTTGAGGCCAATAATTCTGGCTCATTTGCACGTACGACCGGCGTTGGGCACGACGCATCATGGGGCATGCGCGCTCACTTCGACGCCGGCACCGTTAGTGCAGGCTCACTGAAACTCGCTTTCGGACGCGCGCCGTCGTCGTACTTCAGACCAGTTGACGCAGGAACCGCGGACTACCGCGAGCTGTACTGGCGTTTGTATCTCAAGCACGCGCCCGGATGGGTCGGTGGCGGCGGCGACAAGCTGGCGCGCATGACCGTATTCGCGAATAGTTCCTGGGCGCAGGCGATGATTGCGCATGTCTGGAGCGGCAGCGGCGACGCCCGCAACCTGCTGGCTCTCGATCCGGCGTCAGGGACCGACGCAGCAGGAGCTCTGAAAACGACGGTGTACAACGACTTCCCTAACATGCGCTGGCTTGGCGCTGTTGGGAGCAACACACAAATCTTCGACTCCAGTCACGTGGGTTCCTGGTACTGCATCGAGACGCACGTACGGCTCAACGATGCCGGTCAGTCCAATGGCGTCTTCGAAATGTGGATCAATGGCGCGCTCGAGGCACGCAAGGCGTCGCTCAACTGGCTGGGTAACTACTCCGCTTACGGATTGAACGCGCTATTCATCGAGAACTACTGGAACGACGGCTCTCCCGTGGCGCAGGACCGCTTTATGGATCGCTTTATCGTGAGCACGCAACCCATCGGCTGCTGAAACACCACTAGTGTCCTAGCAGGCTGTTGAAATAGTAGGGTTGGGGGGATGGCGCGATGGATGGGTGGTTGTTATGGTAGGTGGTACCCAATCCGGAGCGCAAGATGCGGGGTGTTGAGCGCGGCGAGTTGTCGATGTTCAGCTATGTGTCCCTCGAGGACAGAGTGCCGAAGGACCATCCACTGAGATTGGTGAAGTTGCTTGTGGACGCCGCCCTGGAGCGGATGTCGCCGAGGTTCGAGGCGCTATACGGTGAAGGAGGGAGAGAGTCGATCCCGCCGGAGCAGTTACTTCGGGCTCTTCTGCTCCAGATTCTTTACACGATCCGAAGTGAGCGGCAACTGGTGGAGCAGCTCGACTACAATCTTCTGTTCCGGTGGTTTGTTGGCCTTGGAGTAGATGACGAGGTGTGGAATCACAGTTCTTTCAGCAAGAACCGGGATCGCCTCATGGAGGGAGAGATCGCAGATGCGTTTTTCCTTGAAGTCCTGAGCGAGGCCAATGAGCGAGATTTTCTTTCCTCGGAGCATTTCACAGTGGATGGGACTCTTGTTCAGGCGTGGGCGGGCCAGAAGAGTTTCAAGAAGGATCCGACCAAGACAGGGAAAGACGATGATGATCTCCCCCAGGTGCCCAAGCACCGACGGAAGTTTCTCTCGCCTCTCGATCCACGACGGCATCCCGAGAAGAATCCGGAAGTGAATTTCCATGGGGAGAAGCGGTCGAATACGACACACTCATCGACGACCGACCCTGAGGCGATGCTGGCGAAGAAGGGCGGTGGCGAAGCGAAGCTGAGCTACACAGGTCATCTGGTGACGGAGAACAGAAACGGTCTTGTGATGGTTGCAGAGTTGAGCACGGCGCACGGGACGGCGGAGCGGGATATGGTGTCAATCATGGTTGATCAGATCCCATATCGGCGAAAGAAAATCACGCTGGGAGCTGACAAGGGCTACGACGTGCGGGGTTGTGTGAATGAGATGCGAGATCATGGGGCGACACCCCATGTGGCCATCAAGAAATCGCAGGGAGCAATTGATGCTCGCACAAGTCGACACGACGGCTACGCGGTAAGTCAGCGAAAGAGGAAGCTGGTGGAAGAATGCTACGGCTGGCTGAAGACGATCGGCCCGATGCGTCAGACGAAGTTGCGAGGAGAGCTGGCGGTGCGGTGGATGTTTATTCTCAGTGCTGCGGCGTACAATCTCATCCGGATAAAGAACCTCAGTTTGGCGCAGAGCGCATGAAAAAAGCATGCAAGCCATCGCGATCGTCGATTTCAACCCAAACCGGGCTCGCTCAGCACCAGAAAAAGGACAGCACCGCAACAACAACCCCGCTGAATTCCACTCGGGCCTCAGCGGGGCGGTAAAACCAGTCCATTTTTCAACAGCCTGCTAGGGCACGATAACGGCAGTCAACTGGTACGCGCCGGTCTCGGTGGCTGAGAAGCTGTTCGCGAGAATGTGATAGGTGCCGGGATTGAGGGTGACTGTGAGGCGCGCATCGCCTTCAACCTCACCGCCTTCATCTGAAGAGTCGAGATTGGCGCCGGCGACCGTTCTCAGAATGACGAAGGCATCGAAAGCCGTGCTGGTAAGATCGATCTGCACGTTGCTTGTCGCACTGACCACAAGGCGCCAGTAATCAACGAACGAATCGTCCTGCAACAATTGACAGTCGCCGAGACTCAGCGAGCCATTCACCGGCACACCGAGCGAGATATCCTGGATGTTGGCACAGGTATCCACGGGTTCGGTCGTGTCGCGACACGCTACCGAAGCGGCGCTGGCGAACACAAGCGCTCCGATCAAGAAACGCCGCGGAACCGAACCTCCGCGCGCGACCGTCGAGCGTGCCCGGCGACCAGATGCTGTCGCAGACATGGGAACTCCGTGCTGAAGTGTGAACTGACAGGGGGCGCGCACGAAGCGGGCCTGCGAAACGGCCTTACGACTTTCAACGAATCTACACACTTACGCGAAAATGTCCTCGTGCGTAATCATTCGACTGTCCAGCCGAGAGGTCAGCCAGGGCACTAAGCAGGAGCTCGTTGTGACCCATGTCATTGTGCAACTCTTTCGCTAACTTGAGATTAAGGCAGAGTTTGAGCGAGCGGTCTCCAGCGGTGCGCGAATTGCCCTTAGGGTGCATCGAGGCGGGAGATTGTGCCCTGTCTCACCATTGGAGATCCGTATCATGAGAATGCTTCGTTCGACCACACTCACCGCCGCAGCGACGTTCGTGCTCGCGTCAGGCAATGCAAGCGGCCAGGATTACGAGCCGCAGTACTATCCTGCATCCTCGCCCTACACGCAGCTGTTCTCTGCGCAGGAGCTGGACAATCTGGTGGCTCCGATTGCGCTGTATCCGGATCCCATTCTCGCCCAGGTATTTGTTGCCGCAACCTTCGCCGACCAGATAGACATCGCTGCGCGGCACGTGCGCATGTTCGGCGACAATTCGGTCGACTATCAGCCGTGGGACGTGAGCGTAAGAGCAGTGGCGCACTATCCGCCTGTGCTCAACATGCTCGCCGAACGCAGCGACTGGACCGCGGCTCTGGGACAGGCGTACGCGTATCAATCGGATGATCTGATGGATGCCGTGCAGCGCTTGCGGCGCATGGCTCAATACGAGGGCAACCTCATCTCGACTTCGCACCAGACGATTATCTACGATCGCGACTACATCAGAATCGTGCCCGCGCAGCCGCGCGTTATCTACGTACCTGTTTACGATCCCTACGCCATCTACTACAGGCGCGCGGTTTTCTCGGCAAGCTTCCACACACCTTACTGGTCGTTCGGTGTTGCATTCCCAATCGGCTCATGGCTCAACTACGACTGTGATTGGATGGGCAGGCGCGTTTATTACGACGGCTGGCGCGGTGGTGGTAATGGATGGAGAAGCCGTTCGCGTCCTTTCATTCAGATTGTGAACGTGTACGTCCATCCACGATATGAAGTCGTGAACATCAACCGCACGATCATCAATCGCAATGTGAACTACATCAACCTGAACACCTACAACACCGTTCACAGGAATGTGAAGTTTGACGGATATGCACGGAACGTCACGCGTGTGGTCGCGGCTGAGAATGGATCGCGGCGAGGTGGTGGTGGCGGTGGTGGCGGCGCAGTGATTGGAGGGGGACAGCGTAGCGCAGTGCCAGTTGGCCGCGGTGGCGCCGATCTGCAGGGATCTGGCGGTGGTCGTGCCGCAGGACGTGGTGCAAACGCGCAGTCGCAGAGCCAATCGCGTCCCTTGCCACAGCAGACGCAGCAGGGTGCACAGCCGCAAGGTGGGCAGCGTACCGCTTCGCCTTCAGGCAGAGCGCAGCCTGTTCAGCGTCCAACACAGCCGCCCGTCATGCAGCAGCGCCAGCAGGCGCCAGTGACTCAGCGGCAGCCAACGCAGCAGAGTGCGCCGGGTCAGTCAGCGCCACGTTCTGCGGTACCTAATGGGCGGGGACAATCAGCGCAGCGACCTGCGCAGTCGCAGCCGTCGCAGGTGATCAGGCAGCAGCCCAATGTTGAGCAGCAGCAGCGACAGCAGCCGGCGGTTCAGCAACGTCAGCAACCTGCGGTTCAGCAGCGTCAGCAGCCCGCGGTTCAGCAGCGTCAGCAGCCTGCGGTTCAGCAGCGTCAGCAGCCTGCGGTTCAGCAACGTCAGCAACCTGCGGTTCAGCAGCGTCAGCAGCCTGCGGTTCAGCAGCGTCAGCAGCCGAGTGTGCAGCAGCAGCGCTCACTGCCCTCTTCGGGAAGGGCGGCGCAACCCAGGTCAGCGCAGTCGTCCGCACCTGCAGCAGCTTCGCGCGGCGGTGGTTCGAGCAGCGGTGGCGGCCAGGTGATTCAGAAGTCGAAGGGGTCGGCGGGAGGTCAGGGTGGACAGCCGTCGGCTCAGAGTCAGGCGAGGGGTCGGGGGCGTGGATAGTGACTAGTGCTAGTCACTATCTCCATGCAATTCGAAAGCGGTGCACGCTTTGCACCCCGTCCGCATCGCGCGCGATCCCCCAGGCGAAGTCGCCGCGCATTGCGTTGATGGTCGTGTTGTACGGAACCGACACAGCGCCTTGATAGGTGCCGTCAGGATCGAAGACATCATAGCGCACCGGTTCGCGCCAGCTGAGCGGAGCGCGAGTCGGCGGCGGAGCTGTCGTCCCTCCGCCCGGAGGGCCACCCCCTACCGCTGAACCACCGCCACTTCTACCAATCGAAGGAGCCGGCTCAGAAGCTGGGTCGAAACGCTCCGACAGCGTCGAGACCGACACCCAAATCCGACCGTCCAGCGCCACTCTGATTGTCTTGAAGGCAGGTTTCGTTCGCGGAATGTCCGGCCCGGTCCATTGCCAGTTGGGAACGAAGTTCCGCATGCCTTCTTCAACGAACCTTCGTTGGTCGGCGCGTTCCGCATCGCTTACAGGAACGGGGGTGAAGTTGTAGCGGATACTTGTGACCGGATCCCCCTGTTTCCAAGGGGCGCGGGGTCCAGAGCCAGCTGTCGGCGGAATGCGCAGGTCGAGAGCATAACGATCGCTTCGTGCGGTCACAAAGTATCCCAGTGCACTGAAGGTCGATAATGTGCCTGGAGAAAACGGGACATTGGTGGTTCTACCGCCCACTCCCGGGTTTGATGCTTCCAGCTGCGGCGGTCCGATCCTGGGAAGTTCGGGAGCGAAAAGTGTGTCGATGCGCGAGCCATCCAGACGGAGACGTGCATATCCGCCGGGCACCGTGGGGCCCATAGCAGAGCCCGGGGGCGATCCCATTGCAGAGCGCGCGGGCACTCTCAGATAGATCGCGCCATCGGGCCCTACGAGTATGTAGTCCGTTCCCGTCGCAGTTCCTGACGCGTTCCCGGCGATCAGCTGCTCGCCCTGTGCCTGCCCCGCTGCGGGGTAGACGTTGATTTTTCCACCGCGCCCATCGCGGACAATGATCCGTCCATCAGGGAGTTCGGCGATCCCACTTGGTGCAGTGTATTCTCCCGGCCCTTGCCCGTAACGCCCTAGCGTTCGAACGTATTTTCCCTGCGCGTCATAGATACGAACGAATATGGAGCTCGATGTCGCTCGATCAGTAATCACCACAGAGCCATTGCGCAGGGGCAGCACCTCTGAAATCGCGGTAAAGATGTATTCATTGGCTGTCGCACCCGCACCACCAATACTGATCTCTGAGATGAGAATCGCGACTCCAGGATGCCGCGGGGCACTCACAGTTTTCACGGTTGTATCCGAACGCTGCGGGGCCGAAGGGTTGGCCTGACCGTATGAAGCCGCCTCGCTCCCCAACAGGGCAAGCAAAGCAAGAAATGGCGTGACGATTCGCAGTCTAGTCCAGCGAGTAGAGCTCATGAGTTCCTCCTGCTTCCTGGGGACGTGTCCCCCGTGTACCTATAGGGACAGGTCGACCGTGTCCTAAGTTGGCTGCGTAAGTGGGTTCCGCCATTAAACTAACAATGGGGACGTGTCCCCCGTGCACCAATGGGGACAGGTCGGCCGTGCACCAATTCCGGCCGAGGCGAGTCCGCTCCGTCCTCCAATTCGCTACACTACTACCGGATGCCTCCGACAGTCGGCAAACCCGCGCCTGCCTTCGCGCTTTCCTCGGACAGTGGCGAAATCGTCACACTCGAGCAGCTGCGCGGGAAGCCCGTCGTCCTCTACTTCTATCCCAGGGACGACACCCCTGGCTGCACCAAGGAGGCGTGCGCTTTCCGCGACGACATTGCGAGCTTTCGTGCCTCGAAAGCCACGATTATCGGCATCTCGCCGGACTCCGTCGAATCACACGCGAAATTCCGCAAGAAGCACAAGCTTCCCTTCACCCTTCTTTCTGATCCGGATCACGCGGTCGCGGAATTGTATGGCGTGTGGGGGAAGAAGAAGATGTTCGCCGTGAGCTTCATGGGGATCATCCGCACAACATTCCTCATCGATGCGGACGGTATTCTGCGACACATTATGCCAGTAAAGCGAGTCGATCCTCACTCGGAGCAGGTGCTCGAGCTACTGAAGGAAATGCGGAAGTAAGGGGGACAGGTCCGCGGGGGACAGGTCTGCGGGGGACAGCCGTCGGGGACAGGTCCGTCGGGGACAGGTCCGTGGGGGACAGGTCCGTCGGGGACAGGTCCGCGGGG
>CAZKXZ010000049.1:7962-38844 GCA_964556695.1 uncultured Gemmatimonadales bacterium
GACAGGTCCGTGGGGGACAGGTCCGTGGGGGACAGGTCCGTGGGGGACAGGTCCGTGGGGGACAGGTCCGCGGGGGACGCGGCGGACCGGTCGGGGTGTCCCTCGCGGACCTGTCCCCGTTTTCTATCGATCTTGGTCTGTCCCGTTGCTTCGCTCGCCTTCGGGATCGCCACCATCTTCTGCCCTGTTCTCGGAATTCTCACGACGGCGCCGGAGCTTCTCCTCCTGCTTCTCCTTCCTGTCACGTTCCTTCCGGCTCTTTTCAAAATTGTAGTTGGGCTTCTTTGGCACTGAGCAGACTCCGCGAGGGTTCGGGTGGCGCGAGAACGAGCATCATAAGCTATCCGGATGATAGCCGATAGCAGCTGTCGCCGCCCGCGCCATCTGTCACTGGCGGGCAACGGAATGACTATGGGCCCCTCGCAATCATCGCAACCACTGGACACATGCGACTTGCGGTCCTACCTTCACGCGTCCCACGTGATCATCGCAACGCGGAGGGGAAGCGTCGGTCCGTTTTTGTAATACCCAGTTACAGCTGTGAATTTGCGGCGGATTCGCGGTCACCGTCGATCGCTCCGTCAATCGTGTCAAACGCCATTGGAGGGTAAGGATATGATGAAGAAGTTCTTCGGAACGATCGTGACACTTGCATTTGTGGCTGTTTCCGCGCAGCCAGCGGCCGCACAGGGGTTCGAGCCTGGTTACCTCGATATTGGCCCGACGATAGGACTCGGAACCGGTGGCGGCGGAATAGCGATTGGTGCACGGGCCGAAAAGGGAATCAAGCCCCTTGAGAGTCTCGGCGGTGGGATTCTGGGTATTCAGGCCGGCGTTGAATTCTATTCGTATGATTTCGGGTTTGATCAAAGCTGGAGTTTCATTTCTATTGGCGCCACTGCGAACTACCACTTCAAGCTGACCGACAGCAAGCTTGATCCATTCCTCGGCCTCGGTCTGGGCTTCCACATCTTTAGCTGCGACGCTCCGTCCGGCTCCTTCTGCGGAGATGCCGGAGGGATCTACTTCATTGGTCGCGCAGGAGCACGTTACTTCATCAGCGACAAAATTGCTCTCTATGGCGATCTTGGCGCCGGCGCAGCTACGATCAGCCTTGGAATCATGTTCAGGCTGAAGTAGCAGGCCGCTTTTAGTAAGCAGTGAGAGGGCCTCGGATAACTCCGGGGCCCTTTGAGTTTGAGGTAACCAGAACCGGATAACTTTCAGTGAAATCCGATTGCTGGCGAGTGAATCCGGGGGAGACTTCTCATGTCGTTGACGCCGTCCACCATGTTGCCACTTGGCACCAGCGCCCCGGACTTCTCGCTGCCCGACTCTGACGGCAACATCGTTGCGCGCGAGACCTTCCGCGGGAAACCGCTGCTGACGATGTTCATTTGCAATCACTGTCCATATGTGAAACATGTCGCCGCGGAATTGGCGCGCGTTGGCCGCGATTACGACGGCAGGATCGGCATTGTGGCCATCAGTTCGAATGACGCCGAGGAGTACCCGGAAGATGGACCCGACATGATGAAAAAGGAGAAAGCAAATCGCGGCTACAGCTTTCCCTATTTGTACGACGAGTCGCAGCAGGTCGCACGCGCGTATCACGCAGCGTGCACCCCCGATCTCTTTCTCTTTGATGCGCGACATGCGCTGGTGTATCGCGGACAGCTCGATGCGTCGCGTCCCGGTAACGGAGTTCCCGTCACCGGGAAGGATCTGCGCGCTGCAATCGAGGCCCTGCTTGCCGGCAAGGCCGTGGCGGCGGAACAGACGCCGAGCGTGGGCTGTAACATCAAGTGGCGACCGGGATGAGAAACGACAACAGCCGCTCCAGCGCATTCCCATGGACAATCACGATTCCCCTGTTGTTCGCGCTGTTCATTCTGTCATTCTTTGAGGTCGCCACAGCTGTCGCTCAACAGATCAGCCGCGACTCGGCAGCAGCGGAACAGCGACGGCTGGGCGCTGAGTTGGGGCGGCGCTACTACTTCATCGACCGGCGTGCACTTTCAGGTGTGGACGAATGTCAGATCCGCATCGCCGGCATCTGCATTGCCGAGCATGTGCTGGAATTCGGAACGCAGCCGGTGAATCTGTGGAACGGCATTCCAATGCCTTCTCCTGAAATCCCTCCGCTTGCAGGTGAAGAACGGATACTACTTCCGCAAAGGCTCGAAGACCTTGCACTCAAGGCACCTGATAACGGCTGGGCGATTGGACAGCTTGCCTATTTGCACTCGTACAATGTGGGACTGGAGCGCACGCTCGCGATGCTGCGTGACTGCCGCGGCGGTGCCGGATGGTGCACGGCGGTGCAGGCTCTCGTATTGCATTCGTATTCGCGCTTCGCGGCGGCCGACTCACTCTTCACCGTCGCTCTGGAGGCAATGCCCGCAGCTGATCGTTGCCGCTGGCGCGACATCTCGACGCTGCTCGACGAAGCCGCGCGCTCGCGCTATCAGCGACTCTCGTGCGAGGCAAAAGAAGCATTTGAGGATCACGTTTGGTGGCTGTCCGATCCTCTCTACATGATGCCCGGGAACGACCGGCGCACAGAACATTTCAGTCGTCGCGTGATCGATTCACTCCTGACGGGAGGTCCATCGCCTTTCAGCACGCGGGACCGGCCCGCCTCCTGGGACGCCACCTTGCGCGAGATAATCATTCGTTATGGAATGGCCGGTCACTGGTTTGTCCCGGGAAAACTCATGACGCCGGGCGATTCCCGCGATCGCTGGGTGCATTTCCACACGCCCAATTATCATTTCGTGCCGGAACGATTGCCGCAGTTATTATCGGCTCCGATTGCGCGCGAGGACTTTCAGCTCACCACTCCACTCGACTCCGCGATCGAGCGCTACCATCCGGGCTACGACTACGTTGCCGATCTCACACACATGCAGACCATCGCTTTGCCGCGTGGTGATTCGATGCTCGTTGTCGCGGCGCTGGCACCGATGCGTGAACTGTACCGCGAGGCTGGTCCCTTTACCGTCGCGTTGTACCTTGCGCGTGACAACACATCGCGCTCATGGGTGCGCACGCAACACAATGTTTCGGATCGAACGATTCTCACTGCGACAGTTCCGCGTCAGGACATGCTGCTTGGTCTTGAAGCGATGTCTGAACGTCTTCTCGTGGCCAGCAGGACGCGATTCACATTGCGCGCGCCGGCTTTGTTCGCTGGCGCATCGCCAGCTGGCGGTGCCGGAGGTGTTTCGATAACGCAACCGCTTTTCTATGCGCCTGCCGCATCGCTGCCGCGTCGCGCTGCTGATGCAATTCCGCTAATGCTCGCGAGCCAGAAAATCATCATGGGCTCGCCACTCGGCATCTACTGGGAGGCGTCCGGGGTGAGGCCAGGTACCAACGCCTCGATGACGGTGCGCGTGATTCGAGGCGCTGAAAGGAGCAGTGGGTTTTTCGGCAGGATCTTTGGCCGATCGAGGGGCGCGACCGCAAGAGTTATTTCTTGGACGGAGCCCGCGGGTCTGGCGGGCGGCGACAACGCGCACTCGGTGAGTCTGGACATCAGCACGCTCAGAGCGGGGAAGTATTTGCTGGAACTGGAAGTGAAAACCGTCGACGGCGCTACGGCCAAATCGGAACGTGAGATGGAACTGATCGAGCGCGACGTTGTGGAACGCGATCTGGTTGTCGCCCTGCAGCAACCGGTTCCCAAGGAACTCTACATGCCGCCCCAGCCACCAACCATCCGCGGCCGCCCCCCCGGAATGGCCCCCCCTCCCTAATTGGGGACGTGTCCCTCGTGTACCATTGGGGACAGGTCGGGCGTGCACCAATTCATCGCGGCAATCGCATGCGGCGCAATGACATGATTTGGGGACGTGTCCCCCGTGTACCATTGGTACACGGGGGACACGTCCCCATTAGGCAAGCCTAACTACGCGGCGCGCGGGCGCTTCGGTTTTCTTATCCAGGCAGGCCCTACTGAGTGGAGTTCGATTCCAAGCACAAGCAATGGCGGGCGTTCGCCGCGAATCGAACGAAATATCAGCGCGCTCCCGGAGATTCCCAGCACGGCGCTCGCCAGTGCCATCCAGATTCCGCCGATACTCGCAAATCCCACCGCAGAAATCGCCATTGTTGAACCGACAATTGCCCTCGCAATCCTGCGGCGTCTCAAGTATCGGGAGTAGGACGGGAACTGAGAGCGATCGCGCCGCGGTGGCGGTGGCGTTGCTAAACCGACCGCGGTGGGCGGTCGACGGCGAGGTGGCTCAAGCGCGCCGCCGGGTTCGGGATCGGGTTGCCATGGACCGCTCATGTTGTTTCCCCTCTGAGACGTGGGAATTCGCCGGTACGGTACCGCTCCTGCATTTCGACATACACGCGCACGCCGCGCGCTATCCGCGCGCGCATCTCTGCGTCAACCGGCTTCACAACTTTTCCGGGCACGCCCAGTACCACTGAGCCGGGAGGCACCTTCATCCCTTCTGGCACTACGGCTCCCGCGCCAACAACGGATCCCATCCCCACGACAGCATGGTTCATCACGATCGAACCCATCCCGATCAGGCAGTCATCTTCCACGGTTGCGCCATGCACCACTGCACGGTGTCCGATCGTGACCCGTGCGCCAATGTTGCACGGCGCACCCGGGTCAACATGTATTACCGAGCCGTCCTGCACATTGGTTTCATCGCCGATTGTAATGCGTTCGCTGTCAGCGCGCAGCACAGCCGCCGGCCAGACGGATGCGTCGCGACCGAGAACGACGTCGCCGAGTACGATTGCGTCGGGATGTATAAACGGCATGGATAGCGGATGCTCCTGATGCGGGCGGATGCTCCGGACTGATTATAGCGGAATTCGAGCATCGTAATGCAGGTCTACTGGACCGCGGCAACGACACTGGATTCCCGCTGCGCGTGAATGACGGAATTGGTGGCGCTTCGCGGGAATGAAGACTGCTTGTGCAGATTCACTCCGGGCGCTTTCTTCACTTTCACATGGGACTCCGGCGCCGCACCTGGATTATCATATCGGTTCTAGCACTTCCGCTGGTCCTGGCCGGATCGCTCTTCCTGCCTGTGAATCAGGGCGCCTTCGAGACTCACTCCATTCCGGCGCAGAGTTTTGAGGAGGCACAATCGCGAGTCGGGGCACTCCTGAAGGCGGAGGCAGACTCCATCGTTCCGGCGTGCCGCACCCAATTTCTTTCACACGAAGCAAAAACCGCGCGCGTCATCGTTTTCGTGCATGGCTATACCAGTTGCCCAGCGCAGTTCGCCATATTGGGCAAGCAGTTTTTTGATGCTGGCCACAATGTTTTGATTGTGCCCCTCCCT
Organism: uncultured Gemmatimonadales bacterium; assembly: GCA_964556695.1. GTDB lineage: Bacteria > Gemmatimonadota > Gemmatimonadetes > Gemmatimonadales > Gemmatimonadaceae > CAZKXZ01. The sequence continues at coordinate 13,284 of CAZKXZ010000049.1, forward strand.
CTGCACGGACTTCCTGACCGGATGACTGGCGCGCACGCGGGCCTCAAGGCCGAGATGCTAACCGAATACGCGGATGAGGTCATCGATATCGCGCAGGGGCTGGGTCAGGAGGTAACGATCGCGGGACTATCGGGGGGCGGGCTTGTTGCCGGATGGGCTGCGCAGAAAAGGGCCGATGTCGATCTGGCCGTCCTGATTTCTCCCGTCCTGGGCTATGCGGTGGTACCGCCCGCGCTGTCACTCCCCGCCGCGAGAATCTACGGCTGGCTGCCGGACCAGTTCGAATGGTGGGACACGACGCAGAAGGAAACCCTGGGTCCGGAGTACTCGTACCCTCGCTATTCGCACCACGCACTGGCGGAGCTGCTGCGTCTGGCCAACGCGTTGATTGCGGAAGCCGGTAAGAGGGCACCTGCCGCCGGAGAAATAGTTGTCGTCACCAATCCCCACGACGACAAGATCAGCAGCGATCGAATCGAGCAGCTCGTAAGAAGATGGAGACGGGAAAATGTTCAAAATGGTGCGATGACAAGGATTACTTCTTATGAATTCCCGGCCGATCTAAACCTGGGGCATGATATCATCGACCCCACTCTCCCCGACCAGAGAATCGATGTCGTGTATCCGAAGCTGATGCAACTGATGAAACGCTGATGCCGCGATCGTCTCGCTTCACACAGCTATCCTCCACGTTCGCACTGCTGTTTGCAGCGGCGTGTGCTCCCGACGTGAAGTCCGGGCTGAATCCGGCCAACGATTCGCTCATCGCAAGCCAGCCTGTCACCGCAGATACAATCCGTTCGTCAGGGCGCAACCCCACACGCCTCGCGATGGAAGTCGACACTTTGATCAGAGGATCCGCGGACAGCACCTCAACCGAGTGGCTGTCGTCAACGCAGCGGATGGCAGTCGGAGACAACTACTTCGCCCTCTTCTCGGGGCGCAATCTGAAAGTATTCGACGCCAGCGGAAAACATCTCTGGTCCACTTCGCGCTACGAATTCGCTCCCGGCCAGGCTCGCAACGCGAAGAAAATCGCGATGAAGCGCGGTGGTAATGGAGTTGAAGACTGGCTCGAGTTCACCTTCGACAACGACGCACCAGCTCCCGGTGCCGTCCTGTCCGCATCCGGCATACAGATCCTGCGGGACAGTATTGTAATTGTCCAGGACAACGGTCAGATCAACATCTACAGCCGCGCCGGGCGTTCCATTTCTATCATGGATGTTGACATTAGGAACTCGTATCTCGGTCCGGATGCAGCACTCAGTGCATCGGCCGCCGGCTGGTTGCTCCTCCAGCGCGTGGTATTCCAGAATATGCGTTCGTCGACCGCGCAGCGCTTGTCGCAGACAACCGGTTCGTACGAGTTCATACTAAGCCGAGTATCGCTCGCAAATGGGGACAAAGGGGCGCTACTTCGCAGTCTCAAAGTGGAGTATCCGGGAGTTCGCGTACTCGCTCCATCAGGGCGAGGACAGCGTGAGATAATTGGGCGACCACTTTTCGTTCCCAACCCTATCGCGCGCATATCGAACGGTATCACATATTGGACCACCGCCCTCGACTTCTCTTTCGACCTCTACGACGAATATGGGCGCCTCAAACGGGTCATCACTGTTGATACCGATGTCGTCCCCGTGACGCCGCAACTGATTGAGAAGTACGCGGAATCGGCGTCACGCACATACAGGACGCGCGCGGCGGATGGCGATTCATCAGCCGCATTCTGGCTCCGCGAGGTTCTTCCCAAAATGCGTGAGCTGCCTTTGCCCAAACACAGACCTGTAATTGGCAACGTGTGGATCGGCGATGATGGCTCAATCGCCGTGCGGCGCCTTGATCTAAGCAAAGTCCCGGCCGACACTTCGGACTCACTGGTGGTTGACATCCTGGGCGCGGATGGACGCTATCGCGGTCGCATAGCTTTCGAACAACCGGGCCGCAACATAATTCACTTCACGGGATCCGCATTCTACGTGGCTGAGAAAGCGGGAGTGCTGGTGCGCTCCGACAGCTCCAGAGTAATAAGGAGTCAGGGTCGCGATCGCGCAGGCAATGTAATCGTCGACAGATATATCCAGCCCGACATCGTTTATCAACGACTGGTACGTTACACAATTAAGTGACGAGTGACTGGTGACGCGTGACGAGCAGAGGATGGGCATCGATATGAATGGATGCCCATCCTTCCCTCGTCACGCGTCACTCGTCACTCGTCTCAGCTCCACCGCAAATCCTGTTTACTAAGCGGCAGCGAACGCACCCTCTTCCCCGTCGCCGCAAATATCGCATTGCATAGCGCCGGAATCGCGGGCGGCAATCCTGGCTCACCAAGACCCGTAGGCGCATTGGCTGTCTTGAGCCAGTGAACTTCCACCGGTGCCGATTGCGACATGCGGATCAACGGGAACTGGTTGTTGGCGAAGCTCGCCTGAACCACCGCGCCCTTCTCGATCGTGATCTCCTGACCCAGTGCTTCGGAGATTCCGTCCAGCACCGCGCCCTGCGTGTTGTTCTCGGCGTTGCTCAGGTTGATGATCTCGCTGCCGATGTCTCCGGCAACCCAAACCTTGTCAAGCTTCACTACTCCATCGCGACTCACCGTAACCTGAACCACTTCGGCAAAGTGTCCGCGATGACTGAAGTAGAACGCGACTCCCATTCCGGTACCGCGCGGAAGCTGCGTCTTTCCCCACCCCGATTTTTCCGTAACCAGTTGTAACACTCCGCGCATGCGCTCTGCACTGAACCCACCACCGCCACCACCGCCGCGTCCACCGGCACGACCGGCAGCAGCCGGATCAGGAGCAGGTGCCGCGATCGGACTGTTCAGAAGGTCCAGCCTGAATTGCACCGGATCCTTTCCAGCTGCGTGCGCCATTTCATCGATGAACCCCTGCATCGCGAAGCCCAGACCATTGCTTCCCGGTGCGCGCAATGCGCCTGTGGGAACACCAAGCGGCATATCCGAAATGCCAACCGAAAGATTGGGAACGAAACCATTGGGGAACTCGCCAGCTCCCACCGTCGCACTCTGAGCCCCTGCGAATGTCACCATGTGATCAACCCAGGCAACGAGCTTGCCCGCAGCGTCAACACCACCCTTGAAATAGTGGAAGCCCGCGGGACGATAGAAATCGTGTTTAATGTCGTCTTCGCGAGTCCAGAGCAGCTTGACCGGAACACCGACTTCCTTCGCTATCCACGCCCCTTCGACCATGTAGTCGTTGGTGAGCCTGCGGCCAAATCCGCCACCCATGCGTGTGAGATTGACTGTGATGGTATCCGCCGGAATGCCGAGCGTGTTGGCAACAAGCGTGCGCCCACTCTGAGGCGTCTGCGATGGACACCAGATTTCCATCTTGCCATCGTGCCAATGCGCCGTGCAGTTCTGCGGCTCGAGGGGTGCATGCGCCAGGAAGGGATAGAAATACGCGGCTTCGACAACCTTCGCCGCGCTGGCAAGCGCGGTGGTCGCATCGCCGTCATTCCGAACCGAGCGCGCCGGCGGCTGCTTGGAAAGAGCGGCAGCCTGCGTTGCGTAGCCAACGCTGCTCTGCGATGCTGTCGGCCCTTCATCCCAGACAACTTTCAGTTTGGTTCGCGCACTGCGCGCGGCCCACCAGGTATCAGCAACAATCGCAACACCGCTGTAAAGACGGTCGCGCGCCGTGCCGGTCTCCGGTACAATAAACGCGTGCTTCACCCCAGGCGAAGCCTTGATCTCAACGAGATTGGCGCTCACAACTTTTCCGCCAAACACAGGGCACTTCTCGAACACCGCGTACAACATTCCCGGGCGCACGACATCAATTCCGAAAAGCGGCTTGCCCGTTACAATAGCGCGATTGTCCACTCCGGGAACTCGCGTTCCGATAATCCGGTATTCACTGGGCTGCTTGAGTGTTACCGATGCAAGATCTGGAGGCGTGAGAGTTGCTGCTCTATCGACAAGTTGCCCGTACGGCAGCCGTCGATTGCTCGCCCGGTGCACAACAACACCCGGTTCCGTTGTGCATTCGGCCGCCGGCACGCTCCATGTCTGCGCGGCTGCGGCGATCAACATGGAACGACCTGCCGCGCCAACCTGACGCATGGGCGTCCAGCTGTTCGGCGTCGCAGTGCTTCCACCAGCGGACTGATTCTGATACTTGGTCGAGTCGAGCGGCGCCTGCTCGACGGTGACGTCCTTCCATGCAACATCCAGTTCGTCCGCGATGATCATCGGCAACATCGTCTTCACGCCCTGACCGATCTCGGGATTCTTCGCAATGATGTTCACCTTTCCATCAGCAGTCATGCGGATGAAAACATTTGGTGTGAAGTCAGCTCTCGTTTCGGCGCCCAGCGCTTCAGAAGCGCGGCCCATTGTGTCGACATATGACGAGATGAGCAGACCTCCGCCTGCCACGGCGGAAACGTGAAGAAACTGGCGACGGTTGACGCGCAAGGTGGTAGTCATATGTCCTCCTTACGGGTTGGAACCGCCGGAACGTCCGGCCGGATTCGTTTGTGCTATGGTTGCGGCTCGGTGTATGGCCGAACGGATTCGAATGTAGGTTGCGCAGCGACAGATATTCCCTTGCATCGCGGTGTCGATATCAGCATCCGTCGGCTGCGGCTTGGTCGCCAGCAGTGCGGCGGCGGTCATGATCTGCCCTGCCTGGCAATAACCACATTGCGGCACATCGATTTCTTCCCATGCGCGCTGCAGCGGGTGAGTGCCCTCGGCGGACAGCCCTTCAATGGTCGTGACCCTCGCGCCGGCGATCGTCGAAACAGCTCGATTGCACGAGCGAACGGCTGCTCCGTTGAGATGGACGGTGCAGGCTCCGCATTGCCCAAGCCCGCATCCAAATTTGGAGCCCTTCAGGTCAAGCGTGTCGCGCAACACCCAGAGTAGCGGGGTGTCCGCGGGAACGTCCACTGTTGTGGGCTTTCCGTTGAGCGTGAATGTGACTGGCATGGTCTCTACCGCTCCGTGAGTTCAGTGGTGCTGGAATCGCTGCTGCCGCATTGCGCAGCGACCGCGGCTAAGGCAGCTATGGAACCGCCCAGCCACCTCTCCAAGTTAGGGATTTCTCTCTGTGGCGCCAGTGATGGGGCCCACGGCCGGGGCGCGGAAGGACCCCGCGGCCTGTATACTCATGTGTCGCCGCGAAAATGAGAGCGCGCGAACCGCTGTCCCACACTCACTCCGGCATAACGACAGGAGTTTCTCAGATGGCAGAAACAGCCCTGCGACCACGCTCGGGCCTGGAAATCATCGACGCAGCCTTTTCGCTGCTCAAGCGCGACTATCTCAAGTTCGTCACGATCATGGCTATTGGCTATCTGCCATATCTCATCGCGTTCATGCTCGTCACGCGCGCAGTGGGCAGTGAAGCCACCGCGGTTGCCTTCACAGCAGTGCTCATGATGGTCGTGTCGATGTTCTGGCTCACCGTTGTCAACGCTGGAATGACAGTGGCGGCCAGCGAGATCTACCTCGGCAGGGAGATCGATATCGCTGCCGCGCTGCGCCACACGCTCTCACGCTTCTGGCCGATCGTCGCCGCTGGATTCCTGCGAATTCTTGCGATGTTCATTGGTTTCTTTTTTCTGGGTGTCGGCGCCATCTGGGCGTGGGTGACTTTTTTCGCCGCCACGACAATCGTTGTGCTCGAAGGCGTCAGTTCCGTCGACAGCATGCGTCGCTCGGCCGAACTCACATCGGGATTCAGATGGCCGGTACTCGGCACGCTGGCCGTCACGTACATCGTTTCCACTGGGCTGGTGTTGCTTGCCACCATCCCTGCGATGTTCATCGACACCGAGGTACTCCCCACTGTACTCACCACTATCGCGACGATTCTCGTCCAGCCGATGAACGCGCTCGTGGAAACGCTGCTGTACTACGACCTGCGCATCCGCAAGGAAGGCTTTGACATCGAACTCATGACGAAAGACCTGGGTGATACAGCGCTCGGCCAGCCAGCGCGCTGAGCGGCCCGGAATTCAAGGCAGCCAATGTTTCAGGGTCAGCTCAGCGAAACGGCCATCCGCGACACCGTGGCCAGTGTCTTTCGCAATGCGGCGTTCAACAAGTCGCTGAAACAAACGCTTGGCGACAAGCTGTTCGCGTGGATAAACATGATTCTGGAAAGCCTGCAGCAGGCGGCACGCGAGCATCCCTTCCTTGCTTTTTGCGTAAAGATGCTCGTTGCACTCATGGTTGTGGCGATAATTGGTCGCAGCATCTACCTGGCATACCGGCGCGCCCAGCTGAAGGCGCAGCTGCTCGGATACCGTCGTTCAGGGCAAACGGGTGACGAGATGCAGGATGCCTGGCTGGTAGCGCAGCGTTTCGCATCCGAGGGGAAATACACAGAAGCGGCGCACGCCATCTACCGGCATCTTCTCGAGTGGCTCGCCCAGCGTGAAAGTGTGATCCTGCATCCGTCAAAGACCGTTGGTGACTACGCTCGCGACTTGCGCGCCAGGTCATCGCGGGTCTTCGGCAACTATCGTGATTTTGCGCGTTCATATGAGGTCGTCATCTATGGCCTTGGCAGTTGCGACAGGGAACGATACGACCGGCTGCTTTCGCTTGCCACCGCAATAACGCGAAAAAATGGCTGACGGTTTTCTCAATCGGCTGCTGGCTCCGCGGGTGATACTTCCGCTCCTGTTGGTTGCGATCGTGGTCATCGTGCTCCTCACACCGGTGGTGGACGGCAGCGGCGCGGCCATGCTGTCCACGCACTCGGCGCGACCGGGAGGAGCACGCGCTTTCTTCGAAGCGACCGAAAGACTTGGCTGGAAAGTCGAACGTCGCATCGAACCATTCGCCGAGCCGCTCGCGCGCGCCGCGGTCTACGCTGTGCTGGCGCCGCCCATTCCACTCTCGGCAGAGGAGATTCACGCACTCCTCAATGCCGTGCGAGAGGGCGCCGGGCTTCTTTATGTGGCGCCCGATGGGGACGATCTGGCGGACTCACTCGGTATCCGTGTGCGCGCGTCGGCGCCCGCTGCGGTTGTGGACAGCGCTGGTGTGCCAGCCACGATGGTGTGGCGTGGGGAGCATTGCTCCGGTGGAATACTGGACCTGGATCCCTATCGCGGCACGACTCTGCTGCGCACGATCAGGGCGGACAGCACCATAATGCGAGACACGGTGACCCTCATGCAGGTCATCGCCCGTGACACACCGCGTGCCGCGGCCATCGGTGCAGCGCTGGGAAGAGGTAGAGTTGTTGTTCTTTCGGATCCGGTTTTTCTGCGCAACGATGTGCTCAAGTTGTGCAACCACAGAGCCGGTGTGGTGGGGATCAGGTTGCTGGAATGGCTCACCGGCTCGCCCGGCGGCCAGGTTGTTTTCGACGAGCACCATCACGGGTACGGAACGCAGCCGAGTACGATGCGTGTGATGCGCCGCGCCATGACGGGAAATGCGCTGGGACGAACGGTGTCGCAGATTATCGTCGCGGCGCTGGTGCTGCTGATTGCCGCTGGTGTGCGCCCGATTGTTCCGCGGCCGCGCAAACGGATCGAGCGGCGTTCACCGCTCGAACATGTAGGCGCGCTCTCGCGGGCGTACGAACAGATAGGCGCAACGAAGCGCGGTACCAACCTTTTGTTGCGCGGATTGCGGCGGCGGCGCGACGCGGCCACCTGGAAGCGTGGCAGCGACGAGGAATTCCTGCGCAATGTTGCAAAGCGGTATCCCAAGCTGGCGAGCGACGTCGAAGTGGTGCTCAGCGCCACAAGTGTTGCGCGCAAACCTGCGGATTTCATTCACGTTGGCGAAGCCATCGAACACATCGAGAGGACATTATCGAGTGACAATAGCTGAAGAAGTCTCCGGTACGCTGCGCAGCATTCAGGATCTCGTTGCCACACGCGTGCTGGGTCAGGAGCGGGTTATTGAGGAAGCGCTCGTTGCATTTCTCGCCCGCGGCCATGCATTGCTGGAGGGAGCGCCGGGTACGGCGAAGACGATGCTGGTGCGTGTGCTGGCAGGTGTGCTCAACGCGCGCTTCGGTCGTGTGCAGTTCACACCGGATCTCATGCCGTCCGACATCACGGGTGTGAGTATTCTGCGCGACTCCTCCCGCACATTCGAATTCCATGCGGGGCCGATCTTTACTGATCTGCTGCTTGCGGACGAAATCAATCGTGCACCAGCAAAAACCCAGGCGGCGCTGCTGGAAGCGATGCAGGAGCGCCAGGTAACTGTCGACGGTACCGCTCGACCTTTGGGTGATCTGTTCACAGTGTTCGCCACACAGAATCCGGTGGAATACGAGGGAACGTATCCGCTTCCTGAAGCGCAGCTGGACCGCTTTCTTCTCAAGATCCGTGTACCGTATCCGCAGCGCGATGCAGAGGTAGGGATTCTGGATCAATACGCGAGGGGATTTGATGGTGAGAAGACGAGCGATGTAGTGCCACCACCACTTCTCGATGCGGAACGCTGTCGTGCCCTGCGTGCCGCGGTGGACAAGGTGAATGTCGCTCCTGAGGTAAGGGAGTATATCACGGCTATTGTGCGCGCCACGCGTGACGATCCTGCGCTTACCCTGGGCGGTTCACCTCGGGCGACTGTTGCGCTTTTCCGTGCTGCGCGCGGCGCGGCTCTTCTCAGCGGTCGCGATTTTGTTACGCCTGATGATGTGAAGGATTATGCGCCGTCAGTTTTGCGGCATCGCATCATGCTGGCGCCGGAGCTGGAGGTGGAAGGACGCTCCAGTGACGACGTGTTGCAGGCGATACTGACAAGGGTGCCGGCACCGCAATGAAAATGCGCGGGCTTTTCCGCTATAGTCCTACGCGACAGCTTGCTGTCGTGATTGCCCTTCTCGCGCCCTTCTGGTTGCTCTCTGGAATACAGGCCGGATTCATTGCCGCTGTGAGCGTGACGCTGTTGCTCGCGGTAGGAGTAATAGTCGATGCTGTATTTCTACCAGGCCATAGGGAGATCCTTCTGGAGCGCAGCGTTCCCGGAACCGTGGGAATTGGCGACAGGTCGGAGGGAGAATATCGGGTGCGTTCGCTGTGGCCGCGCGCTGTGACAGCGATACTGCATGACAGTTTTCCGCGCGCGCTCGGCAAGAAGAGTGGTGAGCCGCTGCGCCTTGTGCTCCCGGCGGGCGGCGAGGTCAAGCTGCCATTCGAGTTCATTGCGAACGAGCGCGGTCCGCATGCACCAGGACCGGCCGTGCTTGTGTTGCAGGGAGCACTGGGGCTCGTGCAGCGCTCTCTTGTGTATCCGATTGAAGATGCTGTACTGGTTGCGCCGTCGCTGCTGGGAATCAGGCGTTACCGTCTTCTGGCGCTGCAGCATCGTTTGCGCGATGCCGGTGTTCGCGCTGTTCGTCGTCGTGGTCAGGGTACCAATTTTTCGCATCTGCGCGAGTATGCGCGCGGCGATGATCCCCGGCGTATTGACTGGAAGGCGACCGCGCGGCGCAGTGCGATCATTACCCGCGAGTACACGGTTGAGCAGGGTCAGAGCATAATGATCGTACTGGACGCGGGACGCATGATGACGCAGCTCGCGGGTGATCTTTCGCGCTTCGAATACGCGTTGTCGTCGGCGCTGGTGCTTGCCGATGTGGCGAGCCAGTCGCGTGATGCGGTTGGCCTCATGATTTTCGATGATCAGATACGCGCCTTCGTGCCGCCGGCGCGCGGGTCGACGGCACTGGTGAGCATTCGTTCGGCGCTACTGGTGGCGCGGGCGACGATGGTGGAGCCGGATTATGCTATGGCATTTCGCACGATTGCCGCGCGGCACCGGAAACGTTCGCTCATCGTGCTTTTTTCGGATGTGATTGATTCGCGGTCGTCGCAATCGATTATTGCGCACACGGTGCGGAGCGCGGTGCGGCACTTGCCTCTGGTGGTTGCTTTACGGAATGATCATCTCATGTCAGTCGCGACTCCTGTGGCTCGCACTTCGTCTGGTTCACTGTTCGAGAGTGCGGCGGCCGAGGAACTGGTGTCGGCGCGTGAGGAGGCGCTCACGCGCATGCGGCGCGCGGGAGTGTCCGTTCTCGATGTTTCGCCGCAGCAAATGAGTGCCGCGGTGATCAATCGTTATTTGCAGTTGAAGGCGCGCGCCTCGTTGTAGGCGATCCGTCGCGGCTACGTGCCAAGCGCGGCCGGCGTGACAAAACGGAATCCGCGCAAATGCCGCTGAATGCGAGCGAAGTCGTCCTGGTTGTTCGTCGCTAGAGTGACTCGTGCCTCCCGGCAACTCGCCGCGATCAGCGCGTCATTTGTGAGTGAGCGCTCCGCCCGCGCGTACGTGTACCCCTCACGGGTGGAAAGATCGGCGAGCACCCTTCCCGCTTCGAGAAATGCCTTCAGGCTGGGCACAAGCACGCGGTCGCGCAGCACGAACTGCTCCACCAGATGCTCGAGCGCATTGCGCTGGTCTGCATGGCGAACGCCGGCCCGCAGTTCCAGCGCGACCACCGCCGGGAGTCGCAGGTTCCTCCCGACGGCGACCAGCATTCGATCGAAGATCGCACGCTCGCGCGGGTTTCGCTGCGCGGCGATGTAAAAGTTCGAGTCAAACGCGTAGAGCACGACCGCGCCCACGCTCAGGGTTCAGCGACACGTCGCGGTCTCAGCGGCCTTGCGGACGCAGGCTCCATCGGTGTCAACCCGCCGGCAGCTGTCAGCGCGTCCATCGCCGCACCCAATTCGTGCACAAAAATCAGGTCGTCGAGCGCCTGGTCCACGGTAGCGGTATCGGTGGGCGCGCCCAGGATACGGCGCGCCGCTGCCAGCTTGGTCGCGTCGATGTCGATGTTCTTGCGGATACGATCCGGCGCCTTTGCGCCGCGGCTGCGTGCCTTCGCCATTGCCCCTCCGGCCCAGACGGTAGTACATATCAATTGCGCTAACTATATGTACTACGCCTGTGAAGGAATGTCCAGTGGTCCGGCCATAGGTCGCCCCCGATCGGCATTCCTAAGGAGCGTTCCCTATTCCGGTTTGAGCTCGAGCGCGCGGCGCCCATACGCATGCTCTTCCTCCGGGGCTCCTTCTGCATCACCCGGCGCGCCAAAGATGTAGATGAGCATGAGCACTCCGGTCGCACCGGCGATCGCATACGCTGCAGAGAGTGGGAGATTGAGCGGTGAAACGAATCCCTCGATGAGCCCCGCGATGATCAGAAAGAGCGTCGATGCCATAATGAGCCGTATCGCGCGACGGCCGTTTACAACGAGGGCTTCACGTCGTGTGAGTGCGCCCGGAAGAAGGAATGCCGAACCGAGGAGGATGCCTCCGCCGCCAGCAATGCAGATTGCCGTGAGCTCCAGAACACCGTGGGGAAGCACGAACGCCCCAATCTGATGTAGTGCGTTGGCGCTCGCAAAAATTCCCAGCCCGCCGCCCAGCTGCACGCCATTGAATACGAGAACAAGCACGGTTCCGATCGCAGCAGTAATTCCCATCGCAAATGCGAGGTAAGTGACCTGCACGTTGTTGGTGGCGATTTGACTGGCCATCTGGGGGCCGGCATTTCTTGCGTCGATGTAGCCGCCACCCTTGCGCTCGCGTTCCAGCGCGGTCGCGGCTCGCTCCAGCATTACTGGCGACAGGAATTCCTTCGCGAGTGCCGGGTCGCGCACCACGGCGACGTACGCGGCGGCACCGGGACCAAAGAGAAGCAGAGCGGCCAACAGGATTGGTCCAGCGCTGCGGCGAACTTCCTGCGGCACCGTGATCGTGATGAATTTCCACGCCACAGTGGGGTCCAGCTGCCGCTGCTTGTAGAGAAGATTGTGTCCGCCTGCAACGAGACGGCTCAAATAGAACAGAGATTCCGAATCACGACCGCGCGCAGCAGTTCGCAGTTTTGCGAGGTCGGTGGACATCTCGCGATAGCGCGCCACAAACTCGACGACCTCGGATTCCGAGAGCCGCTTGAGGCCACGTGTCTGCGCATCGGCAAGCATCGCGGCGAATGCGCTCCAGCGGGCCGAACCGGCGGCGACGATGGCATGCTGCTCGCGTGCTGCGCCCTTGTCGCTGCGCGCGGCGATACCTCGAGCCCGAAGCGCCTGCTCCGTTTCGTACAGCGCCACCAGTTTTTCATCCACCGAATTCTGGCCCGCGGGTAGCCGCGTGCTGAAGCGCACCGCCAGATCGCCGGTGATCGCGCGTCTTTGTGCGGGTGCGAGAGCGCCGCGTCGGGTGAGAAACCGCTCCAGGACGGCATACTCATCGTCGCTCAGTTGCGCGGTAACGTGCACATTGCCTGCGGCAGCGTCACGCGAAGGTGCTGCGGGCAGATGCACAATCCGCTCGCGCACCACCATCGTGCCGCCAGCGTAGTCACCCAGTCGCTTTCCTGATTTGGAGAGGATGACACTGAACATGCCAACGGCGTACGAAAAGCCGGGCTGGAGATCGATAATGCGCACGAGGTTGCGAACCGCGGATGCCGCGAACGACACCGAGTATCCGCCGTCCTGCACGACGCGCAGTTTGAACGCGCGTTTGCCAGGGGTCTGACCGTCGGCCAGGCCCTCGAACAGCACGTAGTAACCCCAGACTATTGCGAACTGCGCCAGGACGATTATCGCGGCTACCCAGCCAGATGTGACGTCCAAACTCACCCGTCTCCCCAGCCGGGAACTTGTGAGCGCCGTGATGACGACCACCACGACGAGCAGGAGAAAACAGATGAGGTAGTCGAGCATCGCCGCAGCGGCGCGCGATCCCACGCCCGCGATTGTGTAGTCGAAGACTACCTGCTCTGGGGTTTCTACCTCGATTCTTTGTTCGAGGGACAGCTGTGGGGGGCTTGTGGGCACTGGGGAAGAATGGGTGGCATGTAACCGTTGAGTCAATCTCCCAAGCGCCGAGGCGACAAAGTGATCAAATGATCAATCGATCAAATGATCAATTGACCAAGAGATTGCGATCTCAGATCTCGATCACATGATCAATTGTTCATTTGATCATTTGATCATTTGATCATTTAGCGACTTGATCACTTGATCCTCTTGATGGATTCCCGCCCGCGCTTGAAAACCGGATGAGGCTTGCGCTGTCACATCTCTCTGGGCATATGTTGAGTCATGCGGATACTTCGCGCCTCACTGATCATCCTCGGCACCATTGCTGTGGTGCGAATTGGAGCTACGCAGGTGCTCCAGCCACTCCCTTACAAGAATGCGTCGCTACCTGTCGAGGAGCGCATGCGCGATCTGGTGGGACGCATGACCCCTGATGAGAAGTTCTGGCAGCTGTTCATGATTCCGGGTGATCTCGATACTCCGGAGTACGACTACTCGAACGGGATCTTTGGGCTGCAGATTTCTGTTGCGCCAAACGCTGCTGCGGCCGCGGGTGGCACCGGCAATCCGATGGCGCGTGCGCACGCGGAGCGCATTAACTCCATCCAGCGCTACTTCGTCGAAAAGACACGACTTGGCATTCCCATCATTCCTTTCGATGAGGCTGTTCACGGATTGATGCGCGAGGGCGCGACGACATTCCCGCATGCGATTGCGCTCGCGGCTACGTGGGATACCTCGCTCGTTGGTTCGGTTGCAGCCGCCATTGCGCGCGAAACGCGCAGCCGAGGGGTGCGACAGGTACTCTCTCCTGTAGTGAACATCGCCAACGATGTGCGCTGGGGGCGTGTTGAGGAGAGTTACGGTGAAGACCCGTATCTGAGCTCTGCCATGGGGGTGGCCTTCAGCGGCGCGTTCGAACGAGCCGGCATAGTCGCCACGCCCAAACATTTCGTAGCCAATGTTGGGGAAGGCGGACGGGATTCTTATCCCATCGATATCAGCGCGAGGCTGCTCGAGGAAATTCACTTTCCGCCATTCAGGGCGGCGATCGATCGCGCCGGCGCACGCTCTATCATGACTGCCTACAACTCGGTCGACGGATCGCCGGCCACGCAGAACGCAGCGCTGTTGAATGCAAAACTCAAGAAGGATTGGGGATTCACCGGCTTTGTCATTTCAGACGCAGCAGCAACCGGCGGATCGACAGTGCTGCATCACACCGAGGCGAGTTCGGGAACGGCTACAACCAACGCGTTGTTGTCGGGGCTCGATGTGATTTTTCAGTCATCGTATCCGCAGTATCGTGGCTACCAGGCTGCATTTCGCAACGGTTCAATTCCCGATTCTGTGGTGAATGCGTCGGTGAGTCGCGTGCTGCGCGCCAAATTCCAGCTGGGATTGTTCGAGCGGCCCTTTGTGAATGCTGACAGTGCCGCGTTCTGGAATGGCCATGCATCGCATCTGGATCTGGCGCGCGCAGCAGCGCGCGCTTCCATGGTTCTGCTGCGCAACGATCGCGGTGCTCTGCCGTTGAGCAAATCACTTGGCTCTGTAGCGGTCATTGGCGCAGATGCTTCCGAGGCGCGGTTGGGTGGATACAGCGGACCTGGAATCGCGAAGGTATCTGTGCTTGACGGAGTTCGTGCCAAGATTGGTTCAGCGCGAGTGCGCTACGCGGTAGGTGCGGAGCGACTGGCCCCCGAATACACAATCGTTCCGGGTGAATATCTGTCGTCCGCAGGCGATGCCGGCGCACAACCTGCGCGTGGATTACGCGGTGAGTATTTCGATAACAACCGGCTCGATGGTACGGCACGTCTCGTTCGTAACGATGCCCAGGTGAACTTCGGCTGGACCCTCAACGCTCCCGGGCGCGGCATTCCCTTCGACTGGTATTCAGTTCGCTGGACCGGAAGGATCACGGTACCAGCTTCCGGCGTGAAGAGGATCGGTGTCGAGGGAAACGATGGATACAGGTTGTACATCGACGGACGCCTGATCATCGATAACTGGATCAAGCGTTCCTACGGAAGCAAACTGGCCGATGTTACACTGGCTCCGGGCAGTACACACGACGTGCGCATCGAGTATTTCGAGAGCACCGGCAACGCACGCGTGAAACTTATCTGGGACGCCGGCGTGCGCGCTGACTGGCGCGCGCGCATCGACAGCGCTGTTGCTTTTGCGCGCACCAGTGATGCGGTGATCGTGGTTGCGGGAATAGAGGAGGGAGAGTTTCGCGATCGGGCTCTGCTCAAATTGCCCGGGCATCAGGAAGAACTGATTACGAGCCTTGCTACGACGGGGAAACCGGTTGTCGTCGTGCTGATTGGCGGGAGTGCCATCACAATGTCGCCATGGATGGATCGCGTCGCTGGGATTGTCGACGCGTGGTATCCTGGCGAACAGGGTGGGCATGCTGTCGCGGACGTGATTTTCGGCGACTACAATCCCGCCGGCCGCCTGCCGTTCACCTTTCCGGTTTTTGAAGGCCAGCTGCCGCTCACATACAATCACAAGCCCACCGGTCGTGGTGATGATTACCTGGATTTGACCGGCCAGCCCCTGTTCCCCTTCGGCTTCGGCCTGAGTTACACAACCTTCGAGTACTCGACACTGCGTATGGAACCCGCCGAGATAACGGCCAGCGATACCATTGCGGTGTTTCTCCGAGTGAAAAACTCAGGCGCACGCGCCGGCGATGAAGTTGTGCAGCTCTACGTGCGCGACCTCCTCACATCAGTCGCCCGACCGCTCATCGAATTGAAGGGATTTGCGCGTGTCGCACTTGCGCCGGGCGAGGAAAAGGAAATCGTATTCCGGTTATCGCGTGAGCATCTGAAAATGCTGGATCGCGACATGAAATGGGTCGTGGAGCCGGGCCGCTTTCGCGTGATGATCGGCGGGTCGTCGAAAGACATTCGCCTGCGCGGAGAATTCACCGTCCGCTAAGCAAGGTTCGCCCTATCCGAAGAGTCTGATCTTGATCGGCTGCGGTTGAGATACCGCGGAGTCGATCACCAGACGCACGCGACTCATCGACGTCGCCGGAAATCGGTCCAGTCGCGCGTACCCGATTGTTGTGCCTGTCGAAAGCTGACGCCAATCGCCGCCATCGGACCCGAAGAGTGTGTAGCGAGAAACTGATTGGCCTTTGGTGATGTCCTCTTCCAGCCTTGCAATACTCACATTCGTCGCGCGCCCCAGATTCAATTCTGCACTTGCAGGCCCTGCTGCTTGCCAGATGATCCTTTTCCCCGCAGCCAGATCATTCTCAAAGAGTGCTCGGCGTTTCTCCGCGAACGTGGTCAGCGATGCGACGTCTGCATCATGAAGCAAGCCGTCACGCGTTGGAGGAACATTCAGCAGCAACTTCGAGTTGCGTCCCACTGAGCGGAAGTAGAGTTCCAGAAGTTGATCGCCGGTGCGGACGCGCGCGTCTTCCGCCGGATGATGAAACCAGCCGGGCCTGATTGATGTATCGGCCTCCGCCGGTCGCCACACCGTTCCTGCGGGATCACCGTTTTGCAGCGCAGCGCTCACCCGTGGGCCGCTCACGCCGGGATAGGTCACGATCGTTGGATCAACCGTCGACCAGTTGGGTTCACCCGCGTAGCCGCGTTCATTGCCGCACCAGCGCACGTCGGGACCTGCATCGGAGAAGATCACCGCCTTCGGTTGCAGTTTGCGAACGAGAGCCCAGGTGCGCGGCCAATCGTACTCCTGCCGTTTGCCATTGGGACCTTCACCGTTGGCGCCGTCGAACCAGACCTCCGCAATATCGCCGTATCGCGTGAGCAATTCCGTGAGCTGATCGCAATACAAATCGTTGTAGCGCGGCGAGTCGCCATACGTGGGATTATTGCGATCCCAAGGCGACAGATACAGTCCCGCGCGCAGATTTTCCGCACGACACGCACTGACGAACTCGCGAACGACGTCCGCTTTTCCGCCACGCAGCGGCGAGCTGACCACGCTGTGCTTCGTAGTGGTAGTTGGCCAAAGACAGAAGCCATCGTGATGTTTCGCCGTAAGAATCATCGCGCGGAACCCCGCGGCTCGCGCGGTCTTCGCCCATTGCCGCGTATCCAGTCGCGTGGGATTGAAAATCGCAGGATCTTCCTTGCCGTCGCCCCATTCGCGATCAGTGAAAGTGTTCACACCGAAGTGGAGGAAAAGCGCGAGTTCATCCCTCTGCCATTGCAACTGCGACGGACTCGGAAGGGGCGCGAAAGAATTCCACGTTGCGGTCTGCGAGGAACGCGGCTCAAGTGCGCGACGCGACGCGATCGGTGCGAGGCCCAACATCGTAGCGCTGCGCGCGAGGAATGAGCGACGATTCATACGGCGATAATGCACTCGTTGTGCCGCGCGGTGCAAGCGGCAACGGGGACAGGTCCGCCGGGGACACGTCAGGTTGATGTGTCCCCGGCGGACCTGTCCCCGTTCGTTATTTACGGTACTCCTCCGGCCAGTATTGTCTGCAGTTTCACCGTGTCCAGATTACCGCCCGACACGACGCAGACAATCTTCCCGCCCCCTGCCCTGCCGGCCATCGCAATCGCCGCCGCAACGGCGCCGGCTCCTTCAGCGATTACTCTGTTGCGCTCAGCGATAACGCGAATCGCTCCAGCTATTTCAGCTACCGACGCCATGAGCGACACTGGAAATAGCGACGTCGCCAACGGCCACATCTCCTCGAGAACGCTTTTCCCTCCAACACCATCAACAAAACTCGGTTTGGGCTCAATGATTCGTGGTCGCCCTACCTTGAGTGCTGCGGAGTAAGGACCAGCCGACTCCGACTCGCAGGGAAAAACGCGCGCTGCGGGTTTGAGAACGCGCAGTGCCGAGGCAATTCCACATGACAGCCCACCACCACCATATGGAACCAGAACTGTGTCGACGTCCGGCAGGTCTTCGAGAATCTCCAGACCAATCGTCGCATTCCCGGCGATTACTCCCTGATCCGAAACCGGATGTATAAAAACGCCCGGCACACCATCGTAGTGATGCTCCATCAGCACCTGCCACCACGCATCATACGATGTCATGATGATCTCGGCGCCGAGCCGGGTGATTGCTTCGAGTTTGGTCTGCGGAGCGCGATCGGGAACTACTACTCTGCACTTCACGCCGAGTTGGCGCGCGCTCAGTGCTACCCCCTGCGCCATGTTGCCCGCACTCGCGGTATAGACACCATCAGCGAGCAGTTCGCGCGGCATGAGACGCATGGCATTCGCCGCGCCTCTGATCTTGAACGATCCAATCGGCTGGAGATTCTCCAGCTTCAAATAGATCTCAGCAGGTGCATCGTCGACATTCAGGCGAACAAGTGGCGTGCGGAAAATCGATCCGGCAATACGAACACGCGCCGCCTGAATCTCTTCGAGAGTTGGCGCGACGAGCGGCTTAATCGCGTCCTCCGCCCAGTTCCGCGCGAGTACCCGAACCGTCGCGCATCGCTTTTTCATAGATGTGGTGCGCCGATGCTAGATCTTCGATCGCGAGGCCCAGCGATTTGAACAAGGTGATCTCTTCGTCCGCTTTGCGACCGGGGTGGCGACCCAGCAGCACTTCGCCGATTTCGGCGAGGATGTGATCGTCGCCCACGAGTCCTTCCTTCCTTGGAATCAGAAAATCACCGGATTCATTGAGCGCAGACTCGCGCCGATCCACAAAGAGCCGGGCGCGCGCAACTGCCTGTGAGTCCAACTCGCGCGACGAAACAGCACTGGCTCCGACCGCATTGATGTGCGCGCCCTTGCTTATCCACTCGCCATTAAGCACGGGCTCGCGCGAAGCAGTGGTCGTGCAAATGATGTCAGCGCCGTCAACCGCCGCACGAGCAGATTCAAATGTCTCAATGGGAACAGAATGTCGCGCACGCGCGGACTCGACGAATGCATTCGCGCTCTCGGAGTGGCGACTCCAGACGCGAACATGTTTGATGGGACGCACGAGCAGCATGGCTTCCAAGTGTGTTCTCGCCTGAACTGCGGATCCTAGAATTGCGAGTTCAGTTGAATCACCTCGTGCAAGTGCGCGAGTTGCGACCGCCGAAACAGCGGCGGTGCGAATTGCGGTAATCGAACTGGCGTCCATCACGGCGAGCACGCTTCCATTGCCGGTGTCGAATAGCAGCACCGCGCCCTGGTGCGAATCAAGTGAGGTTCCGTGGTTGCCCGGGAAGATGGAGACTGACTTCACGCCCATAACATGCGGCGATTCCATGAACGCCGGCATCACGGCAAAGGCGTTCTGTCCGTCGGGGAGCCGGAGCACCGTGCGCAGGGGAAGCACAGCCCCGCCGCGCGAGAGTGTCTCGAGTGCACCGGCCATGACGCCGATGCACTCGGACATTGGCAGAAGACGGGCTACTTCACTCTGATTGACCAGCAGGACTTGCATGGTGCGAATAATACTTCGCGACCGTGCGACTGGGGACGCATCACCTCGGGCACCGTGGCGGTACACGGCCGACCTGTCCCCGATGGTACACGAGGGACACGTCCCCAATGCAAACCGATGCACGCCCTGCGATTACAGACCACTACTGGTACACGCCCGACCTGTCCCCAGTGGTACACGAGGGACACGTCCCCAGCTATTTGAGTCTTACTGAGAGGCCGATTATTCCGCGAATCGCGGTAAAGCTTTCGTTGTCGTCGTTCCTGAGTGCCTGACCGATTTGTCCCGCAAGTCTGAGCGACACTGCGTCGGAAATCCGGCTCTTGTGTCCCAGTTCGAATGCAAGGGACACCTGCGAGGAGGATTCGTCGCCGAAGAAATCGTCGCTCACACTCGAATGGTTGATGAATGCCCCCGGTGCCAGATAGAATCCCCGCGACGTGCTCTCGCCGAGATAGAAGGGCACGAACGCGCCTATTCCCAGATCGGTGAAGGACGTTCCATCCGACGAGAAATAGTCCAGCGTTAACGTAGGCTCAAGCATGACCTTTGAAGTCAACGGCAGTCCCAGCCTCACCGTCTGCTGGTTGACATTAAACGCGAACACGTCTTCCCCGTCGCTGGTGATGTAGGATAGCGCACCCAGCCCAACCGTTATTTCTGGCCCACCAGATTGCGCTGCCGCCGCCGATGCACAGACCGCCGATAACGCCACCGCTGCCACCATTCTCCCGAGTTTCATCTGCGTTCTCTCCAAGCAAGGTTGAAAAGCCGGCCTCTTGCCGCTTCCGCGGCAATTGCCCCGCAAGCGCAATGCCTGCACGCAGCAAACGCTTCAGGGCTGGCATGGGTCACACCTAAAACACTAGTTGACAAGTCACCCGGCTTGCCGTAACTTGCTCCTAAGACTTTAGGAGAGACCCGTCAATGAGTATTTCATTCACCGAACGAGAACTTGACATCATGGCCGTCCTCTGGGAGTTCGGCCCCTCCACTGCCGCCGAAGTGCGCCAGCGATTGAGCGACGATCTTGCCTACAACACGGTCCTCACCATGCTCGGCATCCTCGAGCAGAAGGGCTATGTCAAGCACACTGAAGTCGGCCGAACCTTCCGATTTCACCCCACAGTCGATCGCGAGACGGCCGGCAAGAGCGCCATCAAGCGCCTTGTCGATACGGTTTTTGGTGGTTCGGATGAGTTGTTGCTCACTCACCTCGTCCACGAACAGAAACTGGGACGCAAAAAGCTGGAACGGCTGCGACAGTTGCTGCAGGAACATCTCCAGGGCAAGGAAGGACCAAAATGATCGCGTCCTGGATGATCTACGCCACAATAGTTACCGCGCTCTGCGCGATCGTGGCTGCACTTCTCGAACAAGTCCTTCGCGCAAACAGAAAACCGGCGCGAATGATCTGGCTGGCTGCAATCGTGGCTTCTTTGCTGCTCAATGTGACCGCGATCTGGCGCTCACAATCAGCAGCTGACGCGCGACTGATTGCGACACGCACTGGTGCTTCGGTGCAGACGACCGGGCCAGTGCTCAATGGCGCTGCCGGCGTTAACCAAAGCACAGTTTCACGAATGATTCCATCCGGCATCGCACGCGATGCATGGCTCGACCGGATCCGGAACGCGGTGGCGTCCGGCGTCGATGAAAGCTGGCTCGCGCTACGAAGCAACACATTGCTGCAGCGACTCGATAGTACAATGCTGCTCCTTTGGGGCGTTGCGAGTGCAATAACAATTGCACTTCTGGCCGGTTCGGCAATTCGTTTGCATCGTCGCCGAACATCGTGGCGCCGCGCATCGGTGCGAGGCGTTCCCATTCTCGTCACTGATGGTATCGGTCCGGCGGTAGTCGGTGTGTTGGAAAGCGAAATCGCCGTGCCTGATTGGATTTTCCGTCTCGATTCATCTCAGCAGCAACTGATTGTTGAACATGAACGCCAGCATCTTCTCGCCAGGGATCCCGCGGTCATGCTCGCAGCGTTGCTCGCAGCCGCGGTCGTTCCATGGAACGCAGCAATGTGGCTGATTGTGCGCCGGCTGCGACGCAGCACCGAAATGGATTGTGACAAACGTGTGCTGGCCGCGCTACCGGCGCCTCGCGCGTACGCTGCATTACTCGTGGATATCGGATCTCATTCTCTCCCGCATGCGTCATTTGGCCATGCACTCGCGGACCCAACATCAGACCTGGAGCGTCGTGTGAGCGACATACTCAATGGCACCAAGAGAATCGCGGCACCAGTTGTCGCATTTCGAATCGCGGCGAGCGCGGCCCTCATCATTGCTGCATGCGCTACTCCTGCGCCACGTACCGATGTGGAGCCAAAGGCCGCACCAACCGCGCCTGCCGCACCACCCCCGGTAGCAGCTACGGCAGTCGATGCTCGCAGTGGGCCCCCGACTCCTGCAACAGCAGGTGTAACTCCACCATCAGCTCCGGGTGCGGCGGCTGCGACTGCTACACAGCAACCACCGACTGGCGGAGCGCGTGGAGGTCGTGGGGCCGGTGCGGCGATTCCTGTGCCAGGAGCCACTGCTCAGCAGCGCGACTCAATTGTCGCCGCGACGATTGCCGCGCAGCAAGCGAGTGGCGGAGGGCGAGGTGGAGTTGCTTCAGTTCCTCCATCGTCGGCCTCCGTAGCACGAGGTGCGGCCGCAGGTGGCGGAAGAGGAGTTGCAGGAGCGCCAGCTGCTGCGGGCGTTAGAGGAGGAGTCGCAGGTGGCGGACCTCCTCGACAGGTCGACTCGGCTCTAATGGCGGCGGTGGCGAGGGCCATGCAAAACGACTCGGCGGCATTGGCTGCTGTGGCGACTGCCATAGCCAGGGGTGGAGGGAGAGGTGGGCGCGCATCGATGGCACCATCGACAGCGGCGGGTGCTCGAGGCGCAGCAGGCGGAAGCGGCACGCCGCAAGTGACGGCAAGAGGGGGAGGCGGGCAAGGCGCAGGAGCTGTGAGTGGAGTAGCAAGTGGAGCAGTGCTTGTTGGTCCCGGAGGCGGGAGAGGAGGTGTCGCAGGAGTCGCAGGCGGTGGACGAGCAGCGGTTGCGTCGCCGGCGGGAGCGATGGCTGGCGGACGAGGCGCCGCCGGACGTGGAGGATTCGCAGTGCCCGCACCGCAGGCGCCGGGGGGCGCACGCGGGGGCGGACCAGGAGCGCCACCTCAGGCACGTGGGCTCACAATGAGAGGAACCATGTCGACGAGTGGAAACTTTTCGACCGGTGGGTCGGTGGTTGCGTCAAGCGGAACAATCAAGCGAGAAGGCGCAGTTATCAGTAATCGCATTCCCAGCATGGATAGCGTGGCGGTTCTCGCCGCGAAAAGGTTTCCGCAGATGTTCACCGAGTCGGCCAAGACCGATTCGCTCACAATCGTGTTCGCACTCGACACGCTGGGACAGGTCTTGATGACTGCGTCGTTGCCAGTTCCGCTGCAATCATGGGTTTCCGACCTTCCGCGGGTTGAACAGATCTTCCTCGATATTCCGCAGCAGGAAGTGAAGTACGGCGAGTGGCGGTCGGGCACGATCAGTGCGCGAGGATTCCCGACGAAGAAGATGTCACTTCTGTTTGTGGTGTTCGGGCGCAAATAGGCTCCATCGATAACATGGATTCCGGCTTTCGCCGGAATGACGAGCAAAAGTTGTCATTCCGGCGAAAGCCGGAATCCATGTTCCGCTGTTCGGAACTTCCATAGCAGTGCCAATCAGAGCTAGACTCCGCGAACGATTACACTCCACCGTTCGCGGAGAAGCGCCGCCATGTCATCACTCGCAACACGTTCGCTGGCCCTCGGCGCCAGCGTTGCACTCATCGTAGCAGCGACTTACTGCGCCGCTCCCGACACGCAACAGAAATCCGCGGCAATAACCGTGGCCTCCGTGCCAGCGGCGCGATTCGCCGATCCCGATCGCCGCGCGAAACTCATGGGCGCAATGCCTGCGATCGATTCACTCTTTCGCAACTTCGCCACGCGCTCGCATGTACCGGGAATTGCCTACGGAATTCTCATCGATGGTGAACTCGTTCACATGGGCACCGCGGGCATGCGCGACATTGCCGCGAAATCTCCCGTCGACAGCGCCACCGTATTTCGCATCGCCTCGATGACCAAGAGCTTCACCGCTCTCGCCATCCTCAAGCTGCGCGACGAAGGAAAGCTCTCGCTCGACGACGCCGCGGAGAAATTCATTCCCGAACTCGCGGGACTCGGATACCCGACCGCTGATTCGCCTCGTCTTACAATCAGACATCTACTGTCACACGCCGAGGGTTTTCCCGAGGACAATCCCTGGGGCGACCGGCAGCTCGACAGAACTGATGCCGAAATGGCCCAAATGATGAAGAGCGGCATTCCCTTTTCCAATCCGCCGGGAATCGCGTATGAGTATTCCAACTACGGATTCGCAATTCTTGGTCGCATCGTGGCGCGCGTGTCGGGAATGTCGTACTCCGACTACGTCTCCGCCAACATCTTCAAACCGCTCGGACTCAATGCAACGACGCTGCACGCAGCCGCTGTGCCCGCGCAGAATCTCGCGCACGGCTATCGCTGGGAAGACGGTCAATGGAAGGATGAGCCCTTGCTCCCCGACGGCTCTTTCGGCCCAATGGGCGGGATGATGACATCGATCACCGACCTGGGACGTTACGTCGGATTTCTGATGAGTGCGTGGCCGCCGCGCGACGATGCAGACAATGGACCGGTGCGACGCGCATCAATGCGCGCGATGCAGACAGTCGCGCGCCCACGCCCCGCGCAAATCACCCGTTCGGCAGGCGACAACGCGGTGCAACTCTATTCCGGTGGTTACGGCTACGGGCTGGGAATTTCGCAGTCGTGCGCGTTCGGCCACATCGTCGCTCACAGCGGAGGACTGCCGGGATTCGGTTCGCAAATGCGCTGGCTTCCGCAACACGGAGTCGGAATCATCGCGCTCGGCAACCTTACCTACACAGGGTGGGGAGGCGTTATCACGGAGGCGCTCAATACTTTGTCGCGCACGGGCGGACTGGAACCACGCACTCCGCAACCGTCACCTGAACTGGTGCGCGCACGTGACGCGGTGTCGCGTCTGATCATGTCATGGAATGATCCGCTCGCTGACAGTGTCGCCGCTATGAACCTTTTCCTCGACGATTCCCTCGCGCGACGCCATCGCCACATCGACTCATTGCGTGCGCAAGCGGGTGACTGCCAGATCGGTAACGACTTTCAGGTCGAGAACTCCTTGCGCGGTACGTGGCGCATGCCGTGTTCTCGCGGTGCTCTGGACGTGGCCATTACCCTCGCCCCAACTGTGCCGCCGAAGGTGCAGTACCTGGATGTTCAGCTGGGGGATCCCGGGCGGCCCCGCGCGCCGGTTAGCGCCTGTCCCAAGGGGTAGGCGGGTTGGGGAGAAGTGGAGATTGGAAATTGGATAGTGGAGAGGCCATTGGCGATGGACCCCTCTCCCCTCACCAATGGCCGCTCCAATATCCAATATCCAATCTCCATCTTTCGTCACACCTCCCTTTTTCCCTCTGAATCCGCGATACTCAACGAACCACATCCAACCCAACAGGTGCATCTAATGAGAGTCACTTTTCGACTCGCTCTGACACTGGCAGTGCTGGCGACTCCGCTCGTCGCACAGACCCAGAAGAAGGCGCTTACCCAGGCTGACTGGGACCGCTGGCGTTCAATCGGCGGTGCAACACTTTCTCCCGACGGCAAGTGGGTCGCGTACACGCTCAGCCCGCAGGTTGGCGACGGCGAGTTTGTTGTGCGATCCACAACTGGCACGACCGAATATCGTATCAACGTCGGTTACACCAACCGTCCCAATAACAATCCCGGTGGCGCACGTGCCGGTGGTGGTGGCGGCGGTGGTGGTGGAGGCGGCGGTCGAGGCGGTGGCGGAGGTGGTGGCGGAACCGGTGGACCGTTTACGGCAGACAGCAAGTATGTCTTCGTCTCCACGCAACAGACGAAGGCGCAGTTCGACAGCGCTGCAGCAGCGCAAGCGTCACGTGGTCGCGGCGGCGCCGGCGCCGGTGGTCGCGCAGGCGGCGGAGCTGGGGCCACTCCTGCTCCCGCGGCTCAGGCGGCAGGCGGTGCAGCGGCAAATCGAAGCGTCATTCAGATGATCAGTCTTGCCGACGGCAAGATCACTCCGATGACCGAATGGCGCTCTTATCGCATCACGAATTCTCCGAAGTGGATGGTCTATACGACGAGTGAAGATTCCACTGGCGCCGATTCCACTGGTCGCGGTGGTGCCGCTGCAGGCGGTGGTGGAGGCGGCGGTGGCGGGCGTGGCGCACGAGGTGGTGGTGGTGGTGGTGGTGGTGGT
>CAZKXZ010000050.1:0-33905 GCA_964556695.1 uncultured Gemmatimonadales bacterium
AGAGCGCACGCCTGATAAGCGTGAGGTCGGTAGTTCAACTCTACCCAGGCCCATGTTTCACTGAAATTGGATGTTGGAGAGGGGAAATTGGATATCGCAATCGCGAATTCAATTTCCCCTTCTCCATTTTCCTCTCCAGTTTCCAATTTCCAATATCCAATTTCCAGTCGTCGCACTGCGCTAGATCAATGTAAAGCTCCGCACACGCGAGTTAATGCTCATTGGTCGGGTTCCCAAGCTCGCCGCTCGCGACGATGCGCCGCGCCACGGTGTTGAGCACGTCAGGGCCGTTGTAGTAGCCATTCGCAATCTTCTCGCAAATGGCCGCCAGGCGATCAAACAACGCGCGGTCAGCGCCGATTGCGGCAATCGCTCCCTGCCTCGCAGCTCCGACTGAATTCAGTCGGGAGGAGCCATCGAGGGCCGGCGAAATTCGGACCTCTTTCTCAAATCGAATGCGATTTACGGCTCTGAGAGGTGTGCGCGAGATGCGCCTGCGGAGTGCCGGCGTCGGCGGGGGAATGTCCTTTTCCTCCGACTCCGTTTCGATCAACTGCAATTGTCTGAACAGGCCGTATCCGCTGCCGTCGTCTCGATTTCTCAATGAATCCTCCCGTTGATCCAGTATCGGTCGCGTAGCCACAGGCTTTAGCGAACCCTTTTTGACGGCAGAAATCGCCTAGCAACACTCGGCAGAAACTGCCGAAGCGGTGCTTTCTTCCTATCCGCGCGAGCCGAAAGTGAGATCAGTAGTAGCTGATCTTAATTGTGAGGAGAAGCTTGAAACCACCAACAAACCAGTCACTTAGGATATGCAGTTCAGATGCTTTCTCGGCGTTTCCAAGTTTGGTCTGACGCGGTATGACCGGTGCTTTTACAGAGGCCAGCAACCCGCATGGGTGCTATCCGGTGGTAGTCGGATCAGAACGGGTGCAGGTGACGCGGAGAGACTATGAAGGCGGAGCTTCGGAGCAGCAACGAGTTCAGCGCAGCGGACATGGCACGTCGCGATGAGGTTGTGCGACAGCACATGGGACTGGTGCACCACACTGTTGAACGACTCTGCGGACCGACGGTGCGGTCCAACGGTTCCTTCGATGATCTGGTGAGCGCGGGAATGATTGGTCTGCTCGGCGCATTTGAGGCATTCGATGCGTCGCGCGGTGTGGCCTTCAGCACCTATGCGCACCCCCGCGTTCGTGGTGCAGTGCTCGACGAACTACGCAAGCTGGACTTCGTTCCCCGCTCAGTCCGTCGTAAAAAGCGCGCAGTCGCAAAAGCTCGCGATGCGGTAAAGGCACGAACCGGAGGACGATCGTCCGACAAGGCAGTCGCCGAAGAGATGGGGATTGAAGTGACTACTCTGCGGAGCTGGGAACTGGATGTGGAAGCTGGCACGAGCGAATCGCTGGATGCCTGCTCCGCGCACGAATCAGCGGCAGCGCGGGGAATCGAAAGTTGGTCCTGCAGTGCGGACGGCGCTGATACTCTCATGGAGCGCCGCGAGGAGGTCGACAACGTTCGTGAGGCTCTGTCACGGATGCCCGAGCAGGAACGCCTGGTTCTCATCCTGTACTTCTACGAGGACCTGAAGCTCAGACAAATTGGCGAGCTCATTGGAGTATCAGAGTCCAGGGTGTCGCAGATTCGTAGTACGGCAATTGCGCGTCTACGTCGCGAAATGGCATCGGTGGCGGCGTAGAACAGCGCAGTTCCCGTGGCGCCGTTGCTCGCAAGCGCGGTTCCTTGAAGCGCTGTTCCCCGTAGCGCAATTCCCGCAGCGCGGTTCCCTGCAGCGCAGTTCCACGTCCCTAGCGACCAGGCGGCCATCTCATACCAGCCAACCATCAAATCGATTCATGTGTCCCTTTGCGATTTGTGGCGCACATGTGCATGTTGCGTAGATATTTCGCCGGGGATTTTCTTGCGTGGCACCTAAAAACTCGCTCAGCACCTGGGACGCAGTCGCACTCATTGTGGGACTTGTGGTCGGAGCGGGAATCTTCAGGGCGCCTCAGGTGGTGGCGGAGTACACCTCGGGGACGGGATCATTCCTTCTTGTATGGCTCGCCGGCGGGCTGATCTCCCTCGTCGGCGCCATGTGTTACGCCGAGCTTGCATCGACTTTTCCGCACGCCGGCGGGGACTATCATTTCCTCAAGCGCGCCTACGGCCGCGACGTTTCCTTCCTCTTTGCCTGGTCCCGATCTCTGGTGATCCAAACCGGCTCCATCGCCGGGCTGGGATATATCTTCGCCGATTACACTGTCCCTGTTCTGGGATTGAACAGAGACGCCACACCATGGCTCGCGGCGTTGAGCGTTGTGGTTCTGACCTTGCTCAACATGCGCGGGCTGCGGTACGGCCGCAGAGCTCAGATATTCCTCACGTCAGCACAGGTATTTGGTCTTCTGCTGGTGATCGTCGCCGGTTCGGTTCTTGGTATCACCAAGGGAGCTGTGTCGGCACCTACACTACCTCCCGCAACACACGGACCCGCATTGGGAATGGCGATGGTGTTCGTGTTGTTCACATTCGGCGGCTGGAGTGAGGCCGCGTATATCTCTGCCGAAGTGCGCGACGACCGGCGCGGAATCTCGCGCGCACTGCTTGCGGGACTGGGAATCATCACGCTGCTCTACCTGCTGGCGAACATTGCGTACCTGAGCGCACTCGGTCACTCCGGCATCGCGCGTTCCAGTGTTGTTGCGGCCGATCTCATGAACGCTGCCTTCGGGCGCTGGGGCGCGATTGTCCTGAGCGTGATCGTTGCGTCATCCGCACTTTGCTCCGCCAATGCGACGATCGTGACAGGCAGCCGGGGCGCGTACGCGCTCGGCAAGGACTATCCCATGTTCAGCTTTCTGGGAGCGTGGAACGACGGGGCGAGTTCGCCAGCAAATGCCTTGCTGACTCAGGGTGGCATTTCGCTCATTCTTGTTGTCTTTGGTGCGGTTGCCCGCAATGGATTCGAGGCAATGGTGGCTTACACCGCGCCGGTATTCTGGCTCTTCCTCGCGCTGGTTTCGATGGCGGTGATCGTGATGCGCAGGCGCGAACCCAATATTGAGCGTCCCTTCCGTGTGCCTCTCTATCCGCTCACTCCGATCGTGTTCCTGCTGACTTCGATATTCATGTTGTATTCCACGCTGAATTATGCGGGGCTGGGATCAGTGCTGGGGATTGTCGTGATGATACTTGGGATCCCGGTGCTGATCGTGGCCCGGACTCGCGCTGCGCTGCCCGCTGGCACCGGCGAATTTGCCCGCGGCGCGTGGGAGCTGCCGGCTTCAAGGGACGAGTAAAGCGCACCCAGCGAGACACAAACAGCGCTGTCGGTCAGATACTACTCGTGTCCAGTAATTATTCGGGCTCCGCGTTCGTAGGATAGATACGCAAAGGCCCAATCAATGAACACGGCCAATCTGTTGCGGAAGCCGGTCAGATACAGGATGTGGAGGAATAGCCAGAAGAGCCACGCTGGGCGGCCGCTGAGTGTCAATGTCCCCAGTTCCACGATGGCTTTGTTCCGGCCAATCGTTGCGGCGTTCCCCTTGTCCCAGTAGCGGAATTTCTTTCGCGGTTCGCCGCGCAATGTGCGAACGATATTATTGCCAGCCGCTCGACCACCCTGAATGGCGCCTTGTGCGACGCCTGGTACCAGTGCGCCGTCCTGAGTAACTGCCGCGAGATCGCCGACGACAAAAATGTTGCTATGACCCGGTACGCTGAGATCTTTTTCTACCGCGACTCGCCCCTGTGAGTCCAAGGGAACACCGAGCGTTCGGGCCAGGGGTGAGGCGCGATTGCCGGCGGCCCAGAAAACATTGCGCGCAATGATCTTTTCGTCACCAATGAACACGGTGTCGCTGCTGATGTGCGTGACGGCCGCGCCGGTGCGCACCTCAACGCCCAACTCAGTCAAGTCCGCAAGAACCCGTCGCGAAGTTTCCTCGGCGAATGTGGGCAAGAGGCGCGGTCCTGCCTCGATCAGCACGACCCTGGTGTGCTCTGGATTCAGATTGCGAAAGTCGTTACGCATCGCGCGCCGAGCAATTTCGGGGAGAATGCCTGCCAGCTCCACACCAGTTGGACCTCCGCCTACGATTACGAATGTCTGCAGCCGTTTCCTGGCCTCATCGTCGCGCTCCCATTCTGCGAGTTCGAACGCTTTGAGGAATCTGGACCGGATTCCCAACGCGTCATCGAGGCTCTTCAATCCTGGTGCAAAGGGCTCCCACTCCTCGTGACCGAAATACGCGTGTCGTGATCCGGATGCGATAACGAGAAAGTCGAAGCCGATTTCCGCCGATCCGTTCTCGTGTTGCACTTGGACAGTGCTGGTAGCGGGATCAACGCGAGTCACTTCGCCAAGGAGGACCTCGGTATTCCGCTGCCGCCGCAATATCCACCGGATGGGCGCGGTGATATCGGAGGGTGCGAGGCCGGCAGTAGCCACCTGGTACAGCAGCGGCTGAAAAAGGTGGTGGTTCACTCTATCAACTACCGTCACATTGACAGGCGCCGAACGCAGCGCCTTGGCCGCATTAAGCCCGCCAAATCCGCCGCCAATTATGACCACCCTGGGTTTGCGGCTATCGCCGCGTGATTGGCCCGTGTACATCGCTCCCCCTAAAGATAAGGGAATGGGGACGTGTCCCCCGTGTACCATCGGGGACAGGTCGGTTTTGGTGCACGCCCGGCCTGTCCCCGGCGGTACACGAGGGACACGTCCCCATGCCAACGCATGTGGTCACATGAGATTGCAGCGATCCAATGGTGAACGGGCGACCTGTCCCCAATGGTGCACGAGGGACACGTCCCTATTGGTGCACGGTGGACCTGTCCCCGGCTCCCGGATAGCTTGGACGTTGCAGGCTCACTGATTGGGGCGGGGGAATACGCGTTGAAATGGTCCTGGAGGATCGGACAGGCTTTTGGAATTGGCATCTTCATCCATGCCACCTTCCCTCTGGTCCTGATCTGGGCCGCATACCTGTTCTATACACTGAACGGGAGTGTTTTCGATGCGCTGATGGGTGTAGTGCTTGTGCTCTGCGTGTTCGGCACGGTCATTCTACACGAACTGGGTCACGCTCTCATGGCCCGCCGGTTTGGAGTTGCCACGCGCGACATCATCCTGCTGCCGATTGGAGGGGTGGCTCGCATGGAGCGCCTTCCCGAGGAGCCGTGGCAGGAGCTGTTGATCGCGGTTGCGGGTCCAGCAGTGAATGTAGCGCTAGCCGTGATTTTTTATGCGATCCTCGCCGTTTCGGGGCAGCCCATAGTGATGTCCCTGGCTGGCACCTTCGACGGCAGTTTTCTCAACACGATGTTGCTTGTGAATATCTCGCTGGTGCTCTTCAATGCGCTACCTGCTTTTCCTATGGACGGCGGAAGAGTATTGCGGGCGCTGCTGGCGATGCGCATGAACTACAGCCGCGCAACGCAGATCGCAGCGGCGGTAGGCAAGGCATTTGCGGTCTTCTTTGGTATCATGGGATTGTTTGTCCTGCAGAATCCACAACTCGCTATCATTGCGGTTTTCATCTGGATGGGGGCGGAAGGCGAGGCGTCAATGGCTCGCGTGCGCCACGACCTGGGTGATGTCGGCAGCGAGTCGGTCATAATTCGCGACGCGGTCGCGTTGTCGCCTGACGATCCGCTCGAGAAGGGAATTGACTGCGTGCTGGCCGGCTTTCAGCAGGATTTCCCTGTTATTGAACATGGAACTCTCGTCGGACTGCTTACGCGCGAAGATCTGTTGAAGGCATTGCACACGCAGGGCAAGTCAGGAAAAGTGCGGGAGGCAATGCGCACAGCTTTCCCGACCGCCGCACCCGACGAACCCATCAACGAAGTTGTCGCAAAGCTTCAGACAACTGGTCTGCGGGCGATACCCGTTTTGGCAGAAGGTGCTTTTGTGGGGCTCATTACCACCGAGAATATCGCGGAATACCTGATGGTGCAGGCGGCGCTCAAGGGGCGGCGCTCATAATGCGTGACGTTGTGAGGTTGTGACATGATCGTGACTCCAGATACTTCGATACCCAATAGATTGCCCGGGGATAGTGCGGCCATGCCCGCCGATTCTGCCGCGCCGCGGACAGCAAATCCCCCCAATAAACATTTGATGTTCATCAATCGCGAGCTCAGCTGGCTCGAATTCAATGCGCGAGTCTTGAATGAAGCTCTGGACCAGCGCAACCCGCTGCTCGAGCGCGTCAAGTTTCTCTCCATATTCAGCACCAACCTGGATGAGTTCTACATGGTGCGTGTCGCCGGCATTCGGCGCCAGATTGCCGCGGGAGTTTCGCAGCTGCCACCTGATGGTCTCACCCCTGCGGAACAGCTCGAAGCAATCCATGCTCGCGTCGGTGAACTCATCACCGCGCAGCAGCGCCTCCTGCACGATGAACTGATTCCGGCTCTCGCGCAGAACGGAGTGCGGCTTCTCTCAACGCGCGAACTGGACAAGGCCGAGTGGAAAACGGTCCAGGACTTTTTCGACGCTGAGGTTTTTCCCGTACTCACACCACTCGCTATCGATCCGGGTCACCCGTTCCCGTACATCTCCAACCTGTCAATCTCGCTTGCTGTGGAGGTAAGGGACCCCGAGGCGGACACCACACATTTCGCCCGAGTCAAGGTTCCCAAGCTTTTGCCGCGCTGGGTGCCTGTAGGGGCAACCCGGCCCAATCATTTCATTCCTCTTGAATCGCTTGTGGAAGCAAATCTCACCAAGCTTTTCCCGGGAATGGAAATTCTGGGTTGTCATCCTTTCCGAATCACACGCTACTCGGATCTGGATATCGCCAACCTTGAAGAGCCTGAAGATCTGCTCGCGAGCATAGAAGAACAGGTGTTCCAGCGGCGCTTCGCCGAAGTGGTGCGGCTCGAAGTTCATTCCGAAATGCCGGTGCGTCTGCGCGAACTCCTCGTAGACGAGTTGCGCGAGGAAAACGCCGAGGACGATGAAGCGTCACCAGCGCAACCTCTGGGCGAGCGCGATGTACATACAGTTGGCGCACTGCTCGACCTCGGCGATCTCATGGCCCTCGCCACGCTGGATCTGCCCGACCTGCGTGACCGCCCTCTGGTGCCAACGGTGCCCATCGAGTTGAGGGACAGCGCGCGCTCGATGTTCGACGTGATTCGCGAGCGGGATGTGCTGGTGCACCATCCCTTTGATTCCTTCACCGCGTCCGTTGAGCGTTTTCTCCAGGAGGCCGCGTCGGACGAACATGTTCTCGCCATCAAGCTCACGTTGTACAGAACGTCGGGCGATACGGCCATCGTGCGCGCTCTCACCGAAGCTGCGCAGCGAGGCAAGCAGGTCGCAGTTCTCGTTGAACTCAAAGCGCGATTCGATGAGGTGAACAACATAGCCTGGGCGCGCACTCTGGAATCATTCGGTGTGCACGTGACCTACGGACTTCCCAGATTGAAGACCCACTCCAAGACCGCGCTGGTCGTGCGTCGAGAGCCCGATGGCATCAAGCGCTATGTGCACATTGGAACCGGCAACTACAATTCCAGAACGGCGCGCGTTTACACCGACATGGGACTCTTCACCTGCAATGAAAATATCGGCGCCGATCTCAGCGACCTGTTCAACTCGCTGACGGGATTCTCGCGGCAGCGCGACTATCGCAAGCTGCTTGTGGCTCCGGGCAACATGCGTGAGCGCTTTGTGGAATTGATTGATCGTGAAGCGGACAACGCGCGTGCGGGTCTTGCTGCGCGCATCATCGTGAAGATGAACGCGCTCGTGGATGCGGGAATAATTCAGGCGCTCTACCGTGCGTCGCAGGCGGGTGTCGAGATCGACATGATCGTACGCGGAATCTGCTGCCTCAGACCGGGCATTCCCGAACTGAGTGAACGGATCCGCGTCATCAGCATTGTGGGGCGCTTTCTCGAGCATTCGCGGCTCTGGTATTTCGAGAATGGCGGAACCCCTGAGTTTTATGCAGGCTCGGCGGACTGGATGCCGCGCAATCTCGACCGTCGCGTGGAAGCGGTCATCCCCATCGAAGACAAGGCGCTGCATCCGCGGCTCTGGTCGCTGCTCAACACCTGCCTGTCGGACAACCGGCAGGCCTGGGAGCTGCAAGCGGATGGTCGCTGGGTGCAGCGCAACCCGGGTGAGAATGATGAACGCGCCACGCACCGGTTGTTGTTGATCGACTCGTGGGGGCAAACACCGCCTGAAGCGCGTTTCAGCCCGGATATTCAGCAGTTGATTGGCAATATCGAACCCGACATGGCGCGCTTCCCATGAGGCAACCACCGCTCAAACTGAACCTGCAATGAAACTGCTACTGGTACGGCACGCGATCGCGGAAGAAAGAGAGGATTGGGCCAAGACTGGCAAGGGCGACAACCTGCGGCCGCTCACCCGGGACGGTCGCGAAAAAATGCGGCGTGTGGCAGCTGCAATCGCTTCGGTCGTACCGGATCTTGATGTGGTGGCCTCGAGCCCACTCACTCGCGCAATGCAGACTGCGAAAATAGTGAGTGCTGCATATTCGGATCTGGAGATCGTGCGGCTGGACAGCCTGGCGCCGGATGGTTCGTTCGATGGCGTGATCGAGTGGCTGGAAAAACACACGAATCAGCGCTGCGTGGCGCTGGTCGGCCACGAACCATCGCTCTCCGGCCTGCTGGCGTCGCTACTCGTTGGCTCGCCTGCTCCGTTCTTCGAATTCAAGAAGGGAGGTGTGGCGCAGCTTTCCTTTTCGGGGAAGCCCGCTGCTGGTGGGGCAAAGCTGGATTGGGCTATTCCGCCGGCTATGATGCGCGCCGTGGCAAAGGCTACCCGGGCCTAACAGCGTTGCTAAGCGTTCTCAGGGAAACGTCTTCTGGAAAACGTCGGTAAGAAACGTCTTCTCGAAAAACGCATTCAAGACAACGTTCCTTAACAACGTTCTCAGAGCAACGTCCTCTGGAGAACGTTGTTTGGCGAGAGAGGACAAACTGGGACTACCTGCAGGGGCCTCGTGCAGCCCTCGCGGGGAAACACGACTCAATGCTTATCGCTCCGTAGCGGGCTCGTGAGCCGAACATCTGCATTGCCGCGTTTCCGGTAAGGACATCGATCCCGAGAACGTCGACCTCAGTGGGGGATCGCGCTTTACTGGTGTCACCCATTACCGGTCGCTGCAGAATTACTCCATCAAGAAGCACAATTGGAGTGCGATCACCTCCGCGTCCTCCTCGCATCACGGCCGCTGCACGTGCTGAGTCACCCGCCGGTCCCTCTGGAATGCGGCGCTGCAACATGGCGTTCAATCGCAACGGGGCTTGCGGGATTCTAATAGGTGGAAGTATCAGCGATTCGAAATCGAGGTGACCGAGTTCGATTGTCTGTGTTCCCGATAGCGAATGACGAAGAAAAAACGTTCCTGTGCTGTCGGTGGTCGCGGTCATGCCGGAGCCCACAATTGTCACGCGGGCGCGTCGCAGAGGAATGCTGTCAGGTCCGATGAGTTTTCCGCTGATTACGGCTTCACGTTCCTGCGGAATCACAGCCGGTGCACCACTGCTGAGCGCCGCTATCGCAATGAGCGAGATGCTTACCACTTGATGCACACTACGGAACACGTTCTACCTCGAGTCTGGCGGTGGAAAACACTTCACCCTTGGGCGCCACAACTTCCACCGGTACACCGGCCAGGCGCGCGAGCAGAGCAGCCTTGCGACTGGCTCCCCATGCGGCGAGGCGCAGCCCGCGTTGTCCGCCTTTGCGTGCGACAGGGGTCAGTCTGATGGCTCTGTCCATCCAGCGGACATTCACACCATCCACCGCGCCGCTGTGACCGCGCTCGAATCCATCGGCCACACGGAGTAGCGCGCTGAGTCTTCTCACCCGAGCACGCGCCTCACCGTCAAGTGAGGCAAGATTCCCATGCTTTCTTCGTGGCACGGAGCCGCGATGATAACGCGCCACGTTCGCAACAATAATCTGCTCCTCAGGAGTCATGCCGAGGAACTCGGCGTGCATTATCAGGTGATATGAATGTTTGTGATGCTTGTTGTACGAAATGTGGTATCCGACTTCGTGCAGCAGCGCGGCTTCACTCAGAAGCTGCCGATCGTGTGGTTCACATCCGAGACGTTTGCCCATTGTATCAAAGAGCCTCAGAGCGAGCTGGCGCACGTCCCCCGCATGGCGCTCTTCTATGTGACAGCGCCTGGCGAATTCGAGCAGGGATCTCTCACGTGCCTTCCCCGGATCGGAAACGGTCGGCGTGACGCGGGCAATCTTGAGCAACAGCCCTTCACGGATTCCATATGCAGAAGCCAGCACTCCACGCGCCTCGAATTGGCGCAGCGTTTCCGCGACGACCGCGATGCCGGCGATGATAATGTCTGCGCGACCCACGTTGAGTCCAGGAACCCCGAGACGTTCCTCCGGCGTCAGCTCCACCAGGAATTCGAGAATGCGTTCGACTTCGGCGCGAGGTATGTAGGTGCCGTGCACCGAGCGTGCTGTTTGCACATTGTTACGCGCCAGAAACATGCCGGCGAGATTGGTGAAGGTTCCACCCGATCCAATGAACTGAGTGCCGCGCCAACCCTTTAATGGCAGTGCGGCGCGCAACTTGTCGCGTACTGACCTGCGCAGCTTTTGGATCTGGCGTTTTTTTGGTTCCGCTCCCAGGAACTCTTCGGTCGCGCGAATCGCGCCCAGAGGGAGTGACTGGAGGTGTTCGACCACGCCGTCCGCGCTCAGTGCGACTTCGAGTGAACCGCCGCCGATATCAATCACTACCGCCTTGCCAATGCCAATCTCGAAGTGCGCCAGCGCGCTGAGAAAGCAGAGACGCGCCTCTTCGGCGCCCGAAAGTACCCGCACCGTGAGATTTGCCTGGTGCCGAACACGATCGAGGAATTCACGGGCATTCTTGGCCTCACGAACCGCACTCGTTGCAACAGCGTCAATTCGCGATGCACCCAGCTGTCGAGCCAGGGTGGACATGCGCGCGATCGCCTCGACGGAACGCTCGATTGAAAGCGGAGTGAATTCTCCCGTCTTGCCCAAACCGGCACCGAGCCGCGGTGCACTCTTCATTTCGTCAACAACCCGGATTCCGCCTTCGGGTGTCACGTCGGCAATTACCTGCCGGATGGAGTTGGATCCGATATCAATAGCGGCGACACGCCGCACACCGTTGCGCGATTGTGCACGCGCAGAGGAAGTTTTTCGCCCGGAGGCGACGGCCAACGTCAGGCCCCCTCTCGAGGCGAGCCTGACGGCACATCCGAGGGAAATGCAAAAAGCGGTGCGTACATGGATGGTATTATAACAGGCTTTTGCGCCCTCTGGGCGATCAATCGATCAATCGATCAAATGAACAAGTGATCATTTGATCGGGTAACTAGCGATCGAGATCGGGCATCGCAATCACATGTTCACTTGATCATTTGTTCGATTGTTCGATTGATCGCGCCGCTGCACTCCCACCGTCGCCGTGAGTGACCAGGCGCGGCGCGCCGCGCCGCTTACCAACCCGGCACCAGTTGCACACCCCATATGCCACTCCTCGACGTTCTCTGGAACGGCTTTGCATAGAAGATTTCCGCGATTGCAAAGCCGAACAAATTGATTCGCGACGATAACCCGGCGCTGAATACGGGAACTCGATCAGTGGTGGCACGATCGAAACGGATATGTACCTTCTCCGATTCGGTCCACGCCATACCTGCATCTGCAAATGCAGCCAGCTCGATAGGCAGGAACGACGATGGTATCAGGCTGAATCCGCGCGCGCCGAAAAGCGGCACGCGAATCTCGGCATTCGCCACCGCTATGCGGCTTCCGATGAGCCGGTCAAACTGAGGGCAACCCGTACTCGAGCCGCCACAATCGGCGGAAGTGAACGAGTATATGCTGTAGCCTCTCACAAACTGGTCGTTGCCGACATACAGTGGCGTCAGGCGGTCATCTTCCGCGTCGCCGCCGTATCTGCCGTAGTGCATTCCCCGGAACGCGAATGTCACTGGTCGCGCGAGGAGATACTTTCTTCCATCCGCGAACAGTGACATGAAGTTGAGACCTCCGAAAATGGGCGATCCCTCCAGTCGGTAACGTCCACCAGCGATTGGCGATGTATAGCCGAAGAACGAATTGTCTCCCACGAGAGCCGCGGAGGCCGTGCCGTAAGTTATTGGTGAGGGCGATGGCTGCGAGATGCGCTCCGGACCACTCGCGCCTCCAGCAAACTCTACCCACCTGAATGTCTCGGTGTTGTAACTCAGGTGCGTGAACCCTGCGTCGAATTCGACACGCCGCGTACTCGAGAATGGATACTGGAATTGGATGCCCGCCTGGTCATAGTACGACCGCCTGATCGTCTGGTCGGTTATCCTGGCGGGCTGGTCAACTCCGCCGACATTCACGGTTGCCCCGGACACACTTGTGAAACCCGATAGATAGGGGACGCGGCCACCTACTATCGCCCAATTAAGGCGATGCGTTGTGTTCTGGAAAAATGCCTGCGCACCATAGTCACGCACGTCACCCTGGCCTGTGACTGCGATGCCGAGTGACCTGTTGCCCAACATGTCGCCAAAATACGCCGACACCGAGCCGAAGAAACCGCTGCCGTACTCGCTCGAAGTAAATCCAATCGTGGGTTGACCGATATAATCCAGTCCCAACCGCGCCGAATAATCCCGAACCGGGAAAGTTGTTTCGGCGGGTAGGTATGTTGTGTTGTCAGCCAGATAGCCTTCGACGGCTCCACGCTGCACCGGAGGCAACGTGCCTCCCCCTGGTGACCCCGCGACAATGGGCGTTCCGGTAGCCTCATTGGCTTCGAGCGAATAGATACCAGTGCCCGAGCCGGAGAAAACGGAGAACACAAGTCTGCCCGTCGCCTGCGACACGCTCAACGCTGGCGACAAATAGGTGATTCCACTCACTCCGGTTTTGAGATGAGTGACGCGGCGCGAAGCGCCGCCCGCAAGATCCATTCTGAAAATGTCGCTGAACCCATCCAGATCCGAAATGAAGAAAATGCTCTGGCCATCCGGGCTGAATTGCGGATTGATGCTTTTGGCTTCGCCAAGGCCTGGCAGTACAGTGACGCGGCGAGCTGCAATGTCGAACAGCGCGATTTGCATGGAACTGGTAGCCAGAATATCAAGGTTGGCGCCCTGGCCCTGGTCAGTCGCGAATGCGATGGTCCGCCCGTCGGGCGACCATGAGGGATGTAACGCAGCCCACTTGTCGTTCGTGAGTCTGACGAGATTGGATCCAGTCGCATCGACTACGAACAGATCGGACACTCCACCAGCGACACCCGCGAATGCAATGCGCGCCCCGTCGGGCGACCAGGTGACACCGGTGACTGCACCTACACCGGCTGTCTTTATCCTGGCATCAACATCGCGCGATGCAACATCAAGCACATGGATTTCATTGTCGCCATCGGCGAATACGATGAACGCAAACTTTTTCGAGTCGGGAGACCACGCACCCGCAGAACTAATGAAACTCAGGTCATCGAAGTGGCCGCCGCGAGTCGGACTTGCCAATGTCTTCAGGATCTTGCCGGTCTGGGCGTCAGCCACATACAAATCGACGGAGAAGAGCCCCCGCTGCGAGAAGAACGCTACATAGCGTCCGTCCGGACTGATCACTGGTGAGATGTTGAGACCGCCCTCCTTCTCTACAATGAGAGGCTTGCCGGCGCTATCCGGGGGTGTGCGACCAATCATCAGTGGTTCGTAGTGCTCGCGGATTGCCCGATGCCACTGCGCTGACAGGGAATCCGAACTCATGCCGAGAATCTCGATGATTGATCCTTCCAGCTCGCCGGTTGCGGCCGCGGCGCGATACAGATCTGCCACGCGAGCGTCGTTCCAGCGTCCCCCGATGTACGCCCACACTCCCTGTCCATAGCGATAGGGGAAGTACTTCGGATTACCAGCGAGGTCACGAATTGTAGGAATATCCTTTCTCAGAATTGCGTCGCGCAACCACATTGCCGTGTGCGCATCCTGACGCCCGATCGAGAGGTATTCGGCGAGTCCCTCAACAGCCCAGAGCGGGATGCGGGACATGTTGGGCAATCCGCCTCCTTCCTTGCTACCTGCGATGTCGTACTGAAAAACGTGTACAAGTTCGTGGCCCAGCACATGGTCGTTGTCCGCGTATACGCCAGTGAGTGGAAGCACCACCCTCGTGCGATTTGACTCGGTCACACCACCGGTACCCTGAGAGAGTTCACCGCCGATGACATTGGTCTGCTGGAAGTCGGGGTGGTTGGCGTACAGGACGATCGGGTTGCGGTCGAAGGTGTGGTCGAGTGCCACAGAGAGTCGCCCGTACCAGCGCTCCAGCATTCTCGTAGCGTCGGCGGCGGGCGCCGCGAACTCCGAATAAAAGTGGACGTCAAAGTGCTGGCTTCTGTAGATACGAAAGTCAAAGCTTTCGTACTGCACCTTGTTGCGACCGAAGTATTGTGCTTCGGCAATTGTGGTCATCGCGGCAGATGAGAGGGCGAGGAGAAAAATGCTCGTCCTGATTACCCGGCGTCCGGCACCCGTTATTGCGTTCATCATCTGAGGGATTTGAGGTTGTACCTGCCCAGCTTGTTTCCAGCTCTGCGAGTGCCGTGCCAGCGCAATCTGTCTGCACATAG
The DNA here is from genome assembly GCA_964556695.1 of uncultured Gemmatimonadales bacterium. Taxonomy (GTDB): domain Bacteria; phylum Gemmatimonadota; class Gemmatimonadetes; order Gemmatimonadales; family Gemmatimonadaceae; genus CAZKXZ01. The sequence continues at coordinate 14,655 of CAZKXZ010000050.1, forward strand.
CCGCAACGCTCGCGCGCGGCTCGGCGCCCCTTTAGGATTCGTATACACCAGTTCCACCAGAGTGAGCCATGCAAGAAGTTTTGTCGTTGTCGGGTTGTTGGAGTTGTGCATCTGTTTTGAGGCGAGTGACCCGAGCGTGGCATGGCGGGGTCACCATTTTTTCTGGTCAGGCCAGCCTCGCTGTGAGGAGGTCGGCAGGTGCGACGGTTGCAGCGCTGCTTGTGTTAATGCCAGTTGCCTGCCATCCCGCGTCGTTGCAGAGCGAGGGAGCAAGCGCTCGAGTTGACAGCAATACAGCGCCGAGTGCGCAGCCAACATCGCGAATTGACAGCGCGGCAATGTTGTCGCACGTGCGCGTCCTTTCCCACGATTCCCTGGAAGGCCGGCGGGTGGGAACCCCGGGCGGGTTGAAGGCGCGAGAATACATCCGTCAGAAGTTTGCCGAGCTGGGGCTGGAACAGTTTGGCCCCTCGTATGTACATGAAGTGATGGCAGCCGCGGGCCGCGGTGGCGCACCAGCTGGAGCGCCACCGGCGAATGTTATCGGTGTTGTTCGCGGTCGCTCAGCAGCGACTCGCTACATCGTGATCACCGCGCACTACGATCACCTGGGTGTCAGAAATGGCGAGGTGTTCAACGGAGCTGACGACAACGCATCAGGAACTGGAGCGCTTCTCGCACTGGCGCGTTACTTCAAGCAGAAGGTGCCGAGCCATTCAATCATATTCGTGGCATTCGACTCCGAGGAATCTGGTCTGCGGGGTGCGCGGGCATTCGTTGCGAGCCCGCCGGTTGCTCTCGACAGCATTATCATGAATGTCAACATGGACATGGTAGGCAGGAACGCCAAAGACGAATTATATGTAACCGGAACGCTGCACTATCCATATCTCAAGCAGTACATTGAGCGGGAGCAGCCGGTTGCGCGCGTGAAGTTGTTGATGGGACATGATGTTGCGCCGCCCGGCGGTTCGAGTTCTGACAACTGGACGGGTGCCTCCGATCATGGCGCGTTCCATGGTATGAAGATTCCATTTCTGTACTTCGGAGTCGAGGATCATCCCGACTACCACAAGGCAACGGATGAATTCGAGCGACTGATGCCGGGATTCTATGTGCGTGCCATTGAAACGGTGCTGGATGTTGTGCTGGCGCTCGACGCCGATGGCGATTCAATTAGAGCACAGCGCAAGTGATTATCGGTTTGCAAAAGCAGGTTTCCCTGGAGGAATGATCTGACAATGTCCAGCCCATACTTGTTCCCTGTGTTACCGCTTTTGTTGACGCTCGCGTGTAGTGGCGCCGGTGTTGATGCCAGTGCGCACACTCCTGGCGTTGTGGTACCCGTTTCGATCACGCCGCGGCAGCAGGACTACCAGGTAGTCGCAAGTTATCCGCACGATCCTAGCTCCTGGACTCAGGGACTGTTTTTTCACAAGGGATCTTTGATCGAGTGCACCGGACGGAAAGACAGCTCCTACGTGCGCGAGGTGGAGATCACCACAGGAAAGGCCAAGCGCGAGTACAAGATGCCGAAAGAGTATTTCGGCGAGGGATGCCAGCTGGTAGGTGACCGGCTGTTTCAGCTCACATGGACGGATCACAAGGGATTCGTTTACAACTTCGCCGACTTCTCCAAGGTTGGTGAGTGGACATACGATCACGAAGGCTGGGGTCTCACTTATGACGGCACCAATCTCATTTTGAGTGATGGATCAGCGACTCTTCGCTTTCTCAATCCGCGCACCTATGCGGTTGTGAAGACGGTTGAGGTCAAGGACAACGGCGTGCCAATCGATAATCTCAACGAACTGGAGATGGTGAAAGGCGAACTGTTCGCGAATATCTGGCAGCAAGACAGCATTGCGCGAATCAATCCTGCTACGGGCAACGTGAATGGCTGGCTAGTTCTCAAAGGCCTGCTGCCTGACTCTGAGCGGAATCGCTATCCTTACATCGATGTACTCAATGGGATCGCTTACGATCCTGTTGCAGACCGGTTATGGGTTACGGGGAAGCTTTGGCCGAAGTTGTATGAGATCAAGTTGATACCGCATGAGTAGTGATTAGTGCTAGTGACTGCGGACAGCGAAGCACATTAACAGCGAAACACATAAACAGCGAAACACAGGGACGGCGAGAGGCAGGAACTGCGAGACACAAGTGGGGCGTAACGCAGGATTTGTCATTCCTGCGAAAGCGGGAATCCAGTGTCGTTAGTGAGGTGGATTGGGTTTTTGTGGGATGGAGGGATCGGTCGGTGTTGGGTTTGAGCGCTGACCTGGCAGTAGCACGCTCAGCGTGCTGATCGCGATTATTAATGCGCCTGCAATGCTCCACGGGTGCGGCAACTGGTGGAAAATCACAATACCCCAGATTGCGGCGAATACGATTTGCAGGTAGCCGATGGTTGTGGCTCGGCCTACCTCTTCCAGCTGTAACCCGCGCGTCATGTAGACCTGCGCTATCTGCGTTGTGACTCCCACGCCCAGGAGATATCCCCACTCGGTGAGAGTCGGATTGACCCAGCCGGGGATTGCGAGGGGGAGCGCGAGCGGTACGGTTATGAGGGCGAAGTAGAATACCACCACCAGGGCATCGTGTTCGTGGCGCAGCTGCCTCACAGTGACGTATGCGACCGAACTGAAGATGGATCCGGTGAGTGCAATCGCAACATACCCGCTGTTCAGTGTACTGGCGTTTCCGAAAAGAAATGAAGGGCGTGCGATCAGGAGTACGCCGATCAGACTGACGCCGATTGCAATCCACTCGCGCCGCCGTGGCTTTTCTCCGAGGATCACCGCGGCAAGAACTGACACCAGCAAAGGATTCATGTACTGAATCACAGTTGCTTCGGCGAGCGGCAGATGCACCAGTGAGAAGTAGAAACAAATAAGCGCGGTGGCGCCGAGTATTCCGCGCACGACGAGCAATCCGCGCCGCCGTCCCCAGGGGTCGAGTTTTTCGCGCCTGATCAGGAGCCAGCTCAGGATGAGCGTGATCACGCCGCGCACGAGCACAATCTGCATGCTCGGCAGCCGCTGCCCGGAAAGTTTGACGAACATCCCCATGGCGCTGAACCAGAAGGCTCCATACGCCATGAATCGCATTCCTTTCGGGATGTTCACGGTTGGAAAGCTAGTGCGAGTGTTAGTGCTAGTGGGCTGTATTACGTGAAGGTTTAGGGTGGCGTCGGGCCGTCCCACTCTTTGGGCGATAATCGCTTCACTAAACGTTCGGTCTTTACAGTCCACTGGTCCGGCATCGGTGGCATGAGACGGTCCATCTCCGCGAGGTGCAGTGGCTGGAGTTCTTTGTGGGGAGTGGGGTGTGTCTCGCAACTGCGTGGTTCGTGGTGAGTTCTGAGTGACATCGTGGTGAGTTCTGGGTGCCGCCACCTCCCACTCGCTACAAAGCACGCCGAACGCCAAACACCGAACGCAGTGGCGAGACACACCGCACTCCCCACAGTGTACTCCGACCCCGGCACCTCGTGGAGATGCACTATCTCATGCCGCAGATGTCTGGTTTTTCGGGGGTCGGCAAGACCCTACCGAACGATCTCGATTCTCCTGCTGGCAACAAGCGCCGGTGCGGAATTCACCACTACGGACAACCGCAACGTGTACCAGCCGGGACGCAGAGCGCTGTGGTTGAGCGCAATTGAACGTGGGACAACCGCGTTGTCATCCGTTGCGGTCTCGGGCCATTGCAGACGCGCGGCTCGCTCTTTCGACACCAGTCGCAGCGCTTCGCCGATGCGGCGCAGAAAACCGCGCTCCTCGGGTTGCGCGCTGAGTTCCACGTCAACTTTGTCGTCGCGTGACAGACCATACAGCTCCCAGTAAATCCCGACTGGAGAAGTTCGTTCAATCGACGGCGATGATCGCATTGCCGCCATCGCCGCCGCCAGATTCCTGGGTTCCTCAGGGCCCGTGTTGAACAGCAACATGTCAGAGATAGCGTGGCCTGCGGCATCGAGGGTGATTGCCGGCGCGCCGAAGCGCGCGCGCGCGGCGCGATTGCTGTCCGTCTTTACTTCGATGCTCGCGACCCAGTTCCTGTTGCGCGTGCGTGTCTGAAGAAGGAACGGCTGCGAAGCTCTGCGTTCGAAATGGAGCGCCGGTGCCTCCTCCGGCGATGCTGCCATGGCAATGCCGGCAGTGAACGAGCCGGCGGCGCCGAGTAGCGAATCTGGTGCGAGACTGACTCTTGATACCAGCAGCACGGAATCGCCGCGAAGGAAACGGGCGCTCTGTTGCTCCATCTTCCCGAAGATCAGGCCCGAAGGCGAATACTCTTCGCGTGAGTCAGGGGGAAGGAGGTCCCAGTCGAACGCATCAGCGTGCGCAGGATCGCGCATCGCGCTCAGTTCGGGCAGGAAGTGATAACTCGGCTCGGCGTGATACTGACTTACCTGCGGATTCGGCAATGCGGGGTCGGCCATTGATACCCAGTAACGGCGCCAATACTTCGGCCATCCGAATCTGGTAAGCAGCTCCGCCATATCCGGTGCCCATTTGAGCCAGGTGGGATTGATGCCTGTCTCGCCGAGCCGCAGCAAAACCTTGCGCGAGTCATGCTCTGAACGGCGATCGTTTCCAGGACGCGAAAAGAGCGGCCGTGCGAGCCACCACGCATTGCGGGTAATGCGCAGCCGTTCGTCGCAGGGCAGGGCCTTGTAGGCTTTGCGCGCGTCTGGTTCGAGCAGATGCGCAATGTCATCCCACGCGCAGCGAACATCTGCAGCCATCAGGCTGCGTGCTTCATCGAACGCCCTTTCGGCGTCGACGTGACGGTCCATGCGATGGGCGACGTATCCTCTGAGTGCCGAGCACCACCAGCTGGTAGCAGTGCAATAGGCTAGCGATCGCAGCGCGGCAGCTCCCTCGTTTGCCTCGATTTGATAACGGATAAGTGTTCCCAACAGCCAGTCGCTCACCTCAGAGCCGGTCAAGAGGGTATCGAGCTTTGCGATCAGCTTTTCGCGAGCCCTGCGCACTTCGTCTGCCTCAACAGGTTCGTCGTCGGGGACTGCCGATCGATCGCCGAAGCTGTAGCAGAAGCGGCCAATGTATTCATCGCAACGGCCCTCGCGTGATGCGGACGGGCCGTAGGGCATGTTGGTGAGGCGGACGCGCTCGAAAATCCGTTGTGCTGCGATTGCGGATTGGATTGCGGCGAGAGAATCGAGTTTCGCCGGCTGGGCTGGGAGCGCCAGCTGAAGCGCAACAAGGGACAGCAGAAGAGTCATGATGGTATGACTACAGTTGGCGGGCGGATTGCACAACTGCGGGGAACAGCCCCGGAACGGCGCGTTAAGGACTGCGCCGCGGGAGCGGCGCCTGGAGGACTACGCCTAGGGAAAGGCGCCAGGGGAACTGCGGAACCACACGACGTTTTTCAGCGCTGTTTCCAAGCGCACTTCCCTTAGGCGCAGTGGCAATCAACGAAGTTCCCTCAGCGCATTTCCCCTCGCGCAGTCCCCCAGGCGCCGCTCCCGCGGCGCATCTCCCAACGCGCCGTTCCGGTGCTGTTCCCCGCCGCTCCCGCGGCGCAGTCCTTAACGCGCCGTTCCGGGGCTGTTCCCCGCCGCTCCCGTGGCGCAGGTCCCCGAGCGCAGTCCCCCGGCCGTGTCTTACCTCTACGCTCGAGTAACCCGAAGCACCTCTTCGATGCTAGTCACTCCCTTAGCTACAAGCCGTATCCCATCCCCCTGCAGCGTTCGCATCCCCTTGGCAATCGCCATCGCCCGCAACTCATTCGCACCCCGATTATGCATCATCTCCGCGCGCAAATCCTCATCCATCACCAGCAGCTCGTACACGCCCGTGCGGCCACGATACCCCGTGTTGCGACACTCGGGACAGCCCGTACCTCGCCACGCATGTTCGAGCAGCAGTGCTGACTTGTCCATGCCGCGCAGCATGTCCCGATCTATCTTCTGCTCAACTTTGCAATTCTCGCAAATCACGCGCACCAGGCGCTGCGCGAGAACCGCATCTACCGTGGATGCAACCAGAAACGGCGCAATGTTCAAATCGAGCAGTCGAGTAAGCGCGGTGGGAGCATCGTTGGTGTGCAACGTCGACAAAACCAAGTGTCCCGTGAGCGCGGCCTGTGTCGCTATCTCGGCGGTTTCGGCATCGCGAATTTCTCCGACCAGCATGATATCGGGATCCTGTCGCAGGAGGGCGCGCAGGGCGGTCGCGAAGGTCACACCAACCTTATCGTTCACGGGAACCTGGGGAACTCCGGGGAGTTCGTACTCCACCGGATCTTCAACGGTGAGAATCTTCTCGCGCCCCGTTCGGATAATATCAATCGCGGCGTAGAGTGTCGTGGTCTTTCCCGAACCTGTGGGCCCCGTGGCCAGCACAATGCCATGAGGCTTGGAAATCACAACCTTGAACATGGCCAGGGTATCCTCTGCCATTCCCATGTCGGTCAGTGCAATTCGGCCGCGATCTTTGTCGAGCAAACGCAGCACGACGCTCTCACCACGCAATGTGGGAAGCGTGGAAACGCGAACGTCAACCTGTCTGTTCTGAAGCCGCAAACGGATACGACCGTCCTGCGGCAGACGACGCTCGGCAATGTCCAGTTCCGCCATGATCTTGAGACGGCTGATAATGGCCGCTGTAAGATGTGGTGGCGGTGATGGCGCTTCCTGCAGCACACCATCCACGCGATATCGCACGCGCAAACCGGCCTGATATCCCTCGAGGTGAACGTCGGACGCGCGCGACTCCAGCGCTTCCACCAACAAGAGATTCACGAGCCGTACGACCGGTGCTTCATTGGCAAGGTGCAGCAGATCGTCGAGCGCGAGTTCGCCGTCCTCATTGCGCCGCGAACTGCCATCCTTCATTCCGGCAATGAGGTCCTGCGCGGTGAACGCCTCCTCGCTATACGCGCGCCGTATGGCGGTGCGCAACTCCTGCTCCGGCATCTTCACAACTTCGAGGTTAGCGTCGAAGAGCGATCGCAGTTCGTCGAGCGCCTCAGGTTCAACGCTTGTCAACCATGTAGCGACCACCAAACGGCCGGCGGACAGACGCAGTGGAAGCACTCCGTGGTGCTCCAGAAAATCCGCTGTCAGCAAATTGGAGAGACGCTCGACCTCCGAAAGAAGCGGGAGGTCGGCGTCAATTGATTCGATCTCTGGATCGTGCACTACTGTCATCGGCTCAGAAGGCCCATGTAGGACTGCGACTGATTGTGGAAATGCGTTGCTGTTGCGGGTGGAACGACGCCCAACGTGTCGCGCCCAGGAGGAACTCTGCGCCCGGTGTCAGGTGGAATTCGCGGGATTCTGGTAACGGAGCCAGTATCTCGCGGAATGATGACTCTGATTGTGGTATCGGGCTGCGGCACCTGGATGATCTGTCGCAGAGGGAAAGTCTTGAACACATCGGACTGATTCTTGACGGCCTCGCGGATGTAGTCGGTATCCTGATCGGTCTCCACCACGTGAGGTGTGAGGAAGAGATACAGTTCGGTGACGACGTCCGAGTTGCGCGTGGAGCCAAAGAGAGCGCCGATAATCGGGAGCTTGGCCAGAAATGGAATGCCCGAGCGTGTCTTTTCGGAACGAGTGCTGGCCAGTCCGCCGATCACCGCCGTTTGTCCACTTTTAACAAAGAGCGATGTGATAGCCTGACGCGTGCTGATGACCGGTGCATCGAACGCCACTTCGTTGGTGATATCCTGCACCTGCTGGTTGACGTCCATGTTGACGTAACCATCGGCGTTGATCGTGGGAGTAATGAGAAGAACGGTGGAGACATCGCGATACTGCACGATGGAACTGACCGATCCCACGTCAGTCACCTGCGTGGTTGAAACGAAGGGGCGCTGCTCGCCGACAATGAGCTGTGCCTGAAGATTGTTCTGCGCGAAGATGATCGGGAGCGAAACAACTTTCACATCGCCGCGCGTAGACAGGGCGTGCAGAGCCACGTTGAAATCGACCGTGCCTCGTCCGCCAGCCAGCTGCAACACGAAATCGCGGGCTGTGTCGAATGAGGTGGGGCCGAGCAGTGTGCCCGTTGCTCGCGGCTCCGTGTCACCGCGTTTTGTGAATGTACCGCTGCCGGAAATCCCGAAATCCAGATCCTCACTGCGACGCACTTCAACAATGCTGACTTCGATCAGCACCTGCAGCGGGCGCAGATCCACCGCACCCACCAGCGCCTGAATGAGCGCAAACTCCGCCGCGGTTGCGCGCACGATGAGCTGGTTGGTACCAGTCATCGGGATGATCACAGGCTGTGCCTGCTGTCCGGCTGCACCGGGTTGTCCCTGTAGTGCCGCCTGAATTTGTGCGCCAGCGGCACCGCCGAGAATCTGCGCGAGATTCGGGACGTTGGCGCCCTGCTGGATGGCGTTTACGACTCTGTCCACCTGAACCTGCTCGCGGGCCGCAACTCTGTCCTGAATGACCGCTTGATCGTATATCGGATTTAGCGAGACGAGTGCGGAGCCTGGATTGAGACTCGATTGATTCTGCGCGGTCGTCAAAGGCAGAGGATCCTCGTCGCCGCCACCACCCCCGCCGCCACCGCCTCGTCCACCACCACCACCACCACCACCACGTCCGCCTGCGGCGCCAGCAGCACCACCGCGGCCAGCCTGGTTTTGTCCACGAGCGCCCTGGTTCTGCAGGTTGAGCACCTGTCCGCCGCGCCCAGTCGAAGGCGCGAACACCGCTGTTATTATCTGAGCCAGATCGATGTTGCTCTGATTCCTGATCTGGATCGTGTACAATCCGCGTTCATCGGGATTACCAGCAGGTGCGGCGCCGCCTCCCCGAGCTGCGGGTGGGGGCGGGGAGATCGTCCAAAAAGTTGTGTCGGCATTGGGCACCATCTGCAGATTCTGCCCCTCAACGAATGCCTTGAGCACCCCGGCGATTTCCGCCTTGGTGACCGGTCCAACCTTTAGCGTTCCCATCTGATTGGCGGGAAGTCGAGCTGTCGTGTACTGCAGGCCCCCCGCATCCATCAGCGCATCGATCACAACCCGGACATTCACGTTCACGAAGTCAATCATGAAGCCGCCGGCTACCGGCTTGACGATAGTGGTGTCCGTGCCTTGTGCGCGCAGTGGCGCAATCGCGAGCAGCCCCGAAAGGACCACACATAATATGTTCTTTCTCATTTAGTTCATTCCCTTTCTGGGGTTGGTTATCGCAATCAAATCGCCGCTGGAGGTTAGAAACGTGGCGCTCTTCATATCGAAACTCTTGAGCGTGTAGTCGCCGATCTTGTCGCCAACTTTCATTCTCTGTACAGGCGCATTGTTGCCGCCGCCTATTGAAACAGACAGGCGGTTCAGCGATGAATCAGGGGGGTAGATGACAACCCCTGCCCAGCGCAGCTGCTGTCGCGGCGGCGGGCCGCTCGCAACAACGTCCACCTCACCTGCAAGCCGATAACGCGCAGCCGGGCGGGTACGAGTTTCACTGAACGGGTCTTTGTTGACTGCTGCCTGTATTTCCGAAGGGCGCGAGGAAGGCACCTCCTGGAGTGCGACGACCTGCGATGGCAGGCGCGACTGCGCTGCCTGCACTGATGGAGTGCGAACCGCATTGGCAACCGTCCAGGCGAGGTAAATGCCGGACAACGCAAGCGCGACGACCGCGAGTCGCAGCGAATTCGGAATGGATCTCATGCGAATCATCGTTCTGTTCTCCTGCGTGGGTCGGCAGCTGGCGGCGCTACAAGGCCGCGCACCACCGCTGTATCAACTCCAAATCCCACGATTGTTGCCGTGAGCTGCAGAACACTCTGGTTCTGTGCAACGCCGGCTACAGATGTGCCGGGACGGATATCCAGGCTCGTCACCTGAACCAGACGCAATCCTGATTCCAACCGGTCGAGGAATTTGAGTACTCCCTCGAGATCGCTCTCGGCATTTACAGTTATCTCCAGGCGGCGCAGACCATCCTCGCGCGTGACGCCCGGCCGCGTATCGGAGCCGGCGACGTACACACTGCTGCTCTGAGCAATGCGGTCGACATACTGCCCCAGCTCAATTGTTGCGAGTTCGTTGTCCTTTCCTGTGAAGAGGCGCGGTGCAAGGCTTCTGAAAGTGGAATCAGCATGCCCATACAAGGGCTCGTATCCCTTCGCGTTTGCCAGCAGCCCGAGCTCCGCTGCGAGAAGATCCCTTTGCGAGGCGACCTCTTCGCGCATTTCACCATAGCGCTGGGTCATAGGCGCGATCACGAACCTGTACGCTCCAAACAACGCAAGCGCACTTGCGAGGAGGATGAGCGCCCTCCGGTCGCGGTCCGACTTGATGAGTGAACTCATGGTGGGTCTCCCCCCACGCGTTCTCGCTTGACCTTCGCCACCAGATTGAAGTAGGAAAGCTCCGCATCTCTTCTTATCTGTCCGGCCTGTTTCACATCCATGAGCGAAGGCGACGCGCGCAACGATTCCAGTGCGGTGCCCGCGTCCTTGCCCTGTCCATCCACATTCACACTGTCACGCTTCATCCGAATGCTCGTTGCGTACGCATCCGCGGGGAGGTGCGCGGCGATGTCCTCGAGTACCAGCGACCATTTGATGGTCTGTGAGCGCAGCGAGTCCAGCGCGCCAATGGGCGCACCCAGTGTTCCGATTCTTCGCTGCGCGTCACGCACCTGTGTTACTGCTGTCTTGATTGAGTCGCGCTTGGCCTGAAGAAATGCAACTTCGCGCTCCAGTCCCCAGTATTGCGCACCGAGTCCACCCAGGAACATCGCCGCTGCAACGCCGCCGAGTACCACGGCCAGCCGGTTGTAGGAAGCTTCGCGCGTATTGCGAGCCTGCTGGGTGACGAGTTCCAGATCCTCGGTAAGCGGTGCAAAATGCGCCGCGCACAGTGATGGAGACGTCATCACCTGCTTCCAGACTCCCTCGGGCTCCATTGGTTGCAGTCCGCGCTCTCGCAACACCGGAGCCAGTCTGTGACGGATGCTGTCGGCGCCAATGATGGCCACCGGACGCAACCCGTTCCTGCTCTGCTTTGCCAGGGCGTTCTGTGCACTGTCGGGGGTAACCGCAATAAGCTCCAGCAGCTTTTCGCCATCATCGCCAAGGCCGCGCAGATGCCGGAATGATTCCGCGCGTCCACCGCGCTTGAAAATGACTTCAGTGCGATCTTCGTCGACTACAATCAATCGACCGTGGTCAACGAGGGCGTCAGACTTTGCCCATACATGATCGGCGGCCGTGAGCCAGGCCGATTGCGCCGGAACGATGCGGGCCACTTTCCATCCGGCACCGTTCACCGCTTCGCGCACGGCTTGAATGACACGCGCAGAAGCGGCGCATGCGAGCGCCATTGTGGGCTCACCTTTTTCGCCTTCGTGCGCGTTGACGCTGATAACCTGCGGTTCGCGGGCGCCCGAGAAATACTTTCCGGCGCCTCGCGTTACCAGAACGAGTGCGTCTTCGGCATCGACTGGCGGCAACTGAATGGAGCGCACCTGAACGAGTGGCGGAAGCAGCGCCAGGAAAAGTGAACCACCGCCGGAATCGGCCGCGAGAGCGCGAAGCGCGATCTCCAGTTCGGGCCACTCGGACGCCGTTGGTGGCATGGGCGCGATGTCCTGCGCCCACTCCTCACCTGACGAGGAGCTTCCCTCGCGCGACATCCAGGCAACAACGCGTGTTGCTGAAATTGCGACGCCAACATTGCTCCTTTTTCGTGGAGCCACTCGTGCCACTATTCTACCCTCCAATTCGTCAACGATGATGTATTGCCTGTTCCCGCGGCGCGGCGCAGCACTCCAAAGGCGCGCACTATTGGATGCCCATCGGGCGCTGTTGCCACTGCTTCTATTTCAAGCTCATCTACGGCCACCGCGGTTCGGTTGTTGGGAAGAGTCGCACCAGCAAGGAAAGGTGTGAGTTCGTTCACGTTGGCGATGCGCTGACCACTTTGCCTTAGCGACAGCAACTGCGAGACGGCCGCTTCATTCATCCCGGTGAGCGATAGCAACACCGGTCGGTCCGCGGTATTCAGATTGATGCGACCCGAACCCCACACAGTCAGCTGTGACGCCACAAGATCGAAGATCTCCTGCGTCATTCCCTCCACGTAACGCAGCTCGTCCACACTTTCGAACAGATTGTTGCGCGGCAGATTGAGGCGGCCTTCTCTGATGTAGTACTCCCGCTCCGCACCGCGCGCACGATACTGATCGTCCACGTCGCGCCAGTCCATGATGGTTTGTGAGAGCATCTCGGCGTCTGAATAATCGATCTGCAAGGCGGCGAAAAAGTTGCGAAACTCGGCTTCGGTTGCCCGGTTAATGTTCAGCTTCGAGCCCAGACTGCGAACGGTGATGTGAACATCCGTGTCTCCGATCCTTTCGGTGCCGCTCATGAGTGTGTCAATTCCCATCCATGAGTCGGCGAGCGAAGAGCTGGCCTGCACGGGGCCTTGCTCTGCCGCTCTGCGCATGGCGAGGTCAACACGTGCGCGCGTCAGGTCGAGGGCGCCGCTTGCGAGCGCGCGACCGCGGCTGTCCTGCACGGAATTCATGCCGGCCAGACGGGCGTGGCGCGCCTCGATGGCAAACTGCAAACCCACGATCGCTATCGCGACCACCAGCCATATGGCTGTCAGCAATGCGAATCCGCGGCGATTTCTCATCTCGTGGTTCCCAGTGGATACACGAATGGAATGCGCAGCAGAGGGGGGAGGCTGTCGCGCCACGCGGGGTGCAACACCACCTGAAGTCCCAGTGGCACCGCCGTACCTATGTCAAAGCGCGACACCCAGAGCCGTGTTGTGGGATCGAGCAACAGCACTTCCAGTCCCTGCACCTCGGGGCTGAGCTCCACCTTTTTTGAAACCACTATCATCAGGATGGAATCGACGGCCTGGTTGAGCGATGTGAGTTCGGCAACGAGTCCGCTTTCCGGCGTGAACGGATCACGATCGATGTACATCCACACCTGCGTGGATTGCGATCCCAGAGGTGTTGGTGCAGTTGTGATGAACTTCACTTCATCGCTTGGTTCGGTTGCGCCAATTCCTGTTGTTGTGGGAACGGTGGTGCCTGAATCCCGAACGATGCGACTGTTTGCGAACCATGACGCGAGGAGCAAGCGCATTGAAGCCGCTTTCTGAACCTCAGTTGTCGACACCTTGGCGCGCTCGCGATTGTCGAGTATCGAGGAAAACGCCGCATAGCCGGCAGCAGTCGCGATTCCCGTGATCACGATGCCTACCATTAGCTCGATGAGTGTCATGCCGCGGCGCGTCATGGAGCGAACACAAGCCCAGGTGGCGGAGCAGTGCCGCCTCCACGCGATCCAGGTGGAGGTGTTGTAGGCGGAGGCGTAGTTGGTGGAGGCGTAGTTGGTGGAGGCGTAGTTGGTGGAGGCGTAGTTGGTGGAGGCGGTGTGGTGCGAATGCCGCCAATCGTGGTTGCGCCGCGTCCCGCTGTCCCGCCAGCACGTCCAGGGCCAGCAGCCGCGCCACCGCGACCACCACCCCCTCCACGTCCGCCTCTCGCAGCGCCGCCGCCACCACCTCGTCCTCCGCCACCACCGGCGCCTCCTCCCCGATCACCGCCACCGCCGCCGCGATCGTTGCCACCACCGCCGCCGCGATCGTTACCGCCCCCACGACCGAGTTCGTTGCCGCCACTAACACCACCAGGACCACCAACCGCGACCGTCTGCGGACGACGATAAACCATCGTGTTCAGGTCATACGATCCACCCTGCCATGTAACCTCGAGATCAACCTGGAAGAGATTCTCTTCATTTACGACAGGTATAACAGTCGTGGTCCACGCATACGCGTCGAACGGAGCCGCGAATCTTCCGTGAGCGAGCGAGTCCGGGAAGGCCACGAAATCTTCGTAAAAAAGCATCTGAGTTGCGGCCAGCTGATAGTCGGCCAGCGACTCCGCTTCAAGCGCCCGCTGCACTCTTTCGTGAGAGCGCAGCTCGCCGCCAACGGCTTCCAGTGCGGTGATCGCGGCGATGCCAATGATGAGCAAAGCCACGACAGCTTCGAGGAGGGTGAACCCACGTCTATCTGTCTTCAATTTTCACCTCACCGGTGAATGGATTGAGCGATATCTTGGTCGCGTAACCACTGGCTCGCATTATCAGAGAATCGGAGAACGCCGATCCATCCGGGCGGAAAGTGAACCTCGCGCGCAATGAGTCGGCGTAGAGCGACGTGTTGAGTCCGACAGTCAGCTGCCCCTCGGTCACGAGCCCGGCACCGCGCGCGCCGGTACTGTCGACTCTGTAGTTCCCCGTCTCGGGATCGAGCACCAATTTCACGGTCACACCTTTCTCGAGCGCCATCACGCGTGAAGAGCGCAGCAGACCTGCGAGTTCCTTCCACGCATATCCTTCCTCAGGATCGTGACCCAGCGATCCCAGTGAAGGGATGACCATGGCGAAGAGGATCCCGATGATGAGGAGCACGAGAACCATCTCGATGAGCGTGAAACCGGACCGTTTGCGAGCGATTCTCATTTGAACGAACTCGCGTTCACGCCGTAGATCGCCTGCAGCAGCGAGAGCGCGACAAATGCGACGATGGAACCAAAGGTGACAATCATTGCGGGCTCGGCCAGCGTTACCAACCGTTGTGTTGCTCGTTCAGTCTTGTCTTCAAAGATGTCGGCTGCCTTGATGAGAAAATCGCGCAGCCGTCCCGAGTCTTCACCAACCGCAATCAATTGCGAGAGCAGCTCGGGGAAGAGCGTTCCTTCCGCCACAGCAGTTTTGAGCGCGGTTCCCTCACGAACCTTTGCGCGAATGCGGGCGACGTCATCGCGCGCCAGCGGATCGTTGAGTGAGTCGATGGCATCATCGAGCGCGGCCAGCAGTGGCGCGCCACCGGTGAGCAGCACCGCCGTCACGCGGGAAAAGCGGGCAGAGAGAGCATAGCGCCTCATGGTGCTGACCACCGGAATCACCAGCAGTGTTGAACACCAGAGCCGCATCCCCTTGTCTGTGGTCTTGATCCAGTAAGCGAGTGCCAGCAGCGCCACCGGAAAGAGAACCAGCATGTACCAGTAGCGCTGGAGTAGTTGCGACAAGTCGAGCAGCAGTTGCGTGCTCTTGGGCAGTGAAGCTCCGCTGCCCTGGAGCAGGTCTACGAATCGCGGCAGCACAAAAACGAGAAGCACTGTGATCGCGGCGCTTCCCACGAGCCCGAGCAGCAATGGATAGATGGAAGCAGAAAGAAGTCTGCCGCGCAGCGCCGCCTCACGCTCGAGCTGCTCGGCAAGACGTACAAATGCACCGTCGAGATCTCCGCTGCGTTCGCCGGCGCGCACCATTCCAACGTAGATCGGCGGGAAGAATCGTGGCTGCTCCGCGAGCGCGTCGGCGAGCATTTCGCCGCGCTCCACTCGCGACCGTACAACGCTGAGTACCTGACGGACTTCGCCCGTGGTAACCTGCGATGCAGCATCGATTGCTTGCGTAAGCGGCATTCCGGCCGGCAAGAGCGCCGCGAGCGCGCGGGTGACTTCGAGTACCTCGCGCCTGTCACCGAACTTGAAAAGTGCGCCGCCCGATTCAGCCGATGAAGTGGGACTTACATCCAGCACACTATAGCCGCGCTCCTCGAGAGAACGCGTCAATGCGCCGGGATTCGAAGCTTCCGCCCGTCCCTTTGTCCTTTTGCCGCTGCCGTCTACGGCCGAATAGGCAAACGCGGGCATCTAGATCAACCGCCGCCGGTTATCCATTCGAAAATATCGGCGTCGTCACCCTCGCCGCCTGGAGCACCGTCGTTTCCAAGCGAAGAGAGATCGTACCTCTTGAGATTCACTTCGCCGGGGCAGAGGTAGACGTATGCATTGCCGAAGGGATCGAGAGGAACATTCTTCTTGAGATATGGTCCCCTCCAATTGCGCGCGGGCTCGGAGGTAGGCGCTTCCCATAGCGCGGCAAGACCCTGTTCTGTGGTTGGATATCTCAGGTTGTCGAGATAGTAGCTGTCGAGCGCGGCTGACAGAGTCTCCATCTGCGCGACAGCACTAGTGCGCTTCGCGTCGTTCACGTTCTTGAAAACATTGGGCGCGACCATCGCAGCGATGATGGCGATAACAACGATTACCACCATGATCTCGATGAGAGTGAAACCGCGACGCATCAGCGCGCTTTTTCTGGTGAAAACACCAGCACCGGACTTCAATTGCATTTTGTGAATCCTCGTTGTCTTGCCATTAGTTGTTGGACAAAGAACAGGGGACGGCCGGTTGCCCGTCCCCAAAGCTGCGAGCTACCTGCCTCCAACCTTGTAAGTGCAGGTTATACAACAAATAAGACGCTGGAAACGGCGGGTCGTTAGCGTGCAGCGAATGCGGTTGGACACGCAGCATCCTTCCCCCTCAAATACGCCCATCTGGCGCTATTCGCTTACCGCCAGCGGGCACTGCACTTAGAGGCCATCCTCTATGGAAACAATGCCATGGCCGCAATTATGGCAACCATTCGGGGGCAGCGGCTGTCTATTCGAAGGTTGAACACATCTGCGAGGGAGCTTCCCCAGTGAGTACTGCCCCTGCAGTAGCGGGCCTCTGAAACGGGCCGCAGGTCTTCTCCGTACAGGAATCCCAACGTTGTGAATCAGTCGCTCTGCAGCGCCCTGCTGTGCCCTACCTAACTCTTTAAGGGATAGCCCACCGTGCCCCACACACTCGCCCTCGAAAAGAGCCGGCCTCTTCCGGAAGAACTTCAGATCACAATGGCGCACCCCCCTTCCTTGGCCGACGGCCGCGAGCCCTTCGTCTACATGCTCCTTCCACATGCAGGCGGCTACCAGGTGATGCGAGCTTCGTTGAAGCAGTTGCTCGAAATCGCTGAAGCGGTGAGCAACGTGCCGGGCAGCGAGCCGGTTCATGTAGCGGCGGCGGGGGCGGACGGATTAAGCGGCGACGCCGCGGTGCCAAATAGAGTGGGATTTCGCGCAGAGGATATTGCCCGGATGCAGGGAAGGATGGAGCAGGGCTCGCGTGTGGGGTGGGTGCGGTTCGGCGATGTGGAGATCGATGCTGCCGCGCGAGTTGTAACACGCGGCGGAGCATGCGTCCCACTGGCGCCACTGGAGTTTGATCTGCTGGTGGCGCTTTTTCAGCGAAAAGGTGCTGCTGCATCGCGGGAAGAGCTGATGCGCGAAATCTGGACGGGAAAAGCTGGCGTAACCCCGCGCACTGTGGACACACACATATTTAATTTGCGTCGTAAGCTGGAAGATGATCCGTCACAGCCGGTACATCTGCTTACGGTTAGCAAGATTGGGTATCGGTTAAAAGCGTAAGAACTGAGTACGGTGCCCAGGGAAAGGCGGGGAAGAGCGCCGGAACGGCGCGTGGGGAAGTGCGAAACGGGAGCGGCGGCTGGGGGACTGCGCGAGGGGGAATGCGCTGAGGGAACTGCGTCATTTGCCACTGCGTCTGACGGTGGTGCGACGCCGTTCCCATCGCGCCACTCCCTACGCGCAGTCCCCCGCGCGCCGCTCCCGCGGCGCATTTCACAACGCGCCGTTCCGGGGCTGTTCCCCGCCGCTCCCGCTGCGCGGTTCCCTAGGCGTTTCTCTCCCTCCGCCGTTGCAAAGTCTCATCGACCAATGCAAGCTCCACGCTTATGGCCACCATCCTCTGCGTTGACGATGATCCACTCGTTGGTAGAGCCATCGAGCTTTCAATCAAACGCCTGGGCCATCATGCAGTTCTGGTTTCTGGCGTTCCGGAAGCGATGCGGCATCTGGAGCAAACACCGACAGATCTGATCATTTCGGATTTCCAGATGCCTGGAATTAACGGCCTGGATTTTCTCGCCATTCTCGCGGGGGATGAGATCAATATTCCCCTCATCATGCTGACAGGGTTCGGCAGCATCGATCACGCCGTGCAGGCGATGAAAAAGGGCGCGGTGGATTATCTCACCAAACCGTTTGAGCACGAACAGCTCGAAATTGCCGTGCGGCGCGCCCTCGAAACCGCGGCCTTGCGCCGTGAGAACGAGGTGATGAGGAGCCAGGTAACTGAATACAAGTACAAGCGCAAAATCCTGGGTGAGAGCGAGTCGATCGCAAAGGTCCTTCAGACGGCTTCGATGGCTGCGCGGACCAGGGCCACGGTTCTGCTGCAGGGCGAGTCGGGCACAGGAAAGGAGCTTTTCGCGCGCGCCATTCACGATCAGAGCGACCGTCGCGAAGGCGCATTCATCATGCTCAATTGTGCCGCGCTTCCGGAGGGACTCATTGAGTCGGCGCTCTTTGGTCACGAGAAGGGTGCGTTCACCGGAGCTCTGAAACGTGTGCAAGGCGCATTCGAACGTGCGCACCAGGGCACGCTGTTGCTCGATGAAATCTCCGAGATGCGCATTGACCTGCAAGCCAAACTCCTGCGTGTCCTGCAGGAGCAGGAATTCGAGAGGGTGGGCGGCACAATTCCGATCAGAGTCGACGTCCGCATTATTGCAACCACCAATCGTGATCTTGCTGCCGACGCTGCCTCGGGCCGTTTCAGGCAGGACCTGTACTACAGATTGAGCGTGCTGCCGATACGTATTCCCCCGCTGCGCGACCGTCGCGAAGACATCCCGATTCTCGCGGCGCGCTTCGCGATGATGGCAGCGGGGGAGTCGGGAAAGGAGTTCCGCGGTCTCACGCCGGAAGCAATTCGCGCACTGCAGGAGCGCGAGTGGCCCGGCAACGTGCGCGAGTTGCAGCACGCCGTGGAGCGCGCTGTCATACTGAGTATCGATCCAGTGGTCGGAGTGCCGATGTTCGACTCGCCATCCCCCACGCGCGCTTTACTTGAGCACAATGCTGCGAGTAGTACGTCAGAGCAATCCGACGACCAGAGTGTAATGCTGCATAGCCTGGACATAGACTCGGCTGAACACGTGCTGATAGTGCGCGCTCTGGAGATCGCGGGCGGCAATCGCACGAAGGCCGCTGGATTGCTTGGGATGAGCGTGCGGACGTTGCGGAGTAAGCTGAATACGGAGCCTAAAGCCGACTAGAGTGGGAGGAACTGCGAACTGCGAAACACATTAACAGCGAAACACATTGACAGCGAAACACACTGACTGCGAAACACACTGACTGCGAAACACTAACTGCGCATTCGTCGGTTGCCGTTTTCGCAGTTGTGCGTCTCGCAGTTCATGTGTTTCGCGGTTGATGTGTTTCGCAGTTAATGTGTCTCGCAGTTAATGTGTCTCGCAGTTAATGTGTCTCGCAGTTAATGTGTCTCGCAGT
>CAZKXZ010000050.1:34005-38806 GCA_964556695.1 uncultured Gemmatimonadales bacterium
TAATGTGTTTCGCCGTTCAGTGCCTAGACCTCGCGCAGCGCCTCCGCCGGCGTAGCTCGATAAACGTCGCGCCCCGAGACGAATCCGATCAGAGTTGTGATCAGAATCATCAATAACGCGAGGACCAGAAGCTCGGGAGCTACCGGTACGAAGCGTTGATCGAACAGGTACCAGGTAACCGCCCACGCGCCTGCGATTCCCAACAGGACGCCCGTTAGCGTGCCGAGCGCGCCGAGTATTGCGTACTCAGACACCATTATCTGCTGTATCTGAACACGTGTCGCGCCCAGAGTTCGCAGCAATACTCCTTCGCGGATGCGCTCGCGTCGCGTTGCTGCTACGGCACCAATCAGCACGGGAATTCCCATTGCCAGACTGAATAGGGCGGTGAAACGGATCGCTACCGATGCTTTGCTCTGAATTCCTGCGATTGTCTGCGCGACGAGGGTGAGATCGATCGCGGCGACGTTCG
This sequence comes from uncultured Gemmatimonadales bacterium, assembly GCA_964556695.1. GTDB lineage: Bacteria > Gemmatimonadota > Gemmatimonadetes > Gemmatimonadales > Gemmatimonadaceae > CAZKXZ01. The sequence goes on from CAZKXZ010000050.1 coordinate 34,478, forward strand.
CATAGCGATCGACTATTCGTCCCTGAACCGTTCCCAGAACAGGATCTGGCACCTTGCACAGAAGTGCGAACTGTTTTGGCGCGGATTGGATCGATCCCGGCCCGAACACGGCGAAGAAGTTTGTTTCCAGCTTTCCCCAGTTTACCTCGCGCAGACTGGTTACAATCGTTTTCACGTGCGCGCCTTGCACATCCCAGACGACGGTGTCGCCCAATGCGATATTGAGCTCCGCGGCGACATCGCGCTCGAAGGAGACTTCTGCGATCGCATCGGGAAGTTTCCTTCTGCCGAATTGCGTGCCAGCAACAATCTTCTCGGAGTCGTCCAGCGAATCCACGTAGCTTGAGCGGTATTCGCGTCGTAGCGCCCACGTGCCGCTGCTGCCGCCCAAAGCGCCACCACCACCGCTGCGGCTTCGCCGCTCCATCAGTTCGCGCACCGGGGTTCCATTTAACATGGCGATGCGCATTGTCACGATGGGGGTGAGTTCCAGTGTCTCCGCGCCCGCGAGGCGCAGAAGCGAATCAACACCGGTAGCCTGGTCTTCTTGAATGTCGAAAAGAAGAAGATTTCCTCGCGACGACGTTGAAATTGCATCGAAGCGGCTCAGCAGATTCACCTGAACCAGATACAGAGTCGAGATGAGAAAAGCACCGAAGCCGAGCGCAAGGATCACCGAGCGAGTTTGATTGCCCGGCCTGTACAGATTCGCGATTCCCTGTCGTACGACGTAGGGCCATCCGCGACGCAAAACGCGTCTTGCGCCGCGCGCGAGCGCCCATGAAACGATGCTGAGGAGCAGTATCACGCCCAGCACTCCCGCGCTCATCCCCGCTCCGCGCATGAATGTTCCGGTGCGCGCAACTGCAACGGTGGTGAGCGATGCCACCAGCACTGCAAGTACGGCAAGGCGCACAGGATCGGTAAGTCGGTTGCCGAGCGTGCTGCCTTCGGTGGTGCGGCGCAGCGCCTGCAGCGGCGAAATCCTGCGAATGCCGAGGAGTGGAATGAGAGCGAATGCAAGAGCAATCCAGCCGCCGACCACCAGGCCCGCGAGAATCGCACTCCATTCGAGTGTCACGCGCACATCGACTGGAAGAAAATCCTGTGCCGCAACGGGAAGCGCAAATTGAACAGCGACACCGGCGGCCGCTCCGATCGCAGCGCCAACCAGTCCCATCGCGGCTGCCTGCGCGACATACATTGCCAGCACCTGACCGCTCGTCGCGCCGAGTGAGCGCAGTATGGCAACAGTGTCAACCTTGCGCGCGATGTGCGCGTGTACTCCGCTCGCTACGCCGATTCCGCCAAGCAGTAGCGCGACCAGCCCGACCAGGCTGAGAAAATCGGTCAGCTCATCGAGCGATGCGGTGAGGCTATCCTCCGTTTGCGATGCAGTTCGGCCGCGTACCACGACGGAATCCAGCTGTCGCCGGATCTGGCGTAACATCTGTTGAGCCGAACGCTGTTCGGGGACTCTCAGAAGCGCCTCGCGCTGCGCAACACTTCCAAATGCAAGCAGCTGCGTTTCAGCCAGGAAACTCATTGGAATCAGCACGCGCGGTCCGATTGCGGCGATCACACCAGGGTCGCCCGGAACGCTGCGCAATACGCCCGTTACGAGGAACGAGCGCAGGCCAATGCGTATGGAATCTCCGACTGACACGCGCAAAGTTGAAAGCACGGTGGGGTCAACGATGGCATTGGCGCCATCACCTGAACGGAATTGTGACCATGCGAGCGGAGGCTCTGTGACCACGTCGCCGTACAGTGGATAGGATTCCGAGATCGCGCGCACCTGCACCAGCCGCGTGAGTTCGGACGTGCGCGCCAGCGCCATCGAAGCAAATGTTGTTACGCGGGCGACCCCGATGCCGCGGGCCTGCAGCGAATCGAGGATTGAGTCGAGCTTCGCGGGAAATGTTTGTCGCGATGACAGCGACAGGTCGCCGCCCAGGAGTGCGCGTGACTGCTCCGCAACCGAGCTCTTGATGTTGGCCGCATATGAGTCGATGGCAACGAGTGCCGCGACTCCCAGAGAAATCGCTGACATGTAGATGAGCAGTCTGCGCCGGGTGTTCCTGCTCTCTCTCCACGCGAGCGCGGCGAGCATGCTCCAGCGTCGCATCAGGCGCTTGCCACGGTATCGCTGATCACCCAGCCATCGCGCAAGGTGATGGTGCGGCGTGCGTGCGCTGCAATTTCACGATCGTGAGTCACGAGAAGAACGGTCGAACCCGATTCGCGATTGAGGTCTTCCAGCAATTGTACGATGACGGCGCCCGTGCCTCCGTCGAGATTTCCAGTGGGCTCATCGGCGAAGAGAATTCGCGGTGCGTTGGAAAACGCGCGGGCGATCGCTACTCGCTGCTGCTCGCCACCGGATAGTTGAGCAGGGAAGTGGTGGGCACGTTCGGTGAGACCAACGCGCGCCATTAATTCCTGGGCACGAGCGACTGCCCTGCGGTCGCCCTGCAGCTCGAGCGGGACCTGAACATTCTCCAGGGCGGTCAGCGAAGGGATAAGTTGAAAGCTCTGGAAAATGAATCCAACTTTTTCTCCGCGCAGCCGGGCACGCTCGTCCTCACTCAACGCTGTGAGATCCGCGCCGTCGAGGAATACCTTTCCCTCGCTGGGGGTATCAAGGCCGGCGAGCAGTCCGAGGAGAGTTGTCTTACCACTTCCCGAAGGACCGACAATCGCGACAAACTCACCTTGCTCAATAGTGAAGTTCACCTCGCGCAGTACGCGCAAATGCTGCGCGCCACTCATGAACTCTTTCGTTAATTCTCTGGCTTCGAGCATTTCTTTTCTTGGAGTTGTGTTACCGATGGTGCTGGCCGCCTGCGGCCGCGGTGACGGCGCTCGCGCTGATCGCGCAGAGTCACCTCAGGCCACCGCAGCCCGAGCGAAGTCGGATTCAACTACACAGCCAACGCCCGGCGGCGTGAAAACGATCCTTTTCCTGGGAACCAGTCTAACCGCAGGCTACGGCCTGGATCCTGATTCAGCCTATCCGGCACTGATCCAGAACAAGATAGACTCGGCGCGCTGGGGCGCGCAGTATGTGGTGCGCAACGCGGGGTTATCGGGCGAGACCTCGGCTGGTGCACGGCGCCGCATTGAGTGGTTATTGAATGAGCCGGCCTACATTGTTGTAATCGAGACCGGTGCAAACGATGGATTGCGCGGAGTGAACGTCGACTCCACTCGCGCCAACATTCAAGGAATTATCGATCTCGTTCGTACCCATCAGCCGGATGCGTTGATGATCCTGGCCGGCATGGAAGCACCGCGCAATATGGGTCAGGAGTACATAACGAGATTCCGGGCGCTCTATCGAGAGTTGGCTGAGAGGAACCGGATTCAACTAATCCCATTTCTCCTTGATGGAGTGGCGGCGGTTGATACTTTGAATCAGGCCGATGGCATCCATCCGAATAGCTCCGGCTCGAGAATCGTGGCCGAGAATGTTTGGCGAGTCCTCAAGGGAACTCTGCGTTAAGGGGTTGTGGGTTGACGCAACCGAGCAAGATTGGCTAAATTCATTGGCTATACTCATTTAGCATCGTTTCTACATATTGCATTCAGGACGTTAAACATGGCAATGCCGGCGACTCAGATCCGCCGCGGAATGGTTATCGTGTTTGAGGGTGAGCCCTGTCGAGTGGTCGAATTTCGACATCACACTCCGGGCAACCTTCGCGCGATGATCCAGACCAAGCTCAAGAACGTAAGAAATGGCTCGAGTTTCGAGCATAGGTTCAGGGCGGCGGACACAATAGAAAAGGCGTCGATGGAGACGCACGATCTCGAGTTCATGTACAGGGGTGGCGACACCTATCATTTCATGAACATCGAGAATTACGATCAGCTGGAAATGGACGATGAGGCACTCGGCGACAACGCGCAGTGGATGCAGCCGGGAATGCGCATCGTGGCGGAGTATTATGACGGACGCCCGATAGGGATTCAACTTCCGAATTCGTTGGTGCTCGAGATAGTGGAAACATCGCCGGTAATGAAAACAGCAACGAAGACAGCCTCATCCAAGCCTGCAAAGCTGGAGAACGGAGTCACGGTCAACGTTCCGGAATTCATAAGCACCGGCGAGCGTATTAGAGTGAACCCGACAACAGGCGAGTACCTGGATCGGGCGAAGGAAGAGAAGTAGGGAACAGAAAATGGAGATTGGATGGTGGAGATTGGATATTGAATTTCCAATTTCCAATTTCCAGTATCCAATTGGTTCTAATGGTGACTGTAGCTCAATTGGTTAGAGCACCGGTCTGTGGCACCGGGGGTTGCGGGTTCAATTCCCGTCAGTCA
>CAZKXZ010000051.1:0-38192 GCA_964556695.1 uncultured Gemmatimonadales bacterium
ACGATCTCGTGCGACGTTAGTCGTTACCGCGAGACTTGAGTCCGTCACGGTTTGTTGCCCGCAACTCTCAGGCGGGAGTGAAGCTGCCGCCTAAATAATCGAGTGCGACGATGTCAGTGCAAGCAAGTACAGTTGCGTTGAAGCGCGCGCAGTCAGGCATTCTGTGAGGTTGTTTTTCCAATGACGCAGGACTGTCCTAGTAGAAACCTGCCAGCAAAAGTCCATCGTCGCGCCCAGGCGTAAAGCGCGTGCCGGGTCAACTACTGCGTTAGCTTGCTGATCGCAGCGGGGTGGCATCGCATTCGGCTGCGGTTTCAAGTTGCCGCGCGAGCACCGCGCGACAGTGCAGTAACGTGCGTTTCTCTTAGCGCGAAGTTTCTAAGGAATTGAGGTTCGCAACAGAGTCCCGGGAGGACGACGATTCCAAGCTGTCTTATTGCACATGCTTGAAGGATGGAACGACGTATTTGGCCAGTGTCGACTGCGTATACGACACCGTGTACAGAGTGCGGCCTTCGGCGTCCACGGCGATGCCCGCGACAGGAGCAGGAAGCGAAAACACTTTTACCAGCTTGCCGGCGTTGTTGAACACGTGGAGAAAATTCCCCTCCGTCGCGTCGTCATCCTTCAGCCCTACCAATTTACCGGAAAAAACGGCGAACAAATAGTCATTTGAGAATGCACAAGCGATGTAGAAGCGGCGTACACGCTTAAAAACTGTCTCACCAGAACTATCCGCCACGAAGGCTCCTTCGAACGCAAAGGGGACGGAGTATTGTTGCTGTGGCTGAGCTAGCGAATCGTATGATTGGATCCGACTAATGTACCTATAGACCTGCGCGAACCCAGATCTATCCCAGCGGGGGCATGTCGTAGCTCCCGAAGCAGCTTCTGCTCGCTGCGGTTCTGGTATCGAGTCAGGGCCGGGCAAAGGCGGACTGCCGGTTCCCAACACCTTTCCTTCCAGTGACATCACGAGATAGTAGTGAGGCCATCTTGCCCGGACCCCAAGAACGCCGCCGTTTAAGGGATACATGAACGCAATGTCCGACCTATTGAGCTCCACGATTCGTAGCGGTTCAGTCTTGCCATGGCTAAAGCTCTGCTCACTGTATTCAGCCATCCGGAGATTACTGCCATCATAGACCCATAGCGATGAATCTCCACTGCGGAGGGTAAACAAGGTTGTGACCTGACCGAAATCACCCGGTCCTTGACCCGATCTTCCCACCGACTGAATTACGTTTCCGGTTGACTCGTCGACAATGTGGATAAAGGGATTCCGGTCGGCATCGTTTAACCAAAGCCTTGTTCCTACTGGAACGACCCTAAATACAGATCCGAAGATGTTAGGCGAGTATTGAGCTACTGGTGCTATGCCCTCAACGCGAACACCGTGGGTTAGGACGCGCGCTGTCGAACTCGTGATGTCACTACTCACATCGCATGCTGTGAACAACCCGGCAACGACAAAGGAGATCACCGACAATACCGTGTGCTGTGGCAGCCGGCGTGATGATCTGCGCGCTGAGCTAGCTGATTTGCTTTCGCGTTCAAGGCACATTATTGCTTTCTCCATGATTTACCGCCTAGGGCGGATGATCTAGATACTTTGAAACCAGCGATGGCTCGTCTTTGCCAGCGCAGCGCAGCGCCAGTGCTTGTTGCGTCGCCAGAGGGCGCCGCTATCGTTGAGTAACCCGATGGATGATTTGTTCCAACTCCGCAACTGATCTGGTGCCGACCAGGCGGACTCCGTTGACAAAGAACGTAGGGGTCGCGGTAATCCCAAGCTCACTCGCACGCACGGACACCGCAACAACCAGGTTCTCGCCGCCGCGATCGAGGACGCATTTTTCAAAGGCGTCGAGATCTGAGATGCCCGCATCTTGTGCTATGTTCAGCCAGCCGCGCGCTACACTCGCGCGCGACACGTCGTCGAGTACCGTAGAATGGTAGCTGCGAAAGTGCCCTAATGAAGCTGCGCACGCGACAGCTAGGTTAAGCTCGCTGAGCGGCCGCCACGACGGACCGTTATATGGCACGTAAGTAACTGATACATCGGATCTCTTAGCTCGTAGACTATCGAGCGTGAGATGAAAACGTAGACTCGGGCCGCAGTTGTAGGCATGGAAGACTATGATGTCAACTGAGACATCCTCGCCGGCAATGCGCGGAGCTACTTTTGCGACTTCCTTCAGAAAGAATCCAGTCTCCTTCGCAACGTATGCCTTGGCCTCTCTGTGTTGATAACCCCGAAAGACCTGAACACCCAATGCCCCGCAGATGGAGAAGAACATTAGCCTCAGAAGCCACGTCCATTTCAAGCTAATCGCAAATGTTCCTGCACCCTTACTCATACTCATAACGTCCTCCCGATAACGCACCGCTGCTCTCGCCGTCTGTCTGCACATGGCCGTTTATCATATCAAACCTTAGAGCGCTCGCCCTAACACTGTAGCCAGCTTCCTCTCTAAACATCCGTCGTAGCTCCTGGGCGGATGATCGATCACCCGTCTTAACAAATGAGATGCCAGAACCTCAAGAAGTGGCGCATCGGGTATTGGTTCTACTCCCTCCCACTTCCTCGCTGATATTACGAACCGCCCGTGCGTCATAGCGACGACAAATCCCACGAGCTGAGTGCGTATAAGGAAGCAACGACGTCAAGCACGTTTTCCGGCGTTTTGTGGTTTCGGGAATATGAAGTCAGCGGCGGAGCAAAGCAGATACTGCACTGCAACGACTGCATCGGTGCGGAAAACGGTCTCATGTCAGCGTCGCAGAAAAGAGACAATTGCCGAATCGAGCGCGCGCAGATTCACATCCGACTGGAGTCGTGCGGAGTTAACGAAGACAGCAGGATAGTCGTGTATACCGAGTTGAGTGGCCTCCTTGAAGTCAGCAGCCACTCTTGCTCTTGACAAGCCGCCCTCAACGCACGAGCGCACCGATGAAGCAGGAGCGATGCGAGCGCTGTCTACCACATCGCTCCACGTTGCTGCCGAAGGACGTGACGACAGGCGGAACGCTGTACGATTGTACTCGGCAAACGCGTGATCTCCAAATGCGCAGTGAGCTGCAGTGACGAGATCTACATCGGGTGGCGAATTGGGCTGCAAGATCAGCTTCCACGAGATTGCCAAGTACTCGGGGTATCGGTGCAGCAATTGTCGGATCGCCGCATCGAGACTGTCGCACTGCGAACATCGGTACTTGGTGTAGACAAGTACGCGTATACGCGGCGCAGAAGTTCCTTCACGCAGACCATTGTCGAACAGAGTTGCGAATCGCAGCGCATCCATGTGACGAAGCGAAGAGGGACTGACGGCCGGTACAACAGCGGCAGCAACCGTTCCGATGATCAATGCTGCACCCAGATACGTCAATAGGAGCCACATCCTCTCCCAAGTGCGCGTAATCGTGGACGGTGGTTTCATCGCGGTGTACCCCCTGTGAAGTCTTGCTTCCATCAACGTGGATGCGGCCGGTGGCGCGCGGACACACCAAGTCAAATAGCACAAAGCGAATCGCGAAAGGAGTTACGTAAAAGGCGCTTAACGCGCGCTACGTATTGCTGAGGTGTCGCGCAAGCGTCGATGTGCTCAGCTCGGAAAGGCTGCGCACAAGAGTGAGCTGCAAGTGCGATGCTCGACGCAGCGCCAGAAGCTAAAGCTTACTTTATGATTGCGTTAGCTCGCTGCATTGTATTAGGATAATCCACAACCCTTTGCGTTTGCGATCGCCAACACGATCGTCGGCCGCAGTCGGACGGCAACGCGTAAATGGAGGAGCTGTAGCAATGCCTGCCAAAAGCGGTGCGAGTGCAATGGCGCTGATCATAGCGAATGATGTCAGTGTTGCATCTCTGTTGCGTCGCAGTTTGCAGGTGCTGGACATAGACGCCACGATACAGACTACTGCGGAAGGTGCCGAGTCCTTCCTCATTGACCAAAGGGCAAGACTCGTGCTTCTGGACCTTTGTTTGCCTGGCATGACTGGTGGTGAGTGGCTGTGTCGGTTTCGCCGCAGGAATTCATACACACCCGTAATGATCGTTAGCGCAACTTACGACGCGAATCTCAAGGCTGAGCTAATACGCGTCGGTGCGGATGATTTTGTCTCAAGACCGTTTCATGTCGTCGAGCTAGAGGCACGCGTGTTGTCCCTTTTACGTCGCGCGAACGGGATTCCAAGGACGATTGTGAGAGGTGCTGTCGCATTGGATCTAGCGCGCATGGAGCTAGCTGTGAGCGGCGTGAGGTGCTCCCTGACTCAGCGAGAGTTTGGAATCCTGTGGTTCTTACTTGTGCATGAAGGGGACTGGGTCGAAACGCGCCTGCTAGCTGACGGCGTCCTGGGCACTGCGAACGGGTCGGACCTGGGCTGCATGCGGGTTCACATTTCGCATCTTCGTCACAAGCTTGCAACCTTCTCAAAGGCAATAGTGATAGGCAGCAGTCGCCATTCTGGCTACAGAGTGACGTTTGAGTGACCGCGCTTGGCGTACGTCGTGAAGGAACCCAGCGCAGCGAGCATCGTATCGTCGTTCGCCTCCCATGTGCCCACCTTGTGCCACTTGAGTTGCTTGACCCTGTGGCCGTCGAAATCATGGTTAAGCCATCTTCACTCAATCACTTGCCCCCGTAAGCATCGTGTTTGCATCGTATGCCTGCGGTGGTTGTAGCGCGCGCACCACCGTGATGTGCTGACACGTGCAGATACTAAAAACCGAGAGGAGGTGGTAGGCAAACTGATGCTTCAATCAGAGGCGACAAAGCTGTGATGTGTTCAACAAGCCTCTGTGTCTCAGTGGTACGCACGAACATCAAACCTGCAACGTAGGAGCAAACATGGATATGACAAGATTGCGAACCCGGATTTCCAGACTGGTGGCTCTCATCGGACTGGTAGCATTGGGCCCTCTCCTTTTCGGTAGCAGTGCTGCGGCGCGTGCGGTTGGAGCAAGCGCGTGCGAAAGTGCAACCGACGCGGGATGTATTTGGTACATTGTGATTGACGACCTTGTCGTGGCCGATGAGGATGAAGATCGTGAGTGCAAAGAGGATCCAGAGCCATTCGTTTGCCAATCGTGCGACTTGGATCCGGAAGATACCTGCCGACAAAACCTGCCAGACGGAGGCCCCCCGAGCCACAGCCTCTCGAATTACGACGAGCAAGTTAACCGCTAGAGAGTTGCTCGGAGGCTCAGCTCCGTCGCTCAGTAGGGACCGTCCCGGAGCGGCAGATCTTTGGAATCGGGGACCGGTATGGTCCCCGATTTTTTCGCCGTCCAAACCGGGTGTTGGAAGGTCCGAGCAAAAAAGGATCAACAAATCGCATAGTGAGATGAAGGCGTGACTTCAGTAGGTATTCGCTATCGTCAGGTGTTATCAGTGCTGGAGAAGCCGTGCGACGGCTCTTCGATCGCCGTCGTACGGATTGGCCTTGGGTTGCTCTTAGCGTATGAAGCTATGACTTATCTGCGTAGAGGCCTCGCAAGCGCATTTTGGATCGAGCCGGAGTTTCATTTCACATATCTTGGGTTTCAGTGGGTTGGTCCTCTGCCGAGCCAGATCATGTACTTAAGTTGTGGGCTCATGGGGATTGCGGCCCTCGGCTTCGCCTTCGGCATTGCTTATCGACTGTGCGCCTGCGCGCTTCTGTTGCTGTTCAGCTATCTATTCCTAGTCGAAGAAGCGCGTTATTTGAACCACCATTACGCCGCTATACTCCTTGTAGCCATCCTTGCAGTCGCACCAGCACATCGAGGCTGGTCGGGGGACGCCTGGCGATCCAAGCGTAATAGCGGGGCCGCGTGGTTTGTTCCCCAGTGGTGCATTTACCTCCTTCGTTTTCAAGTTTCAATAATCTATCTCTTTGCTGGCGTGGCAAAACTAAACGCCGACTGGCTCAATGGATACGCTACTGCGTCGCTATTGGCGAAACACGAGCTAATACCGGCTGTTGGATTGCTTAGGGCGTTAGGTATCGACGGAACGCTGCCAATTGCGGGAGTCATTTTTGATTTCGCAATTGTGCCTGCGTTGATGTTTAGGAGAACGAGGCCTCTGGCATTTACATGTGCTGCGGTCTTCCATCTTCTAAACGCGCAGATGTTCAATATCGGGATCTTTCCGCCGATGATGCTGTTGGCTACTACCATTTTCTTTAGTGAGAGCTGGCCCCGCACCTTAGTTCGTTGGTTTGGATTTCCGATGCAGCAGTACGCTCGCTCTGTCGCTGTACCATTGAGGTCGTTGCGGCCGGTGGGAATCGCCGCTCTAGTGGTCTACTGCGCCGTGCAAGTTCTGCTTCCGCTGCGGCATTGGCTGTACCCTGGCGATGTAACGTGGACCGAGGAGGGGCATAGATTCTCGTGGCGAATGATGCTGCGCGACAAGAAGGGTGAGGTGCGTTTCACAGTGCAGTCCGCGCACGAAACCACGACGGTACACGCAAATGAGATTCTCACAAGTTGGCAAACGAGAGCCATGGTAGGAAAACCGGATATGATTCTTCAGGTTGCTCACCACTTGGCGATGCAGGCCCACACTGCTGGTGCGGGTGCAGTAAAGGTTTATGCACATGCCCTTGTGTCGTTGAATGGTGCCGAGGCACGAGCGATTGTGGATTCGACCGTTGATCTTGCGTCGCAGCCGCGGTCCATTTGGCCCGCTGCGTGGATCACCAGGTAACTAAACCTGTTCCTGATCCGGACTTCCTCTGCTCGTTCCAAGAAAGCCGGACAGGTGATTTATCCGTGTGTCGATGCTGCCACGCGACACCCTATTGGCGGCTAAAGAATCCTTGATATACGCGCCACAATATCGGCCTTCGATTGATACGGGATTCCCAGTTGCGCCAAGGCCATGCCGGGCAACTAGCGTTCGAGAGACGCTGCATTGATGGGCAGGAGATGCGTGCACGATACACTTGCGCGATGTGTTTCCTCGCGCGACGTTACGGTTACAGCAATTCAGTAAGCCGGTGCTAGACCCACGTGCAATCGAAGTGTATCATGCCGTCGTCTCGTCCGTTTCTCAACCAATTCCGATCAGGCTTGCCTTCTACGCCAATGTCATCGCGTCCGATCGGTCTTGTCATTGAGGACGAAGCGAACATGGCCGCGTTGCTTGATCATGTGCTCGAGAACGCAGGCTTTGCAGCAAGCGATGTGGTTAGTGCAGAGGCAGCTAACGATTTCTTAGAGAAGTGCCTTCCTGATATCATTCTTCTCGACTTGCGACTCCCAGGCATTTCAGGCGACGAGTGGCTTCGATCGTTTCGCGCGAAGCACCCTAGCACGCTCGTTATCGCGGTGAGCGGCGTGACCGATCCGCACCGACGCGCAGAGCTATTCTAAATAGGCGCTGATGATTGCGTGTCTAAGCCGTTCGACATCGAAGAGCTCGTCGCCAAGATCATCACCGTCTACCGACGACGGCACGTCGCTCCAGACTCGATGCTATGCGACGACATTCTGACTCTAGCACCGGCGAGACATATCTTCCGAGTCGGCGAAGTCGGCGTCCGTCTCACCGCCACAGAATTCGGAATTGTTTGGCGCCTTGGCTTGCACTTTGGCGATTGGCTCTCAGCCTCCGAGCTCAGCGCATCGGCCCTTGGTGGAGCGAGTCAAAGTAACATCGATGACTTGCGTGTGCATATCAGCAACATCCGCGCCAAGATCGAACCATTCGCTGAAACGATCAAACTCGAGACCAAGCGAAATGTTGGTACCGTCTCGTGAGATACGTATGGTTGTTTCTCTTTCTCTCAGTATTTTGATACGTAGCGGATGATGTCTTGTTTCTGTTTCTACGTTTGGGCGAAATGTAAGTAGCGCACGTCGCAGGAGACTGATTGCTCCGCGCCCAATTCGTAATTGACTTTGGGTTCGCACGTAGGGCTACTCCCTCGCGCAGTGCTCTTTAATTGAGCATCTGAACGCGCGTCTCAGAACCTCAAGTGCCGCGAAGTAGCTTCAGATTCCGTGCACTACTAATCCTGGCGGCGATGCGGAGCAAAGGTACATGCTGCGCACCGGAGCCGAATAGGGCACCCGCCTAATCAAGGGCCGAAAAACAAGCTGGTCGGTACTGTTTGCGCCTCCAAGTGGTCAACTTCTACGTAGCTGGCGCGATGTCGTTGACTCAGGTCGCGAAATCCTAGATCGAACGCCTCGATCAACAGTGTGCGCCTTCGCCTTGCGCGATGCGGACCGGACCGCAACTTATTTCAGCCTAGCCCAGCACACGGCAGCAATAAGGCGCCAAGAAGAGGCAGAGGAATCTGAGATGCTTGCCCGGGACTAGTCGAGCGAGCCCACTCAGCCCAGACGGATCAACCACGCGGCGCACCCAGAGAACCAACGGGTCACGAGGTCAACCGAAATGTTGCCTATTGACCAATACGGCCGCTTGGAGCCGTATTTCCCGGCGATCGTTGGCCGGTGCGTGGGCCACTAGAGGGGCTGAGATCAGCTGATTCGCAGGCTGTATACCGCAACGCCTCGTCAAGCGTTGTTGTTACTATGGCAGGTCTCGATCTGAAATGACCGGCGTCTCAAAGGCCCGTAGGGACGCGCTTTACGGAATCGTACTCGAACGTGCGATGCGTTACGCGCAGCGACACCTCGATGACGACGCGTCGAAAGATCTCGCGCACGAGATCAGCGTGAGCTTCTTACGGCGACAGGCCGAGGGTGGTGAAATCCCGGCAGCTGAAAACGAGCTGAATAAGCTCATCTATCGCGCAGTAATCAATCGACTCATCGACCTGCAACGTACTGGCCACCGCAGGGCGATCGCTGAAGACGTTCATGCGAAAGATCTTTTGGAGAAATCGCATGAATGGAACAACCCGGGTGCTATTGTCGAAGCGACCGAGCTGGCAGGCGTCGTGCGTGAGACGATAGCGGCAATGCCGCCACGTATGCAGCGGATTTTCCTGCTTGTCCGAGATCACGATCACTCATATCAGGAAGTTGCCAGCGCACTCGGCGTTGGCGTGGGCACTGTGCACACGCAAATCTCGCGCGCCTATGGGCTGCTGCGAGACGCTGTCGACAGATACCGGTCGGCAGGCAGTGGGCGACCAGGTGCACAGTCTGCTACGGCGAACGCGCCTGCGAACAGGAGAGCAAACCCATGAAGCGATTTCTACATCTTATCGACGAAGCGGGTGATGACGAACTCCCCGCAGACCCAGATCTTTCGTTGTTGGCGGCTTATGTGTCGCGTGAATTGTCGGTCGTCGAGATCATGGCTGTTGAGAAACGCTTTCGCACCGATGCCGCCTTCCGTGCGCGGGTGCAGGCTGTTCTGGACATCGCCGCACTGCCAGTCTCATTCGCGCACGAGTTCGGAGTGACTGCGCTTGCGACTACTCACGCTCAGCGTGCCGGGGCGTTGGACATTGCAAGCCAACACAAGGGGGTGCCGACTAAAGGCTCCATGAAGCGTGTTGCTGCGATTGTCATCGTTACCGCGCTACCAGTTGTCATGCTGGCACAGCTCGCGGTTTACGTTGCGCAGCGCTCCGCCGCGCCGGGTTCAGCGATTGCGCTTAGCAATGCGGCACCCGCGAGTCTCGATGTCCCGTTACGCGAGCCTGAGTTGAACGACTCACCAGTGGGGCGTCAACTCCAAGCCGTGCCGGCCACTCAGGAACCTGGACCTGCAGGCATGCGCGGCGCTGTCGCCGGAGCCGCCGGGTCTCGCGAACAAAGCTCGCCGAGCCAAACGCTGCAGGCGCTCCCCGCGCCGGACTCGATGAGGGTCACGTTGAGATTAGGCGGCACAGACGGGGGTGGCCACATCCTTAACGTTGTGACCAGCATCGTGACTGGTCCGCGTGGGCTCATTTTTCTTACGCAGCCTCAGGATGGGTACATAAGCGTGTTCGATACCGCGGGGCGAGACGTCGGGCGCATTGGGCGACGAGGACAGGGACCAGGTGAGTTCACAGAGCTGATCGGAATTGGTATTGCGGCCGACACTTTGTGGACGACCGATTTCCGATCTCACAACATTCATCTCTTTTCTCTTACGGGAACGCTGCTTGCTTCGAGGGATTTTTCGCAGACGGCGCGACTGCAAGACCTCGAGCGCGACAGAGCCTTGGCGTATCTCAGTGGCGGTTCTGCGGTGATGCGGTATTCGCGTTTGGGCGACCCGAGTGCAGCGCCAGTGATCCTCATGCGGGTCCGTAGCGCCAACAGCAGTCGTGCTGATACTCTCCTTCGCGTTGATCGACTGCCGAGAGAATGGTCTATTGAGCGTGTGGGTAAGGTGGAGCAGCCGTTCGACGACTATCCACTCTTGGCGCTCTCTCCTCAAGGATCCGAGCTGATCGTCGTTGAGCGGCCCACGGGCAACACCACTATAGCGCGCGTTACTGTCAGGCGCATTTCAACAACAACAACAACCCAGGAGAGACGCGCAAGTATTGACCTGCGGGTTGAACGCGTTCCGGCCGCAACTGTTGATAGCATAATCGATCGGCGCGCGACGTCCCTGATGCGCGCATTTTCTGGAACGTTTCCTTCTATCGCCGCGATGCGCACCGCATTGCGAGCCGGCATGTTCGTTCCCTCGCATTTTCCTGCGATCCAGCGGGTTGTTGCGGGATCAGACGGCAGCGTGTGGCTTCAGCGCTTTGGTCGTGATGAATGGATTGTCTTGGATTCTGCCGGCCGCGTGGTGCGAGTAATAAGATTGCCCGCTGGCAGTGCAGCGAATGTTCGCGCTGTTACAATCGATCGTGCCTGGCTCGCGGTGACGACTGCGGCGGGAGATCCACAGGTTGCGAGATACGATCTATGGCGACGGTAGTGTTATGGTGCAATCCTGTCTCCCCCGATGATGCGCATGTGTCGTGCAAATTCTCGGTGGTAATCCCTTCGAAGGACAAGTATGGTTTCGACGTGGGAATAAGGTTGACTCATTAGATGATGCTCTCGAATCGAGAGTATCTCCCGCCTAGCTCGACCAGTTCTTTCGCGAGTGCTACCGCCAAGACTCCGGTGGTTTTGGTTTTGGTTTTGTGTTGTTGCTCGCGTTGACCGTTCGGACGACCACGGCACTACTTCGTCGTCCGAGGAGTTTGACGGAGACAGCGATCTGCGAGGGCCTCGCGTACCTGCAACCCGACACGTTGCGAGTTGGTGATGTGCGCCAGCTCCTCACAATGCGCGAGTTTGGAATTCTCTGGCACCTGACGTCACACGAGGGACGATGGGTTGACGCGAGGAATCTTGCCCTAGCCGTTCTAGGTGATGCGAATGAGTCGCACACAGAAAACATGCGGGTGCACGTCTCAAATCTGCGTTACAAGCTCCGTCACCTCTCGGACGTCTTCGCAATCGAATCCGAGCGTCACCCGTTCTCGCGCAGGCCCAAATCCAGCTTCTTCCCTCGGATGTCAGCTTCTCGCTTCGGAGATCATTTCTCCAAGGCTAATCGGGAAAAGTTCACGCAGCCCGAGATTGCAAACTGCTAATCCGTCCGTGGAAAGGAGCGAACTCCCCATTAAGGAATCTTTAGTTGTGTGGTAACGGTTATCAGGAGCAGGGCTGCCTTGCGTGAATGTCCCGCGACACAGCACAATACATTATTCCAGAAAAGACGTTTAAGCGTTCTGACGCGACGATGGGGGCTCATTCAATGGACGCGATGACCGCAATACTGTGAGACCTTCAAAGCCGGAAGTACTGCGACATATTGGGCTTGTGGTCGAGCAGGATCCGGCTGTGGCTAGGATTCTCTGCACTGTACTTGAGAAGGCTGGCTTCGAAGTGCAGCATGTGCTGAGCGCCGAGGAGGCAGATTCCCTTCTCGAGCGCGACTGCGAGCCCGAGATCGTTTTCCTCGGCTTACCTCTGCCTGGTTTGTCTGGCGAAGCTTGGCTTCGCACTTTTCGCGCAAGGCACTTCGGCAGCGGTGTCATCATTGTCAGTGGTGTCACCGACAGGAGAACGGTGAGCGCTCTATTGCGATCAGGTGCGGACGATTCTGTCACCGCGCCTTTTGATGTCGACGAAGTCAATGCGCGAATAGCTGCCGTCATGCGGCGTTGTCGTAAATCCGGCTCCCCAGCCTTGACCTTTGACTGCGTCACTCTGGATCCCAGAGATCGATCCATAACCGTTAGCGATACTCATATCCAATTGACGCCTACAGAGTTCGGGATCGCGTGCCAGCTCGCAGCACGATTTGGTCACTGGGTCTTTGCAGCCGAACTTTGCGAGACCATACTCGGTGGTACCGAAAAGAATTGCTTGGAAGACCTCAGGGTTCACGTTAGTAACCTCCGCAGAAAACTCCGGCCAGCTGAAGACTTACTGGAACTTCAAACCAGAAAGAATGTCGGCTATCGGCTGACTAACCAAGCGCACACTTAGGTGGTAACCTCGCGGAGAAGTTGACCGGCGACCTTCGCGAGGCCGTCGCACCCGAAAGGATTCGCCTTTAGTGGTACGGGGCTTCACGAAGAGAGTCCGGTGGGAGATCCATTATCAATACCAGGGCACAAGAAGGCGGTAGTTGCTATGGACGCTTGTCCGCCACTACAAGCGGATTCGCGGTTCCGCCATGCTCCGGACTAGTGCAGGCGATCGGAGCATGTGTCGCCGTATGCAAATACGCATCTAAGCTCTGTTCCTCCTGTGTACTTCATGCGTCCGCTCAGGACGGAAGCGCCTCGGACACCTGTAACTCTTATGGCGTCCGTCAGCTTGTTAACGAGTATTTCCCAGAGCCTGCCGACGATACTATATCATGGTATATGAAGATTCCTTAATGTTAGGTGGCGAGCGCACTAGTCTGATGGTGTAAGTGTCTGGCGCCATTGATCTTATCCACCAACAGCATTCGATTTGCTGCGACCCATTAGTTCCCGTCCTGCAGCACCGTGGGCATTGATCGATCCGCACAGTCTTATCGCCTTCTTCGAAGCAAGGCGGCTGCGCACCTAATCCCTAAGTACCTCATCGTCGTGCACCACCACACGGTGTACGCCGTCGGAGACGTTGGCCGGAAGTATGACGGAGGTATCAACCCGCACACTCCGGAGTTGCATAGCAGTCAACCACACCGCGCGCGTAAGATCGAGCTGCACCAAGACACTGCTGTCAAGCAGTGCGTCGAAGGAACGCGACAAGAGGAGTTACGTCCCAAGAAAAACCCGCCGATGGCGCAGTGCCACTGGCGGGTGCTCTTGAAAGGACATGTGTCGGAACCTCGCTCTTTTTAGGCCGCGGCCCGCCAGCGATCGCTCCAAACAGCACGTCGGAATCTGTGAGCTTCTTAAAGGCTGGACTGCTTGAGGGCGGCAGGCCGGACAACTCCATCGTCATGTACATCTCTGGACTTGTTTCTGGATCACGTCCCACAATTAGATGAAAGTCGTTGTCGCTCTCCCTGCTCGCCGCGTAGATGAACGCCTGAACCCGTACGTTGCGTTTCTCCTCCTTGACCCGATTCGATTTCGCATCGGTGCCGATCTCGGGCTCATGGTCGATCATGGTCTCTTCATCCTCCAGAGACTCGATGAGCTCGCGGAGATCGTCGAAGGCCTCCATCGTTGAATTCGCAATGGACACTTTAGCGGCTTTGCGCGAAGTTCCATGAAACTTATCGCCGGTTGGCAACGCTACAGCCGCGAAGGCAAACGGTGACCCCGCGCTCTTTTCGTACTCATCCATCTCATTTGTGTGGATGATTCGGAACGTTCGGGAAGATGGAGCGGCGGCCATGCTAAGCGGTCTCACAGGCTCAGAAACCGAAATGATGGAATCCTTGGCGGGTAATCCCACGCGGTGGGGATACTGCGGCAAATTGGAGAGAACGCTGCTGAGCATATGGGTTCCCTTTGCCGTCCTTTTAACTCTTGTCGCCACTAGTGATGTCCTCCGTTTCCTTCGAGTTAGCGCAAAAAGTTTTCGTCAACAAGCTAAGCTTGCGAGATCATGGGATGGCAATCGACAGTCCAGTTTGATTCGATTTGTTCCAGCCGGGACGACGGCACTCTGTCATTAGGTGCACACACTCAGACGTGAAACGCTCCGGTGTCGATCCATTCACTTTTCGCGAGCGTCCACCAATCGATGGCCAGTCCACCAAGGACGTAGTCGTAGGGCAGCCAGCCGTATCCACCGTTCCCCCATCCGGTGCCCCATGAGTTGCGAACGAGCAGCGCGCCTTTCGTTGTAGTCCCATTCGGACTTTTGTTGGTGACCTTATACGCATCGTCGTATCCAACGGCCATGACGGCATGGCCTCCTATTACCTTCTCGCCGGGAGTTGGATATGGGATTGCGCCATCAGCGCCTGCCTGCACGTATGAACTGTAGACAGTAAAACCGAACATCGCGGGCAAAAAGGAAACAAGATTCGTCTTGATCTGTTTTAGCAGCTCGTTCGTGTCGATCCCGGGTGGGTCGAGTCGGTAGTAATTGATGGCCTGGTAGTTTTGTGCGAACGCGAAACAGAAGGACGGTGGTTCCTTGTCGTAGTCAGCCGTTATATATGGCCAGTGGTCTTCGGGAGGTACTCCGAAGAGCGCGAGCGCTCCCATAGTTGAACGCAGGAACGCACCTGTATCTCCGGTCCAATGAACCAAGTCCCGCGTTACCTTGTACAAAAAAAGTCTCGATGCGTCCATGTGCTTGCTGAAAGCGCGCATTTCGAAGTATTCGACCATTCCGACGCCGGCATGCGCTGTGCACGACCCAAGCGCTTCTTGGTTCTCTACCGGGGAGCACCACGGCCGAAGATCGATTGATGTCAGCGTTTTCTTTTTCGACGCCTTGGCCACACTCGTTTTCGCAAGCAAGCCTTTTTCCGCGACCTGCTGAATTGTGTAGTCGCGAAAATCTGGATAGTCCGGCAACCATCCCATTGCTCTCTGCGGTACTGGTCTTTGCATTCGTGCTCCCGTCGCGCGTTGTTGTCCAGCAATGTGAGACTATGCGATGCCGATATCGAACGGCTACGATCGACTCAAATCAATTACTCGCTTGGCGCATAGCTAATATTCTCGGCGTGACGCCGGAGCGCAAGATCGCCAGGCAAAACCCTACAACGGGCAGTACGTCACATGCCAGCCTCACGCTGCCCGTGGGACACTGAATATTAAGGCATCTTAATGGAGACGAGCGCAGTAGTGTTGCTTCACGTCACCGTTCAAGCGGGCTCTCCCTCTAGAGACCAAACTACTGACTAAAGGTTCTCTCTGGGCCGTGCGGACACCCGGCAACCGATTCCCCGATCTTGAGATTGAGGTACGTTCCTGTTTCGAGTGCGAGAGCAAGACACCACAAAGAAGTACTGCGTGAGGTCGAATGGGAATCATACTTGACTTGGTTTGTTTCTTATCAATCGGTACAACAATGACAAAAGGCGCCCCTGCTAGTGATCTATGCATTGAACGCGCACGCTGCGACCGTCATTCGTTTGCTTCCTACTCGATATGCAATAAAACGGGGTCAATACTTGCATCGGCGGCTCATCGTAAACCACTTACTGGTTGATTTCTGGGTAAACGCCAGCGTCACGGTCACCGCCCTGCACGGTGTCAAGCGCTCGATAAAAGGGTCACAGTCTGATTGATCCTTACAACTTCCCATAGTCATGACCAAGCAAAGAAGGGGTTCATGAGTCTTGCTTCCGAATTGGTCCGAGTACGCGAATCCTTACCGGAAACGGAAGGCGCAACTTATCGATGGCCATGCGAGCAGCTTTCGCGCCGTCTGCAGCCACAGATACAACCACTCCGGCCTCATCTTCAACAAGGCCAATACCAATACCACGCATCCACGGCGCGTCACCGATCTGGTCACTGACGTACTTCTTAGCACGCTGAAGCTGTTCCTTAGAGGCACTCATGTATCACGAACGTAAGGAATAACTCTCAAACTGTCCACAATGGGAGTCAGGAAGTCCTCACCGACGAGCACAATCACGCGCTGTAGGTCAGTAACTGCTGCTTCGTGCTCGCCACGTCGACCGTGCACCTCTGCGCGAAGGCGCAACGCCTCATCAAAGTTCTCAAGGTCAGGAGAGGAAAGCAGCGTGAGAGCCTCCGTATATTCGCGCTGACTGTATAGCGCCATCGCCTTTGCGAACCGTTGACGACGATCCGCAAAGTCGGCGACCTTGTCATGAATCAACGCTGCGATTCGTCGAAGATTCATCTGCCGGTAGTCGACATAGCCAACAGTCGGAAGCAAACCCTCAAGCTCGGTATCGTCGAGGCGCACGGGCAGAATGTACTCCGCGTTCGGCTCTTCAAACGCGCGAGCTTGCGCGGCGCGCCACTCATGCCGAGTCCACCGCTTCTCCCTATAGTGCCGAGAGACCAATACGACGCAGAAGCGCGCCTTCTTCCGGTAGATGTCAATAAGATATTCAGTAAGATTGCTGCCGAGCAATGCTGCCTGTTCGTATTCATCATAGAATACGCGTATGCCGAACGACGTGAGGAGATCTGCCGCAAGAGCACGGGCTACATCGCGATCCTCGCCTGCGAACGAAATGGCTACATCGTATTCGTGCATGCTCTTATCGTTGATTCCGATCGGCTGTGCCAGCTGAGAGGTGAACGACGGCTACTCGCGCTTCTCGTACACAGCAAGGTACGTGATTGTCGGCTGACCGATTCCCAAACAACCTGGCTGCGATACTTGGAAAACGGAGTGAAACCTGTATCCGTCGTTCGCGTGCCGACCGAAACGTTCGGCAAGTCCAGCCAAGTCCTTGTTCGAAAACTGAGCACCAATCGGCTCTACTCTGTACTGCATTCTTCCTCCTGGTCGATGTTTCTATGGAAGATCAACGCCACCGTATCCAGGTCGACACCGGAGTAGTCGACGCAGGATAAGGAACAAACCAAGGAACGCACCTCTATCTCTTAACGCTACCTCGGCAAATCGCGAACAGCTTGGCTCGAACACGCACCTGCTGCCAAGTCGGGGTGAGACTCGGTGACGATACCAGCGCAGCGATCGAATCGAGAATAGAAGCCACCGCGGTCCAGCTGGCAACTCCAACCGATCGACCTCCGCATCAAGGGGTGTGGTCCCAGTGAACGCACGAAGAATCGAAGGCGCTAACCAATCATGCACATCGCATTCGATGCTGACATCACGCACTTGAACAATTCCTTGTCGCTTCATTTCACCTCGCAGCTAAGACGCCAATTCAGGAAGCCGCCAAGAATGATGCGGACAAAGCCTGTGTACCCATTTCATCGTCGAAGTTTAGGAGCGGTATCTGTGAATCGACGTGCGAGCAGTTGCGCTGTGCGCGTTCGCGCGTTTCGAATCCATAGGATGCCTGAAGCACCGCCGACGGACTCCCACAGGAATTCCCTGCAATGACTAATTCGCCGCAGGACCAAAAACAATGAGCGACAGCGGACGCCGTATCTCCTTATACTCCCTCAGCTGCGTAGCAGGAAGCCACGGAAAGTTCCCGTTTGAATCGGCCTGGTCTTCCTGAACCGCTTGGGCGATTGTGAAATAGTCATAGGTGATGAGGCCATGGAGTTCGACATTGATCTCCGCATTTTCATCCGTATTGGCCATGAGCGCGGCGAGCTGCCCGTCGACCGACGTACCCGCATACGTATAGATCTTGAGCGGAAACGGTCCATCGTCGCCAATGGTCACGCGCGCCAGAGCCGCGTGATCTCCACCGTTCGAGAGGACTCGCAGGTACTCCTTGCCGATACGCGTGGAAACAACCACAAAGTTTCCGCATCGGCCGCCTCCTCCAAGCGCGCCCTCCTCTAGGAATTCATAGCGAATTTGAGTACCGCTCCCGCGCTGGCGTACGAATAGTTTTCGTTTTTCAATGCACGCGCTGGCCGATGCATCGCTAATTTGCCGCATACCCGGGAAGATCTTGACGAGGGGGAGATAGTCCACTGTCTCACCACCGCAGACCATTTGCGTCACCGGGTGGATTTCTACGACGTGATCGGGATTCGAGCCACCGGTTCCTTCCTCGCCTGCACCAGTCGCATGCTCGGAGAAGATTCTGGGAAAGCCCGTGACCCTGCACGGCTTATCCACGACGTTCTGGTCGAAATAGTTCTGCCACGCCGTCTTGATTGATCCGTTCTGCGCGATCTGCGGCACACGCATCTTACAGACGTTGGGCGGTTCAACAACGATTCCGCGTGGAGCGGCAATTACGCGATTGTTCGGCATTCGCGCACCGACATGGAGTTCACAGTCAGCCGAGAGCGCATGGACATTTGACCGCTGCCCCATGCGTAAGTCAGTCGTCCATCGTGCTCCAACACTTCGACCGTTCGGGCCTGCGGTGAGAAGCTCTTCGAGGAAGGAGCGACGGAGAGCGAAGCTGACATCAGAGGGAAGCTGATCCTGGGCGCGACCGAGCGCAGGAAGCAGCATACATGAGAGAGCAAGAATCAATCGGCGCATACTGACCTTTGGGTAGTAGAGTTGGACATCCGATCTTGCGTTGTGGCGAGCCAAATAAATGAGTGTCATGATTCGGCGCGAGGACCCGTCGCATTAGGTGGGGAAATTGAGATCTCTCAATGCGAAGCAGTGACCTCCGATAACCTATGCGCTCGCAGTTGGAGGGAACGCTATCGCCCAGCCCTCCCCACGCCTCCATGCGATTTTTGGCGGTGGATCCATCAGTGTCTTGAGCGACTTGCGAAGATTACTTAGAAGCACCTTGCAGGCAGCGTGTGTCATGTCATGGCCGTAAGGATGCACCTTAGATATGATCTCGCGCGCGGGCACGCCGAAGGGAAAGCGTTCGAGAAGCAGTGCCAAGAGTTGACTCTGCGACGGCGACAAGTGCTGCGATCGCCCTCCGGACCGTGCTTCGCACGTAACGGGATCAAGGGCTATTGGTCCTACAAGAAGCAAGGTCTGCCGCGTGGGCCCGCGTTGCAGCAATGCGTCAGTGCGAGCGAGCAGTTCGTGAATATCAAACGGCTTCGTCATGTAGTCATCAGCACCTCCTCGCAAAAGGGCAACTTTGCGAGCGGGATTGTTAATCCCGGTCAACACCAAGACCCTGGCTCTACTGCCGCGGTTTTGCAACTCCGTCAAGAATTCATCACCGGACATCCCAGGCAGGCAGAGATCGAGGACGACGACATTTGGTCGGTACTGTTGGAGTACGACCAAGCCTTCCTCCGCAGTCGAGGCTGTGAAGCCTTGGTAGCCAGCCGTATTCATCGCGCGCTTGATCGAATCCGCCACATGAGCATCATCGTCGACGATGAGGACCGTACTTGTTCCAAGCGGATCAGTGGAATCGCGCGCGGTTGTCCCCGCGACGCTTCTGCGTTCCTCTGTCGGTTCGAATTTGCTGCGAACCATCTTGACGGCCTCGGCACAGTTGTCTGGAGATCGAAGTGCGTTACTGATACGACAGCGCACAGGCCTCCGCAAGGGTCAGTTTCGTGCCGTTGCTCAACTGCGACATCGTGGCGCCCGTAAGAATTTGCTTACCCTGTGGAACGCATCACATAGCGGCAGGTACGAGCGGCGCTTGGTTGGGGGGAATCGCGCCAATGTCGCGGTGGTCTTTGCCACTTGATCATTCCTTGCCGTACGCTGCAACTCATGTGCTAGAGAATCAGTAACCAGAGGCATTCAACCCATTTGAATCGCAGGACAGCGTTGCTCAACGTTTTACGAATTACCGTTTTGAACGGAGAGACCCAATAGCCATCACCACTGTCACGCCACAATACAAGCCTCTCTGTTTGAAGAAGCGTAAGGAGTTAGTTACCGTCGTGTTGCGCACGCACACTTGTTAGAATCGGAGTCCACCGACTCGCGCCTGTGAGGTGATGCCGCACAGCTCACGAAACGAGCGGCGAAGTAGCATGTGAAATATTGTCTCTACGCCAGCGGGCTGGGGACTTATTGGTGACTCCATTCCATCACGTGACCGAATTGGGAGAAAGGATTGAGAAATGGCGTGTCTCAACCGCAGTGGTCGCAGCTCAAGCTCGGTGACCCGCGCACGTCATGCGATTCGCACCGCCATACTGCTGGCAACTCTGTCGACAGGACCGGCCGAGTGATAACGCTTTCGCGCTCGGACTCTTCGTCACCTGAGGAACAGCCTCCCAAAGTCAAGACCTCGGTCGCAGTTTGTATGCGCATCCTCGGATACAGAGAATGCGTGGAGCGAGCAACAAGTCGAGAAACGGCGAACAGTCTGCTAGGCACCCTGCGCGCTGCTCTTGACCACGCTGACGAGTGGGCGACGGAAGTAAGAAACGGGGACGGGCCGCATTGGGTCACCCGTGCCTTCACGGATAGGATCGTCGTAGGATTCCCAAGCTCGGAGGCGCTGCCGCTCGAACAACACGACATCGGAACACTGCTTCTGTATTTGGCATTCTTCCAGTTCGAGATGATTCGTGCGGGGTTCTTCGTTCGAGGCGCAATATCGGTTGGAGAGTTCCACATTGATGACGATATTGTATTTGGTAAGGCATTCGCCGAAGCAAACGAGGAGGAGCGGAAGGCCGCGTGCGCTCCCCGTATTATTCTCGCACCATCTGCTGCGAAAGTAGTTGCAAGCCACGTTCTGCGAGACAACCCTGCCTTTAGCCGTCTACAGCGCACAGCGCTCTTACGCGATTTCGACGATCGGCTCTTCGTCGACTATCTGGGCCAAACGATATTCATCGCGGGAGGAGAAATTGGTCCCTTCCGTGCGGAGCTGGAGATGCACCGCGACCGAGTCGCCGCAAAACTGACCGCGTTCAAGCACAAATCAACAATATGGTCCAAGTACGAATGGGCAGCTCGCTATCACAACTTCTTTTGCGATCTACATTCCTTCGAGCGTGCGATTCGTGTCAAG
This sequence comes from uncultured Gemmatimonadales bacterium, assembly GCA_964556695.1. Taxonomy (GTDB): domain Bacteria; phylum Gemmatimonadota; class Gemmatimonadetes; order Gemmatimonadales; family Gemmatimonadaceae; genus CAZKXZ01. Next base: position 20,877 of record CAZKXZ010000051.1, read on the forward strand.
AGTAGGGAATTCAGCGTCGTCTCCCTCAGTGACAATGCCGCGTACCGCGGTTCGTTGCCGTGATCACATTGGGCGCCAACGACGACTGCCTTGGTACAACTCCCCGCAGCAACGGGGATGAGCCGATTTCGTGAGGTCGTCGACGGAGCCTTGTCATGACTGGACACGCTGCTCGCGGGGCGTGGCACCCACGAGCAATCTTTGGATCCCATTTGCAGGAACGAACGACATCCGTAATGACTTGCTTACTCTTGCGCCACCCTGAGAATGCTTTTATTCAATACGCTAACCTAAGGAGGCACGTATGCTGATGCGCACGGTGGTTCGTGGTATTTGTATCGCGGTTATTGCTGTCATCTCGCTTCAAAACTCTGCAACCGCGAGCGTCCTAGAAGATCCGCAGTGTGAGTATGTTTGTGGCCAGACTTCCGAAGAGAGTTGGTGCGAATACTCCGACTGCGAGGATTTTGAGATGAACACAACCTGCTTTTTCGACGCGGGCGCATTGGGGGGTGCATACGATTGGTGCATGGAATTCTGCGACACGTACCCGCAGTGTCAGATTACCTATTGCGATTGGCCGAATCCTGGCCCCGAGGGACCGTATGGTTACTGTGTAGCTGGCCCCCTCTATTAAGCGCCAGGAGATCGTTGCGATGCATTCAAAGGTGACTGCGGCCAAGTCCAAGCTTGATTCAATCAGTTCGCTTGTTTTGGCCGCAGTCGCGGTCATAATGCTCGTGATGTACGTCAGTGACCGGATGACCTCTCAACGCGGGCCCGTTTCGTCATCAGAGCGCACTGGCCCAATAAAAAACTGGCGCGAAGAGGTCCGCGACGGCATTTACTTTGGGCCGGACGGCGCGGACGTGATAATCTCGACCTTTATGGATTTTCAGTGTCCGTTCTGCCGTCGTATGGCATTTGTGCTAGACTCACTTCGAGAGGGTTATCGCGGTGAGGCGAAAAAGCTCGGCTTTGTATTCCTACACTTTCCGCTAGGGAATCATAAATTTGCCGTTCCCGCTGCGGTCGTCGCAGAATGCTCACTTCAACAGGATCGCTTTGAGCAAATGCATCACCTCTTATTTAAGAAGCAGGATTCGCTTGGTCTGAAGACATGGGAGTCCTTTGGAAAGGAGGTGGGTGTTCAGGACATGGCCGCTTATAAAAAGTGCATTCGTCTGCCTGCTGACTCATTCCCCCGAATTGCTGCTGGCTTGTCCGCTGGAAGGAAGAACGGGGTCCGAGGAACACCTACCATTTGGGTCAATGGCGTTAGATTCCCGGGATATGATCTCGCCAGACTTCGGGAGTATGTGGATCGCGGCGACGCAAAGAAGTGACGATGGCATAAATCGGAGGTTTGGTGGCTAGGTCTGCGTTCCAGCGGCAGTCAAGTATTAGTCTGCGTCGTACGGTCGCCGTGGTAGCCGTTTGTATCGGCTGCCGAGGAGAATTAAGGAATGCGATCTCCTCCGACGTCGTAAGTCATCGTACCGGTTCGCTGCTTGGATTGTCAGTTGCGCATAGTAGCCGAGAGCCTGTGGAGGTAGCGGAAAGCGTTATTGGGGCTAGCGGCGTGGATGACGAATTTCGATTTAGCAATACGTCGCTTGCAGATTCCTCATCTCCTTATCTCCAGTGCCGAAATCTCGGGACCACTGAAAACCCTCAACAAGCATGGTCGCAGGCCAGCTGGACAGTCGCCGCGACACCGAGCCTGCAAATCGGAAATACTGGAGGGCAAACCGACTTCGGTCAGGTCGGTGGTGCAGCCCAGTTAGCTGGCTCGCAGATCGCTGTGCTAGACCGACCGTCTAACGAAATAAAGATATTCGGCGGTAGCGGCACTTTTGTCCGGAAGATGGGAGGAACTGGTAATGGCCCCGGACAATTCCGTTTTCCTGCGTTAATGCCGGCCAGTTCACGGTTTGATTCCATCTTGGTTGTTGATAACCAGGCAGGCCGCGTCACGGCCTTCAGCGCCAGAGGCACGCTCATCTCAACCCGGCCGATTAAGAAGAGGCTGGAGGGTCCAGTCGTTGGCATCCTTGGCTCAGGTGAGTTCGTGGTATCCAGGCAGCTTGTCAACGTATTACGGCCGCCGACGGGTATTTCCTATGCTTCAAATTCTATTCAGGTAGTCGACCCTCAGGTAGTCGACACGGCAGGCAAGGAGCCTCGCGGTAGGTACTTGTTGCGGGACAGCATTCAGGTTATTCACATTATCGGTGCTAGTCCGCGAGGAGGTACAGTGGCACAAGGAGGCGCTTGGGTTCCTTTTCGTGTGTTCCCAAGCGCGGCGGTAGGCATAAACTCAGTTTTTGTGACAACCGGGAAGAGCACAGAAATCCGCAGGTTTGGAGCTTCGGGTTGCCTAGAGCAGGTGATTAGAATATCCGGCCCCCTGCGCCCTGTTCCGGCCGGTGAATGGGAGCGATGGGTGGACTGGGGCCTAACTCGCGTTTTCGACAAAGCAACAGGTCGGCGGTTGTATTCGCAGATACCTAAAGCAACAACGCTCCCTGCGTGGCAGAATCTGCTCCTCGATGAAGAAGGGTTTTTGTGGGCTGAGGTCTTTCGTCCGATGGATGATACAAAATCCAACAAATGGATGGTTTTCGGTCCCGATGGAAAGACGGTGGGCACGGTAGACCTGCCCCTCGGGTTGGAGGTGCTGCAGATCGGTCGCGATTTTGTTATTGGCCGCTGGAAGGATAGTGATAATCTTGAGTACGTTCGTCGATATTCGCTTCGCCGCTAAAGCGCTGTATTGGAGTGGCTCGGCGCCTTTTGAAAACGTCGTCAGTCGCGCGACACATAAAGTGGGGCCGTGTCCGAAGTAAAGGTTCGATTCCTACAGCGTTTTTCCCAGACCTGAGCTTCCAGCATAGGCAAGGACTACATCTTAAGAGCCGGCGAGCTTAGGTGCTTTTGAAGCCGGCCTGAAAACATGGAACGCGTTGATCTGAAGCCGGCGCAACTCCTGATGAAGGTGTAGAACGCCGCGCCATGCCTCCGCGTGACACTTCGATATCCGACGATTGGAGCCACACAAGCAATTGCGGAAACCACGTGGGTTACGGATTTGCTTGCTGTACTCCTTCCATGTCCGCTCGCGGAGAACTACGGATGCCGCGTCGCTGATGTCCTGCCGGTCGAGCGGCGGCGTGTGCTCCCCGAGGTACTCCAAGATTCCTATTGCCCCGTGTGCGTATTCTGGCCCAGGCCAACGTCCGAACTTGTCGTAGTAGCTCAAACCAAACAGGTATGGAATGGCGAGCCGCTCAACAAACGTCGTGAAATCCGAGCCGGCCGGGAACCTTACTCTTTCCTCAAGCAATGCGCATACACATGCCGTGCCGTTCTCCGGGTTGAAGTGGAGATCTCGCACATCGGTCAACATGTGCTTCCTCGCTATCGCGAGCGTCCTACCGCCGACTTCCCTCAGCGCTGGTGGCCGACGCGGGTATTCGGCCCCCGCAACAATCTCCACTTGAAAAAACTCGTCACATTCAAACTCGTCGTGTGCAACCCACACACGTAATGCGCCTCGCCAGATGCCAGGCTCCTCCAATTCGAGGCCCGGGTAACTCGCCATGATGCCAGCTACTTCGAGCGGCTGGAATTCATACGCCATACCTGTTTAGCATGACCACGGACGCGGCGGGTTACTGATAATTGTTGGCCCCCGAGTAGCGGCAGCCATGGCGACTTTTGCAGTATCGCTCACACCAAACAGTCGCTTCCATACCTCCAAGCTTGGCTCGCCAGCAAGTCGCGCATGTGTTGACGCAGCAGTATCCACTATGAGTTTCTTGTCTGTTGGATGGACGAGCTGAGAAACAACGTTGTTGGAATTGGCGGGATCGACAAGCTGCATTCCCTCAAAATCCTCTTTGAACGCGCGCATTGTTTCGACAAACGACCTCGCCAAATCATCCTTGAAGCGCACACCGGAAAGAACTCGGACAACAAACAGCTCCAGGACAAACGTCTTGATCGTAAGGTTGTGTCTGGTGGCCCACAATTTCACGAGGCGAATTATTTCCTGGCAGCCACTTTCAGAAACGAACTGAATATGAGTTTTCAGATTCGTCTGCATTCGCTCCTTGTCGCTCTGCGCGAGATGGATGAAGACGTCAGTGCTATCCTCAATGAACCGTCCCGGCACGACATCCACGTGATAATCGCCGCCTGTGCTGCTGCCTTTCAGCGAACGGATTCGCACAGCTGAAGTTTTCTCATCAATCAAATACCGCTCGCTTAGTCGCTCACTCACGTCAGCTCTGATATCCTTGAGACTGCGCTCGTCATCGCTCGGGAAATAGCAGACAACATCCAAATCGTAGCAGTCGCGTATCATCGTACCCTTCGCATACGAGCCTGCGTACTTGATGCTTGGCACTGTGTCAAACGCAGCAAGCAAAAAGTCTGATACTTCGTTCTTGTGAACTCGAAGGTCGGCCACTTGGGTCGAATTCAACTGCTGCTGATCAAGAAGATTCTGTAGAAATTCATTGGCTGTCATTCTTTTGTGTCTCTCAATTAACCTGTAATGTTTGCACAAATCCGCCCTTGCCGCGATCGTTGTCGTAAACAACTAGCGATGGATCCGACTTGGGCAAAAGGGCCCGCCCGCATGCCACTGCTATTGGTGCCGGTATGGCTGGGAATAGGTGAATGCTGCATTTACTTCCGTGGCGATCTCTTATCTCCGTCAATAGCGCGCGATACTCGATTTCAAATTCCTCAAGCTGTGACCGATACCGCAGCGATGTGCGCCCCGGCTTGGTCGCTCTGATCTCATAGACCGGCGCTCGTCCAAGCAGTCGATTGTATTCGTCGGGCATGACACGGCCGCTAATTGATAGGACAAGACCGACGACGTTCGCTTTGCGCGCACGTTTCGGCCGAGTAATCACAAAGGAGGCGCTCCTTTTCTTAGGCTCAGCCTTCCAACGCCAGTTCTCAGCGCCTCGGTGTTTCTGGAATAGATCGGCAGGGATTGTACCGATCAGATTTCCAAAGTGAACCAGCGCAGGTATGGGACCGAGCGCAAAGACCGACAAGTGCTCACGAGGCTTCCTGTCGTTGCCAATCCTGAATCCACTCCGAGCCGCATCTCCAACATCTCGGGCAAATCGTTTCCAGTCACTTTTCGTACCGAGGATGTTTCTTTCGGAAAAATCGAAAAGGAGACCGCGCCTATCAATCGGATAGCGATCAACAAGTGCCTGATATGATTCCTCAATTGACACCTCAACGCGGCGTTCGCGGATCGGGGCAATGAACCGGACCACTGTCGTTCCTCTGTCAGGTGCAACTGACGTTTGCGTTTCCACTCGTGACTCGTGGTCAGCCTTGTACCTGCGGAGCATTTCCTCGGTGTAGTCGCCTTTGTGTTGGCCGTCAACAAGTTTGGAGTGCTTGAGACAAACCAGAATCAAATTGTTGTAATCGACTCCGAGCGCGGCCGATCGTCGGATATCCCCGCGAGGACCGCGTGGACTTGAACCAACTATGTGTGCGATGTGCGCAAAGTTGTCCTCCTTGAGCGTCAATCCATCCTGCCACACCAATTCGTTGCAGCCAGGGAACTCGCATCGCCCGCCAGATTTTACCCAGAGCTTTAGCCTGACCGAGTCCGGAATTTTTGGTCGCGGCGTTTTCATATTGCGGCTTTTGGCAAAACTGCGGCCACGACTCCCTGAATCAACAGATCATGACTGACGACCATTGGCTTGTGATTGGAATCAGTGGAATCAGGCTTGAGAACGACAACGTTTCCCCGTCTCCCAAATCGCTTGATAGTGGCTTCATCATTGATGAGCGCGACGACCTTATCGTTTTCTTCAGCACTGTGCTGCTGTCTTACCAGCACGATATCCCCATCGCTAATGCCCGCGCGATTCATGGACGTACCACGAGCGCGAAGCAGGAAGTAGTTGTGTCCCGGTCGTGCGATTCGCGTGGAGACCTCAATTACAGCTTCGGGGTCCTGCTCAGCCAGCGAAGGAAGTCCGCAAGCGACAGATCCAACAAGAGGTACGTCAACGGTGCGTTCACCACTGTGTTGCGAGCCTTTGGCGCCGGGGAGCCGAATGACGCCCTTCTTGTAGGAGAGGAAGCCTCGCTTCTCAAGGCGTTCGATCATGAGCTGAACAGAGCGTGGCGAGTTGTACCCCACAATTCCGGCTATTTCTCGCAGGGATGGTGTCACTCCATCATGAATGATGCGCGAGCGGATGTATGCGTAGCCCTTTTGGTCCTTTTGCTGGGTTTTGTCCATTTCACCTAGTATACAGATGTGGACAGTGCTGTCAACCTCCAGCCCCACCGGGACATAGCGGAGGGTCAGTCAGTGTTGCCCTGTTACACTGAAATGATGAGCAAAGAATCACGATTCAATGTGTACCTACGGTCATTTCGGAGACGCGCAAACTTGAGACAGCACGAGGTTGCTCTTCTCTTAGGTCAGGTCTCAGGAACAACAGTCTCTCGCCACGAGCGCGTGCGGAGATTGCCACGGCTCACGACATTATTCGCCTACCAAATCATCTTCGGAGTTTGCTCATATGATTCGTATCGAGGACTGTTCAGGGAGATTGAAGTAGCGACGAAGGAACGGATGCGCCTTCTTGTACGACGGATTGAGCGGGCCAATCCCGATGGTCGGCGTCGACATGCATTGCGTCTGCTGAACGAGGCAATCGAGAAGCCCTACATCCTGATTACTCGAAAAGCCGTTGGCACATTCACGATTTCAGATAGGTGAACTGCGTCCCTGGTTTTTTTGCAAGAGTCAGATGAGGGATGTGGGGACGTTGGGGATGTTGTACGGAGGATGCCGTCATGCAGCGGTTTTCTGTTTCTTTTTCTCGATCTGATTCATCTCTTCTGATACAATACGGATCTTATCAAGTCGTTCTTGAAAGTCGTCGTGAGGCGATTGTAAAAAGGTTCTGATTTGGTACACGAAAGTGCACAAATATCCACATCAGATTGATGCGACACCGTACTTACCCAGTAGGAATCTCGGTCTACCTGATGTCTTCCAGTTCACTCCTGAGTTTCAGGAGTCGTCTGAATTCTGACTTGGCCTCCACTATGAGGTCATGGGATTCCTCTGCGTTTTCCCAGAGATCCTCGAGAATTTCGAAGAGGTAAATCTTCGTATCCTCGATTTGAGCCAGAACATCGTCTCGACGCGAAACAATATTATGCATCGTCGTTTCCAGTTAAATGGTTAATGCTCTGGACGACGACCTTTTTCCATAATCGGATATCCCGCAAAATTCAAAAGAGTGGCAAAGTTGCCGCGCACGGCACATTTACCACCACATCCGTGAGTAGATGTGAATATAATTTGACAAACTTCCCTCTCGTGGCAGGATGGTCGCAGACCTGTTACCTGGGAGGGACAATGAGGCAGTCGATGCCGAGCATTACCATAAGCACAAAGAAACAAAGAGAACGGTTTGCCACTCTGATTGAAAAAGGCCTGGCGATACCACACGTTTATGAGTCACGGATGGTCTTTCTCAAGAGACTCAACGGTGATACTCAAGCGTGCGCTGTCGGTCTAAGTTTGCTTGGTTACTTTCGCGGGGACTACGACAAAGCCGTCGAGTCATTAGACAGCAGGTGCTTTCGCACAGTGCCGGCTATCAGTTCTATCACGAGACTCCATCGAAGGCTGGTCGGTGAAGTTGAATCACTACATCGCGAAGGGGTCACAGCGGAGACACTCATCAAGGCACTCCGTGCCGCTTGAACTTCTCACTTTCTTTCTGGTCGCACTGGTGTGCAATCTCCTCTACGCCGCTCTATGGTTAGGGCCGCCAATACTCTGGCTCACCTTGCGAGAAAGAAGGAAGGTAAAAGAATCCATGAGGGATTTGGGAGTGTTCTAAATGCATCCTCATATCGTTCATGTCATTGAAACTGCAAACACCCGTCACTCCAGACGGGTGTTTTCTTTTGATTGAGGATGTGGGGACATCGGGGACATTGAACTGGCTACGCCGCACTCACCATTGATCGCGAGTGAGCCGCATCAATCGCAGCAACTCGAACTGCACGTGCTACAATGTCTTCGTGATTGTTCTTCAAAAAGGTTCGGATGTATTCCGATTGCCTGCACCGCATAGGAAACGTCGCAGATTCACTCACGCAAAAAAAAGGAAGCGCGGGTTCAATGCTCACGATTCTGTCGTTCAGCGTGAGGTTCGAACCAACAATTTCCACTACCAGCCGCTTGATCCGGCTTGACCCGGCCTGGAAGATTTCGACGGCTCTGTTGCTGAACGAAAGGATCGTCTTCAAAGATTCGAACCGTTCCAGCTCCTGACCGACGGATTCCTTCGCTGCGCTGAGCTGCATCTCGCGCTGATCCAATTCCTTCATGTCCGCGAGGAACGCCGCGTCGTCGATCATGTCACGCATCCGCATTTTCCGGAGATTGGCCTTCTCGCGCGCGACCTCCGTGATCGCGCCGCTGATCCCTTCCGCGCGGTCCGGCCTGCTCTGCACCTCCTCGTCAAGGCGCTTTCGGCCATGTCGCATCATGACATCTTGCACGCCTTGCGGCACCGCAATGCTCCGAAGAAACGCAACAATCTGCCTTTCAAGTTCGCCCTCGGTAATAACTGGTTGCCGACACACGTAGTCCTTCCGGCGATGGCTGCAGTGATAGTACAAATAGTGATAACCATACCGATTGACCTTTTCTTCCGCGGTTACCGACAGCCCGCACTCGCCACACTTCATCAATCCGGTGAACGGGAACTCCCTTCCCTTTGGCTTCGCGCGTCCTTTCTTGCCTAGAATCTCTTGGATTCTGGCGAATTCCGCCGCAGTTACCATCGGCTGATGCTTGCCGGGGTAACGGCCCTCCCTGTGCTGAATAATCCCAGCATAGAAAGGATTGCTGAACATCCTGTAGAAAGCGCTGAGAGCCATCGACGAACCTCCGATTCGCTTACGCTTCACGGTCGTAAGCCCCCAGTCGAACGTCGCGGTCTGCCACACGTCCAAAACTGAGCGTGATCCGCCGAGCATCGCCCGCCAGACACGTTCGACGATATGAAATCGATCAGGATCAGGAATTATCGTCTTCGTGAGACGATCATTCAGGTAGCCGATCGGCGCGATGCCAGGGAGCCAGCCCTGCTCGCGCTTCGTCCGATTCCCTCTCTTCACGTTCTCGGAAAGGCTGTCGACATAGTACTTGGAATATCCGAATATGATCGACAACATGAATTTGCCCTGTGAGCTGTTCTCGAAGGTGAAGCTGCCGAAACTCATGTCTTCCAGATGACCGGTATCGAGCAGATAGATGATTCTGCCACCGTCCATGGAATTGCGGGCAAGTCGGTCCGGATGCCAGGCGACAATGGCCTGAGCCTCGCCCTTTTCGATGCGACGGAGCATTTCGTCAAAGACCGGGCGACCAGGCTTCTTGGCGCTTTGGGATTCTTCCAGAATCTCCACAACGTCCAAATCGCCGCGCGAGGCGACGAGTCGGTCAAGTTCCGAGCGCTGCGAGAGTATGGAGAGCACCTGACGATCCTCGCTCTCCTGCGATTTGCGACAGTAAACGAAGGTTTTCATTGAATGTTTTCGGAGTAACCAGCCACGTCCGACCGCCGCGATACATTGTCCTGGCGCAGCAGTTCCATCGCCAGCTCGGTGAGGGACGCAAGCTTTGCCAAGGCGCTAGCCGGCTCCAGTCGATGGCCCAGTTCACGCTCCCATACTTCGCAAAATTCGCGGATTTCATTGTCGCTGAAAGTCATGCTTTCAGCGTACGCAACTGGAGCAATGGCGCGAGACTGGCAAACTTGCCGCGCGCGGCAGCTTTACCATGCTGGTCAAAGCATCCGCATCGTAGCATCGCTAATGGAAATGTCGATGGACTTGCCGCGCGCGGCATGTTTGCCACTCATGCGCTATTTCCTTGGGCTGATATCGTAGTTCAGATGCAAACGCCGCCCGAAAGAAAGAAGCAAGCCGCGACGCCACGAGCGTCCGCGGTCCTTGCCGACGGGACTATCGCGGAAATGATTATCGATCACTCCGGCGCCCGTACCATGTTTGTACTGTATAAGGACGGACAGATAACGGAACAGGATTCCGTCGATGTCGGTGGTTCCCGAGCCGTACCGTTTGCTGCGACGAACAACCTTTTGTCGCATGGCGTGGTTGTTCTCCCAACGGGAGTCGGAACCTATGACTCCACACCACAGTTGGTCTCCGACCTTAGGACATTCGTGCGGCGCTACTGCGACCTCGAAGCTGAGTGCGAGGATGTCGCCATTCACTATGTCTTGCTGAGCTGGGTCTACGACGCTTTCAACGAAGTGCCCTACCTCAGGGTCAGAGGCGATTACGGCAGCGGGAAGACCCGCTTTCTGCAAACAATTGGATCACTCTGTTACAAGGCGATATTCGCGAGCGGCGCATCTACTGTGTCGCCGATCTTTCGCACGCTGGACGCCTTTCAAGGAACGCTCGTTCTCGATGAGGGTGATTTTCGCGAGTCCGATGCAAGGTCTGAGATCGCGAAGATTCTCAACAACGGGCATGCGAGGGGATTCCCTGTTCTTCGAAGCGAGCAAACACGCGAGAAAGAATACAATCCGACGGCATTTCACGTCTTCGGTCCGAAGCTGATCGCATCTAGGAGCGCGTTTACCGATCGTGCACTCGAGAGCCGATGCATCACATTTGACCTGCCATCGAAGCGGCCGCGACCTGGCATTCCACTGAACCTCCCGACAGTATTCCACGATGAGGCGGCTCAGCTGCGCAATAAACTGTTGCGCTATCGATTCGACGAACGATTGCAGCCGCGCGATCTTGAATCCGCCATGACCCTCGCCGTGGAGGCGCGCGTGTCGCAGGTCTTCGCGCCCTTGATTGCCGTTGCCAACGACAATGATGTTGTTCGGCAACTCCGCGCCATTGCAGTAAGGTCGAGCGCGATCCTCGCCGCCGACCGCGCGATGAGCATCGAAGCGCATCTCCTCGACGTGATCTTCCAGCTGCAAGTCGAAGAAGAGCCACTGACCGTAAAGCAGATTGCCGCCCGGTTTGAGAGCACCTACTTCGCGGACTATCGTCGCCCGATCACGCCACGATGGATTGGCAGCCTTTTGCGCAATCGGCTCCACATCACAGCAGTAAAGACCCGTGGCAATTTCTCGATTCCGAGCACCGAACTACCGCGCATAGAGGTGCTGTTTTCACGCTATGGAATCGGCTCGGAGTTAGCCGAATAGTTCGCATAGCATCGGTCGCTCACCACAAAACGGCCACAAGAAACAGCGGTAACACGGCTGCTCCCCGTCAATGTCCCCAACGTCCCCTCATCCCCGGCCCACTGTTCTGCCACAGGAAGGCGAGGTGGTCGTTGCTACCGATCAGCCATACGCACAGTCACAGGTGCGACCGCGAACGGACCTGATACTATGGAATCATCAGTGAACTGCTGAGACACGTGTCACGATGATCAGCCGTGCCGTGTCGCACCTAGTGCATCGCCGCATCGAGCTGCATTCCCAACTTGCCGCGCACGGCAAGTTTGCCACTCATGACTGTTTCCCCTGGTTCGTTACACTGGCACCATGCCTCATGGCCGACACATTTCGCGAATGGATAGCTACATCCGATCGTATCGTCGAAAAGCCCGCCTCTCACAAGACGACATCGCCTTTTTGCTGGACCGACGATCGGGGGCCGGAGTCTCTCGACATGAGTTGGACCGCCGTATGCCGTTACTCGATATGGCGTTGGCCTATGAAATAATCCTCGGGAAACCAGTAAACGAACTCTACCGCAAGTTCTTCAAGCAGCTCCGCAAGGAGATATCGATGCGTGCGTTCAAGCTCCTTCAACGTGCCGTACCGCCTGGGGGCATGAACGACGTGTCCGCCACTCGCCGAACAAATGAACTTCGGAGGATCGCCAGCGGCGCAGACTCACCACGCAAGCAGCATAAATGGCATGCACAATGAAACTGATCGCATTCGAATACTCGGAATAGATCCGCACGTTCGCGGCTTCGGCTTTGCGGTAGTCGAGGACATGGAGTTTCTCGTGGACTGGGGCACGGCACGTGTCTGGGGGAAGCAGACTGACGCCTTTGTTGCGCGCGCTTACACGATGATCGCTCGGTTCAAACCCACTGCAATCGCATTTCCTGAACCTGCCAGCAGCCGCAAACGCAAGAACCTCCGCCGCCTCGCATCGGCGCTGGTACGCGCAAGCGCAGATAACGGCATCCCGGTGCTTCTCGTAAGCAAGCAGGCAGTACGATCGATATTCACTTCCGACGCAGTTACCAAGTACCAGCGGGCAATGTCCCTGAAAACCGCTTTCCCCGAACTCGAGATGCTCCTGCCGCCGCCGCGGAAACCGTGGCTCCCGGAAGATGACCGACTTACGATCTTCAGCGCGATCGCTCTCTGCATCGCGTCCATTCGGGCCGACTTCTAGAACACCCCTGCGGCCGCCATGCAACATGATCCGTTTCGCGGCAAAAGCTCGACGTTTTAAGTCGAGCTCTCTTCTAGTGAAGATACCTGTTGCTGTTTTGGTCGCCGCCTTCGCTGGTCGTGACAAAGAGGCCTCCCAGCAAAACCATTCTCTCGCGGTGCGGTTCGATCAGTTGCGCTATATACCGCGGAATCATTCGCATTCCGGAATAGCGATACCGAAACGCGCTGACGGTAAGACCCAGCGTTCGCCTCACATGGCGAGCGAAGCTTTGTGGTGACGAGTATCGTAGACGCGCGGCGACGCAGGCCACTGACGCAAACGAGTCTTCGAGCATGGCCGCGGCAAAGAGCAGCCGCGTCTCGGCGAGATATCGTTTCGGCGATGGCAAGCCGATTCGAAGGAATCGTGACGACATGGTGGAAGCGCAAAAGCCAAACTGCGCTGAGAGTGCCTTTGCCGTTTGAACTCGCGGCGCCAGCCAAATGAGGGCATCAAAAAACCTTCCAGCGTCATGTGGCAGATCGCACACAGCCTGGCCAATACTTCTTCGAATCGCTGGCGCTGGCTCCGTCGTTGCGTCTGTAAGAAACGTCCGCAGCAGACTCCATCCCTCCCGACCGCGGACGTTGACCACATGCCTCAGTCCATAGCCTCCGAGCCGGAGGAGCAACGTACTTTCAACGAACTCTTCGTCGGTGAAAATCATGGAAACACCGTGGCGTCCCCCGGCGGCGAGACCGCGCACAAGCTGCTCGTCCGTCGCCGCAATCGTCCGCGCATAAAGAACCGTCGCCGAAACCTCATGATCGTGCGCATAGGCGATAGCCTCCCCGACCGTTGAGACGTGAACGGGACGAACGAAATGACCCGTTGCAAGGTCAAAGGTCGATCTCGCTTCCAACGGTAGCACTGTCACCACCGTCGATGGCCTGACGCAGTTCTGTTGCTGTCCGTGCCTCTGCATTTGAACTGACCTCCCCGCTGTCGAGCGGAAAAAGTGACGCCGCAGACACGAGAGCATTCGCTCAGTCGTGGTCCGCGGCGTCTGATTGAAAGAGCCAGAGCGTGCAGCCAATGGCCGCCGCCTCTGGAGGTCAGCGTATCAGGGTGGTACGGAAGGCAAAGAGTGGCAAACTTGCCGCGCGCGGCAAGTTTAGCAGTCTGGCGCTGTGGCTCGAGCGTGCAACGATAAGACAATGTCGTCACAGCAGTCACGCGAGATATCATTCATCGGTCGGACAACATTCCGCCTGCGTGGCATTCCCTTTGGAATACGTCAGCGCGAACGCCTTACGCACATGTACGTCGTCGGCAAGACGGGCACTGGAAAATCCACGCTGATTCGGAATCTCGTGCTACAGGACATCGAAGCGGGGCGCGGAGTGGCGCTATTTGACCCACATGGCGACATGGTCAAGGACGTGATCTCCACTGCGCGTGCTCCGCACTTGCGCGACGCGGTCTATCTAGATGTTCCCGATCCCACCCTGTCATGGAGCTTCAACCCGTTTGAGAATCTGGCACCAGGTCAGGAAGCGCTCGCAGCGGCCACGCTGGTTGACGTCTTCAAGAAGATGTGGCCGGACGATTGGGGACCACGACTCGAGCACCTACTCCGCAACGTCGTCTTCACTCTCCTTGAATCACCCGGCGCGACCCTCGCGGACATTCCCGGCCTTCTCTCTGACAAGGAACATCGCAAACGTCTCATCAGCACACTCACGAATGAGGTCGTTCGCGACTACTGGAGCAATGAATTCGATAAGTATTCTCAGCCCTTTCGCTCTGTGGTCGTCGCACCGCTGCAGAACAAGATCGGGGCCCTTCTCACCGATCCGACGCTGAATCGCATCCTGACTGGGCGTGACAACAGCATCAATCTTCGCCGCGTCCTCGATGAGGGCAAGATCCTGCTGGTGAACCTCGACAAGGGGCGGATTGGAGAGGGACCTGCCATGGCACTCGGATCGTTCCTGGTTTCTCATCTCGCTCTGGCGGGTTTGGCTCGGAGCGATACGCCGGAGCACCAGCGTAAAGATTTCTTTATCTATCTTGACGAGTTCCACACATTCGCGACTATGTCCCTGACAACCATGCTGTCAGAACTGCGCAAATACGGGGTGGGACTCGTCCTGGCGCATCAATACCTTGGTCAACTGGAGCCTGAGATACGGGATGCCGTTTTTGGAAATGTTGGCAGTCTGCTATGCTTTCGGGTTGGTGCGCACGATGCCAGTTTCATCGCGAACGAGTTCGCGCCAAAGTTCAGCGCAGAGGACCTAATTCGGCTGCCGAGATTCCATCTATACTTGCGCCTCATGATCGATGGCCAAACGTCGGAGCCGTTCTCGGCGGAGACGCTCGCGCATCCAGTCGCGAGTGCTGCTCGCTCGCATGGTGACTGACCTTCTCCGGGTACAACCACCTACTTGACAACCTCGTGCGTCATCGCCTTCACATCCAGTGCCACTCCCGCAACCGTTAAATACACGCGGTCCGCAACAGCAGCTATCTGGCGGTTTACTCTTCCCAGTAGCTCTGCATATCGCCGCGCCAACGCATTCGGCGGCATCAATCCCTGGCCTACCTCGTTCGACACAACAATCCATGTCGCACTTCCACGCGCATAAGTGTCGAGCAGCTTGTCAGTCTCAGAACCAATTCCGCTCGCCTGCGCGCCCTCATTGCCGTCGCGCAACAACATGTTGCTCACCCACAGCGTCAGGCAATCCAGTACTACAACATGCGCACGTAGATCCTCGGTGCTTTCCAGGTCAGCGATCGCCGTAGCGATGTACAACGGCTCCTCGATCGTCCGCCACTCAGCTGGTCGCTTGCTGCGGTGACGCGCAATGCGCTCTTTCATGTCGTCGTCCAATCCTTCCGCCGTCGCACAGAAGACTACATTCGAGCTGGCAATTCTCGCGGCCAGCTGCTCAGCGAAATCGCTTTTTCCTGATCGCGATCCGCCCAGTATCAGAATCAACTCCTTCATAAGGAGACTGACCCCAGTCTGAAGCTCGGGATGTTTTTCGTGGCGTCTGTTCCACCTTGGGCAAGTGATCGCAACCCAATCATCTGGTAAATATCATCCATATTCACGTGGTGCTCCACGTGATCGGCGAGCCGGTCGAGCTCCGCATCCAGATCAGAATCGCGATCCATGTGAGGCGGCGCGAGTCCGTGCATTTGTGCTACGTTGCCCAGGAGGCGCTGGCAGATGGTTCGACTATGAAAAAGACCATGCAGATATGTGCCCAGTACACTGCCGGATTCATCGAGCATGCCGAGACTTTCCGGCGTATCGCATCCAGACAGCTCGATACAGGATATAGCGGAGCTGGTATTGGGCTCCTCAAAACGGGTGTGTCCATGGTGGATTTCATATCCCGTGATGCGTTCGCCACCGCAACCACGCAGCAGCCCGCGATCGCCGACAACCAGCGCCTCCACCTGGGCAACTCTCTTGTCGCGCTCAAAATGAGTGGTGACGGGAAGCAGGGAAAGTCCGGCTGTCAACGGGTCGGCTGATTCGACACCATGGTCATCGACAAGCCGCATGCCGAGCATCTGATAGCCTCCGCAAATCCCGATGATGGCTGTGCCTCGATCTCGAGCTGTGTGCAGCGCGTCAGCTATTCCGCTCCTTCGCACCCACCCAAGATCCGCTGCGGTCGATTTTGAGCCAGGAAGTATGACCAGATGCGGCACTCCAAAGTGCTGCGCGTCCGACACAAAGCGCACCCGCACACCATCGAAATACAGCAGCGGATCGAAGTCGTCAAAGTTGGCAATATGTGGCAGGCGTATCACCGCGACATCAAGTACGCCAT
Organism: uncultured Gemmatimonadales bacterium; assembly: GCA_964556695.1. GTDB lineage: Bacteria > Gemmatimonadota > Gemmatimonadetes > Gemmatimonadales > Gemmatimonadaceae > CAZKXZ01. The sequence continues at coordinate 37,217 of CAZKXZ010000051.1, forward strand.
CACGCAACTCAGTGACCCCGCCTGCAATGCCCAACGAATCTTCCTCGGGAAGCCTCATGTCCTCCATGAAGGGAATAACTCCCAGCGTATTGATGCCCGTCAGATCGCTCAACATGTCAGGACCGTCGGCGAGCAGCGAAGGATCGCCACGAAACTTGTTGATCACAAAGCCTCGCACAAGCGCCCGCTCATCCTCACGCATGAGTGCCACAGTTCCATATAGCGCCGCGAAAACGCCACCGCGCTCAATGTCCCCCACGAGCACCACCGGCGCCCGCAAGTGCAGCGCGACGCGCATATTCGCGATATCGCGATCGCGCATGTTGATCTCCGCCGGACTGCCCGCGCCCTCCACGATCACCACCTCGTACTCTCGGCTCAGCGCGTCAAGCGACTCCACTACGCGCGGCCAGAGCTCGAGAGAGCGACTGTAGTAATCCCGCGCCCCCAACACACGCTGGGGATATCCCTGCACAATAACCTGCGACGTGGAGTTTCCTTGTGGCTTGAGCAGCACCGGATTCATATGCACAGTCGCAAGTGTGCGGGCTGCAGCCGCCTGAAGCATCTGTGCACGGCCTATCTCTCCGCCATCGGATGTAGCCGCGGAGTTGAGGGACATGTTCTGCGCCTTGAACGGCGCAACACTTACTCCCTTCCTCGAGAGGATACGACAGAGCGCTGTCACGAGAGTTGACTTGCCCGCGTGTGATGTAGTTCCCTGGATCATGAGAAACCGACAGCTGTTGCCGCTATTCAATGTCACACCTTGGGTTTGCAGAGTACGCCACATGCGCAAATGGAATCCAGCGTTCGATGGATGACACGGGCGAGCATCTTCTGAAATGACGCCATTCAATAACGCTGGAACGATGACAACTGTCCGAGCCAGTTATCCCGGACTCTTGCGCGATTCGAAATACGAACATAGTTTAGCGCGCACAACGACGCGGGTGGGGTCAATTTGGAAGTCCGG
>CAZKXZ010000052.1:0-23350 GCA_964556695.1 uncultured Gemmatimonadales bacterium
AAAAATGGACCCCGGCTTTCGCCGGGGTGACGCAGATATTAAGGAATCGGTATTATGTCTCCCGCACGAACATCGATCACAATAAGTCCTTCAGGTGTCAGACCAAAGATCTTGAGAATGATGGCCGGATCATCCGTCGGGAACCTTCGAGTTACCCTGATCGGTCCCGTGAGGTTGGCACGTACCGGGAGTACTCCGCGACTGGTGTAGTGGAACGAGTCGATGATCTCGATCGTACCGTTAGCCGAGGCCACGAAGGCGATGCGCGAATCCGGCGTGGATACATCTCCAATATTACCTGGGTGGAAAGCCAGACCAGCGCCGTTGTCGAAGGTGTTGAACTTGCCTTGCAGACGGAGGTGGAATGGGTTGTCGATGTCGGAGAAGTGAGCCTCAGCGCCACGGGCGCCGACCACGGTGCTGTTGGAATTGATCGCGAGCCCGAAGAGGCGCTCCGAGGCGTTGTTGGTCAGGTCGGTCACCGAGATTCCAGGAGAGAAGAATTCACCTGGATCCCTTGCCATCATGACGCGGCCAGCTTTGTCCGGAGTGTTGCCTTCGCCGAACGCCACCCAGCGACGATCACCACCAGCTGCCACAAACGTCGTGTCTGTGAGGCCGAGCGACTTCACATCGAGACCCGAGACTCCAACGACGTCGCTTCCAGTTGCCTGGAGGGCGGTGAGAGCCGTGTTGAAGTCATCGTTCACGAAGCAGACTGAGGCCCCGCCTGTGCCATAAGGATGATCACACAGTACGATCTTGTCAGATACAGTCGGCAGCGGCGATATGATCGCGTATACCGAGTCTGCGTTGATTACCGCAACATTATCGTCACCACCACCTGACCCGTATTGCCAGACGAATCGCACATCCGGCACGGCGAAGTTGGGATCGTAGTGACGAATTGTCCCATTCTTCGCTGTCGGCGTCGGCTTGGTGGAGAAGTAGATCTCGTTTGTGACCGTTTGCGCCACGTATTGCGGCCGATCCGAGAAATCGGATACGATCACTTCGTAGCGGAAGATGCCATTGCTGACCGCCACGGACACATCGAAGATGGAGCTGTTCTGTGTCTTGATCCGGCGCGCCGGCACCTCGGCGACGTTGTTGAGATTCGCCGAGATATCGTTGATGAACACGCGGCTCAAGTTGGTACCGCCGGAGTTCGCGACGAGCAGCGTGTCGCTGCTGTTGTCGATGAACAGACCCCACGGCTGTGATCCAACCGCGATAGTCTTGCTGGCGAATGTCGCGCTCGCGTTGCGCCAGACTTCGAGCCTGTCAAAAGTCAGATTCGAGATATATGCGCGTTCGCGTCCTGGAAGTGTATCCACGACTACGTCGGCCGCCACACCACCATTGGGAAGCGGGAAGGTTCGGCCATAGACGACAAGTGACGTATCCCGTTTGGCGAGATTTACATTACCCTGCGAGATTGTCACTCCAGCCGGCACCGACCACGCCTTGTTGCCGACGGCGTCAGTTGCGAACGAGAGAAGGACAATCTTTTTGCCGACCTGCGTGGCGGGCACATTGAGCTGAATGCTGAGCTGGGCATCAGTAAAGGCGCCACCAACCAGCACCGAGTCGGATCGAATGAGTGCGTTGGTTTCCTCGGCACGCATCTGGAAGCCGATGTAGTTCACACCGCTCGGATCGATCGCGCGGATTCTGACCGAATCATCGACTTCCAGTCTGGACCCTGCCGTCTGGTACACCACTGGGCCCTGTGTGTCCGAGCCTGGTGCAACCACTGATACGGACACGCTGGTGCCCGAACCAGGCTGGCCGAGATTGTCAATGCCGAATGGTGATATTGTGAAACTCGTGCCAGCGGGGAAGTTCGCCGGAACAACGAGCGTATCGACGAAGAAGAGCGTGTCAGAGAAGGTCGCAGGCTGCGGTCTTGTCCGAGTGACGTTGAACGTCGTGCTGGAGACGTTGTATCCAACCTGGCGCACGCCGTCCTTATCGACAGCGCGCAACTCAACCACGATGGATTTCCCTGGCGCTGCAACCGCGCCCGCGCCGGGTCGCACGACCGTGACAGCCGGGCCTGAAACGAAGCGCACGCGTCTGACGACGGTTGAATCATTGCCAGCGATATCGGTGACACGTGCTATGACAAAGCCCACACCCGTGGTTGTGTCCGCGGGATCCTTGGGCGACATGAGACGACGGATCGTTGTATCGCGCAGCCCCTCGCGGAACTGCCGCGGATTGGCACCGGAGTTCACGGGCGCGAAGACCGAGTCGTAGCGCACGACAGTGTCGACGGTTCCAAGATCGGGATCGCCCGTAGTACTGATGACGAGCACCGAGTAACGCTTCAGTCCAGCGTTGTCGGTAAGACGGCTCTCCACGAGAAGGGGCTGGCCAACCGTGACGTTGCTGTCGGGTCGCGGTGCAATAACATTGAGTCCGGGACGCACATCATCCTGCACAGTTATCGCGACAACGGTTGAAACTGCGCGATTGCCTGTACCATCGGTGGCGAAGGCGCGAATAACGTACGATCCTGGAATGAGCGAGTCCGGTACAATCGCCGCAAAGTTGCGAGTGGCGGAGCCGGAACCATCAGAGAGAATGACGCTGTCCTTTACGAAGACCTTTTCCAGTCCGCTCGCTGCGATCTGCAGAAGCTGGTAACCAAGCTTGGCAACGCCCGCCTCGTCAGAAGCGGTGGCTGTCAGAATGAATGGCTGTCCCGCGCGGAAGGAACTTCCATCAGTGGGCTGAGTGAGCGAGACCGCAGGGGCGCCAGGATCCAGAATTGTCAGCGTGAGAGTGTCTGTCGAGAAATTCCCGATACCATCCTCTGCATATCCGACGATTTTTACCTGCTGACCCGAGACAGCGTTGCCGAGCAGCACCGATACGGCGCGATTGAACGCCGGCGTGGAACTCGTGAAAACTGTATCAAGTGATACGAACACGTTCTCGCCGACGATCGCTCCAAGAGCGACCTCGCGCAGCGATATGTTGTCGCCCGCTACGATTGTCACCGAGAAGGGCGAACTGATGTCTATTACTCCACCATCCGGAGCTGCACCCGACAGCTGAATGCTGGGAGGCTGGCCATCAAAACCGCTGTCTGTCACTCTGCGTGCATCACAGCCATACAGAGCGGCGACCGCCAGCACGCCGGTTACGGCGCGTTTAAAGGACTGCGTCATAGTGGGCTCCGTTATCGATTAGAGATCGCCACCAGGACCGCCGGCGCCATCGTCAATGATGTGCGGCGTAACCAGGATCAGCAGTTCGCGCTTCTCTTCTCGTGTCGTTGTCTGGCCGAACAGCTTGCCTATGAAGGGGAGGTCTACAAGAATCGGAATACCGACCTTGCTCACCGATACCGATTTGGTGGTGATGCCTCCGATTACGGCCGTCTCGCCGTCTGCGACGAGTAACGAATTGTTGGAAGTCTGTTTGGTGAAAATGAGTCCGATGTCGGAAGTTCCCGCTTCCGGGGCCGACCTTTCAGCGCTGATTTGCATGATCACCTGACGGTTGCTGGTGATATGCGGAGTCACCCTCAACGTGATACCAGTTGTCTTGAACTGAACCAGGGTGACCACAGCAGTGTTGTTTCCAGCTTGCGGTTGCACTGACCTGATCGGCGTTTCTTCACCCATGAAGATTGTCGCCTCGTGATTGTCAGCCGTTGTGACCGTGGGCGACGCCTGCACATCGGCGAGACGCGTTTCCTGGAGCAAGTCGAGGAAAGTTGTCAGGTCGAACTTGCCAAGGGCCATCGAATAGATCAGCTGCAGCGCGGGATTGAGAACACGCGTGCTCGCGTTCGAAACCGCGGACAACGCGTTGCCACCCAGGTTCACCACGTTGGTGCTCGAGGGGAATGCCGTTCCGCCACCCATGAAATCGGGTACGCCGTCACCGTTGATATCAACGGGAGTCGTTGTGGTCGGATCGATTCTCTGAACCTTGCTGTTGAAGAACTGGTTTGCCGTGCCGATATCGTAGCTCACACCAATGTCTTCGATGCTGGTGCGATTCACTACATAGATCTCGGCCTTGATGCTCACCTGGCGCGTACGAACGTCCAGATCCTGCACGAAGCGGAGCAGGTCATCCATGTGCGACGAGACTTCGGTGATTACGAGCTTGCTGGAGAGCGTGTCGGCCATGACACTGCCGCGGACCTGGCAACCGGGTGGAACACTCGGCTGTCCGATCAGGCTACCGGTCTGCGCCGGTGCGGAAGTGGGAAGACCAGTCTGCCCGGAGCTGCAATCCCTGTAAAGAAGTCCGCGCAGCGTTTCGGCGAGATCTTTAGCACGGGTGTAGTTGACGTTCACCGTCGTGGTCGTGAGGCGCTCCGTCTGCTGCCGGGCGAAGATATTTGCGTAAGTGTCGACCTTGATAATGCCGTCCGGTTCAACGGTCATTGCGAAACCGTTCACATCGAGCAGTGCCCGAAGCGCGGTATCCCATGGCTGGTCGTTGATGGTACCGGTGACATTGCCAGTCACTTTGTCATTGATCAGAATGGTACGGCCGGAGAACATGGCGAAGCCCGCAACAACGACCTTGATGTCATCGCCGGCGTACGAAACCGTGATTCGCTGCACCTGTGAAGCCGAATCAGTGGTTGTGGACGGGATGACCAAGGTGGGAGCCACTGCTACCGCATTGGCAGCCTTCCGCGAACTCCATTGATCGAATTCGTTGCCGTCCGACTGGACACTGACACGAATCACACCGTCGATATTGGTCATTTCATATGGGCGCTGCTTGTCGAGATCCAGCACCACACGGACCACGTTCTGGTCGTACTGCGTAAAACGGATGTTCGCAATTCCACCGCGCGGGATCTTGTCGTACGCGGGTACCGACGACAACCGCGCCGGAGATACATCGAGAACTATCCGGTTGGGATTGTCGAGCGTGAAATCGAGAACCTTCGTCTCGCCAGAAACGGCGATAAGGACGTTCGCGCGGCCCGCAGCGGGCATCACGCTTACTGCAGTAACATCACCCACCCGTGTCACGTCCGTCGCTGACGCGTTGTCTGCGCTCATGAACGGCACGGCGAGTGCGATGACTGCTAGCGCACAGAGTCGCCTCATTAGTTCCTCACTTTGGTAGTATCACCCATGGCCAGTGTTTCCTGGCGGCTGAACCCAAACTCCTCGATAGCGAACGTCACCTTGCCCCTATCGATTCGAACTACACGGTATCTGCCAAGCGAATCTCCAACCTTGATCGCGTACATCTCCTTCGTGGAATTGTCGCGAACGGTAGCGACACTCTTCGTACCGTTCGTCGCGATAATCGCAACGACGAGCGTGAGCTCGGAGATATGCGGGCGGAGTGCGCCTGACCTCGTCAGCGATGTGAAGGGATCACGTCTCCCGCCGCCATCGTACTGAAAAACTTCCCTCGTCATGCTCGGCAGGTCTGAAGCCGGTGCCATCGTGGCCACGACCGCACCACCTGACACTTTTTTCGCAGAATCAACAGCTGGCTTGGTGCCTGTTTCCACGGGCTTCTGATCACTGCCAACAGTGGCGAGTGCTTCGGTCCGCGTATTTACGGTGGTGGCTGCCTTATTCGCGAGTTCGATCGCCTTGGTGCGCACCTGCGCACCGGAGACGGACGCCGCGCAAAGCGCCAGCGCAATGAATTTCGAGTACATCTTATTGGCCTCCTCCTGGGAGCGCCGGTCCGGGAAGCGGTTCCGTTCTGGCGACGTAGGTTCTGATTTCGAAGTCCGCGGTGACGGTCGGCAGCGTGGAATTTTTTCCTTGCGACGCGGCGCCGAGCGGTTCCTTCAATACAACGTCAACGGGAGTGACAATTCGCGAGAGCGACCCGATGTTTGTAAGGAAACGGGCAATCGCGTGGTAACCGCCTGGTACCGTGATCTTGTAGCGGTAAGTATCGAACTCGGGGCCGGGTGTGATCGGCTGTGGCACAATGCCGCTTATCTCAAGGCCTTCGCGACGTGCCGCCGTGGACACCTGCTCGAGAAGAGTCGGCACCTCGTTGCTCTGTGGTACCAGCTGACGCAGCACGCTGAACATCTCTGCGTAGCTCTCGGCCTCGGCCTGCAGCTGCTGTACGCCGCCGCTGGCAAGATCTGCCGCGGCGCGCTGATTGATCTTGTCGAGCCGCTCAACGCGCCCCGCCAGATCGGCCAGCTCAGTTGTCTTCGCCGCGTGCGGAACGAACCAGTACGCAGCGATCAATCCGATGAAGGCAACCGCGACAAAAACGAGTATGCCCTCGCGCTTTGTGATTTCTCCGCTTCCGATAGCCATATCTACCTCACCGAAACGGCGATGGGTGCGCGCTTCACGAATGTTGAATCAGGCAACTGATATTCTGCCTTCAGCCTGAACTCTGTCACGGGTGGTCCAATCTGCCCTTGCTGCTGCGCGGATTTGGATTCCACGAGCTGCACATTCTGAATAAACGGGGATGCTTCCATATCTCGTATCAGTCTTGTCATTGCCTGCACGTCTACCGTGTAGCCCACGACGGTGAATTTCTGCGGTGGTCTCACTGCGGATGGATCTGACCTCGGGGTCATGATCGAGACGCTGTCCGCGTGAGTGGTAGCCGCGGTCAACGCGGCGGAGTCAATCGGAACTGGCGCCGCTGGAGAAATCGCCGGCGCTGCGTTGATCACCTCGCGCAGCCAGGTATACTGAGGAACAGCCTTGCTGATATCCGCGAGGATGTGTGGCCAGACATAGCGATCGTTGTCGATCGCCTGAATCAGTCTTACCTGTTTGAGCACGGAATCGCGCCGGGTTTCGGCCTTGCGCTTTTCCATGATGACGCTGGCGTATTTGCCAGAGTCCTGAACCGCCAGCGCTTCTCTTTCGCGCAGTGCACTTTCGGTTGTCCCCTGTTTGGCATAGAGCCCGCCGACGACGACGACGGCGATGACCGCGCTTGCAACAGCGGCGATCATGTAAGGGTCTTTGATCTGGCCTGCGATTCCGGAGAACGCCGTCGACAGCCCTGAAGGCACGCCGGAGCGGCGCGACTTCTTGCCGGAACCAGGCAGCAAATTGATTTCAATCATTGAACGAAGTGGCCTGATGTGATCAAGCGGCCTGGCGGAGCGCCAGACCAATGGGAAGCATGAGGAGCGGCGCGACTTCGTCGGTGACGACGGAATCGAGGGCACCCGGGCGGACTCGCAGTCTCGCCAGGGGGCTTGCCTGTTCCACCTTCTGTCTCAGCCTGTTGCCGAGAACATCGTTGAGGCCCGGAATTCGCGAGCCTCCGCCGCAAGTGTAGACTGCTTTGAGCAGTTCACCCGATCGGGACGAAGAGGAGAGGAATGCGGCTGCGCGTTCGACGCCAATGGCGATTTCTTCGCCGCGGCTGTCGAGTACCGAGTCCAGATGCGGAGAACGATCGTAACCGCGCAGGAGGGCCTCCGCATCTTCCGCTGACAGTCCGCGCTCGCGCTGCAAATCTTCACGGAACCGGCGGGTGCCGACCGTAATGTCGCGGGTCAGAATCGGAATTCCAGAATCAAGAATGTTGATATTGGTCACTTCGTGACCGATGTTCACGAGCGCCACTACGCCCTGCATGGCGGCGGGGTAGTTGGCTTCGAAAGCGTTGTGAAGAGCGAAAGCGTCAACGTCGACAACCGTGGGCGAAAGTCCGGCATCGGTGAGGAGACTGATCTTGCTCGAGACCAGGTCCCTCTTTGCGGCGACGAGAAGGACGCTCATCTCGAGCCCTTCAGCGAATGGATCAAGTATCTGGAAGTCCAGTTCAACGGACTCCATATCGAATGGGACGTGTTGCTCCGCTTCCCATCGCATTAATTCGCGCGCTTGCTGTTCTCTCACGCGCTCGATCTGAATCTTCTTGATGATTACGTCGCGTCCGCCAACTGCGGTAGCGACTTCTTTGCTCTTGATTCCAGCCGACTGCATCACATTGCGAATCGCTTCAGTGACGATGGCAGGATCCATGACTTCACCCTCGACGATTGCGTCGGGGAGAAGAGGCTCGATTGCGATGCTTACAAGTTCCGGCACGTCGCCCGAGTGATCGATCACGGCGACTTTTACGAGGCCGGATCCGATATCAAGACCGATTGTTCGTTTGCTTTTTCCGAAGAGCGCCATGATAGTGCCGGGAAGGTTTGTCGTGTGGAATCGTTGCGGCCTAACAGCAGTCAGTTGACCGAACGCCATATGTGCGTCACAGATCACACGACCGGGGGCGAGGGCAGGTAACGCAGCCCAGTTACTCTAAGATTGTGCGCACTAAAGACGTGATGTGCGTGCGCAACACCGTGTTACCATTTTGCCTTTCGTCAATCAGGACGCCTGCATTTGCGCCCGCGAATTATCAGAACAGATACGTCCATGCGCGCTGCGTAACACGCACTGCTGACGATGTGGTTGAGGTTGTGTCGGCGCTGTCGGCTGCCGCACGTATCATTCGGAATAGGAATCCGGTGCGCCGTCTGAGGCCTGTGTTTCCGGGACTATCCGCAATGCCTTCGGTAACAAGCAAAAACATGTTCTGTTGCAGCCGTGTAACTGTTGCACTGCAGCTCCCGCCTCCTGGAACAGCGCGCACAACAGGAACGCTCGTGGCCCCGATTGTAAGTGAGTCAACCGAGACATCCAGAATTGAAAGCAATGTCTCATTCTCGCCGTAATCCGCCGCAGCCAAAGCACGCGCTTGCGCATATGCCGCCTGCCCGACCTTTCCGCGGAGCGAGGATGCGAAGAACATGCTCACCACCAGTGCGCCTACAACCACAATGGCACCGATTGCCAGAACGAGGGCCATGCCCTTACGGCACACCTGGGGGAGCGCCCTTCTATATATGTCTTGAGTCACCGGTTGCGTACCTCCACGCTCAAGCGTACGGTATCCCTGATTTGTACATCAGCGATATTGCCGGCCAGCGTCGCGGTACCGGGTGTCGCTCCCCGCAAAGCGATCTCGATGCGAGCCACCCGCAGTGGATCGGAGGTCGCAACGCCATCTTCGTCGAAGTAATAAAGATCGAGACCGCTTTGTCCGGAACTCTGGTTTGAGTTTGGTGGCAAGTATGGGCCACTGACAGGTTGCAGCGTAGCACACGGGGCAGACATGCTGTTTGAGGCGCAGTATCCCAGATACCACCTGCCATCGGAAGATTGATATAGCGCGTAGCGCACACGCTCCACAAAGCGCACCGGTGCGCCCGTGCTGACAGTAGCGGGCAGCGCGGCATTCAGCGCAATCGAAAGGCCAGAAGTTGCCCCGGATGTGGCACCGGCAAATGGAGTCGCACTACAAGCAGCGGCGTTGGTTGCCACCGCACTGATGATTCGATAGATCCAGGAATCGTCCGAAGGATCGTCTGTCGCTCCTTCATCGAACACGAAAAGTCCATGTCCTGGATCTGCGCGCTTGTATAGCCAGGAAAGCCGCACGCCGGCTGTACCTCCCGAATTGGGTGGGAGGGTGATGCTGCTGCCGCCGTTGATCTCGCAAACAACGCTGGAACCGTACGCAGAACGGAATTCAATTGAGTTCTTTCCCATTGCGCCAGGATACACGTCACCACCCGCGAGCGATATGGAGCGAAGGTCCGACGCAAGGATGCTGGCACCCTCGCTCAAGTGATCCCGCAGTTCGGTCAATTCAGTTGCGGCGCGACTCGCGCGCCCCTGCCTTGCAAGAGTGGCAGTCACTGCCACACCCACGATGGCGAGAAGGACAATCACAACAGTGAGTTCGATGAGTGTGAATGCGCGCCGCCGTTTCATTGTCAGCGGCATCTGATTGTGGCCTCGAAGACTTCATCATGCGCATCTGGCTCAAAGCGTAACGTCACCCGCGCGCGAGCGAGCCCGGCTCCAACTGACTGCACGCTCCAGGACTCTGTGAGCCTGGGCGCCAGCTGCGAACTACCTGGCGCGAGTGCGCTGCAAGGTGTCGATGCGAGCGTGGCAAATCGCGACGACACCGACGCCGCCGACGTGGCCCGCACGTGTGCGATTGAGAGCCTGCTCAGCGCCACCGCGGTGGAACCGGCGAGCGAAAGTGCCCCGAGTGTGAAGACGACGATCGCGACAAGGAGTTCGACGAGGCTGCACCCGCGAGCCGCCAGCCGAGGCACAGCTGGCAGTGCTGCGCGCAACCCGCGACGCGCACGGCCAGCCAGCAAAATGGCACCGGTTTTTCGAAGGGAAATCTGCATGGCGCATTATTGCACCATCTCGCGCAATCACCATCATCGTAATTACGCGCGCGTCATCAATAAAGAATTAGCGGCGGCGAAAGCCATGTGATTACACGGGATGGCATGCATGGGTTCATCACGGAACCCATAAATGCGAAGCGGGCCAGGCAATCTGCCTGGCCCGCCTCTGAAACCTCTGTGCTACTTCTCTTCCGAGAAGTTATGCGCAGACTGGCTCGCCGTCAGCCTTGGCTCCGACATTCTTGCTGCCTGTGTAAATGTCGCAAACCTTCGTTGTGCCGGTGTGCGTTGCATTGGCCGAGAAGCCCTTGCCGGCGTCGGCGGAGGTCGTGAGTGTCACGCCAGCCGAGGCAACGATGTCAACACCACCAACGCCAATCGCGCTGCTGTAGGTGTTGTTGTCCGCGAAATACGCTTCCTGCGCGGTGATCAGATTGCGAAGATCGGTCTTCATCGACGCGATATACGCCTTCTCCTTGGTGTTCGCGAACTTCGGAATTGCGATTGCGGCCAAGATACCAATGATCACGACCACGATCAAAAGCTCGATCAGTGTAAAGCCCTTGCGATTCTGCATTGTTTACTGCCTCCGGAGGTTAAAAAAGGTCCCAGTTATTGGGTACTTCATTCGACTGCTTGCTGCGTACACCTGCCCAACCGGCTCCCTTCAAGGCAACCACCGGGCCACACATGGCAGGTGGAACTAAAACGTTGTGGGACTGATAGTTGCCACTTCGTTCATCGGGCAAGAACCGGTCGAAGTCGAAGGCATTCTGCCTACTCCCTTGCACTCTGCCATGCGTTGTGCGATCGCATTCTGAGAAGTGCGCGGACCGATGCCCGCAGCGCGATGGAAGCCGTTGTCCATCTGCTTGCCGAGAGACTGAATTTCAGCTTTTGAGGTAACCCGGCACAGTCACCAATGTGCGCAAATGTTGCGCGGATGCATCATCTTTTTCGCGCGCGCGTAATCAAACTTTTTCGAGGTGGCGGCGTGCGCTATTGAAAATGCGCCGCACAACGCAGCTGGACCGCGCCTGCAGGGGTTTTACGCAGCCATTTCTGACTAACTGTCAGTCCGCGTCACCGTAACGCGCCAGCTTCCGGTGCAGAGTCGAGGGATCAATTCCAAGCGCTTCAGCAGCGCGCGTCTTGTTGCCGCCTTCGCTCGTGAGGATGAACTGGATGTAGGCGCGCTCGATTGCATCGAGCGTCGGGCTTGCGGATGTGACACGGGCGAGCAGCGGTTCCACCTGCCGCTGCAGTACGCGGTCTGGCAGCGCTGTAATCTGGATTACGTCGCCCGGAGTGAGAATTGTCGCGCGTTCCAGCGCGTTTTCCAGTTCTCTCACATTACCTGGCCAGGAGAATTCCTGAAGCGCCTGCATTGCCTCATCGCTCACGGTTTTCACCGGAATTCCCTTCACTTCAGCCGCTCGCTCCAGAAACGCCTTTGCCAGGAGAGGAACATCCTCGCGCCGGTCTCTGAGTGGAGGAAGCTGGATGGAAATGACGTTGAGGCGATAAAAGAGGTCGCTGCGAAAGCCACCCTTCTTCACCTCGTCATCGAGATCGCGATTGGTGGCGGCCAGCAGGCGTGTGTCGATGGGCTGCGCATCTGTCGCACCAACCGGAATCACTTCACGGTGCTGCAGAACGCGCAGCAGCTTCACCTGTGTTGCCGGTGTTGTCTCACCTATTTCGTCGAGAAAGAAGGTTCCCGTCGCGGCTGCAGTGAAGAGGCCCGCTTTGTCCTTGACCGCTCCGGTAAACGACCCCTTCACATGTCCGAACAATTCACTCTCGAGCAATCCTTCCGGAAGCGCTCCGCAATTGATGGACAGGAATGGTCCTTCAACACGCGCGGAGAGATCGTGAATGTATCGGGCAATCACTTCCTTTCCTGTGCCCGATTCTCCCTGTATCAGGACCGTTGATTCCGTCGGCGCGACTGTTTCCGCGAGGCGCACGACGTCCCTCCATGCGCGGCTGGTACCGATGGGATGTGCGCTGTACGAACGATCACGGCGCCGGATCTCCCTCTTGAGCGACTTGTTCTCGGTGCGGAGATAGCGGCTCTCCACGGCGCGCCTGATGATCGCCACGAGTTCGTCGTTGCGAAATGGTTTCTGTATGTAGTAAAACGCGCCTTGATTGACCGCCTGAATCGCGGACTGCAGAGTTGCCTGTGCTGTCATGAGCACCACAGGGAGGTCAGGATCATACTCCCGCGCTGCGTTGAGCACATCGAGGCCGCTCACCGTCGGCATGCGAACGTCACTCAGCACGACGTCGGGAGCCACGGAATTCATCTGCTGAATTCCCTGCTGTCCACCCAGCGCGACGTGCGGAACAAAACCTTCGTTCTTCAGAAGAATGCGAAGTGAATCCAGAATCCCGGATTCATCATCGATGATGAGAATACTCGGTTTGTCTGACTGCTCTTTCACGCCGGCTCTCCCCTCGATGTCTGCTCGCCCGGCAACAAGATTGTGAACCTGGTTCCTTCGTCGCCCGAATCTGCCAGGACGACTCCGCGGTGCGATGTTATTGCTCTGTGGACGACTGAGAGACCCAATCCGCTTCCGCCACTCTTGGTCGTGAAGAAGGGATCAAACATCCTGGTGCGCACTTCCGCCGTGATACCCGGACCCTGATCAGAGACCGTAATCTCCACCACTTCTCCGCCGACATCGCGCAGGGACTCGAGCTGCATGTGGCTGGTCTTACGAACATGAACCCCTACATGCCCGCCCGGAGGGCTGGCCTGCGCGGCATTGAGCACAAGATTGAAAACAGCACGGTGCAGCAGGTCCTCATCGCCATCGATCTCCATCTCGCTTGCCTCCGAGGAGAAATCGACCACGACGCCGTCCGCCAGATCGGGATGCGCACCTGCCAGCGTGCACGATCCCCTCGCAAGAGAAACAATATCCACCCGCCGGAATCGCGACGATTGTACTCGCGCAAAGTCGAGAAATTCGGTGAGCAGCCGCGAGAGTCTGTCGGACTCGCGCTCCACCAATGCGGCCAGCGTGCGCTCATCCTCGCCCGCATACTCCACGCGAGCCAGCTGCTCCACCGCGCTGCGTATCGAGGCGAGCGGATTCTTGATTTCGTGAGCGAGCGAGGCGCTCAATTCAGCCACCGCGGACATGCGCTCTGCGCGCAGGCTCATGAGCTCCATGCGCTTCGACTCCGTGATATCCTGAAAGATCGCAGTTGCGGTTGTCGGGGCGCCTTCCTCCGACTCGGCGAATGTCGTTGTCACTCCCAGAGGCACGGTGCGACCGTTCCTGGGCATTTGCGCCTCGCCGCGATTGATTCGCATGGGGCGCTTAATGGTGCGCACCAGCATCTCCGCCAGTTGCGGCGTGACTTCGTGAAGCCTGCTCAGGAACGGTTTGTCGAGATAGGAGTCCAGCTCCATTCCAAGCAGGCCCGATGCTGCCGGATTTGCCTGAAGAAGTTTGCCCGTCGAATCGACAGTGATTATTCCGCTGCGAATATTTCCCAGTATATCGGCGGCCTGGAGTTTCATGTGCTGCAGCTGCGCCGCGAGTTCCGCGCTTCCGGCTCCCGCCTGTTTCAGCCGGATTCCCACGCCGCGGCTGACGACAGCAATTAGAACGAGAACGAGTACGACCAGTGATGCCGGAGCCAGCGCGCTGAGGGTCTCGGACCGAAAATACACATCGGCCAGGTAGATGGAGCCACCCAGCATGGTGGCAATGATGCCACCAGCGCTGGGAAGTATCAGAAACGCCACCGTGATCACCACGACGTAGAATGCCGCGAGTGGTGACTCGCCGGCCCCGGTGATGTCCACAATCAATGTGACCAGCAGCAGGTCTATGACGATCTGGGCAAAGAGGAACCAGTCCGCTGGCTTGCGGCGGAGCGACTCGCTGTAGAGGCCCGAAGCGAGTGTGATTACCGTGGCGACGGCAAAAGCAATTTCCGTTACCAGCGCGATTTGTGAACGGCTGGCTTCCTTCTGCCATACCAGTAGGGCGGCCAGAAAGACCACGGTAGCGACCGAGAGCCTGCCGAGATAAATCCAGCGAAGGAGCAGCCGGTGATCCTGCAGGAGCAGCAGTGCCGGTGACCGCGAGTCGGGTTTTCGTGGATTAAGTCGCAATGTGAGCGGTTGGTCTCGGTTGGACGGACCCTGGTCGAGCTACCGGGCGGCAGTTCCGTCGGTCTCGCTTGGCGCTCCAGCCATGTGTGGCTGTATCTTGGACGAATGAGGAGATGCCTGGTTTCCCCCCAATGAACAGCGACTTTCACGGCGACAGCGATGCGCTTCAGGTTCGAGCGGGACTTACAATTCCGCGAGGAGAACTGGTGGTGCGCGCCACCCGGGCCAGCGGGCCCGGCGGGCAGCACGTCAACACCTCGTCTACGCGCATTGAATTGCTCTGGAATGTGCGCGGATCCGCGGTGCTTTCACCCGCTGAACGCGACCTCATTACCACCAGGCTGGGAAGGAGAATCGACTCGGAAGGGTGGCTGCGCATAGTGGCGTCGGCGAGCAGAAGTCAGCTGCGAAATCGGAGGATGGCAGAAGAGCGGTTGGTGACGATCGTGAAGAGCGCGCTGCACATCCCCAGAAAGCGCCGACCAACGAAGCCATCGTTGTCCTCGCGAGAGGCTCGCCTTCGGACAAAGCACCTGCATTCCCGCAAGAAGGAAGGACGGCGCCTGGGGGCGGACGACTGATTACGGTGTTTGTTCACTTCTGACCACTGAACACCGTTCACATCCCACTGATGGCATCCGACCGGGATCCCAAGACGGATGCCATCAGTTTGAAGTGAACAGTGATCAGTGAGCAGAAGTGACAGACCTGCGTAGCCGAACTGCGGACTTAACGTCGATAGAGCGCGCGATACGACTCCCTGTTACGGATCAGGATGCGAACGTAGTCGCGTGTTTCGACATACGGGATCCGTTCAACAAATACTTCGGGATCGTCTGTGCCGGCCTTCGTGAGCCAGCGTTCCACCCTGCTCGCACCCGCGTTGTACGACGCCAGAACGTGGAACACATGCTTCTGCGAAGTTATGAGGTCCGCAAAATGTTGAACGCCTAGTCGTGCGTTTACATCGGGCTGATAGAGAAGCACCGGATCCCACACTGGGAAACCGGCGGCACGCGCGAGGTCACCACCCACCGCCGGCATTATCTGCATGAGACCGCGAGCGCCTGCGGGCGATGTCGCAGCGGGATTGAACAGTGATTCCTGCCTGATCAGTCCCGCTACAAGATCCATATCCAGGCCATGCTGTGCCGCCTCGGCACGCACCATGTCGAGATGCGCGGCTGGATAAAGGAGGCGATAGAGGCGGGCATCACGACGGGCACCACGCGACTGCGCCAGCTGTGCCAACGACACCGCGCGCGACCCTTCGCCAAGTAATCGCAGTGAGTTCGCCGCCGACAAAAGTTGTTCTGCGTCCATCCCTGCGACGACGCGGATGCGATCCAACTCGAGGCTGAGCTCCGGCTGAAAATCGATCTCGCGTAGTGCGCGCACGCGAAGCACTATGCTGTCGACGGCTGGTAACACGGCAAAGCTGTCGGCGGCTGCTACGGTATTCCAGAATGGAACACCGGTCCGGTTGGAGCAGAGTACCGAGTAGTATGAGAGCGAATCCGTGGCGCGGATACGCGCGCAGCTCGCCGCGACAGCACTCGAGTCACCGGATTTTTCCAGCGCCCTTCCCTTCCAGTAAAGTGCCGACGTCATCTCGGCACTCGCAGGATAGGAGGAGCGCAGAGATTCGAAGTCCTTCGCAGCGGCCTCGTAGTTCCCCTGCACATACGCAATCATCCCGGCGTTGAACAGTGCGAGCGGTGCGCGTGAATAGCCCGGGTAGCGCGCCACAGAGGCGAGAAAGGTTTCACGCGCTACGCTGTCCCGGCCTTCGTCGGTGGCAAGATCCGCGAGGAGAAAGAGCGCTGTGCCGGATGATGTGTCACTGGGGAAATCGCGCACGACAGCGCGCAGAGCTTCACGCCACTCACCGGAGGTGCCGGGCCTCAGCATTATTCGCCCTCTCTGGTATGCGGCCGCCGCAGCCAGAGAGGGAGGGTATTTCACCAGTGCGAAGTGATTAATGGCCTCGGGGTTGCGCCCCACACGCGCCAGTATTGTCGCATACTGGAATCGATCGGAATCGCTACCGACACCACCGGTAAGCGCGCGCCCCAGCGACTGGGCAGTGCGCTCACCACCCGCCGCTCCCAGCGCATGCGCGATTACAAGATCCTCCGAGGCGGAAGACGCGCGGAACGCCGCGTCGAACAGGTCCACAAATGCACGAGCTGTTGCGGCGGCCGGCGCGCGACTGAGCGCCGCCATGATATCATCGCGCAGAGCAACGCTGTCCGTGGATGACCTCGCGAGTGCAAGGCGCAGCCTGAACGCAGAAGCGAGGTTTCCGCCGCGCGTGTAGCGAGCGATTGCGCCGAGTGTATCGCCGGTGTTCTCGCTCGCAATCGCATCGATTCCAGCAATCCGATTCACGGCATGCGGAAGACGCAACGAGCCAAGCACGTTCTCGCGTTGCGCGCTGTCCGACACCCATTCGGCGGAACGCAAGCGGATCCAGTCACCAACCTCGGGAAGCAATTCAGCCGCGGACTGGAACGCCTGTGCGGCATTTGCTGCCTCCTTGATCGCGGCGAGGGCCCGCGCAAGGATCACCAATCTCCTGCCGCGCTCTGCGTCGGATGCTGCCGAAACAATCGAAATGCGCGCATTGATGACAGCGCCGGAGTCCGCTCCGGCTTCGAGTTGCGCGCGGGCCAGCAGCGCGCGCCCTTCGCCCGAATACAGCGAATCCAGCCAAACCTCTTTCACGAGTATGCGCTGCGCCTCGGTCCACCCTTCCCAGGCAGTAGCGGCACGAGCCGCAACTATGACGGCGGCAGGGGTCCGGCGAGCATCATCGCGTATGACGGGACTCAATATCTCAGTGGCGCGCCACGGCCGTCCCTGCGCCAGCGCAGCTTCCGCGAGCCGGACAAGCGAGTCAGAGGGAGCCGGTGCCGCGCGGACCACTTGTAGCTGCTGCGAGCGTCCAGCCATTGCCGGGTACGGCACTGTGAGGTTCGCCAGCACGCAACCAAAAGTCAGCGCTATGGTGACTGCACGGAGTGACGAACGAGTGCGTTGTGACAACCTTCCCTCCTCGTAGTGAAATACACCCGCGCCCTCACTACGTTGCGTTATCACTCAGTGGGAAATGGGAACTTGAGAGTGGAAAGCTGCATTCACCCAGCGTTTTCTCCAATACTGCCGCAACATCAGACATGAAGAATACCGATAACAGTTCGCAACGAGAGGGGACTGAGCGTTTGGACAAATGGCTCTGGGTCGCGCGTTTTTTCAAGACGCGCTCGCTCGCTGCCGACGCTGTCGATCGTGGCAAAGTGGATGTGAACGGCGATCGTGTGAAGAGAGCGAGAGCCATTGCACCAGGAGATGCAATCACCGTCAGGCGCGGGCCATTCGCGACAACCGTTGTCGTCACTGAGCTGGCGCCGCGACGAGGGTCAGCTACTCAGGCTGCATTGATGTACAACGAAACTGAGGAGAGCCGTCGAGGCCGCGAGATAGTGAGAACTCAACTGGCAACTCTGCCAGTGCGTGCGGCGGGAGAGGGTAAACCAACAAAGAAGGAGCGACGCCAGATCAAACGACTACGCGAAGACCAGGACTGACGGTTCCGGTCTTCGCGTTGCTGCGCTTCATGCGCAGTTCATCAGTCCTTCACTCACTGCCGGAGCGAGCGGTGCGGCGGTGCCCATGTAAAGCGCACACTTGAGCGGCCACGAGAGCGGATGGGTAGAAGTGCCCGACCAGCCGCCCGTGGTTGCTTCTCCGATGGTGATCGTCACGCCAGACGTAGCCGTGAAATTGAGCTTAGCGGTGGCATCGGCATAAATGCCGTTGTCGAAGAGGTATGCCTCCTGCGCCGTGGCGACATTCTTGAGGTCGCTCTTGATCGCAGCAAGCCGTGCCTTCCCTTTTGTATTTGTAAACTTCGGAATGGCTATGGCGGCGAGAATTCCGATGATGACTACCACGATCAGTAGTTCGATCAGCGTGAATCCCTTTCGTCGTCCCACTCTGCGGTTTTTCATGTCTATTGCTCTCTATGCAAAGGTCCCCGCGCCAGACCTGGTTGCGTCTTCGCGGTGCACCAAACAGCTGTATTGACGGCAACTAAGGCAAGCCGGGTGCCGCAGGGTTGGGAATCCCTATCCCCTTGCCTTGAAGCATCTTACGACCTGCATGGCTGATTGCCCCAAGTGTCAGCCGCGGCTCGATTCGCGAGTAACGTCGCAGTCTGCAATACCGCGCTCCGAGTTGGCACATTCGGCCGCTCCGGAGCACCTGTGAGCCACCGCACCAAGCCGCTCCGGAGCATCTGTGAGCCACCGCACCAAACAGTGGCTTCACAGTTAGGACGCCCGCGCTTCCCGCGCGGTCACTGGGTTTTGTCCAGGCCCAGCAGTGTTGCCGCGTGCATTTCGTGCCCTCCATCAAACTCAACCATTTCCCACTTGGCACCCGCACGCAACAAGCGATCGCGATCCGCGGCGATGGTCATACGGTTTACACCCGCGTCTTCACTCCCCCGCACCGTCGTGACGCTGAGGTCCAGCCAGGGCCCACGCGAATCTGGCAATTCGAGGTCTGCTGGAATGTTGCCAGACCAGAGCACCAGGTGATCGGGTCTCACCTTACCCATGCTGATCCAGCGGCACACGGTCGCGGTACCTTGCGAAAAACCGAGGACGAGGAGGCGCACTCGCGACCGATCAACGGTTTGCATCACTTCGTCGTGCACCGCATCCAGGTAGCGCACGTAGTCACGGATCTCGTTGCTCCTGTCCTCGCGAGTCATCCATGTTGCACCGATGACCGCATCTGGCCCGTGCGGACGCGGGGATGTGTCGATGTAGAATCTGTTGAGCGCTTCTGGCGCGACTATCAGGCGTGAAATAACCTGTGCTGGTTCGAATCGCCGCAGAAATCGGGATGCGAGCTGCGCGAAGCCGTGACAGACAATCCACACATCGTTTGTATCGGGCTGCGGCGTGCCGAGCACGTAGTAACGGGCAGAGCGGCTGACCTGGATGTGCTGCTCCAGCATTAATCGGGGGGCACGAGTTCCCGTGCGGAGTTCAGTTCTTGTGCCTGAAAGTGATTCGGCCCCGGCTCAAATCATACGGTGACGCTTCCACGGTAACGCGATCACCCGCGAGAACTCGAATCCTGAATCTGCGCATCTTGCCGGCGATGGTCGCGAGCAGGCTATGTCCGTTGGTGAGTAGAACGCGAAACGTCGCGTTGGGCAATACTTCGGTAACGGTTCCTTCCAACTCAATTGCTTCCTGTTTTGCCATCTATACGAAACCTCCGGAACGTGGGTGCACAATAGCGAACGGGGGCTGACCCGAAATCTTCCCGGTCAGCCCCACGAACTACAGACAGATCCTGCGAAATCGCTCCTTCAACCGTTGACCTTCATGACATTTTCCGCGGCGGGACCCTTCTGACCCTGCACAATGTCAAACTCCACGGCATCGCCTTCAGCGAGACTCTTGAACCCCGAGCCGGCAATAGCAGAATAGTGGACGAAACAATCCTTCTGTCCATCATCCGGTGAAATAAATCCAAAACCCTTCGACTCGTTGAACCACTTTACCTTGCCGGTCGTACGCATGTCCCAATCCCTCTGGCGCGCGGTCGAATGTCCGAATTGCTGCGGTCACCGACTACGAGTATCGTGCGAGAAGCGCCCTCGCACCAGGCGGCCACCGGACCATGAACCCTTTTCGTTTGAGAGGGCGCCGGAAGCATTAAGCTGCACTTTCCGCGCGAAAAGTCAGCGAGGAGAGGTTTTCAAATATTGGGACTGCATGGACGAGCTGTGTACCAGGGGCTCAAGCTACGGTTCGTTTCAGGGGGTGTCAAGCAATGGCCGAACCATGGTAATGAGTCCCGACCGGGTGCCGGAAACTGCCGATCCGCGTTAGTTGACGTACATTCACGGTCAACAAGGAGCGAATGACCGTGGCCGCAAAGCGCCCTACCAAAACAGTAATGTTTCTCATGGCTGCCCTGCTGATGACGCTGTTGGTGCCGGGCGCAATGTCCCTCTACATCGACTCGCTCTGGTTCGCGGATCTGGGCTACTCCACCGTGTTCCAAAGGGAGCTGACCACCAAGTTGCTCCTCATGCTGGGTGTGGGCGCGCTTTCCTTCGTGGTCATCTATCTGAACCTGCGTTTCGCGCAGAGGAACCCATCGGCGCATCCCGTGCGGCTTCGCACCGCGCCCTCGCAGGACCTGGTGGATATTGCGGGAACGGTCTCGAAACTCACGCTCGTCTTCGCGCTCGTTTTCGCGGCCACCACCGGACTCGCCGCCATGGGCAACTGGCTCACGCTGCTGCAGTTTCTGAATGCGCAGACGTTCGGGATTGCGGACCCGGTACTGGGCCGCGACGTCGGGTTCTACATGTTCAAGTTGCCGATGTATGAATGGGGACTCGCGTTGTTGTCATCGCTCACGGTGATTACGACGTTGTCCCTGCTGGCAGTATTCTGGGTTCGCGGTGACCTCGCAGTTCTCCCCCGGCGGATTGTGCTCGATCCGTCGGCTGGCATTCAGGTCGGCGCCCTCGTGGCGGTCTTTTTCATACTCGTCGCGCTGCGTATCAACTTTGTGACTATTCCCTCCCTGTTGTTCTCCGCGACGGATCAACTGCAGGGCGCGAGCTACACCGACATACACGCGCGCCTTCCCGCGCTGCGCGTGGCGGCGGTCACTGCGATCCTGGGAGCGATATTCGTGGCGTTCGGCGCTGTGAGGCGCAGAACCGTATTCCACACCGCCCTCGCCGGTGCCGCGTACGCGATCGTTACAGTAGTGGGCGTAAACGCATTTCCCGCTGCACTGCAGAGGTTCAAGGTCGCACCTACCGAATTCACCCATGAACAGCCGCAGATTGTGAACCACATCGCGGCCACCCGACATGCGTGGGGAATCGATAGCGTAGTAATGCGCGACCTTGAAGGAGATGCCGGGTTGACGGCAAACGACCTGCGCAACAACGCCTCTACCGTTGAAAACGTCAGGGTGTGGGACCGCGATCCGCTGCTGCAGACCTTTGGACAGTTGCAGGAAATCCGAACCTATTACGACTTCGTGAACGTTGACGACGACAGGTACTGGATCGATGGTCGCTACCGCCAGGTCCTGCTCACTGCCCGCGAACTGAACAGCACTTCCCTGCCCGTGCGCAATTTCATCAACACGCATCTCACGTTTACGCATGGCATGGGACTCACACTCGGCCCGGTTAACCAGGTTACCTCCGAGGGTCTGCCGGTCCTGTTCATCAAGGACCTTCCCCCGGTTTCCAGCATATCGGTCAAGGTAACGCGACCGCAGATCTACTTTGGCGAGATTACGAACGATTTCGTGATTGTGGGAACGAAGCAGAAGGAATTCGACTATCCGGCAGGTGATAGTGCTGCGACCACATCATACACAGGGACAGGAGGGGTGCAGCTCAAATCCGAGTTCAGGCGCGCTCTTCTGGCAGTGCATTTCCAGTCGATGAACGTTTTGCTTTCACGTGATGCCGGTAACGACAGCAGGGTGCTTTTCCGAAGAGAGATCAGGGACCGGGCGTCACGTGTATTTCCATTTCTCATTCTGGACAGTGACCCGTACCTCGTCGTGGACCAGGACGGCACCTTCAAGTGGATAATTGACGCGTACACATCGAGTTCCCGCTATCCGTATTCGAAGCGCATTGGCGACAATACCAATTATCTGCGCAACAGCGTCAAGATTGTCATCGATGCGTACGATGGGAACGTCAAGGGGTATATATCGGACAAGAACGATCCTCTGATCCGGTCATTCGCTGGTGCGTTCCCCGGCATTCTCCTGCCTTTGGACTCGATGGCTGCGACGCTGCGCGCGCATGTGAGATACCCGGAAGATCTCTTTCGGGCGCAGAACCTGCTGTTTTCGGTCTATCACATGACGGATGCGGGCACCTACTACAATCGCGAGGATGAGTGGACGGTCCCCACTCTCGATCAGGGACAGGGACCAGTGCGTTCGCCCTTTCTGCGACACATGGTGATGCGCCTTCCCGGCGAGGACACCGCGGAGTTCATCTTCATGACGCCCTACACCCCGCGCGGCAAGGACAATCTGTCGGCGTGGATGGTAGCGCGAAATGACGGTGAACATTACGGACAACTCGTTGTGTATCGCTTTCCGAAACAGAGTCTGGTTTTCGGTCCCCGCCAGGTGGTCAACCGGATCAACCAGGATACGGAGGTGTCGCGCCAGATTTCCCTCTGGGATCAGGGTGGCTCCGAGGTAATCAGGGGACAACTGCTCGTGATACCGATCGAGAAATCCATCATTTATGTGCAACCGATTTATTTGCGTGCCGAGGGTGGCCGCATTCCCGAACTCAAGCGCGTTGTGGTTACCTATCAGAACAGGGTGGTCATGGAGGAAACTCTGGAGCGGGGCCTTGCTGTAATATTCGGCGAAGGCGCCGCGAATGTGGCGCCAGTGAGGCCAGAAGATCGCACGACGGCAGCTGCGCCGACCGTTGGCGCTCCTTCGCTGGATGCGAGGACGATGGATCTGGTGCGGCAGCTGCAGCAGCAGTACGATCGCGCCATGGCGGCGCAGAAGGCGGGGAACTGGGCAGAGTACGGAACGGCGATCCAGCGGGTTGGTGAGCTATTGCGGGATTTGGGGTCGAGGATGCCGCCGGGGCGGGAGTAGAAAGCAACTGCGAAAAACATTAACTGCGAAAAACATTAACTGCGAAACACATCAATCGCGAAACACATCAACCGCGAAAAACATTAACTGCGAAAAACATTAACTGCGAAAAAAGTACTGCGAAATACAGCGGTCGTTCGTGGTTTCGCAGCCGCCCGTTTCGCAGTTCGCTGTTTCGCTGTCAATGAGTTTCGCTGTTAATGAGTTTCGCTGTTAATGAGTTTCGCTGTTAATGAGTTTCGCTGTCAATGAGTTTCGCAGTCAATGAGTTTCGCAGTCAATGAGTTTCGCAGTCAATG
>CAZKXZ010000052.1:23450-37580 GCA_964556695.1 uncultured Gemmatimonadales bacterium
GTCAATGAGTTTCGCAGTCAATGAGTTTCGCAGTCAATGAGTTTCGCAGTCAATGTGTTTCGCATTCCGGCCCCTGACCCAACCCCAATGCCATCCCGCCGCGACTTCATCAAAACATCCACAGCCGCCGGCAGTGCCCTCGCACTCGGTGTGCATCCTGCGACACTTGCAACCGCAGCCGCCGATGACAACAGCGAGAGCCGACCACGAAGTGTGGGCAGGGCAGCGCAACCAAAGCGCATTCTCATTCTCGGTGGTACCGGATTCACCGGCCCCTTCCAGGTTCGCTACGCGGTAGAGCGCGGGCACAAGGTCACGATTTTCAATCGCGGCAGGCGGCAGGCTGATATTCCCGCTTCCGTGGAGCAATTGCTCGGCGATCGCAACGGCGACCTGAAGTCTCTGAAGGGCAAACAGTGGGATGTGGTCATCGATGTGCCGACCACCCTTCCGCGCTGGGTGCGCGACAGTGCGCAGTTGCTCAAGAACGCAGCGCGACAATACGTGTTCATCTCGACGATTTCCGTGTACGCGAACACCAGGCAGCCAGGGATGGATGAATCAACACCCCTCGCAACGATGCCCGATCCGAACAATGAGGAGACACGCTACTATGGCGCGCAGAAGGCGCTGGCGGAGACCGAAGCGGAGCGTGCATTTCCGGGTCGAACAACGATCATCAGGCCCGGACTAATTGTAGGTCCGGGCGATACGAGCGATCGTTTTACCTATTGGCCGGTTCGCGTGGAGCGCGGCGGCGAAATCCTGGCGCCGGGCAATCCAACCGACAACGTGCAGATCATCGATGCGCGCGATCTGGCGGAATTCGCTGTGCGCATGGCTGAAACAGGTACCTCTGGTGTTTACAATGCCACGGGGCCGAGGGCGCCGCTAACGATCGCGGAAATGCTGTATGGAATTCGCGCCGCGTGCAGCGGAAGCAACGATGTGAAGTTCACCTGGGTGAGCGCCGAATTCCTGTCGTCGAAACAGGTGCGCCCGTGGAGCGACATGCCCGTGTGGGTGCCACCAACCCCGCAGCAGGCCGGGTTCAGTCAGGTGAGCATCCAGCGCGCGCTCGACAAGGGACTGACATTCCGTCCTCTCGCCGACACGGTTCGCGCGACGCTCGACTGGTGGCATTCACTTCCCGAAGATCGCCGCGCGCGCAAGGCGAACACGCCGGGGCTCGCACCTGAACGCGAGGCCGCAGTGCTCAAGGAATGGCACGCGCGATAGCCGGTTGCGCGTGCGCGCGCGGCAGTGTGTCGCCTGCCGCCGCCATCTGACCCTGTCGTCGCGCCAGCCATACGGCCAGCGTCAGGTAGGGAATCGCCATTAGAGCTGAAATCCAGGAGATGCCGGTAAGGGTGAGCCCCACGGCAATCAGGCCGGCATTGGCCCAGATGGAAAGCTGATCGCCGAAACGGTAGACGAACGTCTCGAGAAACGTTGTTGCCTTGAACTTGTCCTCTCGGGAGAGCACGGTGAACAGCACTTTTCGGGAGGGGTTGGTGAGCATGAACTCCGAGGAGCGCCGCACCACCGAAAAAACGATAAAGGTGGCGAGAAGAGGCAGCACTCCCATCGTCGCCAGCCCCAGTGCCGCGAATCCGATGACACTCACGAACGGAACCGCCGACAGTGTGACCTGCAAGCCGCCAATTCGGATGGCACGCGCAGTGATGAAAGCCTGACCGAGAGCCGCGATAATCTGCGTGACGAGTTCAACGCGAGCGAGAACGGTGCGTACGACAGCATTGTCGCTGAAGAATCGTCCCAGAACATCCGTCTGCGCCACGTACAGAATGGTCGACCCGAACACGTAGAGAAAGAGGAACGCTGCGATTGCGGCCAGATACGGCGACTTGAGCACATGCAGAATTCCATCGAGGAAACTGCCTCCAATAATCTCCGCATCCTTCTTTGCAGTCACTGCGGCAACCGACTCACCCGGAACCACCGCGGCCGGCAAGGTAGTCACGATCACAATTGCGATCGCAATGCAGAGCGCCGAAATCAGGATCATGTTGGGAACACCGATCCTGCTGGACAGAAACGCCGTGAGAGAAAGTCCTGTGATCGAGCCAAGTGTTCCACCAATTCCGATGAAACCAAAGAGACGTTTGGCCTGGCCGCTGCTGAAGCGGTCCGCCATCACTCCCCAGAAAATCGATGTTGCGAACACGCTCATCACCGTGGTGAACGCGAAAAATGCGCGACCCGTCAGTACCACGGCAATCTGCCCTTCCCAGAGCAGATAGAAGGCAAGCAGGCACACGCCGAAAAAGGCGTATGCATAACCAACGAAACGTTTCACCGGGAACTTCGATACGAGTGCGCTATAAAGCGGATTCGCTACGAGCATTGCGGACAGCGTCCAGAGGAAAAACAGCGGCAGGTCCCGCGCGCCGGATGCCACAGCCATTGCATCGCGGATGGGACGCAGTATGAAGTAGGCCGCCAGTGTGAAAAAGAAGAAAAGCGCCGACAGGAACATCGGTCGCATCTCTCCGAACTGTACGTCCACAATTGCTCGCACTGGACGCAGGGCTGCGCGATGCACCCGCGCCGGCGCGAGCGCCGCAACGAGGAGGATGAAAAGAACAACCGAGGATACGCGCAGCGCGTAAGTCTCAATGAGTTCCCAGTTCATCCATCCGCCAGAAGTTCGAAGCGTGGAATCGCTGCTGCGAACGTCGTTCCGTCGTCGCGCTCAAAGAAGTACTCACCTTCCATGTAACCCTCGGGTGATTTGAGCACGCAGAAGCTCTCGTATTCGTGCACTCCGCCTGGCGGTATGAGCGGCTGCAGACCTACTACTCCCTCGCCTTCCACGACCATCTCTTCTCCGATCGAATCGTGTATGTGCCAGCGCCTCGACACGAGATGGGCCCTGGCAGAGCTCACATTTTCTATGCGCACCGCATAGGAAAAAACAAACTGGCCCGCCTCAGGCCGCGATTTGTCCGCGATGTGCGAAGGCCGCACAGTGATGCGGACGCCATTCGTCAGGCGATAGAAGAAGTGATTTGTGACTGACATCACGCATAAGGTAGCGTGCGCGGTGCTGAATGTGCAGAGCGACACAAATTCTGCGCTTTTCGTGAGGGAAACCGCATGATGCGTGTGACTGCAATCACAGACGACTGCAATATGTTTGATGCGTAGTCACCTGCACGCAACCGGGCACGATTCTCGCACACGCATACGGGGCAGGTAGGTCTCACTTCAACGGAGGTTGTAAGAGTATGTATATCAGAGACAGAGCCAAGGCGATCATGGTGGGCGCCTTGTTGATCCCGTTCGTGACAGCCTGCGCCACCAAAGGCTTTGTACGCGAGAGCATCGCAACTGAGCGCACGTCCATCGATGCCTCCGTTGACGGAAAGGTCGCAACTGAAGCCTCGGCCCGTGAGGCCGGCGACAGCCGCCTCAACGGCACCATTGAGCAGCTCAGAACGTCCACCAACCAGAGCATTGCCGCTCTGAGAACAGATGTTGAAGGTCTTCGCCGCGATATCACTTCGCTCCGAAACGATTTCAACGTCGAAATCACGCAGCTCAAGGAAGGCATGAAGTTCTCGATGCCCGTGAGCTTCAATTTCAACGATCCCAACGTTCGTGAAGACGACAAGGCTGTGCTCGACAGGTTCGTGAAAGTAGCGAACAGCTACTACGCGGGCTCGAGAATTACGGTTGAAGGCTTCGCCGATCCAGCTGGCTCGGCTGCGTTCAATCAGAAGCTTTCGAAGCTGCGCGCTGACAACGTCAAGACGTATCTCGTCACCGCTGGTCTTCCCACTGATGTGGTGCAGACCGTCGGCTACGGCGAGACTCGCCAGGTCGTTGCTGGTGCACAGAAGGATCAGCCCGGCGCAGAACTCAACCGTCGCGTTGTGTTCGTGATCGAGAGCAGGCCTGGTGCAATTACCATGCAGCAGGAGCCAGAGACGATCATCCCGCGCTAAGCGGATCCAATGTCCCGGTTTTCCGGGGCGAGAGAAGGGGGCGCCAATCTGGCGCCCTCTTTTTTTTCGTCGATGGTGCTGAGCCCTACTCCAGCGCGCTGCGAACAGCGCCTAGAAGCCCCTGCACGCTGAAGGGTTTTTCGAGGAACCGCGTGCCCGGTGGCAGCAGGTCCAGCCGCACAATCTCATCTTCTGTATACCCGGACATGAAGAGCACGCGCGACGCCGAGTTGCGCCCGGCAAGTTCGCGCACAAAGGCCCGCCCACTCATCCGCGGCATCACGATGTCTGTCAGAACCAGATCAATGCGTTTGCTCTCTCGTGCGAACAACAGCAGCGCATCCTCTCCGTTCGTCGCTTCCAGCACAGCGTAGCCGGCGCCGCCCAGAATGCGCTTTGCAAGCGCGCGCACGGCATCATCGTCCTCCACGAGAAGGATCGTCTCAGACCCACGACGCGACGCGATGGGAGCCGGCTGCGGTTGCGCAGCAGCCTCTGCGTCCACGCGATAAGGCGGCATCATGATGCGGATTGTCGTTCCCTGTCCTTCGGTGCTTTCGGCTCGGACGAGTCCACCACTCTGCGTGATAATCCCATACACCGTACTGAGCCCCAGTCCCGTGCCCCTGCCACGCTCTTTGGTGCTGAAAAAGGGTTCGAAAACATGCGGCAGGGCATCGGCCGGGATCCCTGAACCCGTGTCGGCAACTGTCACTTCAACGTAGGCACCAGGTGTTGCCTCTGTCCATCTCAGTTGCGCCAGTTCGCTGACTGTGACGTTGCGCGACGAAATCGTGATGCGTCCGCCCGCTGGCATCGCGTATCGTGAATTCAGAACGAGATTCATCAACACCTGCTCGAACTGTCCCGGGTCGGCGAACACCGCTGACAGGTCAGGCGCCAGATCAACCGTGAGTTCGACATCCGCGCCGATCACACGCAGCAGCATCTTCTGAAGTCCTTCGATCACATCGTTCAGTCTTATCTCTCGAGGCAGCAAGACCTGGCGACGGCTGAAAGCAAGAAGCTGTCGCGTCAGGGCTGCCGCGCGCTGCGAGGCAAGTTTGATCTGCTCCACGTCCGCGCGAATGGCGTCGTGCTCCGCGAGATCCACGATCGCCATCTCGCTGTAGCTGTGAATGAGCGTCAGGAGGTTGTTGAAGTCATGGGCGATCCCGCCGGCAAGGCGCCCCACTGCCTCCATCTTCTGCGCTTGCCTGAGTCGCTGCTCGCTCTCCGCCAGCGCGTCGGCGCCGTCCCAGCGCTGACGCAGCCCAGCGACTGCATTGGCAATGGACTGGAGACAATTGAGATCATCGCTTGTGAAATTCCGTTCGCGCGTGTTGTACGCAACGATGACTCCATACAACCCCTCGGCACTTTGCACCACCACGCTCAAGCCGCTCTGAATGCGGTGTTCCGCAAGCAGAGGGTACTCAGCCGACCTTACCGGCGAGTCGATTGGGGCCGATGTGAATGCAACCGGCTCGGCGTTCCTCGCCGTGACCGCCACATGCGAATCCCCACTGAGGTCCTCGGAATGTTCGCCGACGAGCCCTTCCCTCCAGCCAGAGCCAGCAACCAGATGAGCGGTGTCGCCCTCAGGCCGGATCACAATCGAAAAAAAACCGCATACCTCGGCATCCAGCGCCTCGCGCACGGAACGCATCGCTTCATCAAGAAGACTTTCCCTTGTCGATTCCTGCGCCAACAGCGCATGCAAACCAAATGCGGCCACCGCCGCCTGTTGTTTCTGCCGAATGGAGAGATGCGTAACGTCGCGGAAGTGAACGATGACGCCAGTGCGCAACGGCATGATCAGGACAAAGAAAGCTCTGCGGGAAACAGGGTTCTCGAAACGCTCAAGCCGCACGGGTGCGCGTCCGCGCATCGCGGCAAGTAGCGCTGTCTCGAATGAGGTGCTCGTCAACTCCGGAAAAACCTCGAAGATGTCGCGGCCGATGAGGGATTGCGCCGCACCCACGTAACGTTGCGCGCGCTCGTTCAGGTACGCAAAGCGCGATTCCGCGTCGAGGATAGCGACCGCGGATGGTGAACCGTGCAGCACATCGGCCGCGTCAAACAGAGTACGCGGGTCGGCGGGCGGTGCCGCGAAGCGGCGCGCCCGCCCGTCCAATTGCGGTCTCACGGCTTGATCAGCGCCTTCACTTGCGGAGGAAGCGCCAGCTCGTCCGGCTGCACATCATCGAACGAAACACTCTCGATCGTTCTGATCTGCCGTATACCGCGCATCTCGCTGACGATCCTTGACGCCAGCATCGCACCGCCAAAGTTCTTGTAGTCGGAATAGAGGGTAACGTTGTCGACGAGACCCAGCGGCGACGTCACCTTGCGCTGGGCAGCCACCAGTAGTCCCGTCTCAACGCTGAAGCACTCAAACGATTCGCGGCCTGCCTGCGTCACCATGCGAAGCTTGTAGCACTTCTGTGCGCCGTACTCTGCTAACTCGACAGTCTCGCGGGTTTTGTAGAGAGTCGTATCGCGCAGTGGCAGTGTGAATGATGCGGTTATTCGCGCATCGTTCAGCTCATCTCCGGTCATCAGCTTCGGACCGCTGGTGGGATCCAGGGACCAGCCGTTTTGGCCATCGAATCCCCCCTTGCTCTCTCCTCTGCCGGGCACCGACATCATCTGCATGACGACATTCGGCTTCGATCTGATTTCGACAACTGTGCCGGTGATCGCGGCTGTGGGAACTTCCATCTTTCCCTTGATGCGCGTGGATCTGTGAGACTTGACCAGCAGGTCCACGTGAGATGCCTTGACGTAGCGCGCTATGACTTCGGCAGCTGATGGAAGCGCCATCTCCTGCGCGGTAACCGTTGAGGCGCGCGCAAGCAAAGCTGCCAGCACGAGTACGACGAATCGCATTGAGTTTCGCATTAGTTGTGTCTTCCCCCAGAGGGCAGTTGTGTCTCGCTCGAGATCCATTGCAGCGCGGCTTCCAGCACCGCGTCGCGACCTTCCAGCAACTCGGCGCGGTTTGACTCGTGAACGACATCAGGCATTATGCCTTTTCCTTCAATTCTTTCCCCATGTGGCCCGCGGAAATCCGCGACGGCCAGCATCAGCACGTCCTTGTTCGGCAAACGGTACAGAGTTGCCGGGAGTGCCTGCCCGGTTGTTGTGTCTCCGAAAACGCGCGCCCTTCCCAGCGATTGCAGAGCACCGGCAAATATCTCCGACGTGCTGGACGTAAGACCGTCAACGAGAATTGCAACACGGCCCGAGAATGGCTTGACACTCTCACCCTTGGCGTTGGACATTCGCGGATTGGCGACAAGCCTTAGCTGAGCCGATCGCATTTTCAGGGTGCCGAGTGTGTCCCGATTGGCGAGAAAATGTCCGGCGATTCCGATGACCATGTTCGCCACACCGCCGGTGTTGCCACGCAGGTCGATCACAACACCAGAGCAGGAGCGAAGAGAATCGACAGCAGCATCGATTCGGCCGGCAACCACAGGCATCCATGTGTTGAATCGAATTATTCCGGTGCAGCGCGTTGCGCCAGGGTCCTTCAACATCGTCGCCGACACGCGCGCCACAATTGTTGGCAGGTTCCCGTATTTCACCACCTCACCCGGCGTCTGTCGCCTGGTCAGTTGCAGGCGGTGTTCCGCTCCGCGCGGATCCGTCACAGTGATGTTTACCGAAGCTCCTGCCGCACCGCGCGCGGCCGCGTACATGCGCAGCACGATCCTCGTGCGCGCCTCATGTATTGCTCGAGCCGATTGCAGGCTGTCTATACTCTTGAGACTTGCAGCAGCACTGACATCGCCTACGCCCATTACCTGCCAACCGGCACGCACACCGGACAGGTATGCGGGAGCACCGCTGTCTACATGGGTAACCAGCACCTCCCTTCCCAGGAGGCGCATATCGATGCCCAGATCGCCTGGTGTGCCGCCGTCGACTGATCCCGCCGAATCGGATGTGAACGCTGCGGATACCTCTCGAGGGATGAGAGAAAAGTGCGATTCACCCAATCGTGCGAGCAGCGCACCCAATACCTCACGCAACTCGACTGTCGTTCGCGCCGACTCGGCCTTTGGTCGCAGAGCCGTTCTCGCCTCTGCCCAGTCGATGCCGTTCATCAGGCTGTCGTAGTGCAGCACCTGGATTTTGAGCCAGGCGCTGTCGAATGTTGCCAGAGCCAGGTCCCGCGAGATGGTGTCGTGAGGACTTACTGACTGCGCCGCTGACGTACGCGCGTAGAGGCTCGCGCCGGCGGCGTAACCGGCGACCAGCGCTGCAGATGTCAGTATTGTGATCAGTCTCGACGCCATGCGACCTAGAGGGGTGGAGGACGGCCATGCTATTGATCCTCGGCACCCATGAGAAGTCACATTTCTTGGCCGGCGCCAGTTCTCCACGCTCTACCCCCGGTTGAATGACAAACCAAGAATGAGCTACAGCGTCAGTTGGGCGTCAGCGCCTTCAACAGCACCAGAACTGCGCGTGGGGAACTACGGCCGGGGAACCGCGCCTGGGGAAGTGCGGCTAGGGAACGGCGCTGAGGGAACTGCGCCTTTCCCTTTGCGTCGTTTGGCGCACTCGCCCTACGCCGTTCCCTAGCCGCCGTCCCCTCGGCGCAGTTCCCTAGTCGCAGTTCCCCCGGGCGCAGTTCCGGGGCTGTTCCCTCAGTTCCCTAGCGGGGTCCCGGCGCCACGACGGCCTTGGTGACCTTTAGCGCCTCCACATCCGCCAATGCGGCGTTGCAATCCTCCAGCGGGTAACGCGCCGAGACGGCCTGACTGAAGGGGAAACGGTCCGCGTGCCGGGCGAGCGTATGCAGCGCGCGTGTCACGTGGTGGAAATCAGTTCCCCACTGCCCCCGGATATCGAGGTGTTTACGGTTGATGTGCCAATGCGGGTTGAGCTCGGTCGTTCCGGTGTCGCTGTAATGACCGGCGATGACGTAAGTGCCGCCGTCGCGCAGAAGTTCGAGCCCCTCCGTGATAGCCGACGGCTGGCCCGCGGCCTCGATGCATACGTCAGCTCCCCTGCCTCCCGTCAACCGGAGGATTGCCTCTTTTCTCTCGTCGCGCGGTTGGTCAAGGGAGAGAGTGACATCAACACCCATGCGTTTCGCGAATGCGAGTCTCTGCTGCGGAGCGCCGATCAGTATGACAGTGGCCGCGCCTCGCAGCGACGCAAAAACTGAGGCCGCGATTCCAACCGGTCCCGCACCCTGCACAACAACAACGTCGCCCATCGCGAGTGTGCTTCGCTCCACAGCGGCGTACCCTGTGAACAGGCCGCAACCCCCGCCTATGACGTCGTCGGCGGAGAGCGAATCTGGAAGCCGTAGGGTGCGCACTCCCGGCTTGAGGTAAATCTGTTCCGCCCATCCGCCCAGAGCACCGTCGCTGGCAGACAGCGTGAGGCCATAGACTCGGCGCTGCGGACAACGGTTTGGCTGGCGCGCTACGAGACAATGCCAGCAGTTGTTGCACACATCGACAACATCGTAGAAGGTCACAGTGTCGCCGATTTTGAGTGGCGCGCCCAGTGCGTCGACATCGATGCCGCGCATTTCTGCAATTCGGCCAACGCTGACGTGACCGGGAATTACCGGGAACGGAATGCCGGAGAGCCGACCGTGCCAGAGATGCACGTCTGTACCGCACACCTCGCTGCCGATTGTATCGAGGAGGATGCTGCCCAATTCAAGTTTTGGGCTGGGGATGTCCCAGATCTCGATGGGCTTCATTGGGGCGGTCATTACCGCTGCTTTTATGGTCATCGGGGTGAAAAGCTAACTATCGCGAGGGGGGATTGCAGATTCATGAGGGCAGATCAGTTTGGATAGACGAGGATTGATCCACGACGGACGATAGACGATAGACGGTAGCCGATTGCACCGCGGCGACTGCTTCCCAATCTCCATCGTCTTTCGTCCATCGTCTATCGTGGATCGTGGATCAATCCTCGTCTATCCAAACTGATCTGTTATTGCAAATCGACCAATCTTGACATAGCCCCCAGGGGTATGCTAGTATACCCCACATGGGTATCTCATCCGAAGCAAACTCGAAGCCCGTGTCTCTCACGATCACCGGGATGCACTGCGGCAATTGCGTTGCGCGCGTGGCCAAGGCTCTGACCGCCGTCGACGGCGTTGAAGTCGACTCGTTGTCGATAGGCTCGGCCGTGGTTCGCATCGACGACAACAAAGCGACCACAGCCGACGTCGTGGCCGCCGTTGCGCGCGCGGGTTATAGCGCGACTCCTTCCTCTGCGTGACATGCCGGCGCCCGTGCAGACGCTGCCGGCGCCCGTCCCCGCGGAAGGAGCGCCGCAGCAACAACTGACCAGCGTCGACATCGCTGTGCGCGGCATGACGTGCGCCTCGTGCCAGTCGCATGTGCAGCATGCGCTCGAAGACCAGGAAGGAGTCACCGACGCGTCCGTGAGTCTCATGCTGGCCAACGCATCCGTCACATTCGATCCCCAGCGAACCAATCCGGATAAGCTGATACGAGCCATCAACGGATCGGGCTACGCGGCCTCCCTGCCCGCGAGTGCGGAGAGCGCCCTTGAGGAGCAACAGACCAGTGAGGAGGAACATGACCGAGAATTCAGGTCGCTGCGACTTCGCGCACTGGTGAGCCTTGCCGCCGGAATCGTTGCGATGATTCTGTCGCTGCCGCTGATGACACCAGCAACGGGAGTTCCCCACGCGGCAACGATGGATCCATTCATGACGTGGGTGATGCACGCTCTGACTCCATCGCTCAGCGCCGCATTTCCGGCGCTCTATGCGATTGATCACGCTGTGCTCTCGTGGATACTTCTATTCCTCACTGTGTTCATCATGTGGTGGGCTGGCCGGCAGTTCTATGTGCGCGCGTGGGACGCTACGCTGAGAGGCACCGCCGACATGAACACTCTCATCGCGGTTGGCACCGGAGCAGCCTTCGCGTATTCGGTTCTCGCGACAGTATCGCCTCAGAGTCTGACGAGCAGCGGCGTAGCCCCGGACGTGTACTACGAAGCGGTCATCATCATCATTGCTCTGATCCTCGCAGGCAGCGCCTTCGAGGCGCGCGCCCGGCGCGAGACAACAGCGGCCTTGCGCTCGCTCGCGGAGCTGCGTCCGCCCACTGCGAGAATTGTTACCGCCGATGGAGAAAAGGATGTGCCGGTGGAATCTGTTATCGCGGGAAACACGGTTCTCATAAGGCCGGGTGACCGCATTCCCGTGGATGGAATTATTCTGTCGGGAACCAGTACCGTCGACGAGTCAATGCTCACCGGCGAGTCGCTGCCCGTGGAAAAGCGCCCTGGTGACACCGCGATAGGAGGCACTGTAAACCGTGGCGGTGCCTTCCGAATGACAGTCACCGCGACAGGTGCGGAAAGCGTTCTCGCGCAGATCGTGAAGCTGATGCGTTCGGCCCAAAGGTCACGCGCTCCGATTCAGCGTCTCGCAGACAAGGTGAGCGCAATCTTCGTCCCAACCGTCATCCTCATTGCGATGATCACCTTCGCGGTGTGGATGTTCGCGGGTGAAACGGCTTCTCCAGTTCGGGCTTTCTCCGCGTCGGTTGCGGTGCTGATCATCGCCTGTCCCTGTGCGATGGGTCTCGCAGTCCCGACCGCGGTGATGGTTGCCTCGGGACAGGGCGCAAGGTTCGGCATACTGATAAAGGGAGGAGAGGCTCTGCAGCGCGCCGGTGAAATTGACACGATGGTACTCGACAAGACCGGTACCATCACCGAGGGTGCTCCATCGGTGGTCGACTTCATGTTGGTCAACTCGCCAACGCCAGAAATACCCGAAAGCGAGATTTTGTCGCTCGCTGCTTCGCTTGAGAGTTACTCGGAGCATCCCCTGGCGCATGCGATAGTGGCGTATGCAAAAGAGAAACGCGTTCAATTCGCCCAGCCGGAATCCTTTGAATCGGCCGCGGGGCGCGGGGCAACCGGCATTGTGTCGGGCCATGCGCTGGCTATTGGAAGCGCGGCACTGATGCGTGAATGGGCAATCGACGTTGCGCCGCTCGACGCACGTGTCGGTGAGCACGCATCCGCCGGAAGATCCGTTGTGTATGTGAATATCGACGGAAAGCTGGTCGCGGCATTCGCACTCGCGGACAGGATTCGCCCCACGTCACGCGATGCTATCGCCGCAATGCGCGCAGAGGGGCTCGCGGTCACAATGCTCACCGGAGACAACGGACGAGTCGCCCGAAACATCGCTGCTGCGGCGGGAATTCAATCCGTCATTGCAGAGGTACTCCCTGAGGGGAAGGTCGCGGCAATTGCGCGCCTCAAGCAGGGAGGAGAGCACGTGGTGGCAATGGTGGGGGACGGAATCAACGACGCCCCGGCGCTGGCCGCTGCTGACGTTGGAATCGCTATCGGTGCGGGTACGGCAGTGGCGGTCGAAGCAGCAGATGTGACGCTTGTTCGCAGCGATCTGCGCGGAGCGGTCGACGCTGTCAGACTGTCACGCAAGACAATGAGGATTGTCAGGCAGAATCTGTTCTGGGCACTGATCTACAATGTGGTTGGCATTCCAATCGCCGCTGGAGTCCTGTACCCGGCATTCGGGATTCTGCTCAGTCCCATAGTCGCAAGCGCTGCAATGGCGCTCAGCTCGATAAGCGTGGTAGGCAACAGTCTTCGGCTGCGTGGTTTCCGCAGCAGTTGGCCCGAGAGCCAGGCCGCACGTTCATGACAACGGGGAAAGATCATATGAAATCGCAATCGGCCACGCTCACTCACAGCTGCGGCTGCGCCACGCAGGATTCTCCGAAGCGCGCGGGACGCAAGGCGATTGCGGTGGACCCCGGAATCAAGTCAAGCAACCTGACGCGGTTGCGGCGCATCGAAGGGCAGGTGCGTGGAGTACAAGGGATGGTCGCTGAGGACAGATACTGCGCTGATATTCTCACGCAGATTTCGTCGATTCAGGAGGCGCTTCGCGCTGTGTCCCGCGAACTCATGCGTAACCATCTCAGGCACTGCGCCTCTTCGGCAATTCGCGCCGGCGACGCTGAGGCAGAACTGATGTACGACGAGCTGGTCGATCTTATGCACAAACACAATAGGTGAGCGAGCGCACAAAAGAATGGAGTCGCAAGTAACGAAATGGGGTTGGTGGTGCTTGCCCCGAAATTCGTGGCATCACCTTTGCCTTTGGTACCGCCGTAGATCTTGCGCTGGACCGCTCAGTGCAGCATGCTAGCTGCACGCGGGAACCTGTAGTTCCACCGGAGAACGAGAATGTCGCGACATCATAGTGAACGTCTGCTAAGAGATGCGCCGATCATGCCGGCCGAAATGCGGGGCTTCTACGATGATCTCGTCGAACGCACTGATGCCATAGCATTGGCGCACGAGCACTCCAACATAGTGCCCTTGATGCACGAGCTCGCGAGGTGCGTGGCCGCCGAAGGACCGACTAACGCGGAGCGCCGGAGCGCGGAGGAATGGGCTCGCGGAATTGCACTCACAGCGGTGATCGCAACAGTCATTGATGAACCGGATGAGCTGGAGTCAAGTGGATTGCGAACCGTGTTCCTGTCCGCGATGGGTTCCGACATCGACGCGACGGCGCAATGCACAGCGGATATTCTCATGAGCGCCGGCGTAATCGACATGGACGCTGACTGGTCGCTTCCCAGCTGACAAATCTCATTTATGCGCGGCGAGTTCCAGGTGCCGCCGAAACCGTCGGACTACTGATTCCGTAGTCAGAACAATGCAATTTTTGATTCGACTGCTGGCGACTGCTGCAGCGCTATGGGCAGCTGTTTCACTGGTCCCCGGAATTACCTACGAAGGCGATTTCCTCGGGCTCCTGGGCGTGGCTCTCGTCTTCGGAGTTGCGAACGCCATCATTCGCCCGATTCTGGCGATGCTCACCTGTCCGCTCGTGGTGCTCACGCTGGGACTGTTCGTATTCGTCCTCAACGGAATAATGTTGCTGTTGACGTCCCGGATTTCCGCCGCCCTTGGCATCAATTTCCACGTTGATGGACTGCTGTCAGCCGTAATCGGCGCGCTCATCGTGGGACTCGTGAGCACTGTGCTGAATTTGATGGTGGGCGAACGGCAAGAGCGACGCTAGGTACACGGCCGCAAGTAAAGCAACATGGATTCCGGCTTTCGCCGGAATGACAATGTC
>CAZKXZ010000053.1:0-37004 GCA_964556695.1 uncultured Gemmatimonadales bacterium
GCGTAACGGACAACCTATATGTCGTCATTCCCGCGCAAGCGGGAATCCAGGGTCGTTCTCTCTGGATTCCCGCCTTCGCGGGAATGACAGGACCTCCTTTACCTCGAGTAACTCGCGTCCCGATAGTCAAACTTGATGTCTTTATTCGCCTTGAGCGCAATCACAAACGAGAACATGAAGTTCCCGTTGGGAGACTGCGAGAAGGAGAAGGATGCGGTCGCGTCGTGCATGTTGCGCTCGAGACTCACCGAGTGATTGGCAAAGTCGCGTACGACGAAGTCATAGCTGGTGCTCCAGGACAACGACCAGTTCTTTGTAAGGGGCGTTGCTACTGATGCGGCCAATGATGTTCGCGCAGGCTCGCGAATAAATGCGCCCCCCGGTGGTTGCAACCCCGCGTTGAGGTTCGCTACTGCCAGAGCCTCGAACTCGCGTACGCACTGTTCAAATGCAAAGGGGCTGACGCCGAGCGCCTGACAGCGCGCGCGGGCATCGTTCTCGATGATAATCACATTTCCCGTCGGAGGCCGCTGGCGGCTCATGGTAAAATCCAGTCGCACATTCCATGACGAAAGCGGACCCATTGAATAATTGGGATCGCGCAGTGAGCCACCTACAGCCGGGCCGGCGGCTCCTGCGCTGCGCCGCATCTGTGCCTCGCTGGCCTGCGCGGCCTCCGCAGCCTTGGCGATCGCTTCGGGAGACGTGTCTCTCACGGGTGCCTTCCGGAAGAGCGAGAGCATTCCGCTTATCGGGTTCGTTGCCTTGCTCATGGACATCGATGCTCGCAATCCCGTGAGGAAGGGCTTCAGTTTCGCCGAGTCACTCAGAATACTCCCCTGGAAGAGCGAATAGTCGGCGCTGAAATCCAGACCGGGCAGGAGGTCGGAGCGTGCGTTGACGAGGAACCTGTCGCTGGCGAGACCGGTTCCCTTTGTTGCCTTGGCGCGCTCAAAATCCCAGGTGAGCGAGCTGAGGTTAAGAGCTAGCAAGGTGATTTTCTTCAGCGTGTCCGAACGCAGCTTGGCCTCGAACACATGATTCATTCCCAGCGAGACCTGACTCTGCGCCAGCCCGCCCAGATAGCCCTGCCGTGTTGATCCAATCGCCTGCAAATAGTCGTCGCCGACATCAGCTGGCGGTGAATAACTGTATCCCAGCGTCGTCGTGATCACATGGCGGACTTTCGCAAAGGGACCGATACCGCCGAATTCCCCATAAAGCGTGGGCGACATGGCAAGTCCAAAGACCGGTCGTTTGCCCTGTGCGACGAAGGCTCCTCCACTGCGCTCGCTGCGCACCCAGTACGGTCCCGGATGCGCGTTGGTTATTCCAACCGATGGCGAGACGTTCAACGTGCCGGCAAAAAAAGTTGCGGGCAGCGACACATTCGTGCGCCAATCGATGTCAGTTCTGAATGTGCGGGCATAAACTCGCGTCTGTACATCGCTGGTGTCGTTGACAGCTCGCACTACAAAGATCTGAGGGAAGTTGTCCTCGACGTCGGTCATCTGAAAGGAATTGGTCCAGCGGAATCTTCCCAGCGTCAGCGGCAGATCGAGGCTCGCTGAACTGTTGCGCGAGTTGCCGCTCACCTGCAAGCTGTCGATTGACCCATCGGGCAGGGTGAAATACGTCTGGCTGAGCGGACCACTGCGCTCGACGTTGAACCGTTCCGAATTGTTGAATGAAAAACCAGGGGTAATTGAAGCATTCTTTGCGAGCGCAATCGGTTTGCTGCTCACGCTCAGGGTCGGCAACGTCTGGTCCACCAGCTTCTGCCCGGGATATTGCGTACGTCTTCCACCCAAGCTGATGTTGAGGTTCCCAAGCTGCTGCTGATAGTTGAGTCCCGAGCGGATCGTGGCCAGTTCCAGAGCTGTGACAACTTCCTCGCGCTGCTGGATCTGGGTGTTGGTAACAAAGTTGAGATCCATTGACAGATGCTGCTTGCTGGAAAAGTCCTGCTGATGCGACCACGCGATCGAGGTGTTGGTGCTACCACCCATGGTGGCGTGCGCCAACCCCAGCTTGCCCATTAGAAAGCGGCTCAACAGCTTGTACTGCATCTCTGCCGCGAACCTGATCCGTCCGGGATCGTTCGAGCTTCCCCCAGAACCGGAGCGCCAGTCCATCCATACCTGGGCATCGGTATAGTCGCTCATCGCCCAGTAGAAACCCAGGTTATCTACCTGGCGGCCACGTGAACTGTTGC
Source organism: uncultured Gemmatimonadales bacterium (assembly GCA_964556695.1). GTDB lineage: Bacteria > Gemmatimonadota > Gemmatimonadetes > Gemmatimonadales > Gemmatimonadaceae > CAZKXZ01. Next base: position 2,216 of record CAZKXZ010000053.1, read on the forward strand.
GTACAACGTCGGTGATGCCGGCTCGCAGAGTCAGGATGCCGCTGCGTCGCCCCTGCCTCAGATCATTGATCAGAAACGGAATGACCGCGACCGGCACATCTGCTATGTAGAAGTAGGCTGGCGCGGCGACGAGGTACCTGCCGAAAACCATCTTGAACCGCTTCGCCAGAAAGTGGTAATGCGGCGTGTGGTCCGAGCACGTTGTGATTGTTCCCACGTGGCCATACATGCGCCGGCCGCCGGAGGTACTGTCGCCAATCAGTGTGGCGTCTTTCGCCTTGACGCTGTAGATCTCTCCCGCTTCCATGGTCAGCGTGCTTACGCTGTACAGATCAGCGCGACCGGTTGCCATGCTGTAGAAGAGGGAGTCCCGCGCCTCCACATCCGCCTCGTTCCTGCTGGGATCTCGCAGCTTTATGAGTTTCCCGCGTACGGTCAATGTTTGCGTGGAGTCGTCGTAGATGATGGTGTCGCCGACGATCACTGCGGAGTCACGCTGAACTACGGCGGGGGAACCATAGAGCGTGATCTTGCTGCCCGAGCCATCGTACACCATGCTGTCGCTCTGGAAACGCGTTAGCGTGCGACCCTTTCGCAAGGTGAGTTCCTGCAGCAGCGAATCGGGCTTGCCCCATTGGACGAGTTCCTCCTTGTTCCGGAGGGAATCACGCAGATTAGTGGTATCGCGACTCGGGCGCCGCGTCTGCTGCGGCTCAACGCCGGGAGGCAGGCCCGTTGGCGGAGTTGGAGGGATAACCTGCGCCAGCGCGCTTCCTGTGAATGCCACAGTGATGCTGAGCGCGAGGAGGAGGGTCCTATTCAGTTTGGAGATCAACGCTGGGTCCACTACGCAGATGAAGGATGGTAGGTGTGCCAAAGATAGGCTGCCATCTATCTGAAATGTGTCCCTACTGTTATGGTCGGTTGGAGATTTTGTTCCGCGCGATTGGATTCAGCGCAACGCAATCCTGAAAAGGACCGCAGAACCAGGAGCCCAGCTCTGCAACCCACACAGTGAGCTAATGAGGAGGTATCCTGCGATACCCAGCATCAGCCAGCGCCGCTGTCCCAGGGGCATTGGGATACGTGTCGACCACCTTCTTGTATAAGGCACGTGCCTCGGGGAGCTTCTTATGCACAGTCTCGAGGGCAAGCGCGACGAGGTACATGGCATTCGGAGCCTCAGGACTATTCGGGAACCGCTCGAATACAATGCGGAATACGGAGTCCTGCTCCACCTGGCGGTCCTCCTTTCGGAAGGTTTCCGCAATGAGGTTGTATGCACGCGCCATTGTCGCGCTGTCAGGATTAATGGCCACCACGCCCTCGGCCAGTTCCCTCGCGGTGGAGGGCGATCTATCGATCTGGCGTTCCGCGGATGCGAGTCTCTCCAACGGGCCCTCTACCGGATTCGTCTTCATTGAATCGACCGCAAGCGCCGCCCTGAATCCACGCACCTGCTCGTTGATCAGTTTCAGCTCCTTCCCCTGGTTTTCCTGCTCCGTGAGAAGAGCATCAAAACGGGCGATCATCTGATTCACAAGCCGTTGCAGCCCGCTCGTGTTGTCAGCGATGTTGCCGCCTGTGGCGAAGAAGCGGCTCTCGAAGGATCGCAGCGAATCGGTTGAGCTCCTGAGCAGTCTGGCGAGACTATCAAAGCGCGTGGACTGCTGCTGCTCGAGGCGGGTGATCTGCTGCTCCAGGCGAGCAACCCGCTGCTCTTCGCTGAGCCGCGCGGTGTTGATGTCCTTCTGAAGCTGAACGACATCCTTGGTAGTCGCAAAACATGCTCCGGTCGCCAGAAAGACGACCGGAGCGAACATGCGGAGGCGCAGCTTAGTCACCGAGAGGCTTGGTGATGCGGCCTGCGGTCGTCACGAACTCGTCGCGACGATTCTTCGACCACGCAGCTTCTGTTTCACCTTGCAGCGCGGGCTTCTCTTCACCCAGACTGACAGTGAGGATTCTCGTGGCCGCGATTCCGCGCGCAACCAGGTACTCGCGCGCAGCGGCAGCGCGCCGCTGACCCAGTGCGATGTTGTATTCGTTCGATCCGCGACTGTCGCAATTCCCTTCGACTCTGATTACCACGTCGGGATTGTCGCGCATGATCTGGGCCTTGGTGTCCAGCGATGAACGAGCAGCCTGGCTGAGCTCAGCAATGTCGTAGTCGAAGTAGATCGCGCCAGCAAGCGTGGCTTCGGTCGCAGCGATGAGTCTGGCCAGGACCGCGGGGTCTGGCGCCGGTGTGCTACTGGTGGTGCTGGGGGTAGTGCTGGGCGTGCTTGTGGTGGTTGGCCCGGGACCACTGGTCCGGACTGGTTCTGGCACAACGTCAGGTTTTTTGCGGCAGGCCGCAACAGACATGGCGAGCAGAAGAACAACGAATGCTGCGCGCGTGTAACGATGCATTTTACTACTCCGAGTAGAGGATTGTCGGTTGTCCTGTCCCATAAATACCTGACGAATGACCCGCACTAACGTTCCGGCGGGCGCGGCGACCACGCCGGATTAATGACAGATGTGTTGCCGTGAGTCAACTGTCTGCTTGCTCCAGTCTTTCTGTCGAAGACCCAGAGCTGTTTGATTCCGGTGCGATTGGAGACAAAAACCAGGTGCTGACTGTCGGGCGCCCACGATGGGTCCTCGTTTTCACCCTGGCTGGTCAGCAATACCGGACTCTTCGAGCGCACATCCATCGTCTCTATCTGATACAGTTTTTCAGATCCCCGTCGCGCCGCGATTGCGATCGTATTGCCATCGGGAGACCATGCCGGTGATTCAAGATACGTCTTGTCTTTCCAAGGGACGAAAGTGGTTGATCTCGCCCCATCCTTCCCCATTGTGTAAAGATACGGCAGGCCCGGAGCGTCGCTGACATAGATGATGCTCGAACCATCCGGGCTGACGGCAGGGCTGACGTTCTTGTCATTCGAAAACATTACCCGCCTTCCGAACAAGCTTGATATCGTCACGTTCCAGATGTTGCCGCCGTTGTTGTCCTGCCTCGCGTAGTAGAGGTCAGTCCCTTGCGGAGAAAATACAGGGCTGGTGTTGGATCCGTCCTTGTCGAAGGTGAGCCAGCGTGTGGTACCCCCGGACAAGGGCTTCATCCCTATACTCCATCCGCTTCCCACAAAAGCGCTGAATGCGAGAGTGGCTTGAATCGGGTGCCACGCAGGGGAGCGAATCATCCCTCGTGGCGCCGGGGCCCGCTCCACAAGTCGCTCATTGCCGCTATCGAAATCGATGACGTAGAGATCGTCGCCGCGTGCGTACGCAATTCTCGTCTGCGCAATACCAAGCTCGCCTGTCATCCACTCCTGGAGAACATCCGAAACACCATGCAGAGCGAAGCGCCAGTCATATGAGTTAGCTATTCCCCGGAGAGCGAATTCCTTGACTCCCGCGACTTTTTTCGCCCCAACTTCGTGCAGGCTCACGCGAATTCCAGTTGGAGACGGATCAACCTGCACAACAAATGTCGCGCCTAGCTGCTGGTATATGGCGTAGTCAGGTCCGCTGGACGGAATAACCATGCTGTCGCTGTGCTGCACGACGTCCAGCCGGTTCCCGTTTTTGAAATCCCGCTGGAGTATGGCGCGCACCGAGTCGCCGAAAGGAAAACCCAACTTCGGCACCAGAACGTTGGGCCTGATGTTGGGGTTGTACTCCAGTGTGAGTCGCACAACGCGCGAGGTGTCCTGCGCGGCTGCGGCAGTCGTGCACAGAGCGGCGAGAACAGCACTGAAGACGAACGATCGTATCGGTCTCATTGCTTGATGAGTTTAGGATCGAATCGGAAACGAATGTTCAGAATATCGTCGCTCCATACCGCCGGGAGCGGATTGAATCCGCACTTTTCTCCGGCTTTCAGTATGGCGACCTTTGCCTCGGCGTCGAACCCGCTGAGCCCTGAACCCTTGACCAACTTGACGTCACCCTGAAGGCATCCGCCACGCGTGATGACAAAAGAGTATTCCGCGACCAATGCGAAACGATCCAGCGGGTCGAAGTTCTTCGCGATCTTGGATATGATGCTCTTCAAATAAGTCTCGTCAGGGAATTCCAATCCATTGAAAAGCGCAGTCGCCACGTCGGAACCAGTGGCGCCAACGCGTCCACCACCAGCCACAGGTGGAGCAGCGGCCTTTGCTGACTTCGCGGCATCGCTCGTCGCAGTTTCCTTTCTTGGGGCCGGTGCCGCTTTCGAATTGGGCTTCGGAGGAACCTTCACGACATCCGGCGTCTTGCTGCGCACCGGTGGTGTTCTCACGGGCGGCACCTTGGGCAGTTCCTTCGCGGGAGTTGTAACCAGACCTTCCTCACGCGGTCCGGCAGGCGCAGCGAGCAGCCGTGCCCTGTACGGCTGTACCTGCATGGTCTGACCGGAGCCATGCCCAAAGAGCAGCAGCGCGACTGCACCGGCGTGCAACGCCAGAGATACACCAAGGGGCAGCGCCAATGGCGCACCAGCCATACGTCTCATCTGCCCTTCGGGTTTTCTGGTATCGCCATTAGACCGAAATCCCTCACTCCAGCATTGTAAAGAATGCTCCACACCTTCATCGGTATTCCGTACATGACCCGTTCATCCCCTCTGAACGTGACCTGATCCCTGCCCCTCAAGTGTGCCTTGATAGTATTTGTGAGCTGCTCCAAGGTCCACGGCTTGCCATCGACAAACAACTTGCCAACGCTGTCGATTTCAATCATCACCGCATCCTTCGACTCGATCTGCTGAACAGTGGCTGTCGGGAGCCGCAGATCAATGCCGCCGGACATCATCGGCGCGGTGATCATGAATATCAGCAACAATAACAGAATAACATCGATCAGGCTGACCACATTGATCTCAGCATTCAGCGCAAGGCCTCTCGTGCGAACGCGTCGGGACACTCAGATCCTTCCTTCTTTAACGAGTAGCGCGATCACTTCTGAACCGAAACCCTCCAGCTCTCCCTCTACTTCATTGAGCTGATTGGCAAAATGGTTGTACCCGAATACCGCGGGAATGGCCGTCGCAAGGGCCAGTGCCGTCGCAATGAGAGCCTGCGCCACACCTGGCGCCACCGCGCTAAGACTGCTTGATCCCCCACTCGCGTCAGATATTTTCAGAAATGCATTAATTACGCCGAGTACCGTTCCGAAGAGGCCGATCAGCGGACTCGCCGATCCAATCGTCGCCAGCCATGCAATGAATTTGCCAAGCTGATCTCGTTCGCTCATCGTCTCGGAGTCGAGTACGTAGCGAAGCGCTTCGACCTGCGACTCGGACAAGGTCGACTGACCCTCAACCTTTACCTCGCTGCCACGATCCTGGCCCAATGCAGCACCTAATGGATCAGCGCTGCTCAACTTCAATCCCGGAACGAACCGCAGTGCCCGCATGAAAATTCGAGTGTGCGGACTGTTGGGTGTTCGCTTCGCCAGCGAAATCGCATGATCCAGCCTGTTAATTCGCTCGAACTCGTGAATAAATGCCTTCGATGCCGCGCGCACTTTCCGGAATTCGCGCCACTTGAGAAACATGATTGACCAGCTCAGCACGGAAAGCACCGCGAGGATCGCAAGTACAACGAGAACCTCGGGCGAAGCGAGCCTGATCAGCCCAGCGTAGTCGGTAGCCATTCCGGAACCAGCCTGAATCGAGAGAGTCATGGCTCAGCGCAGCCCCGGATTGGATCGCTGTTCAGCGAACCATTTGAAGGTCTCAAACAGTCCATCCCGAACCCCGACCTCTGGGCGCCAGCCCAACAACCTTTCTGCCTTGGCCGTGTTCAGCGCCGATCGCTGCAGCTCGCCAACACGTGGAGGAGCGTGCTCCATCTTCACATTCGACTTGCCTGCCTCGCGAATGATGTCGGCCAATTGGATCACAGATGTTTCCTCGCCGGTGCCAATGTTGAAAGTGCGAGCATCAACGCGCCCGGGAGCCGGAAGCTCCAGCGTCGCCGCCATGAAGTTCGCACGAGCCACATCCGGGGCATACACATAATCGCGCGTCGCGGTGCCGTCACCGTACACCGTCATTGGACGCGCGTCCAGCACGCGCCCGCAAAAGATGGCCACCACCCCTGCCTCTCCATGCGGATCCTGCCTTGGTCCGTAGACGTTCGAGTAGCGCAGCGCAACTGTGTCCAGCTTGAGGACCCGCGAATAGAACCCCATGTAGTACTCGACGCTCAGCTTTGCCGTACCGTAAGGTGCTTCGGGCTCCTTGGCATCCTCCTCAACACTCGGCGGCTTCACGAATTCACCGTAGATCGCGCCTCCGGTTGAGGAAAAAACAAAACGCGTCGCTCGGCCACTGGCTCGTACACCCTCGAGAAGATTCAGTGTGCCGAGCACATTGACGCGTGCGTCGAAAACGGGGTCGAGTACGCTCTTGCGCACATCGATCTGCGCTGCAAGGTGACAAACGGCGTCGTAGCCGCCGCTGCGAATTCTTTCCGACGCTGCCGGATCGGTGATATCCATCCGCAGGAATTCGTTCAGCTGCGGGGAAAGATTAGCCTCCCTGCCGGACGAAAGATTATCCAGAACATCAACCTGCCAGCCCTTCGCCACGAAAACGTCAACAACGTGCGATCCAATGAAGCCTGCTCCGCCCGTCACCAAAACCTTTTTTTTCAACTGCTCTCCCGGTCGTCCGTTGTGTCATCCGCGGTCGAGGGATCAGCGTCTGAATCCGCACCAGTATCCGCATGGGTCGCGCTTTCGCTGTCGTCCTCGCCCAGCGCGAACAGATACTGAGCAGCGTCGATCACGCCCAATCCCCTTCCGTTCGCAGCTGCCTCACGTAGACGAACGGAGGGGTTGTGAAGGAACTTGTTCATGAGCGAGCGCGAGAGGCTCTCAACGGCGGCGCGCTCCTCCGGACTCAACCCCTGGAGTTTTCGCAGCGCTGCATCCAGTTCGCGCTCGCGCAAGGAATCCATCTCGCGACGGAACTTTGTAAGCAGTGGGACCGCAGCCAGCCCCGAAAGCCAGCGCCAATAGCGCTCCACTTCCTCCGAAATCACTGCCTCTGCCGACGGGATTTCGTCCAGCCGGCGCTCTATGTTCGAGTTCACGACCCCGGCGAGATCGTCGATATCGTAGAGAAACACATTATCCAGATCTCCCACCGCCGGCTCGACATCCCGCGGCAGAGCGATGTCGAGAATGCAGAACGGCTCGCTCGATCGGTTTCGCAACGCCTCCCTCACGCGTGCCACGGTAACCATCGCATGCGGCGCCGCCGTTGAGCATATAAGAAGGTCCACAGTCCCCAATTCGGTCCAGCACTCATCGAAATGCATTGCACGCGCGCCATGTTCATTCGCGAGGATTTCTGCTCGCTCAAAGGAGCGGTTGGCTACGATCGCGGCACGCACCCCTTCGGACACGAGACACTTGAGCGCCAGTTCGGCCATCTCGCCCGCCCCCAGGATCATCGCGCGCCGGCCACGCAGCGACCCGAATATCTGCCGCGCCAGCTGCACCGCTGCGGAACTCACTGACGCGGCGCCGCGTCCGACTCCGGTTTCGGTACGCACCCTCGAGGCCGCGAGAAGCGCGCTCTGAAACAGCCTGTTGAGGGCAGCCCCCGAGAACTCTCGTGATGTCTCCCAGGCGTCTCTCACCTGACCGTGTATCTGCGCTTCGCCAAGTATCATCGAATCGAGGCCCGATGCCACCCGGAACAGATGAGCCGCAGCCTCGCGCCCGCTGCGCACATATCCGAACTGCGCTGCGTCGGTGCGCTGCTCGCCTTCTACGAGAAGTCGCTCGCTCAGAGCTTGCCAGATCGCCGGACTCGCGCCGCTGGCGGTTTCCATCGCGTAGACTTCCGTGCGGTTGCAGGTGGAGAGTACTACAACCTCTGATGTGAGACCTTGGTCCACTAGCGGACGAACCACGGGCGCCAACTCGGTCGGATTGATGACGAGTTTCTCACGAATCTCCAGGGGGGCGGTACGAAAGCTCACCCCCGCGACAATCAACCCCAACGCTCGAACCTCCGGTCAAACTCGCCGTTCGCAATGCTGTCGAGAAAATCCTCGCCAACAAGCTCACGGGAAGCCTCGCGCCACGAGGCAGCATCACCACTGGTCAGTCGCGCGCTGCGAAGTCTTGCGAGGCGCTGCACAGCGACCGACACTCGCGAACCAACCAGGCGCGCGACGGCATCGCGAATCTGCATGGCGGCAGCAGGAACGCCTCCGGCGTACACCGCCACGAGCACAGGCCCATCGCGATGCGTTGCCGGCGTGGAAAAATCTCCGTCCTCTGCGTCGCTTGCCATATTCACCATCAGACCCAGCTCGCGCGCATCAAGTGCTACTATCGCATTCACATCCGCGGAATCGGTCGCGGCGAAAACCAGATTGGAATCCCCAACGAGATCTTGCTCATACACACTCTGCGTCCAGTGGGCTTCACCAGCATTCACGATGACCATCATTTCCTGCGAAATCTCCGGTGCTACCACACGAACCGTCGCACCCGCATCCACGAGCGCGGCAGCCTTTCGCGCCGCGACGCTTCCTCCGCCAACCACCAGTGCGCGAATCCCCTCGCCGTGCAGAACAATTGCGTACCCACTCACAGGAAAACGCCTCCACCCGATGCACTCAAACGCACGACGAGGTAGAGCGCGACTATCGCGGCGAATGAGAGACCCGCGAAGAGTGCGCTGCTTTGAGCGCTCCACTTGAGCAACGCTCTGGAGATCACGGCGAAGGTCACTATCGCCCACGCAGCCACTGCCCACAACATTTTCGGCACGTACAACATGTTGTTGTTGATGGCCAGTGCGAACGCGAGAGAAACGCCCATGGTGAGCGCCACCCAGGCCGCCAGCGCAGCAACGTGATTCACCCTGTCCAAAGTTTGAAGAGGTGGAAACACACGGAACACCGCGTTCAGCTGGCGCGACTTGAGCTGGTTCCGTTGCACCAGGTACATGGTTCCAGCAGCGCCGGCCGTGGCGAATGACGCAAGTCCCAGCACGCTGAGGACAATGTGTGATTCCAACAGCACTGAGTGCACGCCAACATCCGGAGCTGGCAAGACGCCAACGATGTTGGCAACCGTCGTGATCAGTGCGGCAAGTGGAGATGCAATGATCGACAGCGACACTTCGCGCACGATCAACTCGACAAGAAGGAGGGTTGCCGCAACCAGGAACCCGGCGAGTGAAAGTGCCGGCCCCAGCCCCACTACTGGGAGCTGACCATCGCGCAGCCATGGTCCCACGATCACCACGGAATGCACGGCTACACCCGCGCCCAGCACGATCAGCACGGACCGTACGGGCGCCCGTACCCGAAGCGCAATCGGCGTCGCGGCAAGAGCCGCGGCGCCGATATACAGGGAAATCGCTATGAGGTGGGCGATTGGTATCATTGCTCTCGCCCAGTAATCTACGCCGGGAACGCCGTTAGGGCATGCGCGCCGTCAGCCTCGCGACCGCTCCAACACTTATTGCAGGCTCGGTCTGCTTGATGATCAGTATTGTGCTTCCCTTTGCAGAGACTTTCACAACGCGACCCCTGGCAATCTCCTTTTCGGCGAGCCAGGTGCCATCAACTGCCTGCATACGCGGGCGCATGATTGTGAAAATGTCGCCCATCCGTGCTCCTGCAGAGCCGGCGTCAATAATCGCATACGATTGCAGTGTCGGAAGCGCGGCGCCATGCTCTACCCAGGTAACCTTCGAGACAACACCATTGCTGACGACTGCCGGAGCCGCGGTTCCCTGCGGTCCCAGTGGCGCAAGTGCGATGAGACGATCACTCGGCGTTACATGGTCGTACTGATTTGTCACTCGGGCAATCGGTGCATCACCAGCTGCTCCGGCTTTTTCGATGCGCAGTATCCCAGTGGGCACCATTACCTGACCGTCGACACCTACAGCGTTGCCGAGCCTGAACGCCAGATAGCGCTGCCCCACGGCAGAAGAACCTCCTGCGGGCGGGACGATGTAAACGTTTTCGTTATGCTGGAAAAAAGCGCGCTCTTCGGAGATTCCCATACTGGACAATTTCGTAGTGCGCACGATGCGCCCGGTACCACCAGGGCCACCCACATTTTCCAGCCAGGGCGCCGAGTAGTATTCGCCCACAGTGACGGCCGGGCCCGCAGTCATCTGCGGCCTGTTCAACGAGCGGAATTCTCCGGCCGAATCGCGCGGCACCGCAATCTGCTGCGTGACAGTGACCGATCCACCGATCACCGCAGTGCCTGCAGTCCGCGCAGCATTGCTGGAAACCGACGACTGTGCGCCGGCCCAACTCGCCTGCGTGGTGATGGCAAACAAGAACAAAAGTGAGCACGTGCGCATTGTCATTCTGGCTCCATTAATTCGCTTGGGTCGACCTGAGTGGTTCATACACCTCAGACGACCGCTCGCAGACGCCGTTTCCCCTGTGGGCAGGTCGCGACATCAATAAATGAAAAGCCGAGGCCGCCGTCAGAATGGCAGGTCGTCGTCCTCGTCTTCCAGAGCCCCGGGGAAGTCCTCAAAGTCGTCCGTTCCCCCTCCAGCGGCCTTGGCGCCAGGCTTGGCACGCGAGGCCGAAGAAGCACCCTCGGGCACAGCGTCGTATGAACCCGAGCCCCCACCCTTGCTACCGAGTAGCAGGAACTCTCTGACAATGACTTCGGTGGTGTAACGCGTCTGTCCCTCTTTATCCTGCCACTGCCGGTGCTCCAGACGCCCTTCGACGTACACCTTTTCCCCCTTTTTCGCGTAGCGCTCCACGACGTCAGCGAGGCCCGATCCCTTGGAATTATTCCAGACTACGCACCGATGCCAGTCAGTCTTGTCCTGCTTTTCACCATTCGCCCCCGTCCAACTGCGACCGGTGGCGAGTGAGAACGTGGCAACACGACTGCCACCATTTGTGGAGCGGACTTCCGGATCGCTCCCCAGGTTTCCTATCAACATGACCTTGTTCAAGCTGCGGCTCACTTTTCCTCCTCGTCGATTGTATTTCTCGTTGCGCAGAACGATAACAGTGATGTGGTGCTGCACCACAACCGAAATCGTGCGCGCATGTTCATTTCGTTGCAAAGTGGTAATTTGGAGCGAACTGATCAGTTCACACTGGTCGCTCCTTTACCATCATGATCGCGTCATCCACTGGTCGTGAATAATAGCGCGCTCGGCGCCCAACCTCTTTGAAGCCAGCCCTGCGGTATAGCCCCTGAGCCGTGTGATTGAGGGCGCGAACCTCCAGGTAGATATTCTGCGCTCCCCGGCGCCAGGCTTCGGCAAAAACATCATCGAGGAGGGCGCCGCCCACGCCGGCACCACGATTCTCCGGGCGCACAGCCAGGTTGGCCAATTCTGCCTCATCAGCCACAAACATTGCGACTGAATAGCCGATAAGGGTTTTTCCCTTCACGGCCACGGCCATGCGCGAATGTGATTCCCTGATGATGTGTGCGAAGGAGGTGGCGCTCCATGGATCGGGAAATACGTTGCGCTCGATTTCCGCGATTGCCGGAACATCCTGCGCCACTGCGTGGCGAATGTGAACGCGCTCTTCATCATCGGGTGACATTCAGGGCTGTCGCAATGCTGGACTGGACGTCGCGGCACGCAGACGCACCTCGGCTTCAGCCATTCGACCATACAACGGCTCCCACTCGTTGATATCGACCGGGCCCCCGTCAAGAATGCGTGCCATGAGTCTGGCAACACCACGCGCTCGGGGAAATGCATCAATTGCGCGCCCGGGTCCGATTTCCGTTGCAGCGCCCCTCGCTTCGCCGGCCGCTCGAGAGAGATCATCGGAACTGAGCATGGCCACCTCTCCCATCGGATCGATCTGGCCATTCGCGCTCACTGTACAGCGCAGCGCGTGGAAGTCGCCGCGCATCGCATCGAGCAGCGCGAGGTACTGTCCTGGAGCTGGTGCGGGAGAAAGCGCTGCGGGAATGAGGAGCAAGGAGGAAACCGCAAAGATCGGGATTCCCAGTCCTGAGGCAATCCCCTTCGCGATGGATGCAGCGATTCGGAGACTGGTAAAGCTTCCTGGTCCCGCGCCGCAGATAACGCCGGCAAGATCGGAGGTGTTGATGCTGGACCGTTCAACGAGCGCTGCGACTGCTGGCATAAGCCGCTCCTCCTCGGCGCCGCGCATCGCGGCTTCTGTCTCGGCAATCAGAGCGCCTGCTTCAGTCACGATCGCGGCGCTGCCGACATAGGTCGACGCATCGATCGCCAGGTAGCTCCTCATCTTCCAGGCCGCAGTATCCGCAGGGCGGAATCGGATGGCAGGTATTCGAGTTTCAACCAGATGGTGTTCGGCGGAAGCAATTGTGCCGCTCGCTCAGCCCACTCGATGAGAATGAGACAATTGCTCTCCAGAAGTTCCTCCAGCCCCAGCTGCGCGCATTCGCGCTCTGTTGAGAGCCTGTAAAGATCGATGTGAAGTACCGGGCTTCTGGCGCTGAGGTATCGGTGAATAAGTGCAAAGGTTGGACTGGTGACTGCGCCGGTCACACCATAACCCTCACAGATTGCGCGCACCAACGCAGTCTTTCCGGCGCCGAGTTCACCGGAAAGAGCAATGATGCAGGGTGCCTGCAGAATCGCGCCGGCTCCGCGGCCCCATTCAGCGAGATCGTGTTCGTTCAGTGTCAGCGTTTCATCCAGCAGCGCCGGCAAACGCGCAAGCGATCCGCTCACTTTCCCTGGCGCCTGGCAAACTCCGTCCAGCGCCGATTCCCACCAGACGCGGAGGCACGTGTGCCGGACTTGGCTGCCTTGTACTCGAAAAGCTGATCGCGCAAACGCGCCGCACTCTCGAAGTCGAGATCCGCGGCTGCCTGGCGCATCTCCTCCTCCACGCGAGCGATTGTCTCTTCGAGCGTCTCGCCAGTAACGTATGCCGCTTGTTTCTCTCCAACTTTGAGCGGATCCTTCTCAGCTCGCGCATCGGCAACGCGCGTGCTGTAGCGAACCTCATCCACGCTCTTGAGAACAGAGCGTGGCTTTATTCCATGCCGGGCATTGTGCGCCCGCTGCAATTCACGCCTGCGATTGGTTTCCTCAATGGCGCGCTGCATGGAACCGGTGATCCGGTCCGCGTAGAGAATCGCACGGCCCTCCACATGACGCGCTGCACGACCTACGGTTTGAATGAGCGATCTGTCACTGCGGAGGAATCCTTCCTGATCGGCATCCAGAATGGCGACGAGTGATACCTCCGGAAGATCGAGTCCTTCTCTCAGCAAATTGATGCCGACGAGCACGTCGAACTCACCAAGCCTCAGCCCGCGGATGATTTCCATCCGTTCGATTGCATCGACATCCGCGTGCATGTATCGGACCCGGGCTCCGACCTGTTGCAAATAGTCGGTCAGGTCCTCTGCCATGCGCTTCGTGAGTGTTGTGACGAGGACGCGCTCTCCCCGTCGCTCGCGCTGCCGGATCTCGCCCAGAAGGTGATCGACCTGCCCTTTCACCGGACGGATGTCGATCTCCGGATCCACGAGGCCTGTGGGGCGGATGATCTGTTCAACGATGACCCCGTCCGACAACTGAAGTTCCAGTTCCGCTGGCGTAGCAGAAACGAAAATTGCGCGCGGGGTGAGCGACATGAACTCATCGAACATGAGCGGCCGGTTATCCAGCGCGCTGGGGAGTCTGAAGCCATATTCAACGAGCGTGGTTTTTCGCGACCTGTCGCCATTGAACATTCCCGCGATCTGCGGCAATGACACGTGCGACTCATCGATGACAACGAGAAAATCCTCCGGGAAATAATCGATCAGGCAGGCTGGCCTCTCACCTTCCGCCCTGCCGGAGATATGCCGGGAATAATTCTCGATTCCCGCGCACGTTCCGATCTCCAGCATCATCTCAATGTCGAAGTTGGTTCGGGACTCGAGCCGCTGCGCCTCGAGAAGTTTCCCCGCTTCACGGAGATCGCGCAGCCGCGCGACCAATTCCGCACGGATGAGTTGAACCGCTCGCTCGATCTTCGGCCGCGACGTAACGAAATGTTTGGCCGGGTAGATCGCAGCCCTTTCCAGGAGCGCGATGGTTGCACCGGTGATGGGATTGATTTTGGAGATCTTCTCGATCTCGTCCCCCCACATCTCGATTCTGACGCCCTGCTCCTCGTAGGCCGGGAGGATTTCAACCGTGTCGCCGCGGACACGGAAGGTTCCTCTCTCGAATGCCACATCGTTTCTGGAATACTGGATTCCAACGAGAGCGCGCAGTATCTGATCACGGCCGATACGCTGGCCGCGCTCCAGTTGCACCATGGTCTCGCGATAGACTACGGGATCGCCGAGGCCATAGATGGCCGACACCGTGGCGACGATAATTACGTCGGAGCGCTCCATGAGGCTGGACGTGGCGCGCAGCCGCAGTCGGTCGATGTCCTCGTTGATCGAAGCGTCCTTCTCGATGTATGTGTCCGAGGTCGGTACGTATGCTTCGGGCTGATAGTAGTCGTAATACGAAATGAAATACTCGACCGCATTATGCGGGAAAAAACTTTTCAGTTCACCGTATAACTGCGCCGCAAGTGTCTTGTTGTGCGAGAGCACAAGCGTGGGACGTGCGTACTCCTGCACAACATTGGCAATTGTCATGGTCTTGCCGGAGCCCGTGACGCCGAGCAGCGTTTGAAATCGATCGCCACGTTGCAAACCTGCAATGAGTTCGGCTATGGCTTTGGGCTGGTCACCAGCGGGGGAGAAGGGCGCCAGGAGTTCGAAGCGCTGAGAATCCATACGAGTCAATATAGCGGAGCTGCCAGTTGCGATTCACGCCTGAATCTGTAGGTGAATAAGCTGGATAACAGCTTCAACACGAAGTGCACGAAGGACTCGAAGGCGCGAAGATTCGATTGCGATTGGAGGAAGCAGAAAAGGGTTGACAGCGTGCCTTCGTGCCTTTGGTTTCTTCGTGCTCTTCGTGTCCAAGCTGTTAAGAACGACAGGAGCTATTGAGTTCCATCCTGCACATGCTCGCGCCGATTTACATCGGTCACTCCCTTCACCCGACGGATCGCTTTCACGGTCTTCTGAAGGTGAATGAGGTTCTCCACTTCCACCATGATGGCACCGGTTGCGCGGCCGTCGAGTGATTTTAGCTCGAGGTGGCGGATGTCGGTTCCGGTGCTGCTGATGGCGGCAGCCACATCGGCGTAGAGTCCACGCCGGTCCAGAGCTTCGAGGCTGAGGCGGACGAGAAAGCGCTCTCCTTCAACCTCGCGCCAATCAATCTCAAGACGTCGCTCGGGTTCGTGAGCGAGGAACAGAAGATTGGGACAGTCACCGCGGTGGATGCTCAATCCGCGCCCACGTGTTACATAACCAACCACCGGGTCGCCGGGAACCGGCTGGCAACATTGGGCGTAGCGCACCATGAGACCGTCCACACCCTGAACGCGGATTCCCTTGGACCCACCGCGCATTCTCTCGAAAAGCCGCTCGAATGTATTGGGCTTGGCTGGTTCGCTGGCTTCGAGATCGGGGTGCAACGCCTTGAGCACCTGCAGCACTCCGATATCGCCCTGCCCTATTGAGGCGATCAGATGCTTCGCATCATTCAGGTTGAGCGCGGCGGCGACAACAGCAAGCGCTTCATCATCCGGCTTTGCCAGCCGGCGACGACGAAGTTCACGATCGAGAATCTCCCGCCCGAGCTTATCCGACGTGGACTGTTCTTCCTGACGCAACCACTGCCGGATCTTGTGGCGCGCGCGCCCGGTACGAACATGCGCGAGCCAATCACGACTGGGTTTTGCGAGCGGTGATGTCAGGATTTCCACCGTCTCGGAGTTCTTGAGCTGACGCGAGAGCGGTGCAATTTTCCCATTGATCTTGGCGCCGTGGCAATGCAATCCGACCTCGGTGTGCACTGCAAAGGCGAAATCGATCGGTGTCGCGCCCTTGGGCAGTTGTTCCACATCTCCAGTTGGGGTGAACACGAAGATTTCATCCTCGTAGAGATCCAGCTTGAGTGATTCCAGAAACTCCTGCGGATTGCGAGCGTCGAGCTGCCACTCGAGCACCTGCCTGAACCAGGTGAGCGCTTCGTCGAGTTCGTCCGGGCGTTTGGATTCCCTGTAAAGCCAGTGCGCCGCGATTCCAAACTCCGCAGTGCGATGCATGGTGCGTGTGCGTATCTGGATCTCGAAGAGTTGCCGCCCGGGGCCGAACACCGTGGTGTGCAGCGACTGGTACCCGTTGGACTTGGGCTGCGCGATGTAGTCCTTGATGCGCTCCTGCACAGGAGTCCATCCCTCGTGGATCACGCCGAGCGCGTGATAACATTCGGGGACCGTGTCTACCAGTACGCGTATCGCGAGAAGGTCGTAAATGTCCTCGTAGGGCTTTTCCCGCTGCCGCATTTTCTTGTAGATCGACCAGAGGTGTTTTGGCCGTCCGGTTACCTCCACCTCGGCAATGCCGGCGCGTCGCAACTCGACCTCGAGGGGGTCACGCATTTTGGCGATGAGTGCCTCGCGTTCTCCGCGACGCTGGGCCACCAGCTTTGCGAGAGTGCGATACTCCGGCGTTTCCAGATGCTTGAATGCGAGATCCTCGAGTTCCCACCGGATTTTCGCCATTCCGAAGCGATGTGCCAGCGGCGCGTAGAGGTCGCGCGTTTCCTGCGCAATGCGACGGCGCTTCTCTTCCGGCAGATGCTCCAGCGTCCGCATGTTGTGAAGTCTGTCGGCAAGCTTGATGAGGATGACGCGTACATCCTTGGCGATGGAGAGCAGCAGCTTGCGATAGTTCTCCACCTGCCGCTCTTCCAGCGAATTGAGCGGCAGATTTCCTATCTTGGTCACTCCATCGACGATCTGCGCTATCTCACGGCCAAACTCTTTCTCGAGAACTTCGACTGTGGTATCGGTGTCCTCAATGACATCGTGAATGAGGCCGCTGGCCACGGTAACGGTGTCGAGCTGGAGATCGGCAAGAATCTTGGCCACCTCCACGCAGTGGGTGACAAAGTCATCGCCCGACTGTCGCTTTTGCCCCGCGTGCACGCGCTCGCTGTAACGATAAGCGCGCTCGAGGACATCCGGATCGAGACGCTCCGGCATTCCCTCCGGACCAAAGTCCCATCCCGGGATTTGCAGCGTGCGTGCGGCAACTGTCACAGGAGTCCGGCCTCCGCAAAACTCACATACCGTCCGCGACCAATGATCAAGTGATCCTGCACCGGTATCCCGAGGAGCCGGCCGGCAACCACGAGCTGCGTCGTGACAGCGCGATCATCATCGGACGGAGTGGGATCGCCACTGGGATGGTTGTGCACCAGTATGACGGCGGCCGCACGTTCCGCGATGGCATCGCGAAAAACTTCTCGTGCATGAACGAGCGAGCAATTGAGAATACCGCGCGTCACCGTAATATCTCTCTCCAGACGATGCTGTGAATCAAGTATTGCGACATGGAACTCCTCCACGGGCAGGTCCTCGAGTCGCGGCCCGTAGTGGATAAATACATCGCGCGGCGCATGAAATGGGAGGCCTTCAATCCGCCCCTCCAGCGACATTCTCCTTCCAAGCTCGAGCGCCGCATGTATCATCACCGCCCGCGCTTGTCCTACACCCGTGAGGGATGTGAGTGCGCCTACTGGCTGACGCGCCAGTCGGCGCAGTGATCCGTGACCGGAGAGCAGAACGGTTTGGCCAACGCTGAGTGCCGACCTGTTTGAGCTTCCCGCACCCAGCACGATCGCCAGAAGTTCAGCAGTATTGAGCGCCTGCGCGCCCAGCTCCAGGAGACGTTCCCGGGGCCTCTCCCACCTCGGTAACTCTCTAATACTTAGTGCTTTGGAGCCTTGGCTGCCAGTATGTGGCAGTAATGCGGCAGAATGCATGGGACCTCGAACCTTGGAGATGGCTGTGTTGTGCGCATCTCCCAATCTCGCACGCTCCCAATAATCTGCGACATCCTTTCGCTGCAGGGAGGGTCAAAATGGATATTGGACATTGGATAGTGGAGAGGCAATTGGTGAATGCGGCATAACCGAAATTGCCAATTGCCTCTCCAATTTCCAATTTCCAATATCCAATTCCTCTAGGACGCTCCGTGACATTTCTTGAACTTCTTCCCCGATCCACACGGGCACGGATCATTGCGTCCAACATTGCTCCAGTCGCGCGGCGCACCGCCCGGTGCTCCCGAGATGTTCTGCTGAGCACGCGAAATTCCGGGCCCGACAATTTGCGGCGGAGGCGCTTTCTTACCGTCACCGGCCACAGAAGGCGGACTGATGTCGTTGTCATCTGCTGAGCGCGACGCTGTGTCTTCATCCGGAATATCCTCCAGAAGGCCGAGCGCGTTGTAGCGGCGCGTTGCAACCTGAGGAGGAGGAGGCGCGGCTTGCGGAGCTGGCATGAGTTGCACGCGCAGGAAGCGTTCAGCGAAGGTGTGCGCGATGTCGTGCATCAGCTCAACGAACATCGCATATGCATCGTGTTTGTACTCGATGAGCGGATCCTTCTGACCCCAGGAGCGATAGTGTATCGCTCCGCGCAACTGATCCAGGTCGTAAAGGTGATCCTTCCACTTTTCATCGAGGACATTCAGCGTGACGAGCGACAAGACCCTGTCGGCGTTTTCACCGAAGGACTTCATCTTGTTATCGAACGCGTCGCGTCCAGCCTGAACTACCGCCTCACGCACGCCTTCGAGCGTTGTCGCCCTGTGCTCCGCGTCGTCGATCGCCGCTGTGTGCACCAGGTAGTGCATGAGGAGATCCTGAGAGAGAACCTCGTAGTCCCAGTCCTCAGGGGTATCGTACGCGAGCAGGTTGGTCTCAACGCGACGCGCGAGCGCTTTCTCCACGAGACCGAGCGCCTCACCCTTGAGCTCCTCACCACCTTCCAGCGCGAAAGCGCGCAGCGAATAAATCACTTCGCGCTGCTGGTTCATCACATCGTCGTAGTCCAGCAGTCGTTTTCGCGACTGAAAGTTCTGCAGCTCGACGCGTTTTTGTGCCTGCTCGATGGACCGCGTGATCATTGGGTGCGTCAGCATCTCCCCTTCCTGCGCTCCCAGCGAGTCCATCAGGCGCGCGATGCGCTCCGAACCGAACAATCGCATGAGATCATCTTCGAGCGAGAGGAAAAACTGCGATGCACCCGGATCACCCTGACGGCCCGCGCGGCCGCGTAACTGGCGGTCGATACGCCGCGATTCGTGACGCTCAGAACCGATGATGTGCAGTCCGCCGAGTTCCTCGACCTCCAACTCCTTTCCATCGGGGTCCTTCACAACGGACGCCTTGGAAATCGTGACGCCGGGCCCGAGCTTAATGTCGGTTCCGCGTCCCGCCATGTTGGTGGCGATTGTCACCGCACCAGGCTGCCCCGCTTCAGCAACAATCTCCGCCTCGCGCTGATGATGTTTGGCGTTGAGGACGTTGTGGGTGATTCCGGCACGCTTGAACATGCGCGCCAGTGTCTCGGATACATCGACGCTCACTGTACCGACTAGAACGGGGAACCCCAGAGCGTGCAGTCGCTGTGTCTCTTCGAGAATCGCATTGTATTTTTCACGCCGGGTCTTGAAAATCAGATCCTGGCGGTCATCACGAATGACGGCCTTGTTTGTCGGGACTACCGCGACATCGAGGCTGTAGATCTGGTGGAACTCCGACTCCTCAGTTTCCGCGGTACCGGTCATTCCCGCCAGTTTCTCGTACATGCGGAAATAGTTCTGGATGGTGATGGTGGCCATAGTCTGCGTCTCACCCTTCACCTGCACCTGTTCCTTGGCCTCCACCGCCTGGTGCAGTCCTTCCGACCAGCGTCGCCCTGGCATGGTGCGGCCGGTGAACGTGTCGACGATAAGAACCTGGCCTTCCTGCACTACATAGTCGACGTCACGCTCGTACAGCGAGTGCGCGCGCAGCAACTGGTGAACAGTTGTGAGCTTTTCGCTCTTGAGCGCGTACTCACGCTCGATATCAGCGCGACGCGCCAGCTTTTCCGCTGCAGTGAGATCGGGGTCGCGATCAAGAATGTGAACCTGGCTGGAGATGTCGGGGAGCACGAACTCCTGCGGATTCTGCGGTGCGATGAAATCGACACCGCGATCCGTGAGGTGAACGGTGTGTCCCTTCTCGTCGAGCACAAAGAGCAGATCCTCCTCGATGTCGGCGTATTCGCGCTTGGCCATTCCCAGTTTGCGGTCTGCGAGCACGCTGAGCTCCATCTTCTGCACCAGCTGCAGAACACCCTGCTCCTGCAGCACCTTCATCAGCCTCTTGTTCTTGGGCGCTCCCAGGCGCGCCTTGTAGAGCTGCATCGCCGCGGTGTGCTCATCCTTCTCCTCCAGCGCGCGCTCACCGTCTCCCACCAGCTGGTTGGCGATGTCGGTCTGTTTGCGAACCAGGCGCGCAACGGCGGAATTGTGCTCAGCATATGTGCCGTCGCTCGAGTTGCCGACTGGACCAGAAATGATGAGAGGTGTCCGCGCCTCGTCAACGAGGACCGAGTCAACTTCGTCTACGATCGCGTAGATGTGACCACGCTGAACGCGCTGGTCCAGCGCCAGCGACATATTGTCACGCAGATAGTCGAATCCGAATTCGTTGTTGGTGCCATAGGTGATGTCGGACTCGTAAGCGGCCCGCCGTTCGGCTGTGTGTGGCTCACTGTCGTCTATGCAACCAACCTTGAGCCCCAACCAGGAGAAGACGTGACCCATCCATTGTGAGTCGCGACGGGCGAGATATGAGTTGACCGTTACCAGATGGGCGCCCCTTCCGGGCAGCGCATTCAGGTACAAGGGCAGCGTGGCAACCAGCGTCTTTCCTTCGCCAGTGGCCATCTCCGCGATTCTTCCCCTGTGCAACTGGATGCCGCCGATGAGCTGCACGTCGTATGGAATCATATTCCATTCCATCTCGTGCCCGGTGACAATCACCGTTGTTCCCACAAGGCGCCGGCATGCTTCCCGCACCGTGGCGAATGCCTCGGGCAGAATCTCCTCGAGAGTTTCGGCGATCGTCGCTCGCAACTGGGCTTCGAGTCCGCCGCGCCCATCGGTTCCCGTTAGTTCACGATCGATGCTTTCGCGTTCAGCCGCGACTGCGGTGGTGAACTTGCGCTGTTTCAGCTCATCTATCTGCGCACGCAGGTCACGAGTGCGCTCCTCAATCAGGGCGCGGAACTTTGGGGTCTGCGCCTTGAGGTCATCGTCGGATAGTCGCGGCAGATCGGCGTAGATCTCGTTGATCTCGTCTACAATCGGCTGCAACCGCTTCCGTTCCCTTACATGTCTGCTTCCAAAAACCGCGGTAATGGCCCGCTTGATCATCAAGTCCCCTGCTTGTAAAGTGCCCGCTCCACGATGTAGCGCTCGACTGTCTCAGTTACAAAACCGTGGATTGGCAATCCCCTCTTAACCCGCGCCCTTATTTCGCTGGATGAAATATCGATAATACGAGTCGTCACAGTGATGGCCCCCTCCGGCAACCCATCCAAAGCTCGCATTGACGCAGCAGAGTCGGCCGTGGATTCACGCGGCGCTGCGCGGGAGAGTACAACAAGGGTTGCCAGCTCCAGAATGCGGGCCGTGTTGCGCCATTTGTGGAATGAGGTCAACACGTCCGCGCCAGCCAGAAAAAAGAGCCGCGCGCCGGCGTATCGCGATGCGAGTTCTTCGAGCGTATCAACTGTGAATGACAGTCCATCGCGATCCACCTCGATGGACTCGACCTGAAAGCGCGTGTCGTTTCCGGCCAGCAGACGAACCATTTCCAGCCGTTCGCCGGGCGAGGCTTGTGCCGCTCCTTTCAGGGGCTGTACGGCATTCGGAACCAGAAGGATTCGGTCCAGAGAGAGTTGCTCAAGCGCATCCGTTGCGGTGAGCAAGTGTCCCAGATGCGGTGGATCGAAAGTTCCGCCGAAGACACCCAGTCGCACCATTCAGGGCGGCGGGGCAACAGCCGTTGGAGGTGCCACGGCGCCGCAGACTTCCAGTACTTCCTTGTCATTGCGGTACATATCGCGCAGGAGCTTGCACTGATCCGCGGCGTCAGTCGCGAACTTCAACTTCTGATAGGCCCTGGCCTTCATGATGCGCGCCTTCCGCGCTGTTGGCGTGATTGGGTGCTTGTTAATGACCTCATCCAGGTAGGTAAGCGAAGAGGCCCATGCCTTCCTTGAAAAGAGCCCCCTGGCAACCTCATAGTCTTTTGCAGCAAACGCATCATCCAGAGCATCGAGTTCCCTGAACACTTCCTCGCGCAGCGGGGTGAGAGGGTATGCCTGGATCAGGGTGGTCAGCAGCCCCTTGGCATCCTCTCCGTAGCTGGAATCCAGCTCCGGATTGGGCCAGAGTTTCCGGGATGCTCGTGCCGCCGCAAGGAGAGCATCATCCGCCAGGGTATCGGTCGAAAAAAGGGCGTGGATTTTCCGGAATGCGTTGCCGGCCGGGAGGTAGTCCTTGGTCTTCATGTACGCAACGCCGAGATACCAATAGGCTTTGGGCAAGAGGCTGTCGCGCCCCGACAGCTGCACCGTCAAGCGATCAAAAGCCTCGGCAGCGGCATAGGCGCTACCCTCGTTGAGTTCTACCAGGGCGCCCCTGTAAATCGCGTCGCTTGTGGGATAGAGGGTGAAGTCGAAATGCTTCTGGCAAGCGCCAACCGCGCCCGCCAGGACAATCGCCGCCATTAAAGTTCTCAGTCGAATCATGCGCTCACTTGTACCCTGAATGTGGGGCACCGTTCGAATGAGCAACGGCCCTTTTCCGTCGGTAACACTGGGCCAAAACGTAAGCCACGTGCACGCGGTACTCAACAACCATGTCAGGAAGGCCGGTGGTCCCCGCGCCCCTCGGGACCGGTTCCTCCAGCCAGCATCACGACGCGATCCGGGCTGTGTTTCGTGGCGCGCGTCGCGTTTCGCGTATCCACGACAAGTGGCGCATGATCCACAATCATCTGGTAATCGACCTTGCTATGGTCTGTAACAATCACCACTGCGTCGTACCCTCCCAGCATCTGCGGCGTAAGGGGAACGCTGGTTCTCTTGTGTCCGTCCTCCATCACTTCCGCAACGTAGGGATCATGGTACAAAACTTCGGCCCCTCGCTCGTCCAGCAATCGCATGACGTCGAGTGCCGGACTTTCGCGAACGTCGTCGATATCCCGCTTGTATGCCACGCCGATGAGGAGGACACGACTCCCGTTGAGGGGCTTTTTGTGATCGTTGAGCGCCTGGCTCACCTTTTCAACCACGAATTCCGGCATGCCGCTGTTGATTTCGGAGGCCAGGTCGATAAAACGTGTTTTGTAATTCAACGTTCGCATCTTCCACGCGAGGTAGTGAGGGTCGAGCGGAATGCAGTGTCCCCCGATTCCCGGCCCCGGCGTGAACTTCATGAAACCGAAAGGCTTCGTAGCAGCGGCATCGATCACTTCCCACACGTCTACACCCAACCTGTCACAGACGATCGCCATCTCATTCACAAGGCCGATATTGACCGCTCTGAAGGTGTTCTCGAGAAGCTTCACCAGTTCAGCGGTCTCGGGCGACGACACTGGAACCGTGGTATCGATGCACACGGAGTAGAGCGCCGCTGCCAGTTCGCTGCACGCGGGCGTGATGCCGCCAACAACTTTCGGCGTGTTCCTGGTATTCCACTTGGGATTCCCCGGGTCGACACGTTCAGGACTGAAAGCCACAAATACATCCTTGCCAGCGGTAAGGCCGCACCCTTCAAGACGCGGCAGCATCAATTCGCGCGTGGTCCCCGGGTAAGTGGTGGAGCCCAGCACTATGAGCTGCCCCGCGTGGCAATTCCGCACAATCGCGTCAACAGCTGAAACGACATAACTCATGTCCGGATCGCGGGTCTTGGAAAGCGGTGTGGGAACGGCAATGGAGATCGCATCCACTTCCGCAAGACTCTTTTCGTCCGTCGTCGCGCGAAACATTCCGGATTTCACGTGCTGCGCGACGAGCGCGGACGGGACATCCTGAATGTGCGAGATACCGTTCATCAGATCATTGACAACGCGCGTGCTGAGATCGTATCCGGTTACCTTGATGCCCGACCGTGCAAACTCCATGGCGAGCGGAAGGCCCACGTAGCCCAGGCCTACGATGCCCACACGCACCGAGCGATCTTTGATCCGGGCCAACAACTGTTCCTTCATGTCTCCTTCTCTCGCCATCATTCTCGTGCCCCTTTCGTGTTCATCGTGTTTGTGCGTCAAATCATCCAAAAAAACTGCGAACGGCTTCGGACACTTCGTCCAGCTGTCCCTCTGTAAGTTCGGGATAGATCGGCAGTGAAAGAACTTCGCGCGAGGCCTTCTCGGATTCCGGCATGCTCCCCTGCTTGTATCCCAGATAGTCGAAGCAGGGTTGCAGGTGCAACGGCAGTGGATAGTAGATAGCCGTTCCAATCCCGCGTGCCGTCAAATGTTCGCGTAGTGCGTCGCGTTTCGCCGTACGAATTGTGTATTGGTTGAAAATCGATTCATTGGCCTTGTCCACGCTCGGAGTAATGATATCTCCCACCCCAGCGAGCGTCTCCGTATAAAAGGCGGCGTTGGCACGCCGACCGGCACTCCACGACTCAAGATGCGGCAGCTTCGCAACCAGAACTGCGGCTTGTAGTGCATCAAGCCTGCTGTTGTAGCCGACTTCCTCATGGAAATAGGTAGTAAGTCCGCCGTGCACCCGGAGCCGCCGCAAGCGGAGCGCGATCGCATCACTCTGCGTGAGCACCATGCCTCCGTCCCCGTATCCACCCAGGTTTTTTGAAGGAAAGAAACTGAGCGTCCCGATGGTCGCCTTCTCACCCGCCATCGTCCATCCTCCGCCACCACACCTGCGCGCGCCAACTGACTGCGCTGCATCCTCGATGAGTGGCACTCCCGGCGCCTGCTCAACGATCTGCTCCATCCTGGCCATCTGTCCAAACAGATCAACCGGAATTATCGCCTTGGTCCTGCTGGTCACCGCGGCGCCGGCAGCGACAGGATCGATATTGAAACTCACCGGATCGATATCCACGAACACGGGTCGCGCACCAACGTTGTGGATGGTGCCCGCCGTGGCGAAGAAGGTGAAGGGGGTCGTGATCACTTCGTCGTCGCGGCCAATGTCGAGCGCCCGCAGGGCAA
The DNA here is from genome assembly GCA_964556695.1 of uncultured Gemmatimonadales bacterium. GTDB lineage: Bacteria > Gemmatimonadota > Gemmatimonadetes > Gemmatimonadales > Gemmatimonadaceae > CAZKXZ01. The sequence continues at coordinate 27,342 of CAZKXZ010000053.1, forward strand.
GGAGGAGAGCATCCGTACCACTCGCGCACCCAATAGCGTGTTTGGTCCTGCTCAATCGCGAGATTTCGGCCTCGAGCCGCTCGACAGGTTCGCCGAGCACGAATTTCTGATCGTTCACAACGTGCATCATCTCCGCGACGACTTCATCGCGTATTGTCGCGAATTGCGCGCGCAGATCCAGCAGTGGTACCGGCATGATATCCCTCTCAGCCTCGCGGCACGAGCGGCAGTGTCACAAGACTGCCGGTGCGGGCCGATTCGTAGACAGCCTGAATCAATTCCACTGATTTGCGCCCCTCTCTACCGTCGGTATCGGGCTGCGCGAGCCCGCGCAACACTCTGATCACATTGCGATAATACTGTTCGTGTCCAAAACCGTAGACCGTTGGCGGCGATGTGCTGGCCGCTTCAACCAGCTTGTCGTCATCGTCGTAGTCGGCGAACTGCCAATGTTCCACGAGATTCACAGCAGTACCGCCGATTTTCACAGTTCCCTTTTCTCCAAGGATGGTAATGGAGCCTTCCAGGTTGCGCGGATATGTAAGCATGGTCGCTTCCATCGAGCCCAGTGCGCCAGACTTGAAGTGCAACAATGCAACTCCGGAGTCCTCTGCTTCAATGCGACGCGCGAGAGTAGCCGTCATCGCCATCACTCTGTCGACCGGACCAGCAAGCCACTGAATGAGATCAACGTAGTGCGACGCCTGATTCATGAAGGCACCGCCGTCGAACTTGAAGGTGCCACGCCACGGCGCCTGATCGTAGTACTCCTGGGGACGCGACCAGCGCACAGTGGTGTTGGCCATGAAAATGCGGCCGAACCGTCCCCGGTCGATCGCTCGCTTGAGCAATTTGATGGAAGGGTTAAGCCGATTCTGTTTGACCACGAAGAGATGCACGCCCGCGTCGTCACACGCCTGTACAAGCCGGTCAGCTGCTTCGACGGAGATCGCCATCGGCTTCTCCGTTATTACATGCTTGCCCGCTTTGGCTGCTGCGATACCCTGTTCAGGGTGCAGTCCCGACGGCGTCGCGATCGTGACCACATCACAATCGGTGGCGGCGAGCATCTCGGAATAAGCAGTGTAATACGGAACTCCCAACTTCTCCCCGGCCGCACGTGCGCGTTCCGGGATAATGTCGCACACCGCAGCGACGGCAAACGCGTCGATGCGATTCAATGCCTCGAAGTGGTGCGAGCTGATTCTTCCGCATCCGACAAAGGCAATGCGAAGGGGGCGCCCCGTCGGCGTGCGAGAAGGCGTCATGACCTTCCTCTCGCGGACCCATCGGTAACGCGACGAATGACGTTGCCCTCTCTGGCGTATTCGGATCCGCACACTACGCAGTGCAGTTCCTGGGTATCAGGCAGGCGCTCGCCGCAGTGGCACATCCATCCGATCCGCCGCGCCGGAACGCCAACCATCAACGCATAAGCCGGAACATCTTTCGCGACGACAGCGCCGGCACCGATGAACGAGTATTCACCAAGGGTGATTCCGCACACGATCGTTGCATTGGCTCCAATCGTCGCGCCGCGACCAACCAGCGTGCGCTCGTACTTATCGCGACGCGACACATGACTGCGCGGAGTTGATACGTTGGTGAACACCATCGATGGGCCGCAGAAGACATCATCCTCGAGCTCGACCCCTTCGTATATGGAGACGTTGTTCTGCACCTTCACATTGTTGCCAAGGCGCGTCCCGCCCATGACGACAACGTTCTGACCCAGATTGCAGCGCTCCCCGATTACCGCGCCAGTCAGCACATGACAGAAGTGCCAGATCCTGGTCCCCTCGCCGATCACAGCCCCGTCATCGACGTATGCGGATTCGTGAATGAATGTTGCCATGTTCTAGAGCGCCGCCGCCATTGCGTGCCAATCCTGGAGGCTGCGCACTTCGGGGACCTTGGAGCGCAACGCCTCTATCGCATCACATGCCGCGCTCGCCGCGGAAAGCGTGGTGGTATAGGGAACCTGGTGAGCGATGGCGGCTTCTCTGATAATGAAGTCGTCCTGCTGCGCGTGTTTGCCGAGTGGTGTGTTGATCAACAGCTGAACGGTGCCATCGATGAGTTTGTCAATCGCATTGGGCCGTCCTTCGTACACCTTCATCACGCCGGTAACCGGAATGCCCTGGGCGCGCAGCGAACGGGCCGTACCTTCCGTCGCGGCCACTTCAAAGCCCATGGCGTGGAAACGATGCGCAATGGGAGCGACATTCGCCTTGTCGAAGTCGTTCACCGTAATCATGACCGTTCCTTCAACCGGCAGCCCGTTGCCGGCGGCGAGCTGCGATTTCGCATACGCTGTTCCGAAGGTATCGGAAATCCCCATGACCTCGCCCGTAGATCGCATCTCCGGCCCAAGCACAGGATCGAATTCGCGGAATTTGTTGAAGGGAAAGACGGCTTCCTTCACGCTCACATAGGCGGGGAGCACTTCTTCGGTGAAGTCCAGCTCTTCCAGGGTTTCTCCCAGCATCACTCGCGCCGCAAGAGACGCCAGCGGCACGCCAATCGCCTTCGAGACGAAAGGAATCGTGCGGCTTGCACGCGGATTCACTTCCAGCACATAGACCACTCCGTCCTTCACCGCGAACTGCACGTTGATCAGCCCCACCACGCGAAGCTCGGTTGCAAGCGCAACTGCATGGCGGCGCATCGTGTCCATATCCTCTTCGCGCAACATGTATGGGGGCAGAACACAGGCAGAATCGCCCGAGTGAATTCCCGCGTCTTCGATATGCTGCATGATTGCGCCAATTACCACGCGATTGCCGTCGGAAATCGCATCCACGTCGGCCTCGAAGGCATCCTCGAGAAAACGGTCGATGAGCACCGGCCGTTCCTCCGAGACACGAACCGCTCGGTCGAAGTAGTCGTGCAGCGACTCTTCATCGTAGACGATTTCCATGGCGCGTCCGCCGAGTACATAGGAGGGGCGCACCAGAACGGGGTATCCGATCGACGTTGCGATACTCACCGCCTCTTCCACACTCGTCGCGGTTCCATTCGGCGGTTGTGTGATTCCAAGCGATCGTGCAATTCCATCAAAGCGGCGGCGGTCCTCGGCGATGTCAATTGAATCGGGGGACGTACCCAGTATGCGCACGCCTGCGGCCTCGAGTGGTCGCGTCAGTTTGAGAGGCGTCTGCCCGCCAAGCTGCACGATGACTCCCACCGGGTCCTCACGCTGGACGATTTCCAGAACATCTTCCAGCGTGAGCGGTTCAAAATACAATTTGTCAGAAATGTCGAAGTCGGTGGAGACCGTTTCAGGATTCGAGTTGATCATTATCGTTTCGTACCCCTGTTCGCGAAGGGCCAGCGCGGCCCGCACGCAGCAGTAGTCGAACTCCACCCCCTGCCCTATTCTGTTGGGACCGCTACCGAGGATCACGACAGATTTTCGGCCAGTACGGGGTGCCTCGCTCTCCTCATCGTAGCTGCCGTAGAGATAGGGAGTAGCCGAAGGAAATTCTCCTGCGCATGTGTCGACCATCTTGTACGCGGGACGGATTCCCAGTCGCCAGCGACGGGCGCGCACGGCATCCTCCGACTCATTGCGCAACGCGGCAAGTTGTCGGTCGGAGAAACCCATCCTTTTCATGGCTCGGATGTCGCCAGCCGCTGGCTCTATTTGCGCCGCAAATGCACCTTCTGCCTCAACCAGCTCCTCCATTTGTGAAAGGAACCACGGGTCAATCGCGGTGAGATCGTGAACCTGCTGCACAGTCATCCCTGATTGCAGCGCGCGCTTCACCTGGAAAATGCGTTCCGGTGTTGGTTGCCGCAGTCCCTTGCGAAGCTCCTCAATGCTGTCGTCCTGCAGGCGGTCATCCTGCAGGCGTGCTCCCACGGTCCAACCCGGGCGGCCAATCTCGAGGGCGCGCAGCCCCTTCTGGAATGCTTCTTTGAAAGTGCGTCCTATGGCCATCGACTCACCGACAGACTTCATCTGCGTTGTGAGTCCCACATTGGCCTTGGCGAATTTTTCGAAGGCGAAGCGCGGGCATTTCACAACCACGTAGTCCAGCACGGGCTCGAACGACGCCGGCGTTGTCTTGGTGATGTCGTTGGGAATCTCGTCAAGCGTGTAACCCACGGCGAGTTTGGTCCCGATGCGCGCGATGGGGAACCCCGTCGCCTTGGAAGCGAGCGCGGAAGATCGCGACACTCGCGGATTCATTTCGATGACGAGCATTTCGCCGTCGAGCGGATTCACTGCGAACTGAATGTTGCAGCCACCCGCAGCGACGCCCACCCTGCGAATCACCGCGATCGCGGCGTTGCGCATCTGCTGATACTCGCGGTCTGTGAGAGTCATGGCAGGCGCGACGGTGATCGAGTCTCCCGTATGAATTCCCATCGGATCGATATTCTCGATCGAGCAGACAATCACGACATTGTCCTCGCAATCGCGCATTACCTCCAGCTCGAATTCCTTCCATCCAATCACGCTGCGCTCGATTGCCACCTGCGTGGTTGGCGAAAGTTCGAGGCCGCGCTTGACCATGTCTTCGAATTCGCCCCTGTTGTAAGCGATTCCGCTGCCCGAACCGCCCAGGGTGAATGAAGGCCTGATTATGGCGGGGAACCCTGTATCCTGCACCAGCTCCTGCGCCATTTCCCACGAAGTCGCCACGCCCCCTGCAGCCATTTTGAGTCCGATTTCGCGCATGGCCTGCGCGAACAGTTGTCGGTCTTCCGCCACCTGAATAGCCTGGGCGTTGGCGCCGATCAACTCCACGCCGTAACGATCCAGCACGCCGCTGTTGTGCAACTGTATCGCAACATTCAGCGCAGTCTGGCCCCCCATGGTGGGGAGGAGCGCATCGGGCCGCTCTTTTTCAATGACCATCTCCACGAACAGCGCGGTGACCGGTTCGATGTAGGTGCGGTCGGCAACTTCCGGATCCGTCATGATGGTCGCCGGATTGGAATTGACGAGAATGACGAAGTAGCCCTCTTCCCTCAGGGCCTTGGCCGCCTGTGTTCCGGAATAGTCGAACTCCGCGCCCTGTCCGATCACTATCGGACCGGAGCCTATGACCAGAATGCGATGGAGATCGCTACGACGCGGCAAGAATCAAATCCTCAATAATGTCGTCAAAGCTGTGCGACGGACTCCAACCGGTAGCGCGCGAGAGTTTCTCGTTGTTTCCTACCAGGATGGGGATGTCGACGGGACGTACAAGGTCGGCTCGCTCCTTGAGCACGGCAGCTACACCCATGCGCCGCAGAATCCGCTCAGCGATCTTCTGCACGCTCATTCCATCGCCGCTACACACATTGTACACCTCGCCCGCCGTGCCGCGCTCCACGAGCAATCTATACGCTCGCGCCACGTCCTCCACATGCAGGTAGTCGCGAACCGGCGACGTGTTTCCAACGGCAAGTTCGGACCCGGCATTCCCTCTCAGCCCCGCCGCACGGCGTACCAGCGCCGGGAGGAGGAAGGCAGCATCTTGTCCCACGCCGCTGTGGGTGAAGCTGCGAACGCAGATCACCTTCAGTCCCTGGGCGCGATGCATTTGAAGGGCCGCGATTTCCTGGCCGCACTTGGATGCGGCGTACGCCGTCATGGGTCGAAGTGGCGCGTCCTCAGACAGAGGCATACTGGAGCGATTGTGCTTGCCGTATTGCTCGGAGCTGCCAACTACAAGGCACACCGGATCTTTGCCAGTGCGCTCACGGAGTGCGGAGATTTCGCGCAGCAGGACCACAACTCCCAGACAGTTTACATTAAATGCCGCGACGGGATCGCGCTCCGCCTGCGCAACTGAGGAGATCCCCGCGAGGTGGAAAACAGCATCAGGAATTGACGCATCCAACACACGACGCATTGCGTTGCCGTCGGTAATGTTGGCGTCATGTCGGCTGGAGAAATCGCTGCTGCCCTGTTTCGCCAACAGCCAGTCACCGGGGCGCTCCGGATCGAAACTCGAACCATCAACGCGCCACCCGGAAGCCGTGAGCTCACGTGCCAGATACGTCGCAACGAAGCCGGAAGCTCCAGTGATTAGCGCTTTCAATTCAACGTCCGCCGCGGTACCTCTCGAGGTCGCTACTAAGCATCATTCCAATCAGGTCTTCGAACGAGGTGCGCGCGACCCAACCGAGCTTCTCACGCGCCTGAGTTGGGTCGGCCACGAGAACATCGACCTCAGCTGGCCTGATCATCGCCGGATCCTGAACGACGTAGTCACGGTAGTCGAGACCCGCCTGTTCGAACGCGACTCTGCAGAAATCCCGCACCGTCCATGTCTTACCGGTGCCAATGACGAAGTCCGCCGGTTCCGGCGCCTGAAGCATCAGCCACATCGCCTCAACGTAATCGCCAGCGAAACCCCAGTCGCGTCGCGACTCAAGATTCCCGAGACGCAATTCCTTGGCGAGGCCGAGTTTTATTCGCGCGACTGCGTCGGTGATCTTGCGCGTGACGAACTCGATGCCGCGTCGCGGACTCTCGTGATTGAAGAGAATGCCAGACACTGTGTGCAGCCCGAAGCTCTCCCTGTAATTCACAGTGATCCAGTGGCCGTACACCTTTGCCACGCCGTACGGGCTGCGCGGGTAAAAATGTGTTGATTCGCTCTGTGGAACCTGCTGCGCCTTCCCAAACATCTCGCTCGAGCTAGCCTGGTAGAAGCGTGCCTTTGGGGCTGCCTTACGCATCGCCTCCAGCACGCGAGTTACCCCGAGTGCGGTATACTCGCCCGTCAGGACCGGCTGTGACCAGGATGCATGCACGAAACTCTGGGCTGCCAGGTTGTAAATCTCACTGGGTGCCGCACGCTCGATTGCCTCGAGAAGCGAGTGCTGATCGAGCAAATCAGCGGAGACAAGTTCGATTCGGTCCAGCAGATGAGAAATACGATCGTAAGGAGTTGTCGACGTCCGGCGAACAACACCAACAACGCGATAGCCCTTCGATAACAGGAATTCCGCCAGGTAGGAACCATCCTGGCCCGTGATTCCCGTGATCAGCGCGGTAGGCATTATTTGCTTGTCATTCCGGCGAAAGCCGGAATCCATGTTGATTCGAAAATGGATTCCGGCTTTCGCCGGAATGACAACAATGCACCACTGCCCACTCGCTGACAAAGAGGGGAGCTGTGCTGGCTCCCCTCATTTGCCGCGCTGAGTACCACGCGTGTCTTCACGCTGGCTGAACTCCGCGCGGAGCGCGCTGAATCTTGCCCGCGTTGAGGCAGCGCGTGCAAACCTTGACCCGGACGATCTTTCCTTCGTGAACGACGCGCGCAACCTGCAGGTTGGGCTTCCAGACCCGACGGGTTCTGTTGTTGGCGTGCGAAACGTTGTTGCCAAAGGCAACTCCGCGATCGCACACATAACAGCGATGTCTGATCATACGCCTGCTCCTTTACCGTCAAGCAACTCTATGCGCGCCATGTCGGCGCCGTCACCCTTGCGATGGCCGGTCTTGAGAATGCGTGTGTAACCGCCGGCACGCTTGGCAAAGCGCTTGCCCAAGTCAGTGAATAGTTTGTCCGCCACATCGCGCTGGCGAACATGTTTTCCGGCCAGCCTGCGATCGTGCAACGTTCCGCTCTTCGCCTTGGTAATGAGCCGCTCGATGAATGGACGCAATTCCTTGGCCTTGGCCTCGGTCGTCACAATCGCTTCTTCCTTGATTAGCGAGGTCGCGAGATTTCGCAATAACGCGATTCTCTGCTCGCTGGTGCGGCGAAGCTGCCGACCCGCTTTACGATGCCGCATTGTCCGCTGTCTCCTCTTCCTTGACGACCGCGTTGGCCGCTACGATGCCCGGGGGCGTGCCCCAGTCAAACACCCACATCTTGTCACCCTCAACCTTGTAACGCATTGCAAACTTGAGGTTCTGAGTATCCATCAGGTCGACGATTTCCTTGAGCGATATCTTGCCGAAGCCCTTGATGTTGTCGATCATGCGTGGTGTGAGTCGCACCACATCGCCCAGTGTGCGGACGCCGATGTTCTTCATGGTGTTCCCGGTTCTCACAGACAGACCGAGGTCATCGATTCCCTTGGAGAACAGGTCGATCAACCGCGCCGCCTCTATCTGTCCGATCTCAACGCCCAGCGGATCGGAACTGGCTGAATGTGAACCGAAGTCCGCGAAATACTGGAAGTGGGTCTGCGCCAGCGCGGCCGCGTAACTCACGGCTTCTTCCGGCGCGATCGTTCCATCCGTCTCAACAACAAGAGTAAGTCGGTCATAGTCGGTGCGCTGTCCTACGCGTGTTTCCGACACCGAGAAATTCGCGCGACGAACGGGATTGTAGATCGAGTCGACGCGCACGAGGTCCACCGGCATCCCCTTCTCGGTAACATGCTGGTCGGCCTCGACATATCCGCGGCCCTTGTTCACATAGAGCTCGATACTTATTTCGCGATCTTCGGTCAGCGTGAGAATGTGCTGCGTCTTGTCGACCACAGTCACGCCACTCGCCGCGTGAATGTTCGCCGCTGTAACCGCACCGGCGTTCTTGCGCGAAACCTTCAATATCACCGATTCAATTTCATCGTCGAGAAGAAGAACAAGATTTTTCAGATTTCCAATGATCTGATGCACATCTTCCGCCACGCCGGCGACGGTCTGGTGCTCGTGCAGCACTCCGTCAATCCGGAATCCCCAAACCGCGGCACCCCTGAGCGAGGAGAGCAACATGCGGCGCATGGAATTGCCGAGGGTGTGGCCGTAGCCACGCTCCAGCGGCTGAATACGGAATTCGGCGATGTTGGGATTGTCGGCGCGCGTGATTCTCTCAACAACCTGCGGACGCACCAAACCGCCGATATCGATGGACTTGGACATAATGTTGGACTACCTCAATAACTGGTCATGCCGGATTCGCCTCGGCAACGCCTTGCCCCGCCCCTGACGCGCGGCAAGTTCGTGTGGGAGTCAGGGTCCCGACCTTGTCACGCGCGAAATCGCGCGCGACAAACTTCGTGGTTACTTCGAATAAAGCTCGACTACGAGCTGTTCCTGCGCAGCGATTGGAATGCTCGGCCGAGTGGGGCGTTCCAGCATGCGCCCACTGAACGTCTCCTTGTCAACCGCAATCCACGAGAGCGCACCACCTCGTGACGACAACTCCAGCGCGCCAAGCACCGACTGCTGTTCGCGCGCGTCCTGCTGCACTCTGATTTCTTCGCCTGGCTGAACGAGATAGCTGGGAATGTCCAGCGTGCGCCCCTTCACCTCGACATTGCGGTGGCGGATGAGCTGGCGCGCAGCCTTGCGGCTTGGCGCGAAACCCATTCGGTAAACCATGTTGTCCAGGCGGCTTTCCAGAGCGGCAAGCAGATTGTGCCCCGTAATTCCGGGGAGAGTTGCCACTCTTTCAAAGGTGTTGCGGAACTGCTTCTCGCTCACTCCGTAAATGCGCTTGATCTTCTGCTTCTCGCGGAGCTGCTTTGCATACTCGGATGCTTTGCGCCTGCGCCCCGTACTCTGGCCATGCTGTCCCGGAGCGAACGGCCGTCTTTCGACGGGGCACTTCTCCGTGAAGCACTTGGCGCCTTTCAAAAACAGTTTGGTACCTTCGCGCCGGCAAAGCCGGCAGCTGGGTCCGGTATATCTCATTTATTTCAGACTCTTCGGCGTTTGGGAGGACGGCAACCGTTGTGCGGAATGGGAGTCACGTC